>DKIT01000163.1:408-45713 GCA_002454415.1 Sphingobacterium sp. UBA6711
ACTTCTCCTACCGTATCCGGTCAAGAACTTCAATTACATAGTCTACGTGGAAAATATGTATTGCTTGATTTTTGGGCATCCTGGTGCAGTCCCTGTCGACAGGAAAGCCCTTATCTCATTCAGGCATTTGACCAATATGCGGATAAAGGATTTACAATTTTGAACGTCTCATTGGACAGTAAAAATGGAAAGGCGGCATGGATCAAAGCCATTGAAGAGGATAAAGTCGGAAGATGGAACCATGTAGCTGATCTGAATGGATTCAATGGGGAAGTAGCAAAGCTTTATGGGATACAGGCAATACCACAGAATTTTCTTTTGGATCCAGCGGGGAAGATCGTTGCCAAAAATCTACGCGGAGAGGAGCTGCTCCGTATACTCGAAAAACAGCTGTTAACGGCCGATTAAAACAAAGAAGCCCGATATATATCGGGCTTCTTTGTTTTATCTTATTTGGCCTATTTAATCAAAATCAAACAGATCGGAGAGAAAGGATTTCTTCTTTCGACCTTGCGGATATTTGTGATTGTCCGTATATCGATCCTTCTCGTGATACTTTTGTTGGGATTGATAATTTTCTCTTTCGTACTTAGTATAGTTGTCAGCGTCTTTCGTATTGATAGGGCTACCGGTATTGTCGTTGGCTGCTTGTTCCAACAACTTATCGAGCTCACCCTTATCCAACCATACGCCTCTGCAGTTTGGGCAGTAATCTATTTCAATTCGGTGACGCTCCGTCATCAGTAGCGTTTCGTTGCAATTTGGACATTTCATATTTTTCGATATTGATGAACCTTTAATTTAGTAAAAAATGCTAGACCAATAAGCTTTCCATTCTGATATTTAGCACTTTTTAACGTATTGATATCTTTCTTTTTAAGGTTTAGAATTTGGATCTGAGATTTTTTTTAAAGCTTTGTTTTGGGATCGTATATTTAGAAATTCGACCATAACTGAAAATGCCATCGCAAAATAAATGTAGCCTTTTGGAATATGCTGATCGAATGCTTCCGCAGTCAAAGAGACCCCGATAAGCAATAAAAATGCAAGCGCTAGCATTTTGACCGAAGGGTGGTTATTTACAAACCTGCTGATGGGCTCAGCCGATACCATCATAATTCCTACAGCGACAATTACGGCGGCGATCATTACCCCTATGCGGTCCACCATACCTACAGCAGTAATGACGGAGTCCAGGGAGAAAACAAGGTCGAGGATGAGTATTTGGATAATAATGTTGGAAAAGGTTACTTTCTTAAGGTTTGCTGTCCCTGTTTCAACGTGGCCCTCTACACGGTGATGAATTTCGGTTGTAGACTTATAAATGAGAAACATCCCGCCAAAAAACAGAATCAGATCCCTTCCTGATAGCGAAAGGTAGCGAATTATTGCTGGATTATCGGTATTGAGCCAGCCTGCGATATCCAGAACGGTCGCCGTAAGCCCCATCACCCATTTGATGGAAAATAGGAGTGCCACGCGCATTATCAATGCTAAAGCAAGACCTAGCTGTCGTGCTTTTTTCTGTTGTTCGAGGGGAAGCTTGCTGCTTTGTATTGAAATAAATACGATGTTGTCAATACCCAGGACAATTTCCAGTACAGTCAAAGTAAAAAATGAGATCCAAATTTGCGGGTCAGTAATCCATTCCATAATTGTTATCTTAAATATAAGTTTAAATCAAATCGTCCATCAATTAAGCAGTTCTTTTACAGGAGAATACTGTTTGTACGTGACCATTTTATCCGGATTCCCGCTGTGGAATTTCGTCTAAGGTATTCTCATACAGTTATCTCGATTAAGTAACCCATAATCGTGCTATTTGGTTTGCACCTGTGCATACTTTTAGGTAGCAATGAAGGGGAAGGGGATATTGAGGTAATTTTTGCCATCGATTTATATTTTCATAGTTTTACGCCTATGAACCGTTACTGCTATTTGGTCTATTGTATAGTTTTCCTTTTTGTCTCATGTGACATGGATGTTCCCAAAGCAAATTTTGCGGTCCTTGGCTATAGCTCGTCCGAACATATTTTCTTTAAACCAATTGACAGTCTGCAAAATGGGATGGTGGATCTAGCCAATGGTTTACCCACGAAAGGAGAACTTTTCTTTGCTGAAAAAGATGGAAAATATTATGGTATTGATGAAAATACGGGCCAATTTTCTAAATATGGTTATGAAAACAATCGCTTTAAATTCTATGGCAGCATACCCTTCGAAGAGTTTACCGGCTGGACAGCGGTAGCGAGTTGGTATAGTTGGGTGTCGGATCACGAGATGCTGATCGGAAGCAGCCGCCGGGGTAAGCAATTTATGTACGTACTGGTGGATGTTAAAAGCATGCGTGTGCTAAAGCATGGAAACCTCGATATTCCGCTACCGCCCAAAGGGATCAATTATGGCGGCGTTATGGGGCGCTTGGTTGATAATAAGCTGTATATTGCTTATATGCTGTATAACTATGAAGATAAAGCAGCGCCGGCGGGCGATACGATTTACCTCGCTACGATCGACTACCCTGAAATGCATACACGCAAAATCACCACAGATGCCAGATCGACATTTCCGGGAGGATATAATCTTTTTTGGCAGGTATCCGCGGTATATGAGGGCTATTTGTATTTTATCACCCAGCCGGGTGGGCGATTGAGGTTTCACCCGACCTATAAGCCCGCTGTCATGCGCATTAAGGTGGGTACGGACTTTATTGATCCGGATTACTTTTTTCCATTGGATAACGAGCGCAAAGATGAGTTTTATGGATTGTATGATATCGGAGGGGGCATGGCATTGACCAAAGCCGTTGACCTGAACAAGATAAAGGAATTTTCTGATTATTTTGCAGCCAATACTGCCGGTTATTACCTTCTGGAC
Source organism: Sphingobacterium sp. UBA6711 (assembly GCA_002454415.1). Taxonomy (GTDB): domain Bacteria; phylum Bacteroidota; class Bacteroidia; order Sphingobacteriales; family Sphingobacteriaceae; genus Sphingobacterium. The sequence goes on from DKIT01000163.1 coordinate 3,286, forward strand.
CTTAAAAATAGATCAACGCAAAAAGTCGATTTCCCAACTGGAAAGCTTGATTTTTATCCTAATTTCTATCGGAATGGTGACCAGGTTTTTGCCGCGATCAATGATTCTTCCGGCAATGCTTCTATTTATTCCTACGGATTAAAAACTGGACAGATCCAGAAAGGTCTACGTATTAAAGGCGATGTGATCATGCTCAATAAATTACCATAGTTATTTGTATTTTGTCTAAATAAGCTGTAGATTCGCCCGGTGGCTTTCTAAATTTGCCCACTAGACTTAAATGCAAGATACCGGATATAAGATAGATACAGCGGCTTTTGAGGCGATTTATCGCAGGCATTGGAAGAAACTATTCAATATCTGTTACAATCGTTTAGCCGATGAGCATATCGCCGAAGAAATCGTTCAGGATATCTTTCAGTAGCTATGGGAACGCAGAAAGAATTTTGTGGTGGAGGGGCCCATCGAACACTATCTGGTGCGAGCTGCCAAATTGGAAATTATGGATTTCTATCGCACGGGCACAAGACGCCAGCATATTCGCAATCATTTGTTTATGGGGTATTCGGAGCTGGACGAATCGACCGAACAGACCAGCTATGGCCGCGATCTCCAAGAACATATCAGCCAGCTTGTGGACAGACTGCCCGAAGCCTGCCGTACAGTCTATCAATTCAGCCGCCTGCATGGCCTGAACAATAAAGAAATTGCACAAAAGCTTAATATAAGCGAGTCAACGGTAGAAAAACATATCAATAAAGCCATTAAACACTTACGTACAGCAACAAGTCATTTGTTTCACTTTACATTGTTTTTTTAGCTCTTTTCAACGCCTTATTTCAGATAGTTATAAAATTATATACTTTTTTTCTTTTTTGAGTAGAAGCTCCTTGCATTCTAAATCACTTATATAATAACCAACCAGTATTGTACTGCGATTTATGAAGGAAGCAAAAGATGTATATAAACTGATTATCAGTTTTTTGAACCGAACCGAAAGCGTTGACGAGCGTAAAACTCTTTTCGATTGGTTTGATCTGCAAGCTACAGATCACATACCAGAAAAAGATTTTCATAAGATTCAGAAACGTGCGAAAAACCGCTTATTGAACGAAATCGGGACGACAGAAAGAAAGTCAGCTACGCTAAAATATCTGCGCTATATCAGTGCTGCTGCTGCGGTACTGCTTATTGGTTTCTTCGCCTACAACTTTTGGCCCTCAACCGAAAATATTGCTTCTGAAGAATTATTGGCCTCCGTACCAGCTGGAAAAGAACGGGCAATCATTACTTTAGGTAACGGACAAAAGATCGACCTCGAACAATTAAATCTAAATCAGCGCATTCAGACAGGGGATGTTATCATTGTCAAGAACGGTAATGGGCAGATCAGTTATCTCAATGCGAAAAACAACAAGCCAATAGTTCAGAAGAATAGCATGCAGACCCCAAAAGGTGCTACATACGACTTAACCCTTGCTGATGGCACCTTAGTGACCCTAAATGCGGAATCAAAAATTACCTATCCCACATCTTTTACTGAGGGCAACAGAGTCGTAGAACTACAAGGAGAAGCCTACTTCCACGTACGAAAGACAAGCAATAAAAGCAAATTTATTGTCAAGACAAAAGATCAACATGTAGAAGTTCTGGGAACGCAATTCAATATCAATGCATATCCAGAAACTGGAAAAATCCAAACAAGTTTGGCAGAAGGCTCTGTTCTTGTCTCTCTGGAAAAAGACAATAAATCACGTGTTCGGCTCCTGCCCAATGAACAAGCCGTATTCAAACAAGGTGGATTGAGTGTTCATAAAATAGATATAGAAGAAGCGCTAAGCTGGAAAAATGGTCAATTCTATTTCAATGGGAATAATACAGCCGAAGTACTTCAACAGATTGCCCGATGGTATAATATTACAATTACCTATCAAGCGAACAGCAATAAAGAACAATATTCTGGAAAAATCCCGCGCAACCTCAGCTTGGATAAATTAATCAAGCTGCTGAATTTTGCTGATTTAAATACAAAGGCAGTGCTAGATAAAGACAATAAAATCAACTTAATCATTACATAACCAAAAATTGCTGAACGATGAAAAGTAAAAAATTTCCTCCTTGATCATATCAATAATATCAATAAAAAGACGGATTCTGTTGGCGCAGAACCCGTCGGATTTGTTGGTATTAAAGTATCGTCTAACTTCTAAATTATTAACACGTTAAAACCAAACGAATTTAATGAAATTTACACTAACTCCGTTCAACAAGAAGGAGAAAGATTTTCATTTGACCACGTTGGCGGCAAATGCTGTACCCAATCCGTGGCGTTCCTATGAAAAACACAGCCCTTTTTTTGTGCGCCCATTATCGAGATCTCTCATGAGGATCAACCTAATTACCTTAATGATCGGCCTAGGTTTGTCGCAAGTAGACGCAAACACCTATGCACAACAGATCACCCTCAAAAAGCAAAAGGCAAGCCTTGAAGCTATTTTGAAAAAAATTGAAAAACAAAGTGGATATACATTTTTTTACAAAAAAAATGAGATCAATCAAGTCATTGATCTATCTGCTGATATAAAGGAAGCGCCCTTCAAGCAAGTGCTGAATATCATTTTTAACAAAGCGAATCTTTCTTACGATTTTTTCGACAAAACAGTAGTTGTAAAAAAGAGAGCGGCGACGACGCCGCTTCACACTATAACAACCATTTCACCTGAAAAGATCGTCAACACCAGTATCCAACAGGGAATCAAAGGTAGAGTCGTAGATGAGCAAGGCAAACCCGTAGAAGGCGCATCAATACGTCAAAAAAACGACGAAAAAAGATCTGTTAAAACCAATGCTGATGGGGTATTCAACCTGCCAATCACAGCATTGAATGAAATGCTCGTTATCTCATTCGTAGGGTACGAACACCAGGAAATCAAAGCAACATTGTCCGTCAGCGGTATGTTTGTCAAACTTCGCAAAAAGGACAATACGATCGAAGAGGTTGTTGTTACAGGAACAGGGATCAATAGAAATAAAGATAGCTTTACCGGTACGACCACAAAATTCTCTGGTGCAGAATTAAAAGCAGTAAGCAACAACAATATTATTCAGAGTTTGAAGACATTGGATCCTTCCTTTTTACAAATTGAGAACAACTTAGCAGGATCAAATCCAAACGTCATGCCAGTGATTGAAGTTCGTGGCAAGAGTAGTATTCCTAGTTCCACACTAACGGACCAGTTTGGGGCTGACCCCAATCAACCGCTATTTGTCCTAGATGGTTTTCCAACAACTATACAGACCATTGTTGATCTTGACATGAACCGCGTCGCATCAGTAACAATACTTAAGGATGCCGCTTCAACAGCACTATATGGTTCACAAGCATCTAACGGTGTTGTTGTTATAGAGACAGTAAAACCCAAACCGGGTGAATTACAGTTTACATACACACAGGACTTTAGGTTTGAAATGCCCGATTTGTCCGCATACAATATGATGAATGCGACTGAAAAATTGGAATTTGAAAGACTCTCCGGGCGTTACAACTCATCGTCAAGTCCCACACAACAAGTATATCTCGATAGCCTATACCATCAACACCTTTCATTTGTAAAAAAAGGAGTTGATAGTTACTGGCTAAGCGAACCTTTACAAAATGGCTTCTCGACTAACAACTCGATCAATGCAGCTGGCGGCGACGAGACTTTTATCTACAATCTTGGCTTAAACTATCGGACAGGAAAAGGAGCCATGATTGGGTCAGGAAGGGATAGTTATAGCGGTAGCATCAACCTAACTTATCGGAAAAATAAGGTAAATATTAACAATATTACCTATATCAGAGGCAACAAGACAACCGAATCGCAATACGGCTTATTTTCTACCTGGGTAAATACAAATCCATATTATGAAAAAAATTGGGAAAACCCTTTTTTGGAAATTAGTCGCAAATCCAACTCTGCTGTCGATTTCTATATTTCCAACCCATTATATGATGCCATGCTGCCGCAATATAATAAATCCAAAAACTTAGAAGTACAAAATAACTTTAATGCCAACTATGACATCACGAGTTATCTAAGAGCGAATGCTGCGCTACAAATGACTAAGGGAACAACAGAAGGTAAAATCTACAAGTCGCCCGAGATGAGCGATTTTTTTGAAACACCAANNTACACCAACCTTACGGAAAGGAAAATATACGGAAAGTCGAAACAACAATTTTTCCTATCAAGGAAATTTTATGTTGACCTTTTATAAAACCTTTGCCCAGAAACATCAATTAAATGCTAACTGGCGCAATACAATAGCTGAAAATAAAAACGACGCCTATACAACTGTAGCTGAAGGATTTCCCGCAGGAAACACGGGCAACCCGCGCTTTGCTTATAGTTATTTGCTCGACGGTGCTCCGGTAGCATCCAGTAGCACATATCGTACGGTCAATACAACACTAAGTGCCAATTATTCCTATGATAACCGCTACCTATTCGATGTTGTATACAGATTGGATGGCTCAACGGCTTATGGAAGTAACAAGCAATTCTCGCCCTATTATGCCGTCGGTTTAGGCTGGAATATCCACAAAGAAGCATTCGCAAAAAAAATGCCCTGGATAAACTCTTTACGGCTAACTGGAAATGTGGGTATCACCGGTAATCAGAATTTCGCTAACATCAGCTCAATTTCATTATACAATTATACCAGTACAAATTACAACCAGTTCGGTCAGGGCGTAACACTTAATATGTTGGGGAATCCCAATCTAGAGCCCCAAAAAACACAACAGATCAGTACCTCTTTAGATTTCAGCCTATTCAACAATCGTTTTACAGGTTATATCAATGCGTATAACAAGAAAACAGATCCTTTAATCGTTCCCGTAGACTTACCGTCCTCAACAGGGGTATTTTCATATCCTTATAACATTGGTAGCCTAACCTATAAAGGATTAGAGACAAAGCTGACCATGTATCCGATCTATAACCTTGAAAAAGGCATCACCTGGAATATTGGTCTTACTGCTGCAAGCTACAAAAGCCAATACGACGGATTTGGCGACATCCTGAGAACGCTCAACAAGCAGCAGGAAACATCCAAATCCTTAGTCAGATATATAGATGGAAATAGCGCTGAGGCCATTTGGGCTACCCAATCCCTGGGAATTGATCCAACCACCGGAAAAGAAGTTTTCTTGACTAAAGATGGGCAATATACATTTGATTATAGCGCTGCTGATGTAGCCAATGTCGGTAATACAGCACCTAAGGTGGAGGGCGTAATTTCCACGAACCTTCGGATTAAAGGATTTACATTCGGACTGGGCCTACGCTATAGATTAGGTGGTGATATCTTCAATACAGCATTATTTGACAAAGTGGAGAATATCAACTTTACCAACATTGTAAACAACCAGGACAAACGTGCCTTATACGACCGCTGGCAAAACCCAGGGGATATTGCGCAATTTAAAGCGATTTCCCAAACAGCAACGACACCGATATCATCACGATTTGTCCAATCGCTAAACACACTCAGTAGTGAAACCTTAAACATTGGCTATCTATTTGACAAAGGTCCTTGGCTGCAAAGTATGAGATTGAAGACATTGTCCGTCAACCTGATGGCAAATGACTTTCTATATTTCTCCACCGTCAGAAGAGAGCGTGGCATATCGTACCCTTATGCCAGAACATTTGCCTTCTCTTTCAGAGCATCATTTTAATTATTGACTTATGAAACGCACTATTAAAATACTCCTAATTCTGCTGACAACTGTCTCTTTTTTCTCCTGTAAAAAATTCCTGGATGTTCAACCGGAAGACAAGGTCTCAGAATCTCAGTTATACAGTACCAAAAATGGTATCAGATCCGTGCTCAATGGAATCTATTTGGATCTCGCAGCAAACCAGTTATATGGAGATAATCTCACACTTTCTACCATCGAAATCCTCGGTCAGCGCTATAATATCAGTACTGAACATAACCAATATAAGACGTCAACTTACGCCTACAAAGATAAACCAACCGTCGACCGTATGGAAGATATCTGGTCGACCGCTTATGCGACGATCCTAAATATTAATGTCTTCCTGGAAAATCTCGATAAATACAAAGGTGTTGTGGATCAATCCACAGAAAACGTTTATAGAGGCGAAGCAATCGCCATGCGCGCATTCCTGCATTTCGACCTATTACGCTTATATGGCCCTCGCTACTCAACTGTAGATTCTACAAAACAAAGTTTGCCCTATTATAGAAACACGAAAACCGAGGTAAATCCTTTGTTACCAGCCAATGTGTTTATGGACAATGTAATGGCTGATTTAAACCTTGCTGAAACTTTACTGCAAAACGACCCCATCATCACAACAGGTGTGAACATTGCCCAACCAGAAGACTTAGTCGACTTTCTAAGCAATAACAGAAATTATCGGCTTAATTATTATGCGATAAAAGGTCTCAAAGCACGGGTTTACCTCTATCGTGGCGACAAAACCAATGCTTTAACCATGGCCAAAGAGGTGATCGCTGTAAGCGACAAGTTTCCTTGGACAACTTCTGCCAATGCTTTGGTTGAAAAGCAAAATCCCGATCGCATATTTTCGTCAGAAATGCTATTTGGCGTTATGAATTCCCAGCTATACAATCGTTACCTGAATTGGTTCGATCCATCTCTTAGTGACAGGCAAATTTTAGCACCTACGCCAACTCGGCTAGCTACCGTTTACGAAAACAATGAAAACGATTACAGGTACAATCTAAACTGGCAGATGCCCTCCAATGGCTCAAAGCCTTATAAAACGTTTCTTAAATATGCAGATGTAGTAGACAAGACCAAAACTTTTCGTTTCAGTATTCCCTTGCTCAAGATAAGTGAAATTTATTACATCGCAGCCGAATGTGAACCCATTGCGGCTGATGGAATAACACGACTGAATATCGTACGTGCCAACAGAGGCTTATTACCACTAGCAGCGACGGCAAACATCTCGACTGAACTTCAAAAAGAGTATCAAAAGGACCTTTTCGGGGAGGGCCAGCTTTTTTATTATTACAAACGAAGGAACGTAACCTCTGTAGCCAATGGCTCTTCGACAAGTGGTAACGAAACGATAAATTATAACGTTCCTCTTCCAGATTCTGAATCAATTTATAGACAATAAAATGCTACACATGAAAAATATATGCTACTTATTATTAGCTTTCGCAGCTATTACTTGTCTCATTTCATGTGAGAAAGAGCTTCACAAGTACGAAGGAAAGCCAACCCTTTATTTTAATGAAACAGCCCGGCCCCTCGCCTATTCCTCTGAGGTCCTTAAAGATTCTACCCTGATCTCATTCAGTCTGACTAAAGAGACGATAGTCGATTCCCTTGTGCATATGGTCATTGCCACAATAGGAAACGCAGCAGATAGCGATCGACCGTATAAAATAGTCCCAAATGTATCATCTACTGCAATTGAGGGCAAACACTACGAAATCATCAACAAGGATTTTTCGATCAAAAAGAATCAACTTCGGGATACCATATGGCTCAGATTTATGAGAACTCCTGACATGAAAGATCAAAATTTCCTGCTCAGCTTTGACCTCCTCGAAAATGAAAACTTTTCGCTCGACATGCAGTATAAAATTACAAATCAGACTACCGGTCAAAAGTTAAATTTCATCAACTATAGATGGTTTATCAATGATATAATAAAAAAACCAACCCGGTGGTTCGACCCCTATCTCGGAACCTTTTCACGTACAAAGCTCAACTTAATGGTTGAAGTCCTGAATGTCGACCCGCAATATATGGATACCAATATCTCAATTGCTGAAACATTGGCCTATGGCAAATTTATGCAGCGGTACCTGAATGAACAGAAGGCGGCTGGCAACCTTATCTTGGACGAAGACGGCCAACCAATGAGTATGGGAACTGCTGCGCAATAGCCTACAAACTTAAAACGAAAAAAATGAAAAGAAATATCTCATATTCAATTATTAGCTTCTTGATGGCATGTATAATCTTGGGGGGCTGTAAAAAAGATCTTGGAAATTATAATTATTCTCAAATAAATGAATTGGATACGATCGCAGAACTACCCAACGAAGTCACTGCTCTTGTCGGTAAAGACCTTCAATTGACTCCCAAAATACAATTCACACAAGACAGCAAATTTGTTGAAGATAATTATCAGTATCAGTGGACTTATATCGGTTCCAACGGCCTCGGAGGTCAGGCGATATTCTCATTAAGTGAAGAAAAAGATCTGAATATCAAAATAAATCTTACTGCAGGAAGTTATCAAGCTTATTTTTCTGTCACAGAAAAACAGACAGGAATAAAATATACACGTCCATTCAAACTCAAAGTCGTCAACGAAATCAATGAAGGTTGGATAATGATGAACGAAGCCAATGGAAAGGCCAGAGTAGATATGCTCGTATTAAATGCATCCAACACCTTTGATGTCTATAACGACATTTTAGCTTATACGGGATCGGAGCTTACATTAACAGGCAAACCTGTCATGACCTATACATACGCAACAGGGTTACTGCTTGGACCAGACAAGATCAGTTATGGTTTATACTTGGGCACAGATAACGGTACAACAAAAGTGGATCCCAACACCTTCAAATGGACGAATACCATGGGGCTATCGTATGAAATGATTGGTGCAATTCCTTCCGGATTTTATGCCGACGTCATCCAACAAAGAGGCTCTGGAGCATCCTATTTAATAGGTGGCGGAAATGCCTACTTTTACGAACGGGGTCTCAATATATTTTACTCGGCTCCAATCAATTACATCGCAGCTGAGGAAAAAAGTTTTGAGGTAGCCCCCTTCATAGGTGGATGGCATAGGGACATCTCCAACCCTATTATATTGTATGATAAAACCAATCGAAGATTTGTGCGCCATGTATCTACTGCTTCAACTTGTACCACGCTTATCGATCCAGGAGAAGATCTCAAATTATTCAGCTTTAACACAGGCCTAGATATGCTCTATATGCGCTGGATGGCCTACAATGGGGGCGAGATCTTCTCCATCCTAAAAGAACCCAATGCCTCAAAAAAATACCTTGCAAGGTTCAACGCTGTCAGCACCGCACAGACTTACTACAGCGAAATCATTGGTACGGACATCGATAAAGCAGAACTCTTTGCCTTTAATCCCGAATTTGGATACCTATTTTACAGTGCTGGTGGTAAAATTTATGAATACGACATGACCTACAAAACTTCCAAACTAATGGTGGACCTAGGGAATAAAAAAGTCAGCTATCTAAATTTCTATGAATTCAAGAATACCACAAAATATACCAGCGGAAATAAACTCATGGTAGGCCTTTACGACCCAAACAAAGCCGATGGTACAGAAGGCGCCCTAAACATATATGATGTCCCTGGTTTAAATGCAAATCTCGTGTTGGATAAATCCTATACTGGATTTGGCCGAATCAAAAGTTTGACTTATCGCGAACGTTAAACCCTAATCAGAACATCAATATTAAAGGAAACTAATTATGAACAAACTTCAGCTATTTCTTTTATATCTTATACTATCCCCCATTGCCCTGTTTGCACAGGGGGATAGTATAACCATAAAAGGACAACTTCAGGAAGGTATCGGTAATTCCGCCAATAAAATTACCCTATCCTTCACCGACAATAGCAATAAAAAACAGGTTTTTTCCCAAAAAATTCAATCCGGAAAATTTGAATTCAAGGTGCCAAAACAGCCAAAAATAGTAGATGCCATTTTACGTACAGCAGATCAAATGACCGCTACTAACCCGATGCAATCACCACTTAACTTATTCATTGGAGGAGATAATATCAGCATAGAATCCGATAATGAAGAGCTCCAATTTGCTGATGTTAGTGGTGGAGAAGAAAATAATGCCTACACGATCTTACGCCAATCCACCGCAACATTTATTAAGCAAAAAAATACACTTTATACCCCAATCCTAACCAACGAAGTCTCTTCGGAGTCGCCAGAAGGGAAAAGTATACTTCAACAAATCAGCCAGCTCGGTAAAAAAGAAAACCAGCTTCAAAAACAATTTATAAAAAGTCATCCCCATTTGTACAGCAGCTTATTTCTACTCTACAGAATGAGATCCAGCTATACGTCCTCAGATTATAAAAGCGCCTTTGATGAATTGTCCAACACGTACAAATCATCGAACATTGGACAAATGCTACAAGCTCGCATCGAAAAGGAATTAGTGACGGCAAAAGGTAAAACGGCGCCCCTTTTCGAACGCCCTACTTCCNNGGAATACATTTTAAGTTGGAAAACATGCGTGGACAAGTTGTTTTATTGGATTTTTGGGGAAGCTGGTGTAGTCCCTGTCGGGCCAGTATGCCGCACCTCCAAGAGCTCTATAGCCGCTACAAAGAAAAGGGATTTGAAATTGTAGGCATTGCCCAAGAACATGGGAAAACCCTGGAAGATTCCAAAAAGACTTGGCACAAGGCAATTCAACAGCTCAACTTACCCTGGATCAATGTGCTCAATAATGAAAATAAAGAGCAGATGGATATTGTAAAAGCGTATCAAATCAGCGGATTTCCAACAAAAATTCTAGTGGACAAAAACGGTAAAATTCTCTTACGTGTTATTGCTTCCGCTACAGACGATATTGACATCGCCCTGAAAGAAATCTACGGGTATTAACAGGCCAAATAACAATTTTCATCTTTTTTCAGCTTACACGTAGGTGCTTGACAAACTTTTTACCACTATACTTCTAGGATAACCAAAGAGAACAACGAAAAAAACAAATATGTTATGCTTTAGCTACAAGGCACCAATAGACCGCCTTCTTTTTCCCTCTTTGAGGAACTATTAAAAATGACAACCAATTTTATGTGGTATACACAAACTAAAAAATTAATTTTAACTGGATTATGTACCCTAGTGGTATTCAGTAGTTATGCCCAATCCAGTGCTACTTTCGCTCAAAAACTTTTTCAAGCATTCCAGCAAAAAGACACTACTGTTCTAGCCAGTGAGTTGGCATCCAACTTTTCTATCGCCGGGCACACCGACGATGGAGCTAAATTCCGTCTTGACCAAATTGTCAAAAATTACCAAATTTCAAAAATTGACATCAAAGCAGATCGGAAAGTAAAAAAAGGTCGCATCATGCAATTAGCTATCCTAGATAAAGCGAACAAATCGATCAATGCCGAAGCATTATTCAATACAACGGACAAATTGGTCCACCTCTCGCTATTCGATCAGCTCTATGGCATGCGACGGATGGAAAAAGCAGCGCTACGTGCTGTCATTCCCTTCGAAAACCACAATGGTTCAATCTACCTGCAAGTAAAGATAAATGGATATGACAAACCACTACGTCTACTTTTCGACACAGGAGCGGACGGCATGGCCGTCAGCCAGCAGCTCGCTGATCGCATCGGTTTAAAAATAACAAAAGAAAAAAATGCCTCTGTGGTAGGCGGGCATGCTAAAATCAAAATTTCTGAAAACAACACAGTTGGTTTAGATACCCTCAACATTGATAAACAAAGTATTGCCATTTTTCCTGAAATGGGCCGCGATGGCGATGGCATCATTGGCAATACCTTAATTCGACGATACATCACCCATATCGACTACGATAAAAATCTCCTGTCTCTCTATGAATTCGGTGGATTCGAATACAGCGGAAAAGGTACTCTTGCGCCCATCACTATGCCTGCGGGAGTCATGGTTCTCCACGGACAGCTCGATATCACGCAAGGAAAAAGTTATGCAGGTCGTTTTGTTTTCGACACAGGAGCATCCTATGACCTCATTTGTTTCAGACCCTTTGTCCGCCAAAACAAATTACTCATCAGCGGTTGCAAGCCCGAAGCCCAGGCCGCGACAGTCAGCATGGGTGTTTCCTCACCTACATTTCTAGGTAAAAGTCACCAGTTTGCGATTTCACCGCTTCCCCCCATGACGGGTCTTCCAGTAACATTGATGGGGGGCACTGCAGATAACGAACAATGGCAGCCCGGCGTCGACGGATCTATTGGCATCCGCCTATTGAGTAGATACAATATGACCATCAACCTCGCAGAAAGCGAAGTTTTTTTTGCACCAAATAAACTATATGCACTACCGCAGGACTTTCTGATTCGAAACCATCAATTTGGCTGGGACAATACCGGTCAACTAAAAGCCCTTGGGATAGTTGGTATTCCTTCAGATGGAAGCTCCTTGAAAAATGGCGATCTCATCCAACGCATAGACAGCTATTCTGTCGATGAACTCGAGAAAAACCCCAAATTGATCGACCAAATTCGCCTAAAAGCAAAAGTTAATGAGATCACAATCATACTGAAGGACAATACCCAAATAACACTATAAGACTACCAATACGAAAACGCTAAAAACAACAAAATGAAAAAACTCTTTCTTTATTTGGCAATCCTTAGCATGGGCATTTTTTATCGCCAGGCATTAAGTGCTCAGGAAAATGCCTATCAGGGTACATATGCCGAATGCCAGGCCCAAGCGAAAAAAGACAATAAGTTGATCCTTATCGACCTCTACTTTGTTGGCTGCCTCCCTTGTGCCCAAATGGACAAAGAAGTATTTCCAAATACCAATGTCATCAACGAGCTCAATAAAAATTATATTCTTTACAAAACTGATGTCATGAAGGAAATGGATGGCAAAAAATTGGCGCGTAAATATGGTGCGCCCGGCTTCCCTACCTTTGTCATCGTGAACCCCGATGGACAAACCATTTTGACAGAATCCGGCTTCTTTTCAGTGGATAGGTTGATTGCTCTCTTACAGGAAGCTAAGCAACGAGATAAAGCGCAACAGTATTTAGCATTTAACAAGACACTAGACAATCCCTACCCCGCTGCGTATAGCGAACGGTTTATCAAAACTGGAGAAAAACACGATTTCGCTGAATTAGAAAGCTATCTAGATCAACAAGAAAACCTTTTTAAAGAAACCGCTATCTTAGCCAACTCCGTTACAGGATTTAACAAGTACAATAATTGGGCTTACAACAACCTTCCACAACTGATCCATATGTACGGGGGAAATCTGCTACGAAACAAAATTACAAACATCGCAAAAGCGAAGAGCAAAGAGTTCGGCAACAAACAACAGCTGGATAGTCTCCACAATATGTTTAAATACATTCGCCCAACCTTTACGGATAGACTATGGGATGTGTTCCTACCAACGTTTATTACAAACTATTATACAGGCTCCAAAGATGCCCGAAGTTATTTAGCACTAATCGACCACTATAACGTATATCCGAACTGGGATGAAAGAAGCAATGCTTTAGGACCAGTTATTATAGACCAATCAAATAACCCGACGATTTTACAAACTATCCGAGTACAATACCTAGGACAACAACAGCCTTTAGATATAGTTGACAACTATCGCCTTGCTCTTTTACATTATTACCTAAAAGATTATGACAAAGCAGCTGAAGCCATAGCTATTGTATTGAGCACCTCGAATTCACCCTATTTCTCAGCCAATCAAAATGAGTTTCTCATTCTTCAAAAAGCAATTAAGAAGAAAGATAACACAGTATTTAAAGCAAAAGACATCAAAAAAATTATTCCAATTAAACTAAGTTAAACGAACTATACGATGATCAGAAAAACACTTTTATTCGTTACCGCGCTTGTTACCGCATTCGTCACAGTCGCACAACAACCCAGCAACATCACCGGAACAGCTGCTCCTGGAAAAATAAAACGTATCGGCCTTTTTAAAGTCCTTAATGGCCGATTGAAAGAAATCGCTACCGCTGTACCAGACGCACAAGGCCGATTCGGATTTCGATTCACTCCAGAATATGAAGGTCTATATTCGTTAGGAAGTGGAAATCCACAAAGCCAACAAGGACTATTTCGTTTCTATTTCAAAGGTAACGAAGAATTAAACCTCAAATTAGACCAAGGAGCCTACGAATTGACAGGAAAAAATAGTCCAGAAAATCAAGCGTTATACATTTGGGATCAACAGGCCAAGCCTTTTCATGATAAAGGGCTGACACCAGGTGGCATGAGCACCTATGTAGACTTTTTCCCTGAGGTAGAAGAATTCAAAGGAAAATTGGACGGTATTAAAAAGACAGCTAAAACGGGGAATAAAAACTTTGACAAGCTCTTCGCGGAAATCGTAGACTTTGATTTTGCCTACTACGCGACATCCTACTTACAGATGCCACGAACAGCTCACCCAAGCAAAGAAGAAATGAGTGATTATTATACGACATTCAATGCCGATAAATATTTGACACCTACATTATTGAACCTGCCATATGGTGACCGGTTCTTAACCAATCTAGTTTATCAAAAAGTTGATCTTGCTAGTAAGCCCGGTATGGATAAACTAATTTCTACCATCGGACCCGATGTGCTTAAAGGACAATATATTTTACAACGTTTAGAGTCTGTTCGCTCGTACAGCGACTTTCAGGAAATGAATAATACCTATAACAAGTATTTCACCTTACCCGAACAGATTGAACGAGCAAAGGCCGTTGAGCTAAAACTGGTAGAAACAAAAACAGGTGTGCCAGCTTTCAAATTTAGCTATCCCGATCTTAGTGGCAAGAAAACAAGTCTCGCCGATCTTAAAGGTAAGGTCGTATTGGTCGATATGTGGGCTACATGGTGTGGCCCCTGTCGTGCGGAAGAACCACATTGGGAAAAACTTAACGAGGAGTTTAAAGGAAAACCGATCGCATTTGTTGGTGTTTCTGTCGACCAGGACAAACCAAAATGGGAAACCTATGTTAAAGAGAAAAATATGAAAGGAATTCATTTACACGCGGGACCGGGAAATGAGTTGACAAACGCATATAAAGTAAATGGTATACCACGTTATATTCTGATTGATAAAGCAGGAAACCTAATCTCCGCAGATAGTCCAAGGCCTAGTGACCCAAAATTGAAAACATTACTTGAAGAATGGATTAAAAAATAAAAACCGAAAAATCAACTTGTAAAAAAGGTCCCAGTCCATGTACACTGGGATCTTTTTTTAGATTTATCCCAACTGTGGATCCGTCTTCGAATGGTTGCCTGTCTCCACCCGACCCGCAAACTGACGCACAAATTTGGTTCCCTCCACATGCAGCGTCACATCATACCAACCATGGATTTTATGGGATTCCACAATCCATCTGACAGATTTCCCTGCCGCAAGTAGATGAGATTTCTTCCAGGTACTATAAGCGTTATCTTCCACCTGTACATGGTATGATTTCTTTCCTGTGTTATGGACCTCCACCACAAGATTACCCGTCAATAGACCTTTTTTTCCTATTTCATAAGTTGCTTTCACAGACAGCTGTTCCGCCTTCCCTTTAAATCCCCGCATAAATCCATTTGGCCCATATACGGTCAGATCGTAATAACCATCTTTAAAGTCGGCCAAGTTCCAGTCAAAGCTAAGTTTCTGCCCTGCGACTACCGCAAAAGGCCAAAATTTCACCCCCTCTTTATAGCTCGAACCACTATAGACATTAAATGGGCTGCTTAGCGATTTATGGCCAAACACCTTATTGCCTGCTTCCATTGTCAGATGAATCTGATTTTGATCTTTCGAAAAAGACTCATTCACATAGAGCTCGTACGCCAACGCATTCGAATTCTTCTGTCCCTTTTCCTGTCTTGCCAGTAAAGTGGAATGACCTTTAGACCGCAAGCTTGCTGCATCCTCTTTCGACCAAACATGAAAATTATTTGGTAGCGGTTTCGATTTTGCCTGATCGATAGCATAGATCTGCTGATTCCGATCTAAAAATGGCAGCCCAACAGCATGTGTTCCCTCCGCTTTCCGGAATATGGAGGTCAAATCTCCTGTGATAGCCCGACGCCACGAACTGATATTCTCCTCTTTCACATGCTTGCCCAGCTTTTTCTCAAAGAAATGTTCCATAAACTGGATGGTCGATGTAATATCACAAATCTCCGAATTGACCCAACCGCCTTTTGACCAAGGCGACGCCACAATTAAAGGCACACGATAACCGAGCCCCACAGGACCTTCCGTTGCATTGGTCTTTTTCTCACCATCGGCAAGCTCCTGTGCCAAACTCACATATTCGCCCGTAAAATCTAACTCCGGGGAAGTTTTTCCTGAACGGTTATCAGCTGGGTTAGGTGCCACAAAAGGTGGAACATGGTCAAAGTACCCATCATTCTCATCGTAATTAAGAATAAAAATGGTCTTTTTCCAAACTTCCGGGTTTTCCGTCAAAATATTCAATATTTCGGACACATACCAAGCTCCATACATGGGAGCACTTGGATGGTCCGAAAAACTTTGTGGTGCGACGAGCCACGAGACTGCAGGAAGTTCACCAGACTTTACATCGCTTCTAAACTGATGAAGAACATCACCCCTGGGAACGGCAATCTGTTCACCTTCATGAGTAACTACATTCGTCTCCCGATAGAAATGATCTCCCTCATTAGTTTGAAAAGCGCGTTCATGAAGAGCGCGTTGCTCTTTGGGAAGCTGTAGAAAAGCCTGATCCGTGAGTCTTGCCAAATGATTCTTATAACTGATTAGCTGCTCCTTCTTTTGTTTGAGTTTATTCTGTGTTTTCTGTACACTCTCAGCGCTATTATTAGCTAATATCTTTTCAATTTCCTCGATCTCCGCCGGTAATTCCGCAACACGTTTACGCATAAAATCAAGGTGGCTTTTCTTGAATTCAATATGGTATTGCGCAAACCATTCCAAATTATTGTCCGTAAAATTCCCCAAGAGATTCTCGCCCTCTAAGCCACTTTCAATACTGACTTCATTTTGATAAACCTTCCAGGAAATCCCCGCCTCTTCCAAACGTTCAGGAAAAGTTTTCCAATGTGCCCAACGGTTAAAATAGATATCTGAATTCCGAACCAATGGTTTTGCTCCTTTATGTGGGACGCAGGTTCCTGTCCAAAAAAAATGACGATTGGTTGTCGTTCCAGTAATAGACGAACAGAAATGCTGATCGCAGATCGTAAAGGCGTCAGCTAACGCATAATAAAAAGGGATATCCTCGCGTGTATAGTAGCCCATTGTTAGCGGAATCTCTTTCAGAACCTTTCCCCCTGGCCGTTTAGCTTCTATCCAGTTATCATGCTTACCTTGATTGCGTGCCGCCATTTGGTTTTCCCAAGAATGCGGTAAATCGCCTGTCCAAGCAGCATTCGAGTTTTTGATATCCAGTCGGAATGACGAATAAGTTTCACCAGAAGCCGATGATTGTAACCACACAGGATTGCCATTAGGCAACTTTACAGCTCTTGGATCATTAAATCCTCGAACACCACGAAGTGTTCCGAAACTATGATCAAAAGAACGATTCTCCTGCATTAATAATACAATATGCTCGGCATCCAAAAAGGTGCTCCCTGTTGTCGGTTCAATCGCCAACGCGCGCTGAATGGCATCGGGCAAGGAACTCTGTAAACCAAAAACACCGGCTAACAAGGAAGCCTTCTTGATAAAATCTCTTCTGCTATCCATAATTAAATTTGTTGTCTATCTTATAAATTCAATGGTCTACAGCGAATATATCCATTCGCAATCGTTTTTTATGCAACGTCTTTAACAAAAAATCTCCGCAAACGATTGATTTAGCAGAAGCCCCATCAGCTGATCAATTTCCATTGAAATTATTCCGTGCTTAAATAGGAATTATTGCAGAACATAAGTAATCCAATTCTCGGTCCATGTATCCAAATCGACCATTTCATCCATTTTCTCTTTCGTGATCCCCTTAAAAGGAGGCTTAGACACAATAACGGGCGCTACAGTTCCTTCTTCCAATGGCTTAGTCCGTATACCGCGCAGCACAATACAAATATCGATAGAATTTCCGACTGGTTTGATCATGCTGAGTGGAACGATAAGTTGACTCCTATAAGGATTATTTTCTACCAATCTGTTATGCTCAACACTTGTCCTGATGTCTAATTCATTAGGACTTGACAGATAGCGACTTCTAATATCCGCAAAACGATCAACGTGAACCAATGTCCGCCCAATCCATTCATTCTTATCAGAATAAGCCGGAAATGTTAAACGACTTAACTTTGTCGTGTCTCGCTCACCTTGGACAGAAAAATAATACTGAACGCCACCCGGCATTAATAATTTTTTACTGTTCTCATGCTTGTAAATCGATATATACAAATACTTACCGTCATTAGAAACCTGATAATACAAACGATTATTAGGGTCATAAGTCATTGTTTTGACTACCGACTCAGGCGGATTAGGATACGGTGTTTGCCCAAAAAGCAGATTCGATAAAAATAATATCAGGCCAAGGCAGTAAAAGCGTTTAACGAACCCATTCATAAGATCAAGTTTATGACCATTAAATTATGAAATAGTTCAATATCAATTTGTTAATAAAAACTAAATTTTTATCTAACTAAATAAAAATCCCATAACATTTCTGAAATGGGATTTTGGCACATACTAATCCTAATTTATAGCAGGTCAGTAAGTGAAATTATTTTAGTAATGGAAACGGTCCAAGGAAATAGGTACCTCTTTTGTAGAAGCGAAGAAAGAAATCCAATACGGTATCTGTAACCGGAAAGAAAAACTGCTTATCAACTTCTGCTTTGAATAAATTTACATAATATTTCGGCAATTCACTCGGAAAGAAATCTTCAACCAAAAGATTCAGGAAATAACGTGCATAAGGGGGATCGGTTTGATCATCCATAGAAATAAAACTATTATTCTTGATCGGAAAGAACTCTTCGATACCGCCAAAAACTTCCAAGCCTGTCTTTGGATTAAAGAAAACAGTCACTCGGGCATCATCTGCAAGATCCAAATTTGACTCAGGCAATGGAGATTCCTCTTTACTGGGATATTTTTGTTGATATTTTTTAAAGAAATCAGTGGCAAATTCCTTTACTTCCCTACCCTCCATAAATGCGACAGCAGCTTTTTGTTCAGATTGGAATAATTTCCCCATATCCTTTAGCTGTTTTTCGGTTCTTTTCAAACTTTTGTCTTTACCATGCATCGCCTCTATTCGATAAGTCGCTTCGTATTGCTCTGGCAAATCAAAATTCACTTCCTCTTGGTTGACTACTGTCATGATACCCGACAAATTCCAAGCATCTTTCCACGGTACAATTTCCATATAGAAAGATAATGCCTCTGTTGGTTCTACAAATTGTTGTATAGAATCCTTAAAGACCTTAAATGCTATTTTTGTGCCGATATGTTTTACATGAACATAGTGTTCATCCGTTTTTACATATTCAAAGAAACTATTGATACGATTACCCAAGGTTTTCACGGTGTGATACAGGCTATGGTCTTTACCAAGCACTTCCGCAGCAAATTCGGAGGATTTCAGCGCAAAGAGATGCAGTCTATAATTGTTAAAGTGATTGTCACGAACACGATAAATCATTTGTTGTAACTGATTTTGATCATGTTGATATCTGCCCAATTCAGCGACATGCATCAAATGATTGAGGTTCGTATTATATTCTCCCGCTGTAAGATAGTTTGTTGCAACAAGTTTCTCAATAAAATTACGGACTTCAAAATAATTCGCAGCCTCATCCAAGACATATTCAGATTTCAACTTATCGTTTTCAGGAGCAACTTCGTAGTGTTCTTCCAGGATCGCATAGGCCAAGTCTGTTACCAATTGTATCAGACGACCATGGGGATCTATAAATAAATGCGGATTGCGTTCACTAAAAAACAACCATGTCAACACAGCGATATCCTCGCTATTGATATCCTCAGGATAATAATCCGTAAGGTTTTCATCTTCATTGAAAGGTAAAAACTGATCGTATAATTCTTTGTGAATAGCTCTAAAGGCAGCAAAGATTCCTGCATTTGCAATAACATCCTCTAAATAACATGTTAAGTATATACTTAATGTCTTTATTGCATCGGTATGCACCAACTCATTTGTCTCCTGGTCTTCAAACCATAATGTCGACAAATTCTCATTGATTTCATTGGCAACTTTTAAATAATAACTATCTATTTCATTGGTCTTTTGATACGTATGGTGCGCAATCCAATCTTGAATAAAAATTCTGTTTCCTTTCATCTGTAAATAATTATTTCATGAGCCCGCAGGCTCTATTTTTTTATCAGTTAATGGGGCTCAACTTAGCTAAAATTCACGTGAACTCTTATGGTCAAATGATTTCTAAACAAGCCCAGTTGCTATGAAAAATGCTAAAACCAAAAGTAGCCAAATTTTCGAAATATTCATGACTGCAAAACATAAATGCAAATAGCTCCAAAAGAAGTAGATGTTCCCAATAATAAATAGAGCAAACAAAAAAGAGATGCTCAAATGAACATCTCTTTTTTATAAAGTATATGATTTTGTTTATCCTGTAGCAATCACATTATTATTTTTTCCCAAATGATCTTGTAGGCTAGGGTTCAGAATATGACAAGTCTTTAGAAGATCTCTCACAGGGTATTTCGCAACAACATCTTCTAAGGCTGCTAAATGTCGCTCATGATGTACATCCGTGCCAACAAAGTCATACATACCCGATTTAATCATAGTCAATGCAGCCGATTTCACCTCGACACCATAGTATCTACTGATCGACAATAAATTCAGTTGCAATAGACAGCCGGCATCTTTGATCTGCTTATACATGTTAAAATTATAGTGATAATAATTATAGCGCTCAGGATGTGCCAGAATAGGCTGGTAACCGAGATTCTGTATATCCAAAATTGTTTGAAACAAGGCTTTGGATTCTTGTAAATAGGACATTTCGATAAGGACATAATCTCCAGGCATGACACACAATTCATTCGTATCAATCAACTTTGCCAATCCATCATCAATCATATGCTCAGCCGCATGATAAATTCCCGGTGTATTGGGAAGATTCTTTATGCCGGTAATTAACTTATCCTTCGCCGTTTCAATCGTATGTATCGTGTTCGGATGTACGCCTTCCATAATGTGCGGCGTACAAATAAACTTTTCGAAGCCCATTCTCCCCAATCCTTTCAACAAACCTATCGACTGTTCGACAGATTGACTCCCATCATCTATTCCAGGAAGAATATGGTTATGCATATCTACTTCCAAAAAGGCTAACTTACCGACAACCTTTATTTTTGAATCTTGCGTTTTGCTTCCAAACAGTTTTGAAAATATCCCCATATCGTGATATATAAATCGTTTAGTTATTTTGTTTTCTTTGCGAATAATTAAACTTCAAAAGTACGACAAACACACTAAACGATCTTAATATTTTATTAACATTATAAAAATATAACCATAATATTACAAGAGACAACCAAACAATAGCTTAATAAAATTGTTATTTGGCACGCCTTGGTTTACTTTTTATTTAATTCTGCAATAATTTGATCGATCATATAGCTGAGAGCGCCGTCTTTCGTCTGCGGCAAACTTGTCGACATTTCTGCGACAGCACGGTTCCCAACAATACCCTTTGAAGTAATCGATGTACTTCCATACTGTTTCAATTTTTCGATAGTCCCTTCGAATTGTCTTCCCGCATTAACGTCCATTTCCTTCAACATCACGGGTAATTTTTTCACATCGAAAACAGCAGACATTTTATTCTGCTTCATCAACTTTGCAAATTCTTTATTTGCCACTCCCAGTGTCTTATTCAAGCGAATGTCATTCAGCGAAAGGGAATCATTGCTCACCATCACTAGATCTTCTTTCAGTAGAACATACACGGGAAAATCCATTGCCTTTTTAGATGAAAAACTATAAATTCCATCTTGAACTTTACCAATTTGCTTTGAAACAGCTAGGTCCATCCCCTTTTTAATTAAGCGTTGATCTTTCGACGTGAACATCCAAATAAATACCGGAAGCGTTTCCTCTTTTGTTTTTTTCACCTCAGTCGCATTGTAATCGTCATCGTACGTATAATCAATATAGTCCTTTTTGAATTTACGCAGACCATTGACAACGACCAAATGATCTCCGGGCATCACCTGTGCGATAGCCTTCTCATCCAACGCTATTTCCAAAGCCATTAATCCCCATTCTAAAATATCCTGTTGTGGGCCAAGTAAACTGCTGTAATATTTTGCCATATAAGAAGGCATATCCCGCAAATAAGCCTCCGAATTGATGTTCACGTTAAAAAAACCTAAGGTTTTATCTGTTAAATATTTACTAAATTTAGCATTTGGCTTTCTGGCATACATTTTCTTTGACATCTCCGCAAGTTCCTTATCCAGACCTACAGAGGCTTTCATCTTGATCATATTACCTTCCTGCACCAAATCTAACATCCCATCCTGATATCCCGTTCTGAATTTATCCATATGAATACCCATGTAATAGTAAGGAATGGACTTGTAGGGCATAAAACTGTGATAGAGCTCTTCAACATGAGGAATATAGAGCCTCGCTAATCCGAGTTTCTTAACAATTTTGTCTTGCTCCGAAGCAGGCAATATGTCATAACGTCCAGCAAGCAAACGATTCTCATCCGTCATTAACCACTGATCACGAAGATCGTTACGTATGGAATCATTTTTCCGATTTTGATTTTCATATGCTGTATAAAGAGAATCATAATAACCAGGGTCGTGCATCTCTTCAGCTTCAGCGACAACAGCAGCGACATCCGCAGCCGACGGCGGTAATTCTATGATCCCTGCTTCCACGCTATCTGGTTCAATAGCCTTTGGAGGAGGAGGAGGAGACATCGGAACAGGGATCAATTTTTCATCTTCTTCCCAACTAACTGTAACAGAGTCCGCTGCCACCGAGTCTGTTTCGATGTAATCTATGTCCGATTGTGGTGCCACATATTCAACTCTCTTAATGCCATATCGACTCGCAATGGAATCATTGTCCAAAAATGTTGAGTTCATAGTCGCAGATACAAATCGAGCGACTTTGTCATTATAAACCAATATATTTCCAGCTTTCATTCCAATACTGGTATAGCCATTAGCTAAAGCCTTTGGTTCTCCAATAGTATGAAGTAACTTTTCAAATTGCTCTTTATTGCGCAAGGGCAATATAAATTCCATAAAACTTATACTATCCGTTTTTCTTGTATAAAAATACGCGGTTTGAGATAAGTCGACACCTAAATTATTGATGTCATTATTTGCCGAAATACCCGCCTTTTCAAAAAATCCAGCTTTCTGAAGCAGTTCATTCAATTTTTGGGCATTGGCCTTTTGTACAATATCCCTCGCATTAATAGCTGCTATGATTTCCGCATCTGCAGGAATTTGTTTGATCAGGTCCTGAGACTTAACCTTTGCCGCAAAAGACAAACAGATAAGTCCAGTCAATAGAAATTTTGATTTCATAAATAATTATTTAATTTCCCGATAGCGCTTGCCATGTACTGCGTTTTCTTTAAACCTTTAGCAGGCGCCTATTTCGGTTTTTTATTTAGTTAAGGTGATTTTATTTGCTAACGTAGACTTACCGTACACCAAATCGGTAAACAACAATTTTAACAGCACCCCTTTTTTATTGCCAGCAACCTTTGCCTGATTATTCACCTGAGCTATAACGGGCTTTTCAAAGCGTACAATTTGAGTATAAAAAGCATCTGCAAACTGTGTTGTATTATCACTTCCCAACTGATTGAATTTCGTTTTCCAATCGGTGGAGGCTACAAATTTTCGTTCAAAAACCTTCGTTTGTGCGTTGTAATAATATCGGTTTGAATTTGAGATTTTCGTCCTAAACCGGCTCGCCAATATATCAGAGAAAGCATTTAAGGATTCTATCCGGCTAAAATCACAGGAAATATGTACGATGTAGTTTGTAAAATCTGTTTTGTATTGCACGTTCGAAATGCCTTTGGTCTGTTTGAGCAACTGAACAGCAGCTTTAATCTCTTTCTCCATATCAGCTTGGGACGGAATTTGGATCCCCTTGATGCTCTTCATCTTCATCAAGGAAGACACTTTGGTCTTACTCTTACTGAGATTCAATGTAGCTGCTATGTGCCCAGATCCGTCAGATTTCAAATCTATCTGTTCCACAAAATCAAAACAGCTTGACAGTGTTAAAGCCATTAACACAACGCAGATGCTCAGATAAAATCTTTTTAGTTTTCTTTTCGCCTTAAATAATTCTTCCATTACAACGGGTAACGATTAATAATTTGTCAAATCAATATATGCTCCGACTGTCACAGCAAACATTGTGCTATTTTTTCTCCGACAAATTTATTAAATGCGAAAACATGTTTTTCTACCTGATTTCAGGGAAAATTAAATCTAAAACGATTACATAGTTATTCGAGCACAAATGAGTTAAAACCGCTATCTTTTGCCCATGCCAGAGAGTTATAATAAGGATGTATCCATTTATTAAGATCAACGGGTACATAACAGGACAAGCCTGAAAATTTTAAAATTGGTTTACCTAAAAAGGTTGGTGTATGTGCTTTATAAACGACAAGTTTAGAAATAACCTGTTCAATAGCTTCTATTTCAGATGGCGGGATATTTTGATTTACAAAATCCAGAAAGTCAAAACCTGCTGATAAAGATTTTTCGTCAAAATCCAATCGCTGCAAGTTATTACGGTAGATTGCTGTGAGTGGAGATCGACTCAATGCAGCGTGTACCTGTGTTGCAAGTGCTGTCAAGTACTGATTATTCACAACAGAAATCGTCGCCGATTGATGCAATCCCGTTAGTTGATGATAAAAGTTGAAATAAGTTTCCGCAGCAGCCTTTATTCCTTGTTCAAGATCAGGATTTACCAAATGCTTTAAAACCAAATGATACGGCATACTTGTTGATAACACCTCTGCAGGTGATGCAATGGTATATGTCGATTTTTCACGAAGCTGATATAACACTTCGACACTCGCCATCGAACAAGCATCAAACATCAAAAAATCAAGTCCCGACGGAATAACACTTTGCAAATCTCTCAGTTCAGTCCTGCTCCCCCTATCCTCATTGAAGGACATCAGTTTTACGCCAACATTGGGTAACCAATTTGTCGCGTGAGACCAAAGGATAAGTCCTTGAGGGCGATCCCCAGCATACCCTTTCAGCGTCTGCAGAATTTGATTCATCACTTTAGGATTTGCGGAATCTTGATCGCCATAAGATTTGACTACTGTGCTTTTTATTTCAGCGCTCTGATCCGCTACAATTTTATAAATTTTAGGTGAGGATCCTGCCAATGTCGCATAGACGTATACGTCAGCATCAAGTCCTATCATGCCTTCTTCCATTGCATTGATACTATTATAAGCATCCGTGACGAGATTATTATTGGCGCCCATATAGACCAGAATGACACGGCTATTCTTCTCAATTACAACATATTCTTTGTCTTTACAACTATTTAAAAGGAACACGAGAGCTAGCAGGCACTTCGTCAAAGAATTAAAAAATAGCGAATTCATCAAAAAGCAATTAAATCAGCAACAAATATATCTAAAAATCAAAGCTATACATCCAAAAAATATTTATTATCACAAATGACTGCAAAAGCTTCACATTAAATTAACTTAACTTAAGTATTTTTGTCATCACTTTATTAACAAACACTAACTACGAATATGATTTATGAAATCATAATTATTCCACGACATAAAATACGTCGAATAATTTATTCTATTATTGCATTGCTTACAGTCTATTCTTGTCAAAAACCAGAATCGAAGATTCAGCAAGCCGCAATACAATTCACGCCAACCATTGTTGGCCAGATCAACACCAAAGCAACAGGAACGACTTGGGATAATAATGATCAAATTGGTGTGTATATGCTAAAATCAGGTCAGCCTTTAGGGCCAACATCCATTCTGGCACAAACAGACAACCGTTTATTTACCTACAATGGGTCTGTATTCCAAAGTAATGCACCGATATTCCTTCCAAATGAATCGGTAGACTTTATCGCCTATTATCCATACAAAACGCTAACAGATTTCCAATATCCGATCGACTTAAGTGATCAATCCAATCCGGCAGCACTGGACTTAATGTACGCAAACAATGCCAAAAACATCGACAAAAGCAACAATACCATACCTCTTTCTTTTGTGCGTCAATTGAGCAAAATCAGTATCAATCTATCGATTACCAATACCGCGGCACTGGAAGCAAATCAGATTACTGTGAAATTACCGGCAATAAGCACGCAGGGCGGATTGGATCTGACAAGCGGAAAATTGACGGTTAATTCGACTGATAAAAAAGATGTTCAGGGAAAAGTAACAGTAAACGCGAACAAAACAGCCCTAATTGAATTTATACTCCTTCCAGGCGAAGATATCAGCGGAAAGGCAATTAAGTTTCTTGCTTCCAATGGCGACAGCTATACCTGGACGGTACCACAAAATCAAAACCTACAGCATTTAGCAGCTGGCAACAGATACAGCTTTGACATCAAAATCGACAACGGTAAACCGAGCGGTGGAATCGGTGATTCACAAGCCTATCTGGAAATCCCCAAGATGAACAGTCTCAGCAATGATGAGGTTTTTATACAGCATTTTATGCCGGATGCCAGCGACAAAAGAAACTATGCCATGTTATATGACAAAAAACTAAAAATGGCGTATTGGGTAGCTTATCCGTTATACAGCAGCATCTTGGGATCAGGCAATCGCACGGAAGCCTGGGGATATGATCCGCAAGTCTCTACGGCGTTTCAACCCTTGTTGATGAATGCGCAAGGCTTTAGTAAATATGGTTATGATAGAGGACACCAATTGCCAAGTGCAGACCGCAACTTAAATACAAGCCAAAACAAAACAACATTTTATTTCACCAACATGACCGCACAAGCCTCGCGCCTCAACCAAGGCGTTTGGAGACTACTGGAAGAAAAAGTACGCACCTGGTCAGCCCAGTGTGACACGATGTATATCGTTACAGGTGCAATACCTACAACAAGTTCCGATACCATGCTTGACTTTGCTCAAGACAATGATGGAAAAGACGTAGCTGTTCCTAAATATTACTTCAAGGCTTTGGCCATGAAAAAAGGATCGGAGTATTATACCATCGCCTATAAAATGAACAATGAAATACCTCCATCTGGCGTAACATTCGAAAATTATAGATTAACGGTTAGTGACCTGGAGAAAGCTACTGGATTCACGTTCTTCCCGGATCTCAATAATACTCAAAAAGGAAATATTAACACCTCTATTTGGAAATAACTAATAAACGACTTAGTCATATCAATTCATTTTAATTATGAAAGTAAACCAACTTTTATTTCTGGCGACTGCGGCAGCAGCCGTTACAAGCTCTTGCCAAAAGGCACCTGTTTCAGAACAAGAAATTACCAAAGCGGTAACTTTTTCTTCGACAATCTCCAATCAAGTTACGACCAAAGCAGCTGGAGCAGACTGGGAAAACAACGATGCTATCGGTGTTTTCATGAAAACCGGCAACGGCTTAAGCAATGCATTGGCAAGCAACAAACAGTATGTAACGACAAGTGGAGACGGAAACTTCAAAGCGACTAGCGCTACAGAAGAAATCTCTTATCCTGCTGATGGTTCCAACGTAGATTTCATTGCCTACTACCCTTACCAAACAACCATTAGCAACAATGTCTACCCAGTCAATGTAAGCGATCAAACGCAACAAAACAAAATTGACTTCATGTATGCTAATAATGTAACTGGTGCCAATAAAAATACAGCAAATGCCCAATTACAATTTAGCCACAAATTAAGTAAAGTCAATTTAACCATTACAGCCGGAAAAGGTGTTAGTACATTAAGTGGCCTTACTGTGACATACAATGGGTTTAACACAACAGCAAATTTCGATCTTGCGACAGGTACATTAGCTGCAAGTGCTAATCCTGCTGCTATCAAAGCAAAAACAACAGCTGGAACATCAAATACAACAGCCGAAGCTATTTTATTGCCTGTGACAAGTGCTGCTGGTGCAAAAGTTGAATTTAAAATTGGTACTGAAACCTACACTTGGACCTTACCGTCATCAACAACTTACGAAGCTGGTAAAAAATACAGCTATAATATCATGTTGCAAGAAGAAGCAGGTAATAATACAGCTGTTGTCGCTTCAGGAAGCATTGTTGATTGGACAGATGTTCCTTCAGGCTCTTACACCATCGGCAAAGATGAAGACAATGGCGGTGGCACAACAGATCCTGTAGAACAAACATTGTATACTGAAAATTTTGGTGAAACAACAGTGTCTAACATTAAGATTGCAGCATTCAATGGGTGGTCAAATACTTTTGTGACCTATGCGGATCAATTTGCTGTATCTGATATTCGCTACTTAAAAAGTGGAGATAATCAAACTAACCACGTATGGTTACCTGCTAATAAGGAAGCTGAATTAGCTATCAGCAACATCAATACAGAAAAAGCTACTAAATTGAAACTTACATTTGACATCGCAGCCAATGTATTCAATGCAGGCACGAAATTCGATGTGAAAGACTTGTCAATAGATCTAAATGGCCAAAAATTCAGCTCTGTTTCCAAAGTATTGTCAAAAGACAATAATGATGCAAATATTTTTTACACCGTAGAAGTTGATCTTTCGGCCGCAACATCAGTTCCTGCTAGCTCTAAATTGACATTCTCAACGACATCAACAAATAATACTGTTGGTATCCGTATTGACAATATTTCTCTTAAGGGCCAAAAATAAAATACAATAAAAACATCTTCAAATGCAACACAGGTAAAATGTGTTGCATTTGTTATCTAAATACATTTCACTATTTAACCTCAAGCTATGTATAAAAAATACATACTTTTTGCACTCTTATCTGCCGCCAGCACCCCTATTTTTGCACAACAGGCCAATGTACAGGGTATTGTCCGCAACCAAGTGAGCAAAGAACCTTTTTCCAACGTCCGTCTCGTCTTTGAAAAAAATCAGAAATCGGTCGTTACCGACTCTAAAGGTAACTTCAACCTCCCCAAGTTAAAATCAGGCGAGGAGACCATCCTGATCACGGGCGGGAATATTCAAGAGACTAAAATTACAGTCCAAATCCCAGCATCCGGTTTGCTAACAATGGAAGATATCTATGTGTTACCGAGTACCGATAGCGATAACATGGTACAACTGAGCATGGCTTCTGACGATATGCTGGATGATGACAACGAATCTTTCGATCAAAATATTGCCGCAAAGATCATTCTATCAAACGATGTTTACGTCAACAAGATTGGCTTCCAGCTCTCCCAATTCCGTTTTAGAATCCGCGGATATGCCAATCGATACGAACAGAAATATATCAATGGCGTTCATTTCAATGACCAGCTTCGTGGCGTATTCAACTACGCATCTATAGGAGCAATCAACGATTTAACACGCAATGGCGATCAGGACAATGCAATGGATGCATCCACATTTACTTTTGGTTCTATCGGAGGTACCGAAAATATCAATATGCGTGCGAGTGCTTTCGCAAAGGGAGCAAAAGCGACGGCCACTTATACCAACCGAAACTATTATAGTCGTGGTATGTTAAGTTATTCAACCGGATTAATGGATAATGGTTG
Organism: Sphingobacterium sp. UBA6711; assembly: GCA_002454415.1. Taxonomy (GTDB): domain Bacteria; phylum Bacteroidota; class Bacteroidia; order Sphingobacteriales; family Sphingobacteriaceae; genus Sphingobacterium. Next base: position 32,813 of record DKIT01000163.1, read on the forward strand.
GGCTTTCACCGGATTAATTGGCGGCCGCTATGCCGATAAAGGATTTGTAGAAGGAACATTCTACAAGAATGTCTCTTATGCCCTATCAATCGAAAAACAATTCCAACAAGGTAAACATAGCTTATCTCTAGTCACCTTTGGTTCGCCAGTAGAGCGCGGTCAACAATCGGGCTCCTTTCAGGAAGCCTATGACTTACTTGACAACAATTTATATAATCCCAACTGGGGCTATCAGGATGGAAAAGTCCGAAATGCACGTATCGTAACCGCCTACGATCCTACCGCAGTACTATCCCATATCTGGAAAATAGATCAAAATACAAAGTTAACCACCGGTATATCTTTGCACTATGGTAAATATGCCAACATGGCACTCAACTGGTACAATGGAGCAGATCCAAGACCTGATTATTACCGCAACTTACCCAGCTATTATACAGAATCTATAACCAATCAGACCTATACGGACCTTTGGAAATCAAAAGCAGTTTCACAAGTTGACTGGGATAATCTTTATTTAGTCAATAAATTAGAGAACAAACTAAATAATGGCGCAGCGATCTATATGGTTGAGAAACGTCATAGTGACTTGCTGGAAAGCAGTTTTAATACTACGCTCAACAAGACCATCAACTCCCATTCCAAATTAACGGCAGGAATCGGGGCAAAAGGTTCTCAATCGCAGCAATATAAAACTGTCGAGGACCTACTAGGAGCCGAATATGTCCTAGATATTGATAAATTTTCCGAACGCGATTTTGGACAAGGAACTTCACCGACTCAAAACGATCTATTGAATCCTAATTTCAAAGCACGTAAAGATGATATTTTTGGCTATCGATTTAATATCAATGTAAAGTCGGCCAATGCTTGGCTACAGAACGAATACAGCTACTCCAACATTGATTTCTTCTATGCGACACAGCTCTCGTACAGCAGCTTCCAGCGCGTCGGTTACATGAAGAACGGTCGCTATCCAAATAACTCCTATGGCAAAGGACAAGAACATCATTTTGTGGATTATGCCTTCAAAGGCGGGTTAACCTACAAATTTAATGGTCGTCATCTACTGAATGCCAAAATCAGTTATCAAACACAGGCACCTGTGGCGAACGACACCTATATATCACCTCGTGTCAGTGATTTAACTTTCGAAGACCTTAAAAGTGCCAAGATACTTTCTACAGATATCAGCTATATCTTTTCTTTACCAAAGCTCAATGGGCGCATATCTGTCTTTCAGACCAATTTTACAGATCTGATCAGTAGACAGAGCTACTATAATGAAGCCGCAGCAACATTTATCAATCATGGTCTGAAAGACATGAACCAAATAAATAGAGGTGTGGAAATGGGATTGACTTATAAGATAGATGACAAATGGAGCATAGACCTGGCTGCCACCAAAGCAGAATATTATTATAGCAACAATCCGATGGGCTCGATCAATTCTGAAAATGGTTTGATTAATGATGTCCGTGAAACGGTCTACCTCAACGATTACTATGTCGGTGGTATGCCACAGACTGCCGGAACATTTGGGCTCCGCTATTTTGTCAATTATTGGTTTTTCGGCGCGAATTTGAACTATGCTGGCGACATGTACCTGTCCAAAGCTCCACTTCGACAACTGGCCTCCAACTATACTGTAGTCAACCCTTACGATGCAGATCAATACGATGCATATTATACCCTAACGCATCAGGAGAAATTTAAAAACAGTGCGACTGTAGACCTCTCCATCGGCAAGATCCTCTATTTAAAAAGTCGCAAATCAATCAATTTCAACCTAGCGGTCAACAACATCCTAAACAGCAAAAACATTCGTACAGGTGGTTTCGAAAATGCACGTCTGGATCTTGAAGCGCCAAACAAATTTGCTTCCAAATATTATTATATGCAGGGCATTAACTGTTTTATGAATGTATCTTATAGATTTTAATGTTAACAACAATGAATAAAAAAAATATACAATCGGTCTATACATCGATACTATCTCTCATCTGTATCGGACTTATCTTATTTACCAGTGCGTGTAAGCGTGACTATGAAGCTCCTTTACTAGTCGAACCAATCTATAATGGGCCAAATGCCAATATCACCATTGCAGCATTAAAAGAAAAATATTCAAATATTACGGATCCAAAAGTAATCGACGAAGATCTTATCATCAAAGCCTTGGTGACAGGAAATGATGTTTCTGGCAATATATACAAACAATTGTATATCCAAGACGAAACGGGAGCCATTAATATGGGGGTAGACCAAAACAGCATTTACACAACATTTCGTGCCGGACAAGAAGTTTATGTAAATCTAAAGGGCTTATCAATGGTCAAATATGGCGGTGAATTGCAGATCGGATTTACGGGAACCAACGCCAATCGTATTGCCTGGGAGATTTTCCAAGAACATACCAAAGTAAGCGGATGGCCAAACGCGGCCAATCTTAGCCCATTAGAAGTCGACCTATCCAAACTGGATGCGTCTATGGTCAACAAATTGGTTATTATCAAGAATGTGCGTTTTAACAATGGCGGTATCAATGCTTATGCCGGTGGAACTGCAACAGTTAGTGAAGTAGTCAAAGATGCAAATGGTAAAACATTGGATGTTCGCAACAGTAACTTCTCCACCTTTGCCAAAGAAATCTTACCTAAAGGCAAAGGAACATTAGTAGGTATCCTTGGTCGTTACAACGGCGGTTGGCAACTATTCTTGCGCGACAAAACGGATGTAATCGATTTTGACGGTACAGACGCAGGAACAACGCCAACAGATCCCGAAGCCGGAGAAGTGATCTTCAATGAGACATTTGGTGACGGCACTTACCCAAGTGGCAACCGTCCAAAAATTGCGGACTTTACGGGATTTGATATGAAGTCTCCAGTGACTTATACGGAAGAAAGCGGCTCGGCAGATATCCGCACAGCAACAGGAATCAGTGCGTCTGTATGGTTCCCGGCAAATAAAGACGTTACCCTGAAAATCGCAGGAATACAGACTGTCAACAAAGCAGATCTTACTCTGAGCTATCAGCTCGTGCCTAACATCTACAATGTGGGTGAGACAACTAACTTAAATGCAATGAAGGTTAAAATTAACGGCACAAATTATACTATCCCGAGCACTCAAGTGACTATTAATTCAACAGACGACCGCAATAAATATTATACAATCACTATCCCAAATATTGCAGCAGCGGCAACAAGTACGATCGAATTCATCATGACCGGTGCCGACAATGCCTTTGGATTCCGTTTAGATAATATTAAAATTGCAAGCGCAACTGCCGGAAGTGGTTCTGACAATACGATAATCGTAACTAAATAATTAAAGATGAGATATCAACAGATCAGCTGTATTTTACTTCTTATCCTATTGGGTGTCCGTTTAAGCTCTGCACAGAGCAACCGTCGCATTTACCCCATCGCATTTTACAATCTGGAGAATCTATATGACACGGTAAAGGATTCAACGATCAATGACGATGAGTTTACACCTACAGGTGCTAACGCATGGACAGAAACAAAATATCAGCAGAAAATAAAAAATATGGCGCGAGCAATTCGCGCCATTGGCTCACCGGCCTCCAACTTGGGACCTATTGCTCTGGGCGTAGCTGAAATAGAAAACCGTCGTGTACTGGAGGATCTCACCAAAGATCCACAACTCCGTGATCTCGGATTAAAAATCGTGCACCATGATTCGCCTGACCGCCGAGGTGTGGACGTAGGCTTTCTATACAATCCAGCATTTTTTACCCCATTTCGAGATACGGTATACCCATTTTATCTTCCAGAAAACCCTGGTTTTAAAACGAGAGATCAATTGCTTGTATCTGGAACCATTGCTGGTGATACCATCCATATTATCGTCAATCACTGGCCTTCCCGGTACGGCAATAAGTCCTCAGAGTTACGTGAATTTGCGGCAGGCATCACGAAAGGCATCTGCGATTCATTATACCGTGAAAACCCCGAAGCCAAGATTATTGTAATGGGCGATTTAAATGATGACCCCAACAACAAAAGTGTAAAAGAAGTCCTACAAGCCAAGAAAAATCCCCAGGATGTTCCAGCACAAGGCCTTTACAACACGATGTGGAAATTCTATGACCAAGGAATCGGATCGCTGGGCTATCAAGGACAATGGAATCTATTCGATCAGATTATTATTTCTAAACCACTCTTAGAAAATAAAAATAACGGCTTACGTTTCGCCAAAGCAGAAATCTTCAATCGAGATTTTTTGGTACAACAAGAAGGTCGCAGAGGTAAAAACAAAGGTTATCCACACCGAACATTTTCAGGTGGAGTATTTATCAATGGCTATTCGGATCACTTTCCTACATTGATCTATTTAGTGAAACAATAGCCTTTTATTACTTGAGGCTTAAAAGACCATAAAAAGAAAGCGCTCGATTGCGCTTTCTTTTTATACGATGTAACTTTAGTTATTCGCGCTACTACCACAAAAAATACCATTTAATCTCCAGGTTTTCCCATAAATCAATCCTAGTTTTTCACTAGATTTAGGGCATGAAGCTTATAATATTTGATTTAGACGGAACATTACTTGATACGCTACAGGATCTTGGAGACAGTTGCAATGCCATTCTTCAGCAATATGGATATCCAGTCCACCAACTTGCCGCATACAAGAAATTTGTAGGCAATGGCGTACAAAAACTTATTGAACGAGCGCTTCCAGAAAATGCTCGCAATGAGGCCACAATGACGACCCTACTAACCGCGTTTAAAAAATACTACGAAGAAAAACCTATATCGCATACACAGCCGTACACAGGGATTATACCTTTGCTCCAGCAGCTTAAATCTTTAGGCTATTTAATTTCTGTAGCATCCAATAAATATCACGAGGCGGTTATTCCGTTGATGAACCAGTATTTTCCCGACATTTCATTCGATCTCGTTTTGGGTCACCGTACAGGACGTCCAGCTAAACCGGACCCCGATATTGTCCTAGATAGCCTTCAGGCTCTAGCTGTAGCGAAAGAAGACTGCTTCTATGTTGGTGATTCTTCAGTCGATATGGATACAGCCAATAATGCGGGGGTCACGTCCATCGGTGTTACTTGGGGTTTTAGGGAGGAGGACGAGTTACGACGACACGGCGCTAAACATATTATACACAGTCCACAGGAACTGCTGGCGATTGTTTAAGAGAAAAAGGAGAGCCTTAAATCTTGACCGATTTAAGGCTCTCCTTTTTGGTTTTCAATCTAATAGTTGATCTTACATTTTTGCATCCATTAATTTTTCACTTTGCTTTTTTGGATTACCCAACTTCATTTTCAACACAAAGGCTTTTTGTGAAGTAAACGAAGCGGGGAGTATGAGATCATAATACGTATTTTTATCAAGGTCCAAACCAATATCTGCATGCTTTAAGTCCAAAGACTGGCCATTTTGCAATAACACTGCTGACACTGGTACTTCGGCTGAATTCTTTGGAACTGCGATTCGCACGATATTGTTGACAGGTCGATTAAAAATTGTACTGNNCAGGTAGAGATTATCCTCTTTTTTTGTAAAATAGCCCAATTTAGATGGAGCAAGTCCTGCATGCCTGACACCGTAGACAGCTTCGCCATTTACCTTGATCCAATCACCAAGTTCTTTCGCCAACTTATCCTCTTCCGGATGCATTCGTCCATTTCCATCCGGCCCAAAGTTTAAAACAAAATTACCATTCATCGAAACGCAGTTCATCAACATGTCGATCAAGTCATCCGACGTCTTTGTGTAAATGCCCGACCAATCTTTCATATAGCCCCAACCGTTGGGAGGTATCGTCATCACACAATCCCAATCACGCCCCTCCAACCATTCAAATTCCTTTGGCATTTTCCGCTCCCAACCCTGCTCATAATCACCCAACATATCACCATTGGAATCAAAATGTCGTTTCCCAAATTCATCGTTTCTGAATCTGCTACCAATAATTAAACCGGGATGCACCTCGCGTAACTCTTTTTCAAGTTTATAGGTAAAATCATATGCCTGGATCCACGACTGATCCCAAGTACCGTCGAACCAGAAACCTTTTATTTGTGGGTAGTTTTGAAGGAGCTCCAATAACTGATTTCGCGTATACGCCAAGAACTTATCAAACTTAGCTTTTTCTTCAGGAGTAGAAGGTGCCTTGGACATATAGTTTGAATTATTCCATTCCATAATTGAAAAATACAAATACACATCAATACCTTCAGCTGTATAGGCATCTACAACAGACCTGACCACATCCTTTTTATAAGGACTTTTTTTAATCGTATACTCGGTGTATTTGGATGGCCACAAGGCAAAACCATCATGATGCTTTGTCGTGAAGATCAAATATTTCGCCCCCATTTCTTTCGCTTGCCGAGCCCAGACCTTCGCGTCAAATGCTTTAGGATTAAATTGCTTATACAAATTATCGTAAGTATTTCTCCAATCTTTTGGTGCAGTAGGCCCACTCCAGGTTCGAATCCATTCAGATGCAGCAGCACCTTTTCGGGCACTCACACCTTCCCACTCATTTCCTGGGATTGCATAAAGTCCCCAGTGAATGAATTGGCCCAATCCGTAATTGCGAAATCTATTCATTGCATCATCCGTCCGATGGGCCGGAGTTAATGGTCCATATTTTACTTCAACCCTTTTTTCTACCTTTTTTCGGGGACCCGTCCATTGCGAAAAAGCACGCTCAGATCCGAAAAGGGCGCTAAGTAGCAGCAATGTAGAAATCAATTTATTGTAGCTTATCATAGTTTATTAAAATTGTTTATTGCAACGATTCGTATTCATAACGCGAATTAAACATGCACTCATTTCACACAAAAAGGTTATCGAGCAAAACGTTCCGTCTCATTTTTTCGTTTCCTTCGGAAAAGCACGCTATAAATGCTTTGGTAAAATCCTTTCTGATCAAAATACTTCCCTGCCTGTTCCGTCGTGTCATAATTTCTATCCAACTGGAGTTATCTTACGAGGTTACCTACTCTTACTGTACGATAGATAGCGATCATGGCGACATTCACTATAGATACCGTTGCTATTTCTNNAATTTATTAAGTATAACTGCAACTCAAGTATAGTCAATCGTTTGCGCAAATCTCGAAAACGTTGTAGTAAACAGGCTTAATAATTCAAATAAGGAAAATATTATAAAATATACTATAATTTAATTTTAAAAAATTAAAAATACAATCAAAACTAGCAACTAACAGAAAAGGTCAAATTAGCCATTTTCGTTTTCTTAGCTATATTTGAAAACGTAAATATGATATCCTAAGTTAAAACCATGATCAAAAAGATATTTTATACATTCATCTTTATTGGAATATTGCTGTGGAATGCCCAAGCAAGAACTGTTATTCCATTCAATGCGAATTGGACATTTAAAAAAGGTCCTTTCTCCACCTCAATCATAGACTACAATCAGTTATTTGAGGGTAAATGGCAACTTGTCAACCTGCCCCATACCTGGAATGCAAATGATATGCAGACTAAAGAGATCAAACCGGGTAGTTTGGGTAAAAACGAACGTTTTTACACTGGTGATGCTTTCTACCGCAAATCCTTCGTTCCCGGTGCTGAATGGAAAGGCAAGCGTATTTTTATCCGATTTGAAGGGGTCAATACAAACACAGAAGTTTATCTAAATAATAAACCTCTTCCCACGAAAGAGGGAAAAAATGAACTAACTTACGATAATTCACAGCGCAATGGCAATTACAATTTCGTTGGCCGACATCAGGGCGGATACTCCGCATTTGTCTTCGAATTGACGAATATGGTCAAATTCGGAACAGAAAACGAGCTACTAGTCAAAGTAAATAATGAGGCTAGTCCACAAGTTATTCCGGTAAACCATACCCTATTTCCAATGTATGGCGGGATCTATAGACCTGTTGAACTCATTATTACCGACGAGGTCAACATCGCCGTGAATGATTTTGCATCAAAGGGCATTTACATTACGCAGAAGGATGTCACAAAAAAAATGGCCAACATTGCTGTAAAAATTAAAGTCGACAACAAATCCGGGAGGAAGCAACCTATTGAAGTGCTAACAACGATCTTTGAAAAAGATGGATCTGTAAAAGCCAAACAAAGCACAGCATACACTTTAGTACCTCAGGGCCGTCAGATTCTTACCCAACAACTGACCGTCAAAAATCCCCATTTATGGCAAGGTCTAGATGATCCTTATCTATATAAAGTGGTCACGCAGTTAAAAAGAGACGGCCAAGTCATTGACGAAGTAACAGCACCTCTTGGGATACGTAAATTTGAGTTACGTACGGGAGAAGGCTTCTTTCTCAATGACATAAAATATCCATTATATGGCGTTTGTCGTCACCAAGACCGATTAGGTAAAGGATCTGCACTTAATAATACCGACCATGCCGAGGACCTGGCGATTATCAAAGAGATGGGAGCAACATCAATCCGCTTGGCACACTATCAACAATCTGAATATTTCTATTCCAAGTGTGATAGTATGGGACTTGTCATCTGGGCAGAAATCCCTTTTGTCAATCGAGTAACTACATTTGAAGATAATAATGCCCAACAGCAATTGAAAGAATTGATTCGTCAAAATTTTAATCATCCTTCAATTTATATCTGGGGCATGCATAATGAAGTGTATACACCGTCTGCCTATACCGTCGAACTCACCACAAAACTGAATGATCTCGCTAAATCGGAAGATCCAGATCGTTATACAGTCTCCGTTAGCGGTTATAATGTCATTGACCATCCGGTCAACAATAACGCTGACGTGCAGGGGATCAATCATTATTTTGGTTGGTATAATGGCGAACTAGAAGATAAATCACCTAAAGAAGATGATGTGGCCTCTTGGGCAAGCCGCATTCGTGAGGAATTTAAAGACTATCGAATCATTTTCTCAGAATATGGTGCTGAAGCAATTCCTGAAGACCAAGCAGAAGAGGTAGGCAACTTCGGCAACCAATGGAGCAACCCTTCATTTTTTCCGGAAGAATATGCGACTAAGTTCCATGAAATTCATTGGGGGGTAATTTCCAAAAATCCTATTTTCTTAGGTTCTTATGTTTGGAATACCTTTGATTTTGCAACCCCAATTACCGGCCTTAACGTAAATCCTCGAAATTACAAAGGTTTGGTTTCATTCGATCGCAAATTAAAGAAAGATGGTTTTTATTGGTACAAAGCAAATTGGAGCAAAGAACCTGTCCTGTACATTACGCAGCGACGCATGATGAATAGAGGCAATGAAATTACCGCAGTAACAGTATATTCTAACAGAGGTGAGCCTACATTGACAGTCAATGGACAGCTCATCAAAGGTGTCAAAATTGGCCAGACCAATGTACATTACATCTTCGAAAACGTGAAGCTAAAACTGGGTAAAAATACAGTGGAAGCACAAGTAAGTTCGAAAGATGGCAAAATATTAGCCGACAATATTGAATGGAACTATGACCCAGCATATAAACAAGGGCCAGCAGGGCCAACAAAATCAAAAACAGAACACGTAGGGCTGTAATTTCTGAAAACTTACTAGCTCCTCGTACTACAGGAATAGCCTACAAGCTATTCCTGTTTTTTTAAGATGCAAGTCAATCATTCGTTGCCTACTATCCTTACGTTTTTTCTCAACGTGTTGAACATCCCCCTAACGGAATCTCTATCCTTTTCAAAAAGGTTAACCGACAAAAGCCAGTCGTTTACCGAGATTGTCTCTAGATTAGCCTAAAGCATCTCGGTAAGGTAAGATTTCCAACCTATCTTTGAGTCATCAAATAAGAAATAAAAAATTAAAAAATAAACATCATGGCAACTAAAACAACTTTCAGCATCAACAGTAAAACAATCACGAAAGCTTTTCAAGATCTTTTTGACTCTTTCAAAAGCTCTCGTTTAAGAGTCTCTTCCAAGAATGGACATGAATACTTGAACATCTCCTTACTCCTAGCGGTAATCATTGGAATCATTTTTCCAGTAGCTTTTATTGTGTTGATCATTATAAGTGTGGTTTCAAATATTGAAATAGCAATTCTCCAAGAAGAAAAACAAGAAGATTCAACATCAAAAATGATTGAATTAAAATAAGAAACTTTTAATATGCTAAAGCGGGATGCTCCTCAATTTGAGCATCCCGTTTTAGCATATTCAGTAGAAAAAATTCTTTTACCTCGTTATCGCTCTTAACTTCCCAACAAAGACAATCCATTGAACCCGATTTTCAATCCAACCGATTGGATGGTGTAGGATTTTTAAAAAGTAGCTAATTGTTTACATAGCAATCAGGTCGGTCTCATTTATATATCTTAAATTTGAATTCGAGATAACAACTAGCTGTAGTTAACTTATTGGGGTGAAAGAATAGTAACGTGAAAAACAATAAAAAAATATTTATTTTCAGGACCGTTTTAATTGCCTTCCTGATTCTTTCCTTAGTCTATATCTGTTCGATATTCACATATCAATATATAGAGTATCAAAAAACAGAAGCACGCTTAAATAAGGCTTATAGTTCAAAAAATCAGTTAACTAATTTGTTTTATGAGTTATTTGCATCTTATAATGCGGCAGGAAACGCATTTAGATCTTATACCGTGGATTTCAGTGCCGAAAATTTAAAAAATTATAGCAAAAGCCTCGACAGTCTTCGCTTTTATATCGATTCGCTATCTTCACTATCCGCTCAGAAAGGACTTCAATTCTCGACGAATACTTCATTGGAACAAAATATATCCCTTTCGGACGAATTTGCCCGTATTAAGCAGTCAGTAGATAATATGATCTTTTTAGCAAAGGATTCGCTTTCTCTTTTGACTAAAACCAACAAGATAATTCGTCCAGGGGCCAATCGTATTGTCGCGGATTCAGTAATCAATAGGATTTTACGAGATACCTCACTAAGTGTCAATAAGAAAGATACCATTGTCAGAAAAAAAGAAAAATTATTTGCGCGTATCTTCAAAGCTAAAAATGACACCTTGGTTTCCGACAAACTCGAGCAGCAATTCAATGTCAATCAGATTAAAGCTATCCATAATCAGATTGAAAATCTGATCCAACAAAATAAAGCTTTTTATAAGCAGGATTTCGGAAAAATTAGACGTTCTTTTGGCGAACTCCAGCAAAAAGAAAGACAGCTATTACAAGCTAATTACACCCTCTTTAGCACCATTAGTACGGCTTTACTCCGTATTAAGGCCCATGAGGACGAAACGCTGCGAGCTGCAGAAATACAGGATTTCAAGCTTTACCGGGAAAATTCATCTATATTCGGAAAACAGGTTCTTGCCTCAATCATATTGATGATTATTATGGTCACTTTGTTGTTGTCCTATCACTACAATACCATTATATACGAACGTAAAATCACCGCTGCCAGGGACTATGCTTTGCGTACAGCCAAAGAAAAGGCCGGCATATTGGCAAATGTAAGCCATGATGTGCGTACACCAGTTAATTCATTGGTAAGTATCATTGAAGTACTAAAAAATAATGCTTCAAGCAATCGTGTCAGCCCAGTACTTTTAGACTCCATTACGCAAGATATACATGTCATCAACGACACTGTTGAAGACATCCTTAATCTCGGGAAATTAGAGTCGGGAATGCTGGAAATTAAGGAAGAGTACTTCTCCCCAGCACAGTTATTGCATAATTTGATCAAGATGCAACAAGGCCAAGCAGAAAAAAAAGGCTTGAAGCTGATCAGTTCCATTGCTATTGATCGCGATATATTTATCAAAAGCGGGACATATCGAGTTCGTCAGATTATTTCTAATCTCCTGAGCAATGCGATTAAATATACCGATAAAGGACAAATAGAAGTAAAAGCTTTGATCACAAAAGATTCAGGTCGGAAGTTACAAGTACAGGTTATTGATACAGGAAAGGGAATTCCAGCAAAAGATCAAGGCCATATTTTTGAGCAATATTATATGACTGACCTGAAGTCTAAAAATAGTTTTGGCCTCGGATTACATATATCCAAACTTATGGCCGAACAGTTAAAGGGAACTTTAAGTGTAAGCAGCAAGCAAGGCGAAGGATCGGCATTTACTTTAGTAGTTCCTTTTAATGAAGAAAAGAAACACGCAGAAAAATCTACAGGCATAGAAGCATTGTCAAACGATCTACGTTTTGTCGTGATCGATGACAATCCAATCAATAACCTATTTGTTAAGCAGGCCTTAAAGTCATTCAAAAATGTCCAGATCTTTCAAGATTCATCTTTAGCAATGACATATCTTAAGGAAAACAAGACCGATATTGTTATTACAGATCTTAAAATGGACGGACCAAGTGGCTGGGATATACTCAATGCTGTGCAGGAGAATAATCGCTCGCAGGCTTGGACTTGTAAAGTGATAGCGCTCACATCGGATGAATCACAGGTAATTATGCAATCTCCTACTGGACAAATCCATCAATTTGATGCGGTTTTGACCAAGCCGTTGGATACAAAACTCCTTGTACAAATTGTATCAAGAGTCCTATAAAGCTTATAATGGGGCTGTCCAATTCTACACATCCCTATTATTTGAACAACTCCGGTAGCTTAGGCAGTGTTTGATATCTGAGCCATCCGATCAACATGACCGACATATCTTTCGATATCATACGATGGAAATCGATCAACACTTTCCTCACAATGAACTAATACCCTAGCATTTTACTAAGTTTTTCTGACATCGAAATCGGAGGAACTAAAGCTGTATGCCTATTTTTAAGGCTTTGTCGTTTAAAATTCCAATAATCTAGAAGTATGTATAACGGAATATCCGCTCAAGGAGAAAGCCATGTCATACTGCGGAATACAGGAACTAGGCACAGCCAGGTCAGACGGCGTTAAGGATGCCGGCAGGATGCAACGGCATGTAGGA
>DKIT01000136.1 GCA_002454415.1 Sphingobacterium sp. UBA6711
ACGGGCTGCCGCGTTTTTGGCATAATCAAACATACGTTGAGGTGTACGATGCGCAGACACAATCGTAACTTCAAACTCTACTCCAAGAACTTTGAGGACATCAATGGCATCCTGCATAACGGGAAGATCGGATTTACTTCCCATGATAATGCCAACTTGGGCCTTATTATTGACTGACATAGTATTAATTAAGCTTTAACTTTTAATATTTCTTGTACTTTTCTTGCATTAGAGATCGCTTTCTCCCGATCATCATTAATGATACACACATGTCCCATTTTTCGGAAAGGCTTTGTATACTTCTTGCCATATAAATGGATATATACTCCCTCCATCGCAAGTACTTCTTCCACCCCTTCATATTTAGCCAATCCTTCGTATCCTGATTCACCGAGCAAGTTGATCATAACAGCAGTTGTCCGGCATCGGGTGTCACCTAGAGGAAGATTAAATATTGCACGCAAGTGTTGACCAAATTGCGACACATAATTTCCTTCTATTGTCTGGTGACCGCTATTGTGCGGACGTGGTGCTAATTCATTGACTAGAATATCACCATTTTTTGTTAGGAACATCTCTACTGCAAGTATCCCAACGATTTGTAAATCGTCCGCTATTTTTTTTGCGATAGCTTCTGCACGTTGTTGAACATCCACACCATAAAGAGACGGTGCGATTAAAAATTCCACCAAGTTTGCTTCTGGATTGAACTCCATTTCAACCATTGGGAAAGTAGAAACATCTCCTTTGTCGTTTCGAGCGACGATAACTGCGATTTCTTTTTCAAAATCAACCCACTCCTCAATTAAGCTCGGTTCTTCAAAAGCATCTTGAAGATCTGATTCGGTCACAATCTTCTTCACCCCTTTTCCATCATATCCATCTTTACGAAGCTTTTGAATATAAGGTAACTTTAGGGTCGCATTTGCCAAATTATCTTTAGTTGAGATCAATTGAAATGCAGAAGTCGGAATATCATTTTGTTTGAAGAATTGTTTTTGTAGACCTTTATCCTGGATTAGACGGATGATTCGTGATTGAGGATATACAATGACACCTTCTTCTTCCAGCTTTTCCAATGCATCCACATTCACTTTTTCGATCTCGATCGTGATCATATCCAGATCCTTACCAAAATTATATACGGTCTCAAAATCGCCCAATGAACCACATTCAAATTTATTGCACAACTTGCGACAAGGAGCGTTCTTATCAGGGTCCAATACATGAACATTTACATTGTAATTAATGGCTTCCTGGATTAGCATCCTGCCCAGTTGACCACCTCCTAGGATACCTAATTGCATTTCGCCATAAAAATCTTTTGCCATAATTGATTTAAAATCTTATAAAATTTATTTTTAAGCCTTTGCCTTGAACAATTGTTCACCCAACAGGCTTTCTTTATCTATTTTTTTCTGTAATTCTATAAAAGCTCCGATCAGCGCTTCGGGGCGTGGTGGACATCCTTGAACATATACATCCACAGGAATAATTTTATCCACACCTTTGACCACATGGTATCCATGTTGCCAATATGGCCCGCCGCAATTAGAGCATGATCCCATCGAAATAACATATTTTGGATCAGGCATCTGTTCATATAATTTTTTAATACGATCAGCCATTTTGAAGGTAACAGTTCCCGCAATAATAATAACGTCTGACTGCCTTGGAGAAGGTCTTGGAAATACCCCCATGCGATCTAGATCATAAGTCGACGCCATTGCTCCCATCATCTCAATAGCGCAGCAGGCAATCCCGAAACTCATAGGCCACATCGATGAAAGCCTTGCCCAATTCAGCAAGTCATCCAACTTGGCTACAACGACACCATTATTTTGCAATTGACTGTCTAAACTCATACTTACTCAGGTTTTTTAAATCTAGGCTTAAAGGCAGGTTTAGGAGCAGAACGAGGTTCTTCATCAACATTTTTTCTGCCCTCCTTATTTGCTTCTGTTACTGCATAGTCACGTAGTTGATATGCTTTATTATTTAATGTCGCATAAGCGCTATTTGGAATATTTACCGGAACCTTAGGCAAGACAACATTGGGTTTTACCCATTCCAAATCTCCTTTTTTCCAGACGAAAACTAATCCCAATACTAAAATTCCAATGAACATGGCCATTTCAATCATCGTAAACCATCCCCAACGCCCATCGGCAGCTATATACTCCGATTGGCCAAATACTGTTGCCCATGGAAAAATAAAAATGAGTTCCACATCGAAAAGTAGAAACACTAAAGCTATAACGTAAAAACGAGGATTAAACTGTACCCATGAGGAACCTACAGGATCTTCTCCACATTCGTACGTTGCGGATTTAATGGGATTATTCTTTTTAGGAGAGATTAAGCGTGCTAAAAAAATCGTCGCACAGACCAACAACGCCCCTATCAGAAGAATGATAAGGATTTTGCCGTATTCCGATAATTGCGCGGGGTCATCCATAATGACTACAAATTTAACAAATATTTCGTTTACTCGGGTGAGGAACTTGAAATTACAACTTATTTCTTTAAAAAAGCTAGGCTCCTGCGGAATTAGCGACAATGATCTATTTTGCAGATATCATAGATTCAACTTATGTTACTCATTCAGAGAGGCTAAGATGTAATTGACGAAAAAACAGGATAATGATTAAAAAAACAGGGCATCGTATAAAACGATGCCCTTCACAGTATGTAACTATTCTCTAAAAATTACATTTTTCCCGGCATTTTGGGCATATTACGCATCAACTTAGCAGCCATCGCAGGATTAGACATTTGCTTCATGACTTTGCGCATATC
>DKIT01000135.1 GCA_002454415.1 Sphingobacterium sp. UBA6711
CATAATGCAATACCCAAGTTTTGTATTGGCTGACAATGTATTATCGTAGGCAATCTCCCAAGGTACTTCAGCAAAATAAGTTTCATCACACATAACAGTATACACATTGCAGCCGTTCTCCCCATTAGCATGCTTATTTTGCCGCCGTGCTATTACGTTATTTTTCATCAGGGTGCCCATATGGTTAGTTAATTGACGACCTTTCAGACCAGTTACCTCCGCTACTTTCGCTAATGAGACTTTGATACATTTTCTTGTTCTACTACGAAAATGTATCAATGCCATATACACGTACTTTGCATGATTCGATATTGCAAGATCTAAGACTTTGTAAGGTATTCTAAGGTGCCGTTGTTTCATACTTGTCCACCCCACTTGCCTGAATATATTATTAAAGCCTCATTCGCTGCCTGTTTCATGCTGATATTGCTTATAACAGCGGCAATTCTTAACCTTTTTACCAGTTCCACATATCTACTCCTCCCAATTTGAGTAACAAACGAAATATATGTTTCGTTGTTAGATAGATAGATCAATCAAATGTCTTTATAATAGCTACATAAAAAATAATCCATAGATGCATTTAGCAAATCACCCAATAAACACTTGCAATTTTTATACAATAATCTGAAAGTGCATGCCAAATAATTCTGAAGTGCATTTGGAATAATCCGACAGTGCACTCATTTCTATATATACTATCTATATATACTCTTTCTAAATATATACTATTATCGCTACGCTCAAATAGTCTGCAAGACAAGCTTGCAGATTATTGCCCTTTTTTGAAAAGCAGCTTCCAGCTGACTGTTATCACTGGACAGAACCGGAACGCCAGTGAAGGTTCACTGCAACATTAGTGGCGTTATTAAGCTAATATTATTAATTATTGAAATCCCCATACCATCATATGATAATTATTTAAAGAACTCATTCACATTCTGGCCATCATCTTCTTCATTTATTGCTTTACTGTACTATATTTAGACTTTGTCACACGTCACGGTAAAAAAACAGCCACACAGTTTATGTGGAGTACTCCAATATACACAATCATAAATTACACTGGTATGCTTTGCATTTATTCAAATGATTCATTACCTTGTTCCTTGTTTTTTAAATCTCGCATGGAATATCCTATATCATTGATATGATATGTGTAATTATCAACGTACTCTGCGCAAATGCAAATTTTTATTTTGGCAATCATTGAATTTAAAAGAATCTTACTTGTTTCATGTAAATCCCAAAATGGCAAGCCGTTCTTTAGCTTCATAAAACTTTTATCTTCATTATTAAGTTTTATACAAAGAACAAAAGCATCATCTATGATATTTACAGAAAAAGAATCTATGTTACCACAAAATATTAATTTTTTAGGACGATAGTCGGCCATTTTTACAACTTTCATGAGTGTACTCCAATTTTATGAGCTGCCCATTGCATAGTAACTAGTTACCTATATAATTTGATTGAATAAAATTTCAACTTTAAGCTGGATTAGGCATTGGCATGCTTATCCAGCATTTTTTACGCATAAGTCAGGCAAGGCATCCACCCCTTTTAAGAATAACTAATATAATCTGGTGTCAGCTATATGATAACAAAACCTTACCTGTAACTTAACACTTTTTATATAGAATTTCCGTCTGATGAAAACTTATTGATTTTTGTTATCTTTTTAGCAAATGATTGAACTAGTTTTAAGATTTCTTTAGTAGTCTTCTGATCAGTATCCGATATATACCAAATTTCACGAGTATTGATTTCTAGTATTTCTGCAATCTGTCGAATTTTTTGCGCTGCAACTTCTGAATCTTGCAATAAAAACATATTATGGAACAGTATTAGTGCAGGAATAGCATTTAAAATGTCGACTGCATCTTGTTGAAGTTCACTTGTGTCATGTACTACATTTTCTTTAGACTTAATATCATTAACAATAGCTTTCATGGTTTGCTTTCCATTGAGATATGTTTTGACGGCCTCTAATCGCTGATCCTTATCGGGCATCTGCTCTGCTAGTAACTTTGCCTGTCCAATAGGAATTTCGTTTCGTTTAACGTATTCTAATAATTCATCAGCGTTTTCTTGAATTATTTCTGCATAACTCAAGTAGGTTCGATTCGTTCTGTAACGCTTTGCAGTTATTTCGGATGCTCTACCTTNNGTAACAGCGGTCACTATCTGCTGTAAATCTGTACGCATCCCTTTACGTTGTTGCGCTAATTGCCTTTCTGTCTTAAGAAACTGTAAAGAAATTACTGCTCGCTGTTGACTGGTCAAGTTACGATGCTGTGTTTTAGCATATAGATAATTTAATAATTCTTCTGGTGTGCCTAACCATTCATGTACTAGTAACGGATAATTCAATTCTTGTTGCGCTTTTTGCCGAGTTCTGCCATCCGCAATTCTTCCTTCAAAAAGAATAACGGGCTCATATTGTCCGTGCACCCGTATATCTTCTAAAAGGCTCTCATACTCTTCCTTAGTTGCATCCGGAAAGATTTCAGCAAATGGATGGGCCTCATAATTGTTCTTGCTTTCAAATACTGCACTAAACTTCGAAGCAG
>DKIT01000049.1 GCA_002454415.1 Sphingobacterium sp. UBA6711
GAAGTAATTTGAATAATTGGAGTGACTATAGGTTTTGCCGCTGTATGAGCGAGCGCGAATCTAAACCCCTGAGCATCAAAATAATGCATATTCCTGAAGTACTGATAGACATTAGGAAATGTTTGGATTGCTGCGATAATAGGAACAGAATTAACATCCAACTCATTGATTAAAATTATTTTTATGCAAGACCAACAGATGGATGCCCCCAATAATGCCCCCTACCTCTCTTTTATCCTTCATCTGTATGTACTGTTTTCGAAGAAGCAGAACTAGAAAGACCCCATAACTTAGGGTCTTTCTAACTTTATAGATTATTAATAAGGTTCTTGTACATTTTCATGAAGAAAGTCTTGGGTAAATTCATTACCAGATGATTCCGTTGAAGCAATTTCTTTCAGAAAAGCAATTATTGGCAAATGATTATCATCTAACCCTATAGTTTTAGAAAATTCATATGCAGATAAAGGTTTCCCTTTTTGCTTATCATACTGATAGTTATGTGCGTGTTCAAAATTCCTAATCGATACATACCGTTTTGCGTAACCACCATTATCAGATATATTTACTACAGATTCCCATATTGTATCGTTAAGTGACCAAGCACTATTAGCTTTAGGAGTTTCATTATCCTTTTTTAGCACTCGCACGCCTTTTTCATAAATATATCTTTCATCTGAATCATGGATAATGTGAAGTCTAATTTTAAAGGTGCTTAGGACTTCCAAGAAAAAAGGTATATTATTTTTACTGCCTGTATTCAAAACAAAAATCTCTTTATTAGCATAAAATCTGTCTAATAACTCTCTCAATACAATTGCTTCTGTATCACCTTCAACAAGTATAACCTCATCTGCAAAAAAACTTTCGCAAATATGCGGGTTAAATCTATTAAGCATCATGACTTTTTCTTTTACTTCTTCGCTTTTTGTAAATAAATTTTCTTTGGTTTGATATATATGTGTTGCTCCATCATCCCCAGCTACAAATCTTACAAGAGATGTATGCTCCTTACTAAGATCTATAAGCTGAGGGTCATGTGATATACAGATAATTTGATAATTATCTTGGGAAGCTATATTGTACAAAGTTTCACGAAACCTTCGCTTATTACTTGGATGCAAATAAAGCTCCGGTTCTTCAAAAAGAATGATATTCTTTTTAATATCAGCTCCATCAGAGCCGTCCTTTGTATCTCTAAAAATACCTAATATATTTACTATAGCTTGCCTTATCAAAGCGTGTCCATGTAAGTCAAACTGTCTATAGTTCCCAGAGCTATCCATTTCCTCAATTTGAGATTTGATAACTTGCAATTTTTCCACAATTGCTATATCTGCATTATCGTCAGATTTCGGCCCAATGGAAATACTAAAATCACTTTCAAAAGCTTTACAAAGATCCATCGGTTTAAATGGATCCGACTGTATCTTTATTTCCATTTCAGGAAACGTTTTATTGAAATACCTATTTGCTTTTGTGGCTATTTCACTTAATAAATCTTCCCCTTCAACTTTCTCTTGTAGAGCTTTAACTGCTCTAAAAGCCTCATCATATTCTTTTTGGTGGTTTTTCTGCAAATTTTTAATGATCCTAGTTTTAATTTCCTTATCAAGCCAAGCAGTTAATGCTTTGATATTTGGTATCGCTTCTATATAAATTATATTAGGGCAAGCATTAGTCAATATAGTGTCTATGCCACCAAATCCACCAGTTATATATTGTTGCGTGTTAGGATCAAACGTTTCTTTTTTTGCCGTCTCGTTTGGATTAACCCATACTTTTCTTATTTTTACTTGATTGTCACAATCAACCCATTTATCAAGCCCTTTGCCAGCAAAGCTTTTATCATCTGATTCCTCTTTTATAAATACAGCTTCAATCATTATTGGTTTTTTAAAATCATGATTATGAAAATCAGTTGGCAATGCTTTTTCAGAAGGTGAAGTAAAATATTTATAAGCATGTAATATGCTTGATTTGCCAATGTTATTCTTACCAAAAACAAATACTATATTATTCTCATTAAAGGTAATAACATTATCGTCGCCATTAATAGCTCTAAAATTTTCTATCTTTAGTGTCTTAAGTTTCATACATCCTCCATGCAAATCATGTAAAGAAAGGTGACATCCTAAGATACCTCTGAAAACTTTGACAAAAAATTTATTTCGCACGCTTAAATATTTGGATAAATAAACACTGTTTTTTTATCCAAGTACAAATATATGTAATCGAATAGTTAATTTCCAATCTCGATTAGGTATTTTACGGCCCCCGGCACGCTCATCAAATGCCAATAGTCTTCACGTATAGATTCTCTATCTCACATCTCATTTTATATGTGTAACCTCGCTACGTTGTATTGACGCAGCCATAAAGCTGCAAAATAAAAATATTGTGGACAAAAACGGCACTACACCGCCATGACGATAAATTTTTTCAGTTCTAATTTTCTTCAAAGGCCCCTGCCAGACCGCATCAGTGCTAGCGTCTTCGGCCAAAAGTACTACTGAAAAAGTTGAAAAGAATTTCAGCGTTTTTCAGTTTCTGTATCATTTGAATTACTGGCAAAGAATGCAGCTTATTGATTTGACAGGATTAATAAATTTTTCGTCACTTTTTTTAAGTGAACCCGTGAAGCTAAAAATAATTAAGCCATTGAAATTTACATATTTAATACTCAGAAAAACTGAAAAGTGTTCACAGAAAAATTGCTGTGCCGGGCACAACCCGGCCAGCGCCAGCGATACCCACATCCGATTTGTAGCAGACAGAAGAAGCTCCAGCGCCTTTTCTCTGTCCTGCTCCGGCAGCGCATCAATCAACTCTTTTACCCTGTCCTGTCCTTTCAATGCACTGGCTAATCGTGTGTGAAAACGAAATACACATCACGAACGTGTGCCCGCATTCAGCGTCGAGCAGTAGAAGTAAGCATCAGCTAATTAAGGATGTTTACGATAGGTCGTGGGGATCTTCGCACATGCCAGATTTTCCGGGCAGATCATTTTCGGTTTGACTCATTGCTGTCGGAGAATGGCACAAATATGGCACAAGGTGCTTTGCAGATTTAGTGAATATCGCGTGGAGCCGCGTGATTAGTGGTGCCGATAATAGGAGTC
>DKIT01000106.1 GCA_002454415.1 Sphingobacterium sp. UBA6711
GTTCGATTCCGATAAGAGGCTCATAAAAATCCCCAAGATATTCTTGGGGATTTTTATTTAGGGCTATTTGAGTAAGCGAAGCGATTTTTGCGAAGAAAGCGCTCATTTAAAATGTTCTTCAAATTTAAAAGGCCAATAGATAAGATTATTATGCAATTATAGCTGGGTTTGCTAATCTTTTAATATCAACTACATGAAGTATGTTGACTTTTTCAGTATAATCCTTTATCGATCGTTTCATAGCTTGAGCTACATGGGTTACAGGAAGCGCTTCATAATTCCTAAATAATCCGATAGTATTAAATATACGAAGTGCCCCAATGCCAACTTTTTCTCCCAGGCGATCGGAATTTGGCCGAATTAGTCCGCCTGGCTGGAGGATAATTAATTTGTCGAAATCGAGCGCCTTAACATCTTGTTCGAGACTTCCCTTCATTCGATTATAAAAGATCTTCGACTTGGGATTAGCATTAACAGCCGAAAGCAAAAGAAAAGTAGAGATTTTATTTTTTTTCGCGAGGGCTGCAAATTGTAAATTGAGATCATGGTCCACTTTCCACTGTGCTTCTTTACTGCCGGCATCTTTTAGTGTAGTGCCAAGACATGATATGGCAATATCTCCATGAATAAATTGATCAAAGTCGTTTAACTTATTAAAATCTACGATAACTTGTTTGAGTTTTGGATGTTCATCAAACGAAATACGGCGCAGGAGAAGCACAATTTCAGTGAATTCTTCCGCTAACAATAAAGTATTCACAAGTGCTTTTCCCGTGGCTCCAGAACTACCAATGATAACTGCTTTCATTTTATATCTCGGTTTAGTCACCATACAGATTCATGAGATTTACCCATGATGGGACTTGTTAAAGTTTATTAATTAATCTTGATAATTTGGTTTGCCCGGAGTGAAGCGAACAATAGATTGATTTAATCTCAGGGTATCTGCAACAGTAATAAGATCTTCTTCAACAATAAAGTTTTGGTCAATGGATGTTTTTATTGTTGTAAAATCTTCCTGATCTGCATCTTGAAAATATAATAAGGATTGAATGGTGGATACTGCCACAAGTTCGAGTAATTCATCTTCGCCTTCAAGTCCNNAAATCTGCCATAATAATGATCTTTGGTGTTATACGAATATACTTTTTATTCCTAAATATACCAATTTGATTTAGAGTTTAACCAGAATCTTTATATATGTCAAAAAGTTGTTGAAATTTAACTTTCTTATAAAAGCTATGGGTAGCCTAGTGAAAATACATTATATTTGATTGAGTCATTTTATAGCAAGAATATTAATTAGTTTTAATAACGATGGATAGAGAGCAGATACAAAATTGGTTAGATAGTGGTTATGATATACTGCATCATGGTAGGCCTGTCAAGGTTGAAGGTGATTTATGGGATTATATAGATGGTCTTGGTAGCTACGAAAATGTATATGTCTTGCGCGAACTGATTTATTGGACTGAGGAAGAGCTGTCAAATATTGGAAAACAATAAGAGAATCCTGAATCTCCGTTATTCAGGATCGGTCTTACGGTTGGAAGATTATGTTTCGTTTAAATGCGCAGCCTAGTTCAATCAGTGAATCCGTTTTGGCGATACCCGGTATATTATCAATTTTCTCATAGAGTAATTGACGCATGTGTTCATGATTTCTGGCGATTATTTTTATATACAATGTATAGTTGCCAGTAATGTAATAACATTCGGTAACTTCTGGCATTTTTTTTAGTTCTTCGATAATACGGGCGGAGTCATGGTCTTTTTCTAAACTAAGTCCTGTAAACGCTCCCCAATCATATCCTAACTTCTTTTCATCCAAAACTGGTTTTATTCCAGTTAGTATACTTGCTCTACCAATCGGTTGATTCGTTGATGGATCATGGTGTTGGACACCCCCATGGCTGTCGCTATTGCTGAATAGGCCATTCTTCCATCATTGTCTAAAAAGGTTAAGATCTGTAGATCAAAGTCATCCATATGATTCATTTTAAATTGCAGTTTAAAAGTTAATTTTTATATTTTCACACTAATTTAGCGTTAAATTTAATTTATTTACAAATAAAATAGTAAAAATTGTATATTTGTTTTCATTGAAAAAATCCAAATTATGAGTACAGTATCTAAACAAGGAAAAGGCGAGATGTTCATTGCCAAAGAGGAAAAGTATGGAGCGCATAATTATCACCCATTGCCCGTTGTATTAGAGCGAGCAGAAGGAGTTATGGTATGGGATGTGGATGGAAAATCTTACTTTGATTTTCTCTCTGCGTATTCTGCAGTCAACCAAGGGCACTGTCATCCGCGGATTATTAAAGCGTTAACCGAACAGGCCCAGAAATTGACGCTCACTTCTAGAGCTTTTTATAATAATAAACTTGGAGATTTCGAAGAAATGCTTTGCCACGTTTTCGGATTCAATAAGGCTTTGGTCATGAATTCTGGAGTTGAAGCCGTGGAAACCGCGATGAAGCTTTGCCGGAAGTGGTCGTATCAGGTAAAAGGAATAGCCGCAAATGAAGCGAAGATTGTTTTTGCAAAGGACAATTTTCACGGAAGAACAATTTCAGTTATTTCTGCGTCAAATGATAAAACTGCGACAAATAACTTTGGTCCTTTCGTGGAAGGTGTTGTACTTGTTCCATATAATAACATCGATGCGTTGGAGCAATTATTTAGGAATGATAGAAATATTGCAGGTTTTATTGTTGAACCGATTCAGGGCGAAGCGGGAATTGTTGTACCGGACGAGGATTATTTGGTCGGGGTAAGACGACTATGTACAGAATATAATGTGTTGTTTATTGCTGACGAAATTCAG
>DKIT01000100.1 GCA_002454415.1 Sphingobacterium sp. UBA6711
CATGATCCCACCTCATATTGGGATGATATTACTTAAAATCAGTAATCCGAAAATCAAATACTATTAAGACGAGAATGGAAAACAGAGCTCCCATTATCCATGCTAATAATGGATTAGAAAAATGAACCCGAAGTCCAATAAATAATACAATATTCACCAATATTGACCACCATAACGTCCAACCGTTATAGTAACTTCCGATACCGACAATTAGACTTACCGCCTCCATTGCAGAGTATAATGTCACCCAAAAGGCAATATAAACAGCCTGCTTTATATAAGATTCAGTTGGGTAACGTGACAAAAATAAAAGAACGGTTGCCGGGTATATCGTGAATGCGTAAAACAAAGCAACAGCAGTATGATTGGGAAAGTTAGGGCTTGGGCAATAAAACCATAAAGAATGGTTGTACATGATAAAATCAGAAATAAAGCTGAGCGCCATCAGAAATAGGTATGTCGGATAATAGACTTTCCAGTTTTTCCAATCGGCCCATTTCCACGCCGCAAGAAGAAATCCAATTGCAAAAATAAATCGCACATTAATCACCCCATATAGTATTTACGGTTACAGTAAAGATAATTATGCTCAAAATAAAAAGCCCCGGACCGAAGCCCAGGGCAATAACATTACTTTGTGATTGGGCTACGGGGTGAGGCTTGACTTATTCTAAAACTGACTTGTTTTTGCTGGCAAAAAAAGTTTCTTACTAAACACCTCAGAATTCAGCAAATTAGCAAAAAAGGAATGCTGACAGCGATCAATTTTGTCACTGTCAGCATTCCTTGCTGTTTATTTCAAGTATAATTACAAATCAAATTGTGCCGATAACATAAACGATCTAGGCATAGACAGCATAAATTTATTACCCTGACCGGCTTGCGCAACCCAATGGCTATCATTTGTCACATTGTAACAGATTGCATTAAATTTGACAGGTTGGTTGCCAATTGTAGTTTTATAGCTAGTGAAAATATCAAAGGTGGTATGGGAAGGAATATCAAGTACGCTGCGATTAGAGGCAACAAAGCTTCCAGTACCTACATAGTTCATCCTGCCCATAATACTGGTATTTTCAGAAGGCTTATATTCAAGTCCTAAAATTCCACTCCAGCGAGATGATCCGTCTGTCGGCATACCGTCATTTTTCCCGCCTGCCGTTTTTCTCTGCTTTGCATCAAGGTATTGAGTTCCGCCAAACAAATTCCATTTCGTTGCAATTTGGCCGGTTATCGATAACTCCGTTCCTTTGTACCTATTTTCACCATCCATTGCGTAAGATTTGCCAAATGTACCGGAACTAACAACATCAATGTAGTTAGGTTGGATCATATCAAAATAACTTACTGTTACAAACATATTATCAAACTTGTATTTGACACCGAACTCATTTTGCTGCGTTTTTAACGGAGCTAAAAAGTCTCCTGCATTATCATACCCATCTTGGACAGCGCTGCCGCGAGTCAAAGCTTCCGCGCGAGCTGCGTAAAAAGATAATGCATCGGTTGGCTGATAAGAAACTCCGTAAGTAGGGGAGAAGTTATCATCCTTAATATTATTTGCTGCCTTCTGACTTATATAACTACCATGTCTTCTTGTCCCGGCGGCCATCAGGTTCCATTTGCCTACTTTTATATTGTCAGCAATATTGATGCTTACATCCATTTCGCTGTACATAAATTTTTTGTTTAATTGCTGTGCAACATCAAAAGAATATAGCTGCGGATCAATAATTAAACCAGTATACATATTTCCTGTTATAAATGCTTGGGGAGCAGTTTTACTGTTATTGTACATCTCACGATACGATCTATCGACAGCAAAAGAAAGATTATGTTTCATAATACCAGTTTCAAATTTTCTTTTTAACCCTGTTTGCAAATATTGATTTTGCAAAAATATATATTGTGACCACGGAGTACCGCTAATATTTCCCGCTTGGTCAATTTGTATCTGTGAGTTATAGATATAGCGACGGATACTGGTCTGGTTTACCCCTCCGTTCACGAACCATGTTAAATTGTCATTGATTTCTTTTTCATGATTCAAAGTAAACATGTATCCATTCGTAAAGCTGTACATGGCATTGGGATCATCATAACTAGTTTCGGCATCAGGTGCTTTAGGAAAAAAGGAGGAGTTTCTGGGTAAAGAAAAGCGTCTTTCTGTGCCCCACAACTTATCATCAAAATGCCCGCCAAATATATTGGTTTTCGTGCTTGCGCTTGCGTGCGATACGTCAATAAATAAATTTCTTTTTTTTGCTTTCGCACCATCTATAGGCAGGCCGCCTTCGTCATACTGCCCATATATTCTTACTCCCCATTCATTTTGTTTGCCAAAGCGCCGGCTGACGTCTATGGATTCCCCCCAGTTTCCATATCCCCCCATGGTTTGCGTATAGCTCGTAATATCTTCACACGCCGGACGTTTAGTTTGCAGATATATCGCTCCCGGTACGCCGGCATCAGGGCCATTGTACGATTGCAGAGAGCCATTTAATGTAGCTGACGGCCCGATCAAGACATCTG
>DKIT01000001.1 GCA_002454415.1 Sphingobacterium sp. UBA6711
ACATTAAGGACAAATTGCCGATTCACGAAGCATATTATGAAAAAGACGAATTGACGGATAAGTCTATGCGTTTCTTTGTCTCTGAAATGATTCGTGAAAAGGTATTCAAACTGTACGATAAAGAGATTCCTTACAGTACCGAGGTGATTGTCACATCCTATAAGGAAGAGGCTAACATTACCCGGATCGCAGCAGAAATTATTGTCGAGCGCGACTCGCAAAAAAATATTATTATCGGCAAAGCGGGAGCCATGATCAAAAAAGTAGGGACCTACGCACGCCAAGATATCGAGGAGTTTATTGGTGGAAAGGTATTCCTAGAACTTTTTGTTAAGGTAATTCCTGACTGGAGAAGCAAAAAGAATTACCTTAAACGTTTCGGTTACGACGATTAATTGCCTATCGAAATAAAAGAATCTTGATTTTTATTTCGCAAAATATTCACGAAGTGCTTTAATCTGTTTCAGATTGAGCACTTTTTTTAGGTCTTCATCTGACGCTTCTTTTACTCTTTTGACCGACTTGAATTCTGTCAATACCCTTTCCACCGTTGTTTTACCTATACCAGGTACATTTTCCAACTCGGAAACAAAAGTTTTTCTGCTCCGTTGATTACGGTGGAAAGTAATTCCAAAACGATGCGCCTCATCCCGGAGATGTTGAATGATTTTTAACGTTTCTGATTTTTTATCCAAGTAAAGGGGATATTGATCGCCGGGATAGAACAACTCTTCTAACCTTTTGGCAATACCGATCACGGTCACTTTCCTTTCGATTCCCAATAAGCGCAGGCTCTTTAAGGCGGCCCCTAATTGCCCTTTTCCACCATCAATAATGATTAGCTGTGGCAACGGTTGATCTTCGTCTAATAATCTCCTGTAGCGCCTAAAAACAGCCTCCTCCATTGTCGCAAAATCATTTGGTCCTTCAACAGTTTTCACATTAAAATGGCGATAATCTTTTTTTGAAGGTTTCGCATCTTTAAATACGACAATAGCAGACACCGGGTAATTCCCTTGAATATTCGAGTTATCAAAACATTCAATATGCTGGGGCAATACATTCATCCGAAGATCCTTCTGCATCTGTTTTAAAATTCGCTCTGTGCGAATATCGGGGTTCAGTTTCTCATATTGCAGTAGGCGCTCCTTTCTGAAGAATGCCACATTCTTTTGAGAGAGCTCCAAAAGCTTTTTCTTTTCTCCCAATTTCGGTATGGTAAATCGGATCCGTTCATTCTCTTCTATATCCAATTCGAAAGGCACAATAATCTCCCGCGAAAGACTCTTAAAACGCTCCCGTATTTCGGGTATGGCCAATGCCAGAAGCTCCTGTTCACTTTCGTCCAATCGCCGCTTCATTTCCAGTGTTTGAGTCTGAATGATAACACCATTCATTACTTTTAGATAATTAACAAAAGCATATCCTTCATCAGAAGCAATGCTAAAGACGTCAACATTCGTGATGGATGAATTCACTACCGTTGATTTACTTTGATAATTATCCAATTTATCCAGCTTTGCCTTGATTAATTGAGCTCTTTCAAAATCCAACGCGCCCACAGCAGTAGCTATACTCTCCTTTAACCGATTCGTTACGACGGAAATTTTTCCGTTCAGAATATCCTTGATATCACTCAAGTTCTGGTCATAGTCTTCTTCCAACTGATAACCTTCACAAGGGCCCTTACAATTTCCGATTTGATATTCGAGACAGATCTTAAACTTGCCTTTCCGTATATTTTCTTGTGTCAGAGCCAGATTACATGTCCTCAATGGAAACAACTCACGGATCAGGTCCAACACAATATGCATCATCCCTACCGAAGGATAAGGACCAAAATAACGTGAACCATCCTTAATATACTGTCTTGTCCAAAAAACGCGGGGGAAAGGCTCGTTTTTAATGACAATCCAAGGATAGGTTTTATCATCCTTCAACAGTACATTATACTTGGGCTTATGTTTCTTGATCAATGAATTTTCAAGCAACCACGCATCGATTTCTGTATCAACAATAGTAAAAGAAATACGATTTATCTTACGTACCAAAACACGAGTTTTACCATTCAACTGATTCTCATTAACAAAATAAGAACCTACCCGATTACGCAGATCTTTCGCTTTGCCAATGTATATCAATTCATTGGTTTTATCAAAATATTGATAGACTCCTGGTCGATGTGGTATTTTCTTTAATTCTTCTCTATAGTCAAACACGTCCATTTATTCAATATCAAAAGTAAACTAGCAAAAAGGCCAGATAACAAATTTCGAAAAAATTTACTATCCGGCCCCATTGTATGCTCTAAAAAACTTAAAAGCCTAAGCGATCGTCCTTTAAATTAGGATTATCTTTTGCACTTGAATCGGTCGACCCGTCTTCAACATCAGAGCCACCACCGCCCCAATACTGATTACAGTCTATGACTCTAGTAAGCCCGCCTTGAGGAAGTTCAAAGTCTCCCTTCGTGTATTTTAAATTTGAATCTTTATATACTTTTTGCATATAATATGCAAATACAGGCATAGCAGCCGCAGCCCCTTGTCCATACTCCATACGATCGAAACTAATTTCACGGTCCTCCGCTCCTGTCCAGACCCCTGTTACCAATTCGGGAGTTACACCAATAAACCATGCATCTGCGTTCCCGTTGGTAGTACCTGTTTTACCACCGATCGGATTCGTGAGCTTATACATCCACTGAATTCTTCTGGCTGTACCTTGCGATACTACTTTTTTCAACATATCGACAATGATATAAGCCGACTCACTATTTAAAGCTTTAACAACTTTCGGTGCCTTGTCATAGATAGGCGTTCCATTTTTATCCTCGATACGCAGGATCGCTGTCGGTTCAATCCAGGTTCCCTGATTCACAAATGCGGAGTAGGCTCCTACCATGTCAAAGACCGAAGCCTCATAGGCACCCAAGGAAATCGAAGGATAATTAGGTACATCACTGGTGATACCCATTCGTTTTGTTAACGCCGCCACTTCCGCGGCTCCCACCTCATGCACTAAATATGCAGTAGCATAATTCTGTGAATAGGCTAAAGCTTTAGCTAAGGTGATCGGATTCCCGCCTTGGGCATTTCCTCTCGGCGTCCATCCGTTATATGTCTGTTGATAATTTGGGATACTATAACAGGGTGAATAACCATTGTCAATTGCAACGGCATACGTAAACGGTTTAGCCGTAGAACCTACTTGTCGCGTTCCCATTTTTACCTGATCATATTTGAAATGATCAAAGTCGATACCTCCTACCCAAGCTTTGATGTGCCCGGTTTTGGGCTCCATGGACATCATCGCATTACGCAACATCAATTTATTGTATTTAATGGAATCCATAGGCGTCATCATCGTATCGACACTGCCTTTCCATGTAAAGATATTCATAGGTACCTTCACGTTGAACGCTTTTTTGATCTCATCTTCGTTCAAGCCTTCTTCTTTCAAAATACGGTATCTATCGGAACGTTTCATTCCACTAAGCAAGAGTTTAGCTTTATCGCCCTTAAATGGATCTCTATTTTTCCATTGTGCGGAAAATTTAGATTGCAATTGCTTCATCCATTCTTTTTGCGAATCCTCCGCATATTGCTGCATGGACATACTGATTGTGGTATAGATTTTCAATCCATCACGATCCAGATCATAAGGTGTTCCATCTGGTCTTGTAATTGACAGCTTAGCAAATTCCTTTTTTATTTCATCCTTCAATACAGCCCTAAAGTAAGGAGCCAAACCTTCGCCATAGTTCGCAATTTTCAGTTCTAGGCCCAAAGGTTTCTCCTTGGCATTCGAAGCTTCTTCTGCTGAGATAAAGTTTGCCGCCACCATATTGTTTAACACGGTATTACGACGTTTCATTGCATTTTGAGGATAACGAACGGGAGAATATACACCGGGACCTTTTAACATCCCCACTAAAAGGGCAGCCTGTTCGGCTGTCAACTTATCCGGTGTTGTATTGAAATAGGTACGCGCCGCTGATTTGATACCAAAAGTATTGTAAGCACCAAAATCAACTGTATTAAAATACATTGTTACGATTTCCTCTTTCGTATAATTTCTCTCCAGACGGACAGCTGTAATCCATTCTTGGAATTTCTGAATAACGCGTTTCAAAAAATTCTTCTGACGTCCATCTGAAAAGAGATTCAGGGCCAACTGCTGAGTAATTGTACTTCCTCCTTGTTTATTACCTGTCAGTGTATGGAAAATTACTGTAAATGTACGGGAATAGTCAATTCCTGAGTGTTCATAAAAACGCTTATCCTCTGTAGAGACCAATGCTTTCACCAAGTAGGGTGATAACTCACTGTATTTTACATTAGATCGGTTTTGGACATAATATGTTCCTAATACTTTATGGTCCTCTGTGATAACCTCCGATGCTAAATTACTTTTGGGATTTTCTAAATCACTAAACGATGGTAGCTTACCAAATAGTCCCAGACGTATACTCAATATAAACAGGAAACCTACCACGACAATTGCAATGATAACTTTCCAAAAATTGAACGTATATCGCTTTATATCAGCTTCAGTAAGTTGATTTTTTTTTGATACTCGTTTCATTTATCTACTAAATTTCATCTATAAATAATGCTTCATTTATATTTGTTGTTCATGAACTCCAAACGAGAGGATTTCCAGTTTTAAAGATGGATGTTTCTCGATTCAAGCTTCATCAGCGTTGCCTTAATGCAGTCATTCTCACTCTATCAGATAATGTGCCAAAGAGCTTCTGCACGGGCAAAGGTATTACTAATTAGACCAAAAGTAAGAATTAAAAAATGAAAATATTCACCTTCCCTATTTCCGTTCAATCAAACATACAGCATAGGCAACAACACCCTCTTTACGTCCAATAAATCCCATCGTTTCATTGGTTGTCGCTTTAATTGAAATATCATCACTATCCAAACCCGTCGCTTCAGCGAGTTTAACTTTCATCTGCGGAATATAGGGTTTAATTTTTGGTGCCTCCAGACACAGCATTGCATCAATATTACCAAGTTGGTATCCTTTTGCTTCAATTAGAGCCATACATTCTTTCAATAACAACAAGCTACTAATACCTTTCCACTTCATGTCTGTATTGGGAAAGTGATAACCAATATCTTCCAAGTTGGCAGCTCCCAAAATCGCGTCACAAATAGCATGAACAAGCACATCGGCATCCGAATGTCCAAAAGCACCTGCATGATGTTCTAACTGCACTCCTCCAACAATAAACGGATGCCCTTCTTTTATCTGATGGACATCAAATCCAAATCCTACCTTTATTTTCATCTTATTTCTTTTTCAATGATAGCATGAAACACGAGTAACTACTTAAGCTTCGAATTCACAATCCCACGAAGATAACAATTCGCACCTATATTTCCGCAGTGAAGAGGTTTGCTGCAAACTACTTTCATTGCCTGTCATACACATTGGTTCATATGTAATCGCTACAGGAGGACAACTAGGGCTACTTAGCTGGAAAGAGCTTAAACAAATTTGGTGCAAGACAAACAAAAGGGGCTATTTCGATGGAAATAGCCCCTTTTGTTTATTTAAAAGTCTGTTTGTTATGTCCTGAAGATAGAATTAAGCTTCTACTTCTTCAGGAGCAAACTGATCATACACCTCCCCAAAAGCTTCATAGTCTTGATCACCATTCGGTTCAAAAACTTGAATATCTTTGGATCTTGCAAAATCCACTATTGCCGTATTGACATTTTCATCAGCTACAACAACCATGTCCGTAAAATGCAAAGCACCTTTATAAATTGCTTCATAGCTACCGTCACCATATACCTGTGCATCTGCAGCTTTGAAAGCGCCTTCTGGTGCCATTTCAGCATATTTAGGCCCTAATGTACCTTTGAATTCTTCGTTAAACAAAGAATACATCACTTTTGCGTCCTTAAATGTAGGATCGTCTTTATACGTTGTCTTCACATAAGCAGGCACCAAAGCAGAGAACCATCCATGACAGTGTACTACATCCGGTGACCAACCTAATTTCTTCACAGTTTCCAACGCTCCCTTACAGAAGAACACTGAACGCTCATTGTTGTCCGCAAAGAACTCGCCATGCTCATCACTAAAAACTTTTTTACGCTGAAAGTAGTCTTCATTATCCAAGAAATACACCTGCATCCGAGCCGCAGGCAATGAAGCAACTTTAATAATTAGCGGATTATCATTATTATCCACAACAATGTTTAAGCCTGAAAGACGAATTACCTCATGTAATCTATTTCTGCGCTCGTTAATATTCCCAAAACGCGGCATTAAGATACGGATCTCAAAACCCTTTTCTTGCATTGCTTGGGGAAGTTGACGTGTGATTTCAGAAATTTTAGTTAATTCGAGGAAAGGCGACATCTCGTGAGTAATAAACAATATCTTCGTTTTTGCCATCTCCAGTTATTTTTATTTATTATTTTCGAACAGTAAAATCGGTCTACAAAGGTACGAAAAAAATACTTACCATGCAATTTACTATTAATCATCGTTTTATATTCCCAAAATATTATGCACCTTTGCCAACAAAAAACTAAATAGTAAAGTGGAAATTTTCAAAACGAAAGCGTCTCTCCAAGCATATCTACAAAACGCACGATCAACAGGTAAAAAGATTGCCTTAATCCCGACGATGGGCGCATTACACGAAGGACATCTATCTTTGTTAAATTACGCGAAACCAATTAGTGACATTCGCGTTTGCAGCATTTTTGTCAATCCGACACAATTTAACGATCCGAAAGATCTTGAGAAATATCCTCGACCTATCGAAAATGACATCAAGCTATTGGAATCTGTGGATTGTGATATTCTTTTTTTGCCAAGTGTAGAAGAAATGTACCCCGACAAAGACGAATATTGGCATATCGATCTTGGTGAACTAGACCGAATTTGGGAAGGTGAAAAACGTCCGGGGCATTTTCAGGGTGTCACACAAGTGGTCTACAAATTATTCACCTTGGTACAACCAAATATTGCTTGCTTCGGTCAAAAGGATTTTCAACAGGTCATGGTCATCAAGCGGATGATAGCAATCAAAGATTTGCCTATTGAATTGGCAATATGCCCAATTATCAGAGATCACGATGGTCTTGCCCTAAGCTCACGAAACATGCGCTTGAACGCTGAAGGCAAAAGACAAGCACTGGCACTCTCCCGTTCATTGCAATATGTACGAGACCATATACACAATAACGTTCCGCTAAACAAAATCAAGCAGGAAGCAGAGCATATCTTGATGAATACAGCGGGTGTAACTGTCGAATATTTCGCCATCTGCGAGAGTAGTTCCCTTGAGGAAGTAGAAACTATCGATTTTAGCAAACAACATGTTGTGCTCGTAACAGCTTGGGTAGAGGGCGTCCGTCTCATCGATAATATGACTATTTCTTAAGTCATATAGAGCTATCGTTCAGCTATCAAGTTAAGAACAATAATGTAGTTACAAAGTAAAAAAATAGATTGGTTAGTAAAGCTATGCTGCCCTATGGGTCCATAAGCATAGATCAATCAGAAATACTCGCTACTAAATACTAAAAAATATCTACCTTTGCGCCATGGTAATAGAAGTAATGAAATCCAAGATTCACCGCGTGAAAGTTACACAAGCGGAATTGAATTATGTGGGTAGTATCACGATAGATGAAGATTTGATGGACGCCGCAAATATCATCGCTAACGAAAAAGTCCAAATCGTCAACAACAATAATGGCGCACGGCTCGAGACTTATGTTATTCCCGGTCAACGCGGGTCTGGCATTATTTGCTTGAATGGTGCCGCTGCCCGTTTGGTTCAAGTTGGTGACATCGTTATTATTATCTCTTATGCAACAATGGATTTCGAAGAAGCAAAACAATTCAAACCATCCGTTGTATTTCCAGACGACAACAATCATTTGATTAAATAGTAAGACGTAAGCGCGTATTAAGCGATCAAGATATGCATCCTTAATATTTTTTTAATCGATACGTTTACAGACTGACAAAATAAAATCGTAATTTTGAAGCGTTACCCTAAAAAAGTAACGCTTTTTTATGTACCGAAAAACAACCAGAAGTCCGCGTCAGCTTATCGCATTATGCCAATTGGTATTAATGTCGCTGATTATTATTTCCGGTGTTGTTTTTA
Source organism: Sphingobacterium sp. UBA6711 (assembly GCA_002454415.1). Classification (GTDB taxonomy): domain Bacteria; phylum Bacteroidota; class Bacteroidia; order Sphingobacteriales; family Sphingobacteriaceae; genus Sphingobacterium. The sequence goes on from DKIT01000001.1 coordinate 8,156, forward strand.
TGCACAAAGAGGTAAAATCTACTGGTGAAATTGTCATGCACACCCACCCTTACGATTTTACAAAAAAACAAAAACCACAGGAGACAGATGACCAAATTGAGTATCTCAACGTCATCTATCATAACACGTATGTCCAAACTGAATTCACGGTTCTTGAACTTCCCATTCCTCGCGAAGTAAAACAGGCGCACTATAATTCCTTTTGTCCAGAAGTCGTTACCTCTGCTATAGATTATTATCATCTCCGGGGTCCCCCCTGCTTAGCATAATGAGCTAACAAAGATTGAGGAAAACTTCCTGCCTAGCATGGATTTTTTTCCAATCTCTGATTTCTTTTAATTGTTTCTTGGTTAGTAATTGTCGGTCTACACTGAAGAAAATCTAGCACCATCTGCATTCATTCGTAGATGGTTATCGGATATTACCTTTTGGGCACCACACTATTGAACAGGGCTTTAGGCAACTTATGCTCCTAAGTCCGCTGCCGCTATTCAGCTATTGGATTGCCGACCTTGCTATTTTCGAAGATATCTCGCGGTAATTCGTCTTTTACCGGGAGACTGACAACCTAATTTGAGAGGCACACAATTTATTTAATATAACATACAATGCTAAAGCAATACACTTTATTAGCCTCCTTAATGGTAGGCACATCCACTATATACGCACAATCGAGCCTTGAAGGTTATTTATTTAACAAAAACCAAGAGGCCATTGCATCCGGCACATTATCCCTTAAAAATAATAATACGGTAACGAGTTCTGATGAAAATGGCTACTTTAAGTTAAGTTCAATTACGGCACAAAAAATAACGCTGAACATATCCGCTGTGGGATACCGTTCAATGAGCAAGACCATTTCTTTGGATACACTTAAGGCACCGTTACAGATTCAGCTTCAAGAAGATAATCTCAATCTTGATGAAGTTGTGGTTTCCGCCACCCGCTATGGGGTAAAGCGCAAAGATGCACCTGTTGTGGTTAATGTAATAGGCCCCAAATTATTTAATGCCACGCAATCTGTGGCTATGTCTGAAACACTTAATTATCAGCCTGGCGTACGTGTAGAAAACAACTGTCAAAACTGTGGTTTTTCACAAGTTCGCCTAAACGGTCTTGAAGGCCCTTATTCACAGATATTGATCAATAGTAGAGCTGTCTTCTCAGCGCTCAACAGTGTCTATGGACTAGATCAGATCCCAACCAGCATGATCGATCGCATTGAGGTGGTGCGTAGTGGTGGTTCCGCGCTCTTTGGTGCCAATGCGATTGCAGGAACAATAAATATTATTACGAAGGATCCTGTTGAGAATGACTGGCAGATCAAATCAACTAATTCTTTGATTGGCGGCAAAAGCTGGGACAATACAGTCGATTTTAACACCTCCACTGTTTCCGAAGATTTAAGAAGAGGAGCGACATTCTATGGAATGCACCGCAATCGGGAAGCCTATGATGCCAATGGTGATGGCTTTTCGGAAATTACCAAACTTCGAAATACAACTTTTGGAACAAAATTATTCTATAAGCCCAGCGATTTTGATAAGATAACAGTTGATTTCAGCACAGTCAATGAATTTCGCCGCGGAGGGGATCAGCTCGACAAAGTACCACACCTGACTCAAATCACAGAACAACTGCAAACGAGCTCGCTTGTCGGCGGTATCACGTACGATCATTTTTCGACAGATTATAAACAGAAACTATCCCTGTATAGCTCTTTGCAAAAAACTGTTCGCGACAGTTATTATGGAGGTTTAGGTGGCGGCACGACATTAGCAGATAGTACGCTTGCAGCAAATGCCTATGGAAAGACCGATGATATTGCCTTGGTCGCTGGCGGGCAATACACCTATAACTTTGAACGGGATGTATTTACCGCTGGTGTGGAATTTTCCTATAATGATACCCAGGATGCAATTCCAGGCTATCGGCGGACCATTGACCAACAAAATAAAGGGCTCGGCAGTTATGCGCAATATGAATGGAAGCCTTTAACCAATTTTAAGACATTGATTGGCGCCAGATACGACTATACCTATGTTGACGGGGAATACAGCCTTGCAGGTATAGATCGAAATTCAGACCAGCGGTTCGGGACATTTAGCCCACGATTGACCATTCTCTATGATATCACAAAAGACCTTCAATTTAGAGGTGGATATGCACGTGGTTTCCGTGCGCCACAAGCTTTTAATGAGGATATGCACGTTACATCCATTGGTGGAAATCAAGTATTTGTACTCATCGGCGAGAACTTAAAGACTGAGTACTCAAACGCTTATACCGGTTCATTCAGCTACAACAGAAATTTTGGCAATGTACAGACAAGTTTTCTTGTCGAAGGTTTCTATACGGACCTGAACAATCAGTTTGTCAATGTGATGGCATCCGAAAAAGATGGGTTGATTATCCAAGAAATGCAAAATGGAGCAGGAGCCCGCGTTTATGGTTCCAATATAGAAATCAACATCGCTCCATCTTCTTGGCTATCCTTTCAAACGGGCGGTACAATCCAACGTTCCCAATACAAACAAGAACAGCTTATTTATGAAGGCAAAGAAGAGAGTCAGGACATTTTAACAAAGAAATATGTACGTACGCCAAATGTATACGGTTATTTGAACAGTAATTTAAAAGCGACCAAGCGACTTTCGGTAGATCTAACCGGCGTATACACCGGGAAGATGATTGTTCCCCATATTCAAAATGATGTAATGACACTCAAGAACGCACGCGATTTTGCCGAACTAAATATCCGTTTGGGTTATACATTACCTGTACATAAGGATTTCAGCATCGAATTATTTGGCGGTGTACAAAATATGTTCAATGCATTCCAAAAAGATTTTGATAAAGGTGCCCTTCGAGATTCAGATTATATCTATGGCCCGACGCGTCCACGGACATTTACTTTTGGCTTACGGGTGGGCCATTTCCATTAAAAAAACAATAACTGATCTATGAAGCATTTCAGGAAAACATTTCTTATGCTGATCATCTTACTTTATCCGCTCCTCCATTTTGGGCAGGAGCGGATAAATTGGGTCAGTTTTACACAATTAGATTCCCTATTATCTATTGCACCACGCGAAACGATGATCTTCATGCATACGGACTGGTGTTCCTACTGCCGCAAGATGGAACAGGAAATTTTCACAAAAAAAGATATCATCGAATTGATCAATAAACACTACTATGCTGTGAGATTAGATGCAGAATCGATCCAGGAGATCAGTTTTGATCAAAGTATTTGGCAACCAAAAAGCAAAAAAAAGAAAGCTGGGCGCTACCACCCTTTAGCGCTGCAATTGCTTCAGGGGAGAAACATTGTATTTCCAAGTATCTTACGTTTAGACAAGGAATTTCGATTAAGAGACATACAACAAAAATACCTGAATTCAAAAGAGTTACATGATTTTTTAGAATAATTTAACATTTGATGTAGCGAAGTTTATCCATGTAGCGTTTTGAGTTCTATAATTAATACACACTTTGAAAAATTATGAAAAATATCACAAAATTTTTAATGGCGTTTTTGTGTCTAGGGATTCTTTTTACGGCTTGTAATAAAGACAATTTTGACTGGGATGCCTATTACAAACAACAAGAGGAAGCTATAAAAAAAGAAAAAGCACGACAAGATTCTTTATACAAAATTCAAGCTCCTCTTTTGGAAGCCTACGCAAAAGAAAAATGGGGGAGCAGTGCTATGCGTTCAGACTCTTCTCTTTCAAAAGGTATTTGGTATAAAATAGAATATGCAAAGGAACCAGCTACACCTTACACCTACGGTATAACATTAACAAATGGTGGTCCAGCAATTACACCTTTTGCAGCAACGTTCAATTTTACAGGGGAATTAATGGATGGAAGAGTTTTTGATAAAAATGCGACTGGGACGCCGGCTGTTTATACAAATATATATAAAGCAGTCGAAATTTATAATGTTGCATGGATCCGAGCTTTTACTCCACCGGTAATTAAACAAGATGGTAGAGATTATCTACCACATGGGCTACTTGCGAAAGGCTTACAAAAAGGAGATAAAATTACATTTATTGCACCATCTTATTATACTTTTGACCAGACTGAATATACAAAAGGTAGTGAAAAAGTTACTGTTCCTAAAAATACACCAGTGGTTTATACAATTGAGTTGTTAACGATTGGAGCCTCAACTTCAAACTAAACCTCAAAACCTCATTATTCAAAGCCATTTTCTTTATCGAAAATGGCTTTTTTCTTAAATCACAATATCGTATTATAAAGTCAGAAACTAATCAAAACCCCCATTCAAATCAAAGGGAATTAATAAAGTACTTGAATTGTTAATTACTGTTTCAAAATGTTAATTATTTAAGTTTAACCTTACAACAAAGAAAAAATAATCTACATTTGCTAAGCCATTTTCACAAAAGACATGGCCATCTATTGAAAAACTAACAAATATTACCATGAAAAAATTGTTATCACCATTAATCTTGGGAATTGCAGCCATCGCTTTCTTTTTTGCAAGCTGTAACAAAAGTGACGACACACCTGTTTATGATGCTGCTGCACAGTTTAAAACAGATTCGGTTACCCTAAAAAATTACGTTAGCCAAAACTATCCTGATGCACAGTATAACTCAGAAATAGGAATTTGGTACGAAATCTTATCAGAAGGGACAGCAAACTATACCTACAAATTGACGGACACATTAGATGGTAAATACTTAAAGTTCAAGCCATCGGTCAAATATGTCGGGAAATTACTGAACGGAACTATATTCGATCAAACAGATACAGCAAAAGAATTTGAAATCTTAACCAATACCGGCTACCAATATCCATTTTACAGTACGATTATCCCGGCATGGACTTTCGCATTTGCTCCAGAGAAAATCGGTGACATGAAATTGGGTGGACTAACAGAAAAAGGATTACAAAAGGGTAGCAAAATTCATATCATGGTACCTTCATTATACGGTTATCAAAATCAAGCGGTAGGAACAATCCCAGCAAATTCTCCATTGGATTTTGTGATCGAAGTGACCGATATAAAATAATACTTTAAATGTGGCATCTAGTCCTTTTACGGATCAAGGGCTGAAATTTAGTAAAATTTCAGCCCTTGATGCATTATTATAATGTTTAGACGAATACTCATAAAAAACAAAAGCTCGAAGTGGGGAACTCCGAGCTTTACCTAACCAATTATTAACCTAAATTATGAAAAGTTCTTTATATATTATTTTTAATATTTATCGCTGTTTTGATAGATCAAAGGTACTACTCATTCGCTTTCATGTCAAGAAATTTAACAGCATTTAACGTTGTTAAAATTATGTTAAAACAATTTAGCACACTTAAATTGGTCTAGAATAGATAGGCATTCACAATTCTTGTCTAAACGACCTCATGATGAAGTAACCTAAGGAAACCTATCTCTGGCTCAAAAGTCACTATCCAGGGCTTTTTTGTTCTGACAAGTTGGAAATTAGTAGTAAAAAATAAATAAATTTGTGAGAGATCCCAAAATTGCTTTTGGCTCTCATTTAATTTAGACGATTCAAAAAACATGAAGATAGCGTTAGCACAATTGAATTACCATATCGGCAATTTTGAAGCAAATACCGAAAAAATAATCAAAGCCATTCATCAGGCAAAAGAGGCATCAGCAGACCTTATTGTATTTGCAGAACTTGCAATAGGAGGCTATCCAGCAAAAGATCTTTTGCGAAGCAGGGTATTTAAACAACATTGTGATGAAGCACTCCACCAAATCGCTACTCATTGTCAAGATATAGCCTGTATTATTGGTGCTCCTGTTAAAAATAGTGATCCAGAGGGAAAAGAGCTCTATAATACAGCCGTATTTATCGAAAATGGTATTGTTCGAAATATTATAAAAAAAGGCTTATTACCAGATTATGATGTATTTGACGAATATCGCTATTTCGAACCCAACAAACATTTCACCTGTATTGAATTGGACGGTGTAAAAATAGCCTTGACCATCTGTGAAGATCTCTGGGACGACGACGAAGGGGGAAATTCTTATGTAGGTGACCCTATGAAAGAGTTAAATAAGGAAAATCCCGACTTATTGATTAATATCGCTGCCTCTCCCTTTTCCTATACACATTTTACAGATCGCATCAAGGTCCTTTCCCAACAAGTAGCGAAATCTAAAAGGCCACTTATCTACGTTAATCAAGTCGGTGCACACATGGACATTATCTTTGACGGCCGTTCGATTGCCTTTGATACTGAGGGAACAAAAATTGCTGAATTAAAGCGGTTCGAGGAAGACGTACAATTCGTGACCTACAATAACCAAAATATCACTTCAACAACCGCTTCAGTGAAGGAACCTATCTCAGAAATAGGCTTGATTCACGACGCCTTGATCATGGGTCTACGCGATTACTTTCAAAAATCTGGATTTAAACGAGCTGTTTTAGGTTTATCTGGCGGTTTGGATTCAGCACTCGTCGCTGCTTTGGCTTGTGAAGCCCTGGGAGCAGACAATGTACTCGCTATATTAATGCCGTCTGTCTACTCCTCTGATCACTCCATCAAAGATGCACTGGATCTCGTCACAAATACAGGCTGTAAACATCATATTGTTCCGATCAAAGATATCACTTCTGCTTATGATATTACCTTAGCTCCGCTATTTGAAGGACTAAATCCGGATACAACAGAAGAGAACATTCAAGCTCGTGCCCGTGCAGTGATCTTGATGGCCGTATCTAATAAGTTTGGCAATATTTTATTAAATACATCCAATAAAAGTGAAGCAGCCGTAGGTTACGGGACTTTATATGGTGACATGGCAGGATCACTCTCTGTCATCGGTGATGTGTATAAATCTAAAGCCTATGAGTTGGCACGTTATATCAATCGCGAGCGGGAAATTATACCTGTAAATACGATAGAAAAGGCACCATCAGCGGAATTACGTCCAGATCAAAAGGATTCGGATTCCCTGCCAGAATATGATTTACTGGACAGCATACTATTCGAACTTATTGAAAACGAGAAAACAGGTTCAGAAATTGTAGCAATGGGCTTTGATCAGTCGTTGGTAGAAAGAGTAAATAAATTGGTCAACAATGCAGAGTTTAAACGTTTTCAAGCCCCTCCTATTCTTCGGGTAAGCCCAAAAGCTTTTGGTGTAGGAAGACAGATTCCACTCGTAGCAAAATATCCGTATTAATTTTACAAGAAGGATTAAACCATATTTATTATTTTATGTCTAATAGTTATAACATAAATTCACTAGCAACACCACAATTTACATAGGTTAGGTGCTGAAGGAATTGTCATAAGAAGCAATAAATAAATTAGTTAAATAAATAGTTCCATATAGGCCATGAAAAAGATTCTATTATTTTTGGTGCTCTGCATCGCATTAGCATCATGTTCGTCTTATCAATACAATACCACTCGGGTAGAAAAGATGGACTTTACACCTTTCAAGACATATGCCTGGTTACCACCGGTAGATTCCCTTTCCAAATCTTATTTTGACAACGATATCGCCAAAACCAATATTTTGGATGCCGCAAATACAGCCTTGGAAGCTAAAGGGCTACAATATTCCAAAGATAATCCGGATCTACTATTCCGTTATATTACAATTGTCAATAATAAGAGTCGTTTAGTATATGGCGGTGGCGGATATTACGGTTGGGGTGGACCTTGGGGTTGGTACAGGCCTTGGTTTTCACCCTATTATTACGGTGGTGGATATTATCCCGTAGCGAAAGAACGTTACCGCTATGGACATTTAATCATCGAAGCGATAGATCGTAAAACAAATTCGGTGATCTGGCAGGCACGTGGCTCGGGGGATGTCGATAATCCAGAAAAAGCGATCAATAATATAAGTAAGGTCGCAAAAGGTGTTATTGATTTGTTCCCAGTAAAAACCCTAAAGAAATAAAATGCGTTTATAATAACGCTCCTAAATTAAAGCGGGGCTGTCCAAAAGGTTGGGCAGCCCCGCTTTAATTTCATAGAGAATGAGTTTAGTATCTAACCAAGTCCTCTTATTTGTTTAGACAGATGGTCTCAGCTTCAAATAGAATGGAACTTCCACGCGATCTTTCGATTTGTTAATGATCAGCTCAGCAGCCATCCTTCCCATCATTTCAAAATCAGTAGATATGGTTGTAATACCATTCAGGATAAACTTCTTTAATGGCGTCTCGTTATAAGAAATGACACCTACATCTCTTCCTATAACCAATTTCTTTTGAATTGCTTTATTCAATAATTTGACAAGATCATCTTCAATAATATTGATGTAACATGTACCCTGCTCTACTTTTTCTTCGTCAATATCCGATACCAGCTCATGTTCAAAAGCATATTGCTGACAGAATTTATAAAACCCTTTGATAATCGCTTTGGGAAAATCACTGTAATCTGGAAACACCAGTTTTAAGATTTTATATTTACTTAATACCTCATTGGCCTCCTCCAGAGCGGAGTAAATATCACGTTCATAATTTTCATAAACCGCAGGAAAATCACCAGGAACATCTTCAATAAACTTCCCCAATAACATCAGCTTTTCGGTTGGAATCTTACGGATGATATCTGGAGCTTTGTCCCTGCCTTCTTTAAAATGCGGGAAGAGAACATAATGATCATAGGTTTTCGTTAAACTGCCAAGAAGTGTATTCAGATACGATAAGTCTGAATTATAGACAAACAAATCTAAATTGGCATGATCACTTAGTTCCCTGGCAAAGGAGTCGTATACAATCTTTTTATGTGCGCTCAGTTTGTTGAGGAAAAGCGCTATCTTAAGTTTGGACTGCACATCGGTTTTATTTACATAATATCCTTTACCTGGATTGGAAGCAATAATTTCATTTTTCTTCAAATAACGGTATGCTTTTTCAACAGTATCGCGCGATATTTCCAGATAGGCACTCAACTCATTGATGGAAGGCAACATATCATCTCTGACCAACGTTTCATTTTTAACAGCATCAATAATGGTATTCGCCAATTGCAAATACTTGGGCGTGGCAGAAAAATCACTAATTTCTAACGTTTTTAAAAATTGATTTACAGAATTGGTCATTGTCAGCTTTTAAGAAGTATAAAATTAACGATTTGTTTATAATTATTTTTAAAAAATCTTAAAAACTACCTCGTTCAAAACTCCGCCTCGATGCAGCCCATGATAAAAGGACCTGTTGCCTTGGCATCATTATCACGAATTCGCTCACTTACGTAGTAATCATAACTACCATCGCGATAAGGATTTCCTCCCAGACCAGCAACAGCATTACACTGTATCAATGTCCACATTCCATTTTCTTTCTTTAACAGTTTTTTTTGAATACCCAGATATAATTTATCGATCAAATTTTTATAACTCTTTGAAAGGTACTTTTGATTTATACCTTTCGAATAAGCATACAGAAACATACTGTTTACCGATGCTTCTTGGTAATTTCTCGCTCTTCCTGCTTGGTCAATTACCTGCCACCACAAGCCTTCATCATCTTGATATTTGGCAAGGTTTGTCGCTAAGGATTGAACAAGTTTAATTAATTCGCCTCTTCGTATATGATCTTTCGGCAACTCTTCCAAAACATCAATGACCGCCATAAAATACCAACCAATGCTACGTCCCCAGAAATTGGGTGACTGCCCGGTTTGTGGATTTGCCCAAGCTTGCTTTCTACTCTCATCCCAAGCATGATAGTATAGTCCTGTCTTCGCATCAAATGTATGTTTGGCGGTTATTAAAATTTCGTCAACGGCCTTATCATAATACTGATCATCTTTACTCAACTTCGCATATTTAGCGAGAAATGGGCCAGTCATATAAACCCCATCCAACCAGATCTGATGTGGATAGATCAGCTTGTGCCAATAACCACCTTCCAGTGTTGTAGGCTGGTATTTTAGTTGCTGAACCAAGGTTTCAATAGCCAATCGATATTTTTCTTTCTTGGTTTTTTCATAAAGTTCAAAAAGTATTTTTCCGGAATTCACAAAATCCACATTATAGGCACTAAGTTCATATAGGTGAATTTCTCCCTTTTCATTGATCAGTGTATCCGCCCACTTTTCTACGTAGTTGAAGTATTTGGCTTCTCCTGTCTTTTCGGCAACTTTTAACATGGCCAGACAGCCTAAGCCCTGGGAATACCCGAAATATAGTCGTTTACCGTGATCCAATTGCCAAGCCTCAGGGAAACGTTTCATTTCCGAATCCGCAAACTTCCTATACATCGATTGTGCTGTCAGCGTAGATACTACTCCCAGTAAGCATAGGAGAAGAATTATCTTTTTAAATAACATATATGTAATCCTTTATTTTTAACACCGATTTATTGTCCAATTAGATATCGATATGCATTGAACGTTTTGGATATACTTTAAGAATGAATATTAAACGTATACAGAAATTGGCAATCCTAAAAGTACGACAAAAAGAAATAGAAGCTGTCCTGAACTGTCTTGATTCCGCGCCCTTACTCGACAATTTCGCGCCGTAAAATGTTGTTTCCCCCACATGAAAATACCTTTCAGAACAACGTTTGGTCTATTCTGTCACGTGGAATGTTCAACGAGTCACATGAAAGAATCAGTTAGTCACTGGACTTCTTCGTTTTGACAGGCGGAAAAATGAAAAAGTCCGGCGACTAAACAGAACAGTCACCGGACTTTTTCATTTCGACGGACGTTTGCAGAAGATCTATCAACTATTTACAATATAATTTAAGTTTACTCTAAGGGATATTGAACAAACCAGTTCTTTCTATCCAACAAATATTGATGAATCTGGTTCGCTTGTCCGCCGTTATATTTTTGCGCGACGACATCGGCTAAAATTGTGGGATCGTTCCAACGATCAGCAATACGCATCATGGCAAAATAGGCCTTTGCTTCTCCTGCACTTTCCATCAAGGTCTCTTTAACAACCAATTTATCAAATGCTTTTTTGTAGGCATCCATTTTTTCTGGAGTTGATAAATCATCTCTGCTGATACCTTCTGGGTAAACAGGTGCAAGATTGACCCGACGCCTAATCCCCCAATTTCTAGCAAGGCTCACATTCATCACCGCATCATCGAATGGATACTTCAAATTGCCTGCATTTCGTGAAAGATACAATTCTACCCCATCATTCAATAAAGCCTCGGCCTGATCAAACATGCCCAAGTTATTCAAGGCTTCAATCATAAAAAAATGGATGTCAGCATCTCTATAGATTACGATATGGACGTTATTTTTATAGATCTCTGAAGCACTCTCCCGATCTCTCGAAAATTTACGGAAAACCCATTCTCCATTCTGCAAATAATAGGTATAATTCTCACCCCGATATTGATCACCCAAGGTATGACCATCATATCTAATTTGTTCTTGGTATCGCCGCATTGCCACTTCTGTTGGTTTTAAATAATAGACGGAAGGATTTATATTCGAGAAAAATTGAATCAAACGATTTGTTTGATTTCTTTCAAAATCATAAGGAACAATATTAATCAATACTCTTGTCCGTGTTATCGGATCCCTGGTAAATACCTGAACCCACTCTCCATTATAATCGTCGTTACTGACCTTAAATTTATTACTTCCATTGTCATAAATAAAGCGAATACCGATATCTACTACTTTTGCATACTGCTTTGTCCATAGATACAGTTCCATCAACAATGGTTCCGGTGATGGACAAATCATATTCCATGTGAGATCCTGTTGGTTGGTATTCACGCCTGGGAATAGAATATTGCCCCAGTTCGCGACATACTTTCCATCAACGCCGTCAAGCCCTATTTCCATCAATGAAACAAGTTTTGGCAACAATTCATTTAAAGAAATAACAGGAATGGATGACAGATTGTCTAGATCGATTTTCGAATCATCAAAATAGGCTACCTTGCCGTATAATTTTCCTAGCGTCAAATACGTCCATACTTTAAAACGAATTGTCCCAGAAATCAATGCTCTATAATGCTCATCCTCCAATGCTTTTGGGTTTGCTTTTCTATAGGAAATGATCTTTTCCAAATAAGCATTGGCATTTACGATAAGATCATAATAGGTACGCGGATTGGCAAAGGTATTGCCTTTCTTTTCTTTATAATTGTACAAATCCCACAAATCTTGTGGTGCATTGGCAGTAGGTTCGAGAAGATCTGTTCGCAAATCACTTAAAAACACAGTTTGATCGGCCAAACTCTGCATTTTTGCGGCCACGCCCATATAGCCTGAATACAGTTCATTCGTTTCCTGTCCATATTCCTTGTCCGTCAAAATATCATTGGTATTCACTTCAAAATATTTGGAACAACTGGTAAAAAACAAGCACAGGACTACTATGCTATAGTGGATATGATAACTTTTCATACTTTTTCTAGAGTTTATTATTGACGCCTAATTTAAAAGTTCGAGGTAATGGGATTTTCCCATAGTCTGCACCGGTATAAGTAACACTATTGCTGTATGCGGTTACAGGATCTAAACCTAAATACTTACTCCATGTAAATAAATTTTCGGCAACGATATACCATTCAGAATTGGAGAGAATTTTAAGTTTATGATTGCCAAACTTGTAAGACAACGATAAGTTCTCTAAACGCATATAAGAAGCATCTTCAATCCAGCGGCTTGAAAATCGTGCGTTTTCCATCGGATCTCCGTNNTTGCGCCTGGGGTACATCAGTCTGCTGACCATCGGTTTGCCAACGACGTAAGGCTGCGATGGATTGATTATTGTAACCAGCGAGGTCTTCAAGACTTCTCCGTACAGCATTGTAGGCTTTGTTGCCCTTTGTAAAACTCATGAGCCCCTGCAATTGAAACTTCTTATAACGTAAAGAGAAATATGCGCCCCCAAATAATTTCGGCAAACTATTTCCTAATTCTACTTGATCTTCGGCATCTATGATACCATCACTATTCACGTCATTAAATTGAATATCGCCTGCGCCAAACATTCGATTTTTGTAATCGTACAAATTCAATTGCTCTGCTTCTTGAGTACTCGCTATCACTCCATTGGATTGATAGCCATAAAAAGAAAAGGGAGACTGTCCCACCTGGTGAATGCGGACAACATCATCTTCCTGCTGTAACAGTATTGGATCCACGCTCAATAGTTTTTTCACGGCACTGTTTAATGTGGATAAATTCCCGCCAAGTGTGAAAGACCAATCTTTTTTATCAACGAANNAATTCGCATCAACTTCCAAACCCTGATTATCAATTTGTCCTCCATTTAAGAATATCCTGTCTATTCCAGCTATTGGGGACACTGAAAAAGCATTCAAAAGATGACTCGCACGATTGTAATAATAACCCAAATTCACATTTAAACGTTGATTTAATCCCGAAAAGATTAAATTTCCCTGAATATTTTGGTTATCTTCCCATCTAATCTCATTGCTTGGAATATTACCCACGACAATTCCAGCAAGTTGCCGATATAATTGGCTGCTGTAATATGATTGCCCAATCTTTGATGAAAAACGACTATTACCAGTTTTTGCGTAGCCAAATTTTAATACCAGATTATTTACCGATTCATGGTCCTTCAGAAACGACATGTTTGAGAGCAGAATTGATAGATCCGCTGCCGGAAATAAGCCAAACCTTTTGGCATTTGCGCCTGTAACCGAAGTACCATCAACACTCAGATTAGCATCCAGTTTCAATAAGCTACGCCAGTTGTAATTAACGAATCCATACACATTCATCCAATTCCAGTCTTCATCATAGCCCCAAAATTTACGTCCAGCGGTACTTACGTAATTAAGTGTACGGTAAAAATCTGAACTCGTATTCCTGCCCGCGCCTGCGTCGTACTCCTGGCTATTCAAAAGCCCTTGTATACCGATACCAGCGTCCAATTGATCTCTACCCAATTGCTTCGCATAACTTCCATAAAAATTCCAGGAGATATTAGAAGATTTTCCTGCTCCCGATCGTGCGGTATTTAACGCTATCCCATTTTCAAGCGGCACTATCGTGCCACTTGAAAGCCCTGGGACGAAGGTTGTCTGTCTGCTATAATTGGTATAATAACCAAGCAAAGCGTTAAATTGAAGACTTTTAGTCGCTCTGTAGCGTAAATTAGCCTGTGCAAATACATCGTAGATATTTGAGGTAAAATCGCCAGTTTGTAGAAGAGCTAAGGGATTAGAAACGCCAAATTGCCTGACGCCATCCAAATCTGTCAAAAGGTTATTGTCTTTATCTTTGGTATAGGGACTAAGGATAGGTGCTCTATACATTGCGGCCAACATCGGATTAGTGGCTTTCAACATCCCCTGTTCCTGTAACCTTCCTGTGGTATAAGTCAACGCCATGATTGCATTCAAGTCGAATTTCTGCCCTAAAGCGATCGTTGAATTCAGACGTGTGCTGTATCGGGTATTATTCGTATTAGCCAATACTCCCTGTTGGTTCAATACACCCAGTGAGAGATCATATTTTGCGATCGCATCTCCACCTTTAATTCTCAAATGATTATCTGTTACAAATGCATTTCTATAAATCTGATCTTGCCAATCTGTCTTATTGTTGTACAGATAGTTATAATAATAATTCGGGTCATCTTTCAGGAAAGGAAACTGTGTCAGGAGCTCCCCCATATCGTTATAATTTGTCATACCAACTGCACCAAGATAACTCTTGTATTGACTGTCATTTAGTAAAGGCAAAGTTCTGAATTGATGAGCTACCCCAAAATTACCTCGGTATTCAATAACCGTTTCCATATCATCAGATGCAGATGTTTCTAATTTCAGTACACCATTGGACCCTAACGAACCGTAACGTGCTGTTTCAGCACCCTTTAAGAATTGAATACTTTTGATATCATGAAGGTTAAAGGGAGCGAAGACACTTCGGGAGTACCCACCAATAATCGGAGAATTATCCATATCTGGCAGATAGGGCACATTATCGACCACGATGAGCGGATTGTTATTTGCTTCAAACGACCGAACGCCTCTAAAATTCAATGCTCCTCCTTCTGAAGGCATCCCACTTTTGTTGGTGACACGTAGACCCGCAATTTGCCCTGTAAGTACTTGCTCAACCGTCGCTGCCCCTTTAGGGTAATGATTGGCTGTCACCAACGTTGAATTGGCTGATGAGAAGGATCCGGAAATCACGTTTTCATAATGTTCCCGCCCCTCCGAAATCAAGGTGATCTCGATTTGGCTACGACCCAACACTTCAATACGAGATTCGAAAAATCCTGGGCTCCAAATACGAATAACCGGAGATTCGTCTGTTATTTTATCAAAGAGGAACGTTCCATCCGCTTTTGTCTTGGTTGTATGCGTCGAGTTCAAAATAGTCACAACAGCCCCTTCAATGGGATTTCTATCATATGAATTCACGACTTTTCCGCTAATATTTTGCTGGGCATAGCTACTCATGCAGAATAATGAGCATGACAAAGCCATTGACAACTTCCAAACAAGTTTATTTTTTCTATACATGTGATCTGTAAAATTTCATTCGTTTAATAATTATTTACCGTTGGAATTAATGCCCAGTGATAGGGCTCAATATTTTCTACAGTTCCCTTTCCTAATCCAGCAAATTCAACTTTTATCTTAAAGGACCGAATTTTATCCCCTTCAATAATGACTGGCCCGACCAGACCTCCCCAACCATTATATTTCGTTCCGGATACCGTATTTGTGGCGCGGTCGTAATTCCATGGGGTAGCAGGCTCTACATTGAGTGATTTAGCGACAAGCTTATCGTCTATGTAAATGTTCACAAAAGGATGGTTTTTAGCCAGAAATCCCATATATAGATTATATTCCCCTGGCGGCACCTCCACCACTTTATAACCGGTCGAACCATCAGGTTTCCGCTCCAACATAATTGGCGTAAAATCGATCGAGGCAGGCTTATTATCCGCTACGTCTCCTCGTATTAATAGTGTTCTATAGGTGAGCTCTATGCCTAATGTAGGGAAGCTCACCTTATCCCGATCTTTGGGTTCAATATTGGTCACATTTGCTAGTGTAAACAGATTTGCTTTTTCATTCTCCGGCACATATTCATAATAATGAAACAGCTGTTTTATCATTTGAATATGGACATTATTGGGAATTTTTAATTTGGTAACGTGAAAAATTCGACCGTTACTCATGCGCTTGTATTGTGGATCCACAAGTTGGACACTCGGCTTCCACAATCGATTAAACGCAGACGTGAGATCCTTTGTGCCGTAATCTTCTATAATTTGATTATAAAAAATCGCCTCCTTAATCCAAGTATAGGCTATTAAGGAATCTTCCTTCAAGAATTTCTTCCCAAATTGATCATAGAGGTTCTGTAGATCATCGAAACAATTTTTAATGACATTATTCGTAGGCAAAAACATGGTAACATTCGCAAATTCAGAGCGGATATTTGCCTTTTCAAAAATTGGATTCGTAATTGTAAATACCGAATCATATAAGGTATTTCCAGTAGGGTCAACACCTACGGGTATACTATTGGTCAAATCAAAAATTGTATCGTTCATCGCAAGGACACTATCTCTAATGATGGAATAATCATTGCCAAGTCCACGGAGATAATCATAGATGCTAACGTCTGGCTTTAATAATTGGTCAATTTCATGAACCACCCCATTTTTACAAAATTGATTCACTTTGATAAGCTTAGCATCACCAACATAGGCCTGATTCTCCTTACGCGTAACCATCAGATACTTTCCATTTAAAGTAATTAGTTTTAACCCATCTTTGAGCTTTCCACTGTCATATTTCAGGTTATTGATATGATACTTTAGAATCGAAGCTTTATCTTCTGTGGATGCTTCCAAGGCTGCCATCTGATCATTAGGCACCGCCCAGATTGTCAATTCCTGATCGCGTGCCAACTCTTCAGCAATTCCATATTCTTCCAGCTTTGAAACAAATAGGCTATATTGTGGTTGAGTTTTCAGATAGGCCAATAAATCCAAATTGGATACGGATCCTTCTTCCTCGTAATGGGCATTCCAGTTTTTTTTACACCCCGTCGCTACAACAAGCATCAACAGGATCATTCCGACAATATTTTTCATCTGTATATAATTAGGTCACATTTATTTTGTTTAGTTAATTGGTTCAAATTGGATATAATCTAACGCCAATAATTTCCCATCTAAGGATAATATACGTAGGGTATGGTTTGTAGTCTCATTAAATTCAACAGTGCCCAACTCTTGGGTCATTATCTTATCGGAGCTTGTATTAGACATAACCAATCGGGGATAGAGCATTTCGTTATCTAATACAAAAGCGCAGATCCCGGTATTTGAAGCATATTTTGTACTCGGCCAGGTCAACTTGACCTTATATTTACCTTTTACGATGGTCGGACTTTGCATCTGAATCCAGCCTGATTCCCCCAACTCCACACGCAGATGATCGTAGTTCAGTGTACCGGTGTACCAGATGCCGTCCGCGCTTCTGTTGTTACGATAAATCACGGCATTCAACTTTGTCTCTGGCTGTGCCCGCCAAATAATACTCGTTAAGTCTGCCGCAACAAAGGTCTTATTGTATTGCGCACCTAAGCTTGGATTTCTGTATTGTGTAACATTGGCAGCGATATCGGGGTAATCTGTAAATTCCCAGCCCACTTTAACCTGCGCAGGACCAAAAATTGGCATCCAACTATCAACCTCATGGATTACCCCATTCTTACACGGGATATTAATCTCATTGAACTGAATAGCGCTACCAGCATCTCCAGTCGAATTAATAACCAAGCCGTTCCCACCTTCACTAATTTTGATCAACTCGTATTGTGCCATTGTCTCCAAATTCATTTTCGTAGCTCCAGCAGGAAATTTTCCTAAATCGGCAAACGAGCGTTGCTGCGCAAGTAAATGGTAAGCCATATAACGGTTGGCAGGATTGCTTGTCGACTTTAGATCTGAACCAGAGGCGCCCAATCTATTCAATAGCTCAGCAAACGTATGAATACCATCCTTCAAGTATACATCATTACTGACCGCAAATGCCGTATATCTGAATCGTTGTTGAATTGGATTTCCATCCGGATCTGTGCCTGGAGTATATACAGTATTTAATCGATCATCATACCCAGTAGCGACGGCCAGATCGTGAAATATGCTATATTTTTGACCCTTCAATCGATCCAAGACAGTCGCTGTAAGTGGCTCTAAAACATCGTCAATGCTATGAATAATACCATTAGTCACCTTTATATCGAACGCATTAAATCTAGAAAGTCCATTCAAATAAATTTGGTCCAAGCCACCTTCTTTGAATTCAACAAAAAGATTATCATCGGTAGCGTTTAAATCCGAGATCGCACCACTTTGAAACTGACCAAGGTCTATTGAAACGTTTGGAACCAAATGATAACGCACCAAATAATTAGCATCTTCTTTTGTCATTTGATCTACCGAAGTCAGATTCATTTTTTTCAGATACCGTTCGACACCTTCGTTGACTGGCGCAAAGAGCGTGTATATGGTATTAATATTTAATGTATTGTATAAATCTGCTTTTTCGAGTATTTTAACCCATAAATCATACTTTTCGGGCTGATTTTTGAGGTATACAGCCATCGGTAAATCTTCGTAGGCTGAATAGGTATTATTTTCAAAATCATCCTTACAGGCGGTCAATATGATCGAAAATAAACCGATAATAAGCAGCACAATTTTAGAAAGAGGAATAAGATTCTTTTTCATTTTTGCATTAATTTAGGTTTTCGTAATACGGGTTCTGCACGAGCAATTTATTATACTTTAATTCATCCGCATGAATCGGCAAATAGTGCGCATTTTCATTAAGCAATAAGGATCTAATCACAGGGGTCGAGGCTCCCGATACACCTAATAACACTTGTTCAATCAAATACTCCTTATATTTATATTGATCTCTTTGTGCCACGCGTAACAAATCAAACCAACGTTTTCCTTCTCCCACAAACTCCCGGGCACGCTCATCCATTAATGCTTTCAATAAATCCAATTCGGTGCTGCCTGTTTCTAAGGGGCGGGAAATAGCGGCCCGTGATCGAATCGCGGTGATCAATTCTATCGCTTGTGGGTAATAACTTTCTCCTTTCATGATTAATGCTTCGGCCTTCATCAGATAAACATCCGCCATCCGATAAATGATCCAGTTTTGATCACTATAAGGTCTAGGAATTGTTGTATTTCCCTCTGCTCCTAAGTATTTCCAAAGCTTGTAGGTAACTGTTTCGTAGGACGCTCCAGCGCCACGAATATCTTCGGCATTTTCTGTAAATAATGACACACAGTAATTGGATATGATCCAATTATAGTTCGAGCCAAATATTTCCATCAATTTATTTGTTTGACTCTTGGTGTAGTCAAATTGAACTTCAAAAATTCCCTCATTGGAATTGCCAGGATTAAAAATACTAAACCAATTATTTTTATTATTGACTGTTCCCTGCAAGAGCCCATATTTTCCTGACTGCAGTATCGCATTACATGCAATAATCGCTTCATCATATCTCCCCAACCAGAGGTAAACATCAGCCAGTAGCGCGTGTATAGCCCATTTTGTTGAGCGTCCTTTGGTTTCCCAAACGGTAGGCCAGATCTCCTTGCCGTTGTTTGACGCAACCGTTAGATCTTGAATAATTTGATCAAAGAGCTGAGCTTTGGACGATTTGGACAATTCGTATGCCTGCTGATCGTCCATATAAGGTTCTAGGATCAAAGGTGCCTCTCCAAAGCTCCTGACGATATAGAAATAACTAAGTGCTCTCAAAAAATAAGCCTCAGATAAAAAAGATGTCATCGTCGCCTGATTGAACGAAGGATCTTTTTCAACGACAGCTGGTGCGTACTTTATCACCATATTTGCGTAATTGATAATCTGATAAAATTCACCCCATTTCGCATAATTGTTTGTAGGCAAGAGCGAAAAGTTTTTTAATCGTAAAAGATCGACATCAACATACCCACCTAAGCTCAATGTATTTCCACGCCCCTCACCCCATACTAGCATCGTTTTAACAGCCCCTTGCAATTTCACATAGGCCGCACCTAAGACAGCTTCCACTTCAGCCTTATTCGTCCAATAAGCATCACTGACCTGTTCATTCTGTGGTTTGAGATCAAGCCATTTTTGACAAGATGTCGCTGGTAACAATAGACACAACAACATTAATTTGTAGAATATTTTCATCTGCTTACTTTTTAAAAGTTTACATTTACCCCCAAGGCAAAACGTCTTGGACGTGGCGTACTTGCATTATCCTGACTCAACATATAGATGTCACTTGAGAGGGAGACTTCTGGATCTTGTCCCGAATAATTAGTCCAGGTGAAGACATCTTGAACTGTAGTAAATATTTCACAGCGTGTCAATCCCCATCGTTCTATTATTTTTTTCGGAAGCGCATATTTCAGCGAGATCATTTTTAACCTTACAAAAGATGCATCCTCTACAAAGCGATCAGATCCCAAATAATTGTAACCTTCACCATATAGCGCCCGTGGTATATCCGTAACATCTCCCTCCTGCCGCCAGCGTCCAAGAACTGCGGTACTTTGGTTAGCTGTTCCATACATATTTTCCGTATTGATCCGAACCTGATTGACTACTTTCTGACCAAACCTACCGTGCAAGAATGTACTCAGCGCAAATGCTTTGTATCGCAGATTTATCCCGCCCCCCATTGTAAATAAGGGCATTGCATTCCCTAAATAAACAATATCATATTGATTGATGACGCCGTTCCCATCGATATCCTGATATTTGGCGTCGCCGGCAAATACCCGCCTGTTGCCATTCATCATGAATACAGGCTGCCCTTGTAGGTCATGAATTACTTGCCCGTCTAGGTCTTTTGCATAGGTATCTTGTTCATTCTGATATACACCGAGATAATGGTAGCCATAAAATGAGCCTACTGGATTGCCTTCGATAATTTTATGGGCGTATTTGCCATTACCGAAGTTGTAATTCTCAAATTGCATATTGTCGGGAAGTACAATAACTTCATTTCTATTACGGGACACATTTAGATTTACAGAGAGACCAAAATCTTTGGAGCGAATTGCTTCAGCATTGAAAATCAATTCCCAGCCTTTATTGGCTAATTTTCCAGAATTGTAATACCGCNNACCAGTGGATGAAGGTAATGTCACGTCCTTTTGTAGGAGGTCAGTTGTAACCCGATTATATAGCTCACCCGTAAATTGAAGTCTATTTTTAAAGAAAGAAAGGTCTACACCAAAATCGGTTTGGGTTATTGTCTCCCATTTAAGATTATCCAATTGAATGGATACTGGTCCCACAGCAGTCATATCAATATAGCCTGGAGTGAGCGGCTGAAAAGTACCTAAATAGGTAAAAGCACCGGAAGGCGCATTACCACTTTTTCCCCAGCTAAAGCGAAGTTTCGCCGTACTGATAAGGCCTAATTTTTTAATAAAATCTTCATCACCGAGATGCCAGGCAGCACCGATAGAAGGAAATCCTTTCCAACGATGTTGTGCAGATAGACTGGAATTGGCCTCCCAACGGTATGTACCACTGACGATATAACGATCCTTATAAGCGTAATGCAAACTGGAAATCGCACCGATATTCCGTGTTTTAGAATTTCCCGACCCCATATTCACGACGGCCCCTCCGGCGGTTGGATCACTTAAGGACGATGACGCGTTTCCTGATGTCTCACTGGCATAGCTAAACTTTCGTGCTTCATTTGTCTGCAATAAGCCTGTGGCAACAATGTTATGCTCTTTGATCTTTTTATTGAATATAAATTTATTCTCCGTGTTCAGGTATAACTCATCTGATAACATGTCTGATCCCCTATTAAAGAAAGGGTCGGTCCAGATAACACCGGTAACAGCCTGCGGCAAATATTTTCGATTTTTCGTTGACCTGGTGTCAAAACCGACAGTACCAATATATTGCAACTCGGGCACGATATTATATATTCCACGAAAGACAACCCTAGCTTGTTCACCAATAGTATTGTTGATTGATTCGTTCACCATCGCCACAGGATTGAACATTTGGTTATCTCCAAATGAACCCTGAAAGTTGATCCTTGGCGTAAAGTATTGATCTGTATATTGGCCATCCTCTCCGATGACGTAAGGACTCATATTTGGCATTTTCGTCATCGCCATACCTCTTGGTGTACTTACATCTTCACCCGTCCAAAAATTCTTCCGATCGCTAATGGAATAGGACATGTCGGCATTGACATTAAATTTATTGGAAAATTTATAATTGAGACTCAACAGTGAATTATAGCGATTCAGTTTGGTTCCTTTTGTTGTTCCCACATCATTTAAGAAACCGAGCGACAGCCTGTAGGTGGCTTTATCTCCTCCGCCACTAATCGAAAGCGAATTATCTTCGAAATGTCCCACCTGTGTCACCTGTTCAAGCCAATTGGTATTTTGATTATACTCATTAAAATAGACCCATGATGGATCATATTTAATTTCGTTGGTATTATAGAGTAAATTGAGGTATGGTAACGCGGAAGTATATCCTAGATCATTTACTGAATTCCAAACGGCATCCTGTACCAGAGCGACATATTGCCCCCCATTTAACATAGGGATTGTTTCAGCTTCACGCTTAACATCCAATTTACTGGACAATGCAAATTGGGTTTTACCCTTCCGTCCTTTTTTTGTCGTAAAGAGTAAAACACCGTTTGCACCTTTGGACCCCCAAATAGCAGTCGCCGCAGCGTCTTTCAACACTTCAATTGATTCAATATCGTTGGGAGAAATATTAACCAGCCCACCAAAATCCTCATCATTTGCAGTTGAGAAGTTAAAATCGCTGCCTATGGATGTTGGATAAGGAATACCATCAACGACAATCAGCGGTTCTGAATTACCATTCAAAGAAGATGTTCCTCTAATCCGGATAGAACTTCTTGCTCCTGGATCTGCGCTAGCGACGATATCAACATTTGCCAGCCTACCTTGTAATCCACTTTCAATAGAAGCAAAAGGTAGTGCTTCCAACTCTTTCATATCAAAGCGTTCTGTCGCCGAAACTTGATTCCGGTAGTTGATACCCATACTATTTTTAGTATTGGCTTTCTCTTTTGTAACCACAACCTCGTCAATCATACGATCATCTTTAACGAGCTTGATGGTTACAGTTGCCTGTCCATTAAATGGAATTTTTGTGGTCTTATAACCTATACAGGCAGCGACAATAGTTAGACCTTCACCAGAGGGAACCGCAATGGTGAACTGGCCTAAATTATCCGTTGAAGCGCCCATCAGACTTCGATTATCCTTGTTTTCGATATAAACGGAAGCCCCTGCCAAAGGTGTATTTTGCCCACTTTGAACATTCCCTGTCAAGACTTTTGCCCGTTGCCCAAAAGCTGGCAGCACAAAAGCAATGCAGGTAATCATTAAAAATATATTTAGCTTCATGAATTTTAGTTTATGGTAATGAAATCAGTTGAAATGAAATCATGACTATGGCTTTAAAAGTTTGTTAATATGATAAACCGCTCCATCGTTAAATACTTGTGGCAGATATTCCACGATCGGAATGCTCGTGCCATCCGAATCTTCCAGACGCAAGCTTGTCCCCAGGTCAACTAAGGTAAGCTGCCTATATATATTATACCCTGTTCTCCGTGTGGTATTCCAGGTTCCTTGAACAGCAAAACCAGGGAAAGGATAATCCCCAATAGAATTGTCAGGAACGGAAACAAAATAAGATTTAAGATATTCTGCCAGGGCTGTTTTATCTGTTGGAATCAGACCCGTAGCTAGACCTGACAAGACCGTCGCGTTATCCGGTGCGAACAAAATAAAACGATTGCCAAAAAGAAAGGAAAGAGAACTGCCTGCATCAATCATACCTGCTTTAGCCAGTAACTTCGAAAATTCGGCATATTTATTTAGAGGATTGCTACTTGTTTCAGCCCCAATTAGCGTAAATTTGATGGTCCGTGTTTCTCCCAACAAGGTTTGCGCTACTTCAAAACTCTTTCCATTATACCAGCTTCCACTGAGTGACATTACGGATACAGGCTCATTACCATTATATGTTGCCGTCGAATACAGCCCCCCATCTTTCGTGAATATATAGTTATATGGATTTCGAGTCCGGTATACCTTCGTACCTGCCAAATTGGTGATATCATCGTATACAATATGATCGGAAACAAAAAGCTCTTGCTGACGTTGCGACATAGCTACTTTAACACCATCGTTATTTTGGATCTGCACCTCTTCATCTCCGAATACCAAAGGGCTACCTTCATTCCAGAAGATATAGCTATCACCATAAAGAGTACTTAGAATTTCTTCATCGGATGGAATCAACAGCGTGTAACGTATATCTCGACTCGCTAACGTTTTGTACATTCCCGAGTTATAAAGCATGTACATAAAGATTTTATATTTCGGATTGACCAATACGGGTCCGGTCACACTATTAAAAGCTTCGGGAATTAAGACTTTATTTAAACCATAAAATGTTCCATTGGAGGCAATTGCTTTATCTCCCACATCCGACTGTGTATTGAAAACAATAGGAATTCCATCGACTGTTTTGATATCTGGATTTTTACCGATCTCAGCAGGAAAGACCACGTTTCCCGCATATACATGGTTTCGTAGCATCATTGCCAGAGGCAACATGTCCACATCTTTCATGGAAGGGTAATAGGCTTTAAAATATTGACTAAAGAAAGTAGACAAAGCTTGATTGTTGGGCGCAAATACATTAAAAGCTTTATACGAAAGATCTCCCAGATTGGCGTAGTCTGGGATACCTGATTCACCATTATACGACCATTCTGAAGCAATTGCGGGTAAGGCACCATGATTAACTAAAAATAAGGAGTCTCCTGCCGCTGCATAGTTTATACTCGCTTGTTCATCATACGTATAATTTCGAAAACGATCATAAACAGATAAAAAATCCTTGTAGGTCGCACTTTGAGCCAAACGTTCATAAATGGTTGGTAAGGGAGCAATTACCTGATCGACCACATACACATAACCATTATCCGCAGGAATATCATATTCCGTAATTCCGGCATTCGAGACATTAAAACCATTCGCTCCAGACCAACTTTCTGATCCGAAAAAATACTCATAATTCTGCTTCGCATCAATTCCTTTCGTTTGAAAATGTGTTGTCGAAAGAATGGGCACAAATCGGTCCTTATGATATACTTTTTTCAACTTTCCGTCTGTTGCATCAATTTCTTCACTGATAGAATCCTGACTCCTGGTACGATGCTTATAATACAGACCTGCAAAAGCAGGTTGTACATTTTGGCTCCCTTGTGGTTGATAATTCATCAGTCGACTCTTATCATAGGAATAATAAATAAGATGATAACCGATAATCTTTTTCAGTTCATTGATAGGGATCTGTTCTATTGAGGTCAGGTTTCTGTCCTTCAGATAGTTCAAAAACACTGGATCGCTAGGCGCAAAGACGGACACGATTGTCTTGCCATTCAATATTTCTTTAAAACCAGCACGTTCGACCCCTTTTAAAAAAATGGAGAATTCTTTGCGATTGTCCAAAACCTCCCAAACATTGCCTTTCAGCCAATCTGGTCTCTCATAGTGCGAGACAAGTTCCTTTTTGGAACAGGAATACGAACAGGCTAAACAGACACCAATAAAATAGATGAATAGTCTTTTCATAAAAAATTTAAATGTGCCAAGTTATTATTACTGGCATTGGTTTATAATTGTGGTTGATGATAGCACGTTAAACTATCTCATTTTTGGGCGAGCAGGATCAAATAAGCTTCCAAATTGAGATAGCCTTTGAACAACTGATGATTACTTAACCGCAACGCATCTGCACTATTGTTTTTATCGAGTTTTAACTTTTCTTCCCACACATCTGGTATGCCATCGTTATCCGAATCTAACGGGATGTCAGCTCCTTCAAAAATACCCAAACCACCATTCTCCAGTGGTAAGTCAGATTCTCGATAGGTATAAAAGCCCAAAGTGCCTTTACTTTGTAGCTCCTTAATCAAAAAAGCATCTACCTGGTCTCTTTGAGGTAAAATGGCGCCGACATTACTGATCAGATAGGTATAGGCATCTTTCGCACTTAGTTTAGGCCGCAAGGAAGGATAAGAAGTGTAAAAGTCAGCGGTTTTAAAATTATCGGTTCCAATACCGGGGTACCAAGCTTCCGTAGCTTCAATGAGTTGGCCATCCAATGTGCCATTTTGGTTGTTATCGAAGTAGTTACCCGATTGATACAGATTGAAATTTCCATTTCCTCTTGAGAATGGAGTACTTTTGGTCTTGGGTGTTGAGGGCCCGCCAACAAAATAATTGTTCACTATCGTGACATTTGACTCTCCGGAAGATTCTCCACCTAAAATGTAGGCATNNGATCTGAATAGGTTGTGTTCGCATTCCCAAAATTATAGACAACATTATTCACAAACTCGTTGATTCCTTTAACTTTCGGATTTCTAGTCTTGTTACTATGATATAACGATCTGATAATCGATATTTTTCCTCCTGTTTGTATCAACCCTCCAGTAGAGTGGTTGTGGCGTTGTAAACCTTGACCAATGATCGAATTTTGGATGGTAATACTATCAGGTTCGTTCCCTTTATTATCCCAGTTAATGGAAAAGACCTCATCTAAGCCCCAAGTGAAGGACATATGATCGAGCATGATATTTTTTCCATTAGCTATACCAGAAGCATCATCATTTTTTCCTGCCCCTCCATTTGCCCCAAGCCTGATCCTTAAAAAACGAGCAATAGTTTCGTTTGCTCCTGTAAAAGATACTTTTCTGCCATAAAGGACGATACCGGTTCCTGGAGCAGTGTGACCGGCGATAGTGGTATTCGGGGCAATTGACAGATTCGATTTTAAGTTAACAATTCCGGCCACTTTGAATAAAACAAAACGACCCGGTTGACTGACAGCATCCCGAAACGACCCCTGTCCGCTGTCATTTAGATTTGTTACAAAATAAATGCTTGGCGTAGTTGCCGCTCTTGCACCTTTTGCAAAACGACCGAATCCTTCTGCCCCGGGGAACGCCAATAATGGAGACTCATCAGTTTGCGCATTGTTTTCGACCCATTCGATCCAGTCGAGCTTTGATACAAGAGCTTCTTTAGAACAGGAGATAAAAATCACAGCCAAAGCGCCAAAAGAAAATAGACACTGTCTTTTCATAATAGTGAAATTTTCAAGCCAACTATTGTCAGCTATTGGGTTTATAATTGTATAGTATTGGTTTACTCAATATTACGCAATGCAACCGGTTTCATCATCCTGCACTGTACTGTTGTATGTCAAAATGACACCAGGGTATTTTTTCGTTCAACGACAGATCTCTATTTAAAAAAATTGGGCTGCCCAAGAAGTTGGACAGCCCAAAATATGATCAATAAACTTGCTTTTTATGGCCTCCAACGTGGATCTCCGGCATCATCCTTTCCAGCAAAACCATTGTCTTTAATCCGAAAATTTCCTGCTGCTGGATCTGTAAATAAATCCGTACTTATTTTTGTGTATTCGATTGTACTCGGAACGATAGCATCTGAAGATTCCTTCCAGGCAAAATCCTTCGTATGATAATTTCCCCCGGAGCTAATTTGAGTAGTGGGATTGACTTTTACCCCCGTCAAACTGTAGGGAGTAGTAGCTCCAGACGAAGCTTTCGGTTCCGCAAATATAATCCCTCGTATTTCGAGCCCACCTGAGATCGTATTTGTATTGAAGTCTATAAAATTTCTTCCCGATTGAGGACCACGATAGAACGTTGAATGTAGAATCTTATAATTACCGCTCGCATTATTCTTGTTTACAATAAACACATCGGCATTATAAAGTGTTGAATTTTCAAAAGTAAAGTTATTGACTGAAGATTTGTTATCATCAACCGTTAAAACCGCATAATTCTGAATATTGAACAATATACAATTCGAAAAAACCTGTTGTTCGACCTTCATCCCACCACGGTATCTCGTCACACCACGCATATCATGTAAGATGCAATTTTCAAATAGCAACAAATCAATGTTACCCGCGGCATTCGGATTAAAAATATATTTATTCCCAGCATCATTCGTGAAGATTTCCAAATCGCTGAAGACCAACTTGGCAATATTACTATTGGCTGTAATGCCGAAATTAGAAATACCACTCAATGAAATTCGGGCTTTACTAATAGTCAGCGGATCATCATTGGACATTAATGTGACGGATTTGCTGAAACTTAATGCACTGGTCAAATCATACAATGCGCCTTTCTTTAATAGTATTGTAGTTCCGGCATTGGCGCTGCTGATTACATCTGCTAGGTTAACATTTGTCGGATCTTGGCCGCTTAAATCAATGATCTCACCGCTCAATGGTTCTTTTGTCGTATAACTATTCTCTCCTCTGAATTTGTCACCACTATACAGCGCTATACGATATTGTGTCGATGCCTTTAGGTTTTCTACCAAAACGAGCGCGTTCATGATGTGCTGGGATGTCAGCGTAATTGTCTGCACGAGTGATTCTGTTTTCGACTCGGCGTCCACCTGCATAACTTTCACCGTTGTGACAGGGTCCCCTTCATTTACCCATCTAAATACAATACGATTCATGCCGATATCCGAAGCGGAGGGATTCGAAACGATTGTAGGAAATCGGGGAGTCTTAATTTCACCAAAATCGGCAGGTCGGGAGTTTTTATGCTCGTCACTGGGATGAATAGCTGTCACCCGTACCTGATAAAGCTGCTGCCACAATAAATCCGGCACGGTCCCTCCGGTAGTGTCCACAACCTCAATTGATGCTGCGATCGTTTTAAAGGTATCTATACTCACCTCCACTTTGTAAGCGCCGGCTCCTTCACTCTGTTGCCATGCAACATCAATATAATTACCAGTAGCCACCAATGCTCCTTTCATGGAAGGTCTAAACAGCCGCGGTGCGTCACCGTCAAGTTCTGCTTCCCATTCTTTTTTACATCCAACTAGGGACAGTAAAATGAATCCAAGAAGAATCATCCAGTTTGATACATTTGATATATGTTTCATAATTATTGTCGTAATGCGTTAGAAATTATAACCTTCATTTTTTAAGGTTCCCAAACTACTTGTCACAGTGGAGCTATGCAAGGGCAAAATATAAGGCACCGGAGCCATACCCGTATCATCTTTATACCCGCGCCACGACCGTAGAATATAATCCGCAGCGCGCTGCTCTTTATCATTGTATAGTGCTGTCAGCCAAGTTAAACGGGTATAGCCATCTGGATTATCACCTTTTGAAGGGCTATCTTTTAATTTAGGTGGTACGACAACTTGTTTAAACAGACCTCCATACCATTCGATCGTTTTGTCAGCTTTCAGGCGATAATAAAGATTGCCTGGTAAACTGGCATAGGGTCCGGCACCAGTGAATGTATTCTCACCTATTTCGCTCAGCTTTTTTCGATTCTCCGCAATCTTCTTTCCAAATAGATTCCATCGAATCAGATCGTAATGGCGTATGCACTCGCCCCCTAGCTCCCATGCTCTTTCATCGACCAAGGCATTAAAGAAGCTATTTTTATTTCCGGCGACTTGACTTACATATTGATCAACTTTATTGGCCCAAGCTGCTTCCAGAAATGCACGTTTTCGAACCTTTTTTAAGGCATCTTGTGCCTCTGCGGTAGGACCATTCAGTTCATTTTCACTCTCCGCGTACATCAAAATAACATCCGACAACCGCATAATAGGCCAATTTATCCCTGTTCCCTTAGCGGAATTTGGACCAGATGGCGTTGGCATGAGCATCCTGTTCCATTTTCCGATCCCTATCCCAGTCACGCTGATCGTCGCCTGCTCTAGCTTTGAATTATATTTTATAAAGGCTGCTGTTTTGGACAATCGGGTATCCAAAGTGTCAAAGCTATAGACATAAGCTGGATTGAAAGGCATATAGCTGGATCCGGAGCCGTAGGAATGCTCTCCTGCATCAACCGCAACACCAATATTCCAGCCCACATCGCCAAAGCCAGGAGCGAAAGCGACTTCAAAAAGCACATCAGTTTTACTGTCCACAATCCATTTGCTTTGATTATCGAAAATATCAGCGAATTTTACATTTAATGTATGTCCCGATTCGTCTATTACTTTCTTACTGTACTCTTTTGCGATTTGATAATATGTCAGATAATCATCTTTGCGCTTCATCGTCATATCTGGATAGAGCCAATAGCCACCTCTACATAAAGCTAGTCGGGCTATTAATCCTTGGGCAAATTCTCGATTTACAGTTTCTACACCATAGCTCAACTGCGAAGCGGGTTTCATATTTGGCACAATACTGATCAGATCCTGGATCAAGGTACTTAATATGGTATCCCGGCCGGTGCGAGGCAAATAGAGGTTGTCTCCCCCCTGTGTTGGCTTTAATTTGAAGGGTATATCTCCCCAATAATTAACGAGCCAATAATACCATAAGGCTCGCAACGTTTTCGCTTCACCCAATAGTTGTTTCATATCTGCTTGCTCGGCAATAGCGGACTGTTCAATTCCTTCAATCGCCAAATTTGCACGGTTAATGGCACTATAGGCATTATTCCATACTGTACGAATATCACCATTCCCATCCGTCGCTTCTATTGCCCAAATATCCCGTCTTGAGTTTTCTGGTGCCGCACCAACTCCTCCTACTTCAATATCTGTATTTGGGATAAAAGAGTTGGACAATCGTGATGTGAAAGCGTCTTGATTAAACAAGGCATAAATGCTGCTTACGCCTTTTGTCGCATCACTTACATTCGCATAAATGGTTTCTTGCGTAAAGTTTGATGGTGAATCGGTATCCAGAAATTTCTTACAAGATACAAGTCCAAGGGTAATCACTAATGCAAAATATGTTGGGGTCTTGAAATATCTTCTCATGATCATGTTATTTAAAATTGATATTTAAACCGAACGTAAACGTTCTACTTTTTGGATAGGCAGAATAATCCACCCCTGGTGTTAATGCTGCATAGGCACTACTTCTGGTGGTAGATACCTCAGGGTCGTATCCTGAATATTTGGTCCATACAAAAGCATTATAAACTGTCGCAAAAAGGCGAAGCGAAGCTATGCCAACCCTAGACGTCAACTGCTTCGGTAACGTATAGCCTAGCGTAACATAAGAAAGACGAAAAAATGAACCATCTTCAATCGCATCTGAAGTCAGCACCGGGGACGCCGTACCCATAGAAAAAGGCGACCATACTTTGGCGTCTTTGTTTAGTGCGGCCAGCTCATCCAAACCCGTAACAAGCTGACCTGCCTCATTGATATATTTAAAACGGTCCTGAGAATTCATGCGATCGGAAATATTACCAAATGTTGTCCGATAAAGCATATTATATTGGATGCGACCAGAATTATAAATATCATTACCATAGACCCAATTGAAAAAAGTACTTAAGTCAAAATTCTTATAGCGACCATTAAAGCCCACTCCCCCGGAGTGTTTAGGTAACGCATTTCCAATCACCTGTCTGTCGCCTTCGGCCGTAATGAGGCCATCTCCATTGAGATCTTTTAGCTTCATCGTTCCAGGCCGAACGCCCAATGTGCCACCAAGAATACCCTGCGAGGAAGCAATCCCCTCTTTCAGGGTATACGAACTCCCACCATTATAGGAAGCAAAATCATCGGAAGTATAAAATCCATCAGCGACATAACCATAAATCTGTCCTATAGTCTCATCCACATTGAATAGGTAATCGTCCTGTGATTTTAGATCAGTACCAGCCCAATTGGATTGTAAAATTCGTCTGTTGTTCCCGTCCAGTTTATCAATTTTCGGAATATTGCGCCCAATATTGAATGAGAGCGTCAATCCATAATCTTGCTTCTCAATGATAGGTGCTGTCAACCCAATTTCTACCCCTTTGTTGCTCGTTTGCCCGAGATTGATCAATTGTTTGGTAAAACCATTATAAGCAGGTATTTCATTGTCTATAATGAGATCTTTGGTGGTATTTTTGTAGATATCGATAATAGCCGATAACTTATTGTTAAAGAGACTAAAATCTAGGCCTATATTTCGCGAAACGGTTGTTTCCCATCTTAGATTAGGGTTTGGTAATGAGGAATTCAACATATTATAATAGGTCTGATTGATGTCCCCAGCCCCATAAGGACGATTTTGGCTAGGTCCATACAATAATCGCCAAGAATCATTTGCGATCCGATTGTTTCCCGCCTGACCATAGCTCAAGCGTAATTTTAGATCGTCAATAAAGCGTACATCTTTCAGAAAATTTTCCTCTTTCACTTTCCATGCAAATGATGCGGAAGGGAAATAGCCCCATCTTTTGGTCGGCGCAAATTTGCTACTACCATCGGCACGTAAAGTTGCATAGAGAATATAGCGATCCAAATACGAATAATTCGCACGGCCGAAAAAGGAGACAAAATCCTCACCGCGCACTTCATAGGTTTCCATTCGTTCAGGTGTTCCTAAAGCCATATTCGCAAACAACACTTCCGGCGTCACATTTTCATCAAAATACTTGGCCCTATTTAGACTAGTATTACCATTAGTGAAACTTAATTCGTGTCCTAATAAGAGGTTTAGGCTGTGTTTTTTATTTTTGACAGCAGTGTAGTTCGCTGTATTCACAAAGCGGTAAACGCTAGCGTTGGACAAATCTATCTGGCCCAAAGGTAAATTCAACCCGACATTTCTGGATTCTCCGGTCAGTGGACCCCAGTAGCGCTTACTGTCGCCTCCACGCAAGGTGATCGCCGCTTCAGAACGGAGCGTGAGATTTTTCAATGGGTTATACGTAAGGGCGGCCCCTAAACTAAAATCCCGGGTTTTACGCTGTCGATAATCCTGTTTGGCCAGGTCAACGGGATTGATCAAGCTGCGGAGAAAATTATCGTAATCATCTTCACCATCAACAATTGTCGTGGGGTCGATAACCATATGATCCACCAAACCATTAATCGGCCTAGTCTGAATACCGTCGGAGATCCGAACACTGGAAGTCCCAGAGGTACCAGCCCCATCAATCACATTGTTTGTATAACGAGCGGTAAGGTCCAGTTTCAAGTTTTTGTATAATTCATGGTTCAATTTGAAATTAAAGTAGTATCGCTTCTGTCCGGAATTGAGCATTAGCCCCTCGTCATTATTATAGGTATTGTTAAAACCCCACTTTGTTTTCTCTGTCCCCCCTGAGATGGAAAGATTATGCTGGCTGGAACGCACGGCACCACCGAAAAGCTCGTTTTGCCAATTGGTACCCGCTTGATATTTGTACAATTCCAGATCATCATATTCGCCAAAGAATTTCTTAAAATTGGTATACTCATTGGAACTCGTCCCTCGAATCATCCCATATTCGTAGTGCAACAAGGCGAATTCATAAGGTGATAGCACACCCAATTCTTTAGGCATATATTTGCTTTGAAAGAAGTTATTGTAGTTGATACTTGTCTTGCCCGCTTTGGGTGTCTTGGTCGTAACAATAACAACGCCATTAGCTCCCTTTGAACCATATATTGCTGTAGATGAAGCATCTTTTAAGACATCAATGGATTCAATATCTGAAGCAGAAATATCATTCAGATTATTGACGATAAATCCATCGACAATATACAATGGCGCATTATCTTGGGTAATCGAACCACCGCCCCGCACACGTATCACGATCTCAGCACCGGGCGCTCCGTCCACCGTCGTCACCTGCACGCCTGGCAAACGACCAGTCAGCGCCTCAGCAACATTCACTACAGGAGCCTTCTCCAATTCTTTTCCTTTAATGGAGCTGACCGCACCAGCAAGATCTTTACGTGAAACTGTCCCATAACCTATCACGACGACCTCGTCCAAACCACGCGCATCTTCCTGTAAAGTCACGATAATATTATTCCCGATAGCAACAGGTTTCTCCGTACGAATAAATCCTACTGAAGAAAATACCAAAGTATCTTGACCTGAACCAACAACAATGTTATATTTTCCTTCTTTATTGGTACTAGCCTGTTTATTTTTTCCTTTGACGCTAACCGTTACGCCAGACATGGGTTGGGAATCGGGACCATAGACGGTCCCTACGATTTTCTTCTCCTGGGCCAAGCCAATCTGTGCCACAGACATCAGAAACAATAAGGTTTTGATTTTTCTCATAATTAAGCTAATCTGTTTAAATTGGTTATTATTCTATTCCAGAATTCCTTCGAAAAGGACGGACTACCATTGCTCACTGTGAACTAGCAGTTCTATTCTTTCATAAAAATTAATAGCAAAAATCTAATTGGTTATTTCTTGCAGTTTCTTATAAACAATATTAACTGAAAACAAACTTGATACGGTCAAATTGTAAAATTAAAATTACGCAAACGATGCCGGCAACGTTTGCAGGACAGTTCAGGACAGTTGCACGTAACAACCGGTTGCACGTCAAGCTTAAAAAACAAAAAGGCGCATTTCAAAATTTTGAAATGCGCCTTGATCTTCAATCCAATTATAGTCTACTTCTTTGCCAGTTTATATATCTCAGTTCCGGCCAAAAGGAAACAACCAAGTCCATAATCCTCGAAATCAGGCATTTTATCAATCGTAACAGGCTGACCATCTTTGGGCTCTTTTCCTGTCGATTGCACATATCCTAAAAATCCGTTCGGTTGCAGCGATTCTTTAGAAATTGCGTTCCATCCCTTTTCCACCGCAGGTAAAAAATCTTTTTTGGATAAATGTCCTGTATTTATTCCCCAAGCCATACCATATACAAATAATGCTGTGCCCGAAGCTTCTTTTCCGCCAAAATGATTCGGGTCATGTAAGCTCACATTCCAGAATCCATCCGTTCTTTGCAAAGGAAGCAATGCGTGGGCTAATTTTTGAAAGTCATCCAAATATTCCGCATAATGTGCATCGGTCTTCGGTAGTTCTTGAAGCACCAAGGCTAAGGCAGCCAGGACCCAGCCGTTTCCTCGTGCCCAATAACAGTCTTCACCATTGGGCTCGGCATAGGGCGGTATAAAATCTTTATCGCGCCACCATAGATTATCAGCAGCATTAAAAAGTCCATGTCCTCCTTCCTGGTATTTAATATGGCTATACATCTTATACATATAGTCAAAATATTTTGTATCGTTTAAGGTCACACCTAGTTTAACAAAAATAGGCATCGCCATTTGAATCGCGTCGATCCAAGTCCAATCATTGTATCGCCCACTGCTAATAACAGCATCTATATTTGCTTTGATCGCTTCCAGCCGTTCAGGCTTTTGATCAATGCGATATAGATCAATATAAGTCATCCCACAGTTTTGGTTATCTGCATGTCGTGTATACACTTCACCACGAACAGGTTTCCACTGATGTTTTTCACCCCATTCTACAGCATAATCGTAATACCGTTTTTGCTTATCGATTTTATAAAATGCCATCAGCCCTTCATAGTACACACCACGGGTCCAGATATTAGCGGGTCTTTCTTTATTGGTAATAATTGTTTTGACCGGATCGGGCCATTTATGCATAAAATAATCGTTGGCAGAACGCAAATCACGAACGATCGTTGACTTACCTGGTAAATTCTGGGCCATCGTCCCTACCGTTCCACACCCCAAAAGCAATAGTAATATTATTTTCTTCATCATATATTAAGGCATCTTTTTAAATCCTTCTTTTTTTATAACCCATGAGCCATCTTTTGGGAACCCTGGTAAATCACTGTTGGAAGCGTCCCACCCTTCAAGCATCATCGCAACGGTCGTCAGCACCCCGCCATTGCCCGGCAAATAAATCCTTAGACGTCCATCTTGATAATTGTGGCCATTTTTGAGATAGGTATTGGTTTGGATATTCATAAATAGTGCATCCAACGCTTTATTTGGCAGATTCAGACGTGCGGCATTCATAGCCGTCATGGGAAAATCCCATCCCCAGGTCTTTTCCCAATGCCATTTTTCCAAAACGACATCCAGTGTATTTTTCATGAGGTTCTTATTTAATTTCGGTGATTCAGGGACCATTCCCAATGCACCTAGTACCGCAGGATGATCTGTCATCCAACGATCGAAAGTATAAGAATCGGGAGCAGTTTCGGTGGCCAAGTAGACGTTGTCATGACTTGGTAAGGGAGCCAATTTCTCAATAACTTGATCCCATTTCCCAACTCTGGGTTCGCCTAATCTTTCTTTCCATTCTTGTGCTATACGAAGTGCCCAATCCCAATAGGCAACCTCATAGGTGGGGTTCATCGTCTCGGAAGCTTTGAAAACTTCCTGTGCGGGGATAACTCCCTTTCCCACATTATAGCGGTCTGCTGCCCGATCATAATGCGCAAAGTCAGCCATGAAATCAGCTGTCGCAAATACCAAATCCTTGTATTTTTTTAGGACGGCTAGGTCCTTCTTGTCCCGGTACGCCAATTCTGTCATATAGATAATGTGCGGCTGTTGCCAAACTAGAAATGCGGCAACTGATGACGGACTTTCATTACCTTCATTGTCAGACATTTTCACCCATCTAACCCCTTGATAACCTTGGCGCTTTGCGAGTTCTCTTGCTTTTTCAAAGGTCCTAAAATAATAGTCTAATGTTTTTTCCATAATTTCAGGACGACCCCATAATGCAAAATGAACCGCATGCCACCAATGCATTTCTGTGTGTGGCTTTCCATACCAGCTATTAAATGTGAGTCCTGTTTCCTGGGGTGGATTACTTCCCCCACACTGTACTTTTGTCAAGTATTGTGACAATACGACTCTCCTTTCCAGTTCATTGGCTCTAGGATCTGTGCTTCCCGCAAAGTCAACCGCAGCTCCACTGTCCCAAAAATGCTTCCAGGATACGCTACTTTCCCCCGCGGCCTCATCATAGAGATGAGACTTCTTATCAAAGTTGTTTTTCTCGGCAAATGCAAAAGAAAAATCAAACTTATCGAGCTTAGAAGCTGGCTCGTACACAAAATAATGTGAAGCTGTATTTTTTAAAGTTCCCGGTGAATAATCCAGTTTTGTAAAGTAGCTCGCTCCCTGCAACTGATGATTTATCAATGCTACATTCGCAGATTGCGTTACGATGGTCGTTTTATGATTATTCACCTGATCATAGTTGGTCCCTTCATCCAAAAATTTTCCGCTTGGATAGGGATATCGCACAAATATTTTAAGCCTTTTTTGCTTAATCAGTGGCGAAACGACATGTACAGCAATTCGGTCACTACCTTGGTATGAAGCAGTTTTTACTGCGACAGGTTCTCCCTCAATGCTAAATTCACTTGTGACAATACCCGTCCAAAGATCCAGCTGCTGTCGAATATGCTGAATATCCTGCGCAGCTGCCCGCCGGCCATTTTTCAAATAAAGCTCCAAGCCCACGTTTCCCAACTGCAAACGATGTTTATTTTCTCTAAAATAGTTTACAGCTTCGACGCTACGTTTCGGTTCTTTCAATTGGGTACTATATTTTGCGTTCCGTCCTTCGTTATTAAAGTCGTAGGATTTTAATGTTTCCTCAAATTTATAATTATTTGTATTGGGAAAGGAGTCCCATCCCCATTCGGACTGTGTTCCCAAGGAAACACCATTTTTATAATAAACGGGAAAAGACTGCATTCCTGTGGCATCGACCGTATAGGCAAAAGTACCATTACCGACCGTCAGTGAAGCTAATGTATCCATGGTATGATTGGAAACATTATGCCTTTTAACGACATTTTCCCGATCAATTTTTGTTCCTTGCTGAGCTAGGACCAACGCAGGACCTAAGACACTTACAAGGGCCGTGAAAATAATGCTAAATTTCTTTTTCATCTGTATTGAATTTTTACACATACTATATCCATGTTCAAAAGACGCTATGCCGAGACTTTGGTGAACACGCTTAAATTTACCTAACGTACTAAAGTGAGGCTTATCAACCCGATAACTGCATCATTTGCCTGGGCAATAAGTTCAACCGATTGCAATTGCTTTCTCCCGTTTAGCGGAAGATCCAATAAAGTGGCTGCTCCGCCATCAATAGCACGATTGCTATACCCCTTAATATCTGTATAATGGCTCCGACTTCCCCCCTTATAGAGCTCTCCTGACTTTAAACTTATTCGATAAGGAATTCGCTCATCGGGAAGTTCAAAAGCATGGTTCTCATCTAAATAATCCTGTTCAATCGGCCACCAGTTTATGGGATTGATCAGATCAAGTGTATCAGTAGTTCCATCGATATAATTGACCTTTATCTTAGCGTTGCCAATTTGGGATTGCATCGGATTTGTTGAACCAGAGACTAGGAAATACATTTTGCTAGCCTGACCTACTAAAGGTATTTTTACGCTTGTTGGATAATTATCCCATTGACTGACAAAGACCACATTTTTGGAATCATTTTTTAGCTCAAACGGAATACCTAAGTACGTTAGATCCCCCTGTGTGCCTTTCTTCATGATTCCACTGTCATCAATATTTGCTGTCGTCAATGGATAACACCAGTTACCTATCCCCTGCCAAGGGAGTTGCAAGGTTGGCCCTTCTGGTCTTGGCGAAAGATATTTCTGTTGAAATATATCCGTCAAACGTGCATTGTAAAAGCTTGAGAGATTTTCCTTCAAAAAACTTGGCGTATCATTGATTGTCCAATCTACATAATCGACCTTGTAACGATAAGTATCGCTACGCAGATACAGGCTATTTGTTCCCTTCGAAAAGATATTATTGGGAAGCGCTAATTCTTTTGTTTCATTA
Organism: Sphingobacterium sp. UBA6711; assembly: GCA_002454415.1. Taxonomy (GTDB): domain Bacteria; phylum Bacteroidota; class Bacteroidia; order Sphingobacteriales; family Sphingobacteriaceae; genus Sphingobacterium. Next base: position 46,866 of record DKIT01000001.1, read on the forward strand.
GATTTTAGGTCTAGGGCAGTCTGAAAATTGTTATGCTCAATCATGAGGTGTTGCGACTGAGCGGAACGGTTTTCGACGACTAACGCATATCTCGCTTGCTTTTTTACAATGGTGGCTTTCAATGGTGGCAATAAACGAATATCAACCGCTTGCCACCACAGCATCGTTCCCTGTTGAAGTTTCACAAAAAAGGTTCCTACTCGTTCTTGCTTGACAAAAGAAAATTTGTGCTCTATCCTGTTTTCAATAAGTCCTTGAGGATCGTAACTTTCCAACAATTTGGTGTTATTCGCTAGGGGAAATGACCATGCTTCGGTGAATGCTTGCTCTACATTTCTGGTTTCTATTTTTTCGAGTTGACCATCCCCTATGATTGAGATATCGAAGTTACGATCAGTTTCAGATTCAATGACGACATATGGCCTATTGACAGCGGAAGATTTTAGCGACCACTTGACTGCTTTTCCATTGACCTTAACAGCACGTACCCGGGTAAAATCTACCGGAACTTCCAAAGCAAGTTTTACGGGCATCGCATATCGCGTCTTAATCTCAAATGTAATTGCTGTATGATCTTTTTTATAGGCGTAACTCCATTCTGGCAATTCGATCCGGGCATGATTCCATGTCGCTGGAAAACCGGGCTTAATAAACAATTGATTATCTAGTAGACGAGGATGCACGCCAAATAACCCTTCAACCAAAGCACGCGATGCGACCCCAATAGGATCCGCAAAATCACGGTATAATTCACCACGAAATGCATCATAATGGGAGAGCTGCTGAAAATTTCCGGGACTGATGCCATGATACATGCTTTCCATGAGGTTGCTCTTCCACAACTGATAAGCATCATCCGGCCGTCCAGATTGCCAGTATGCAAGTGCGGTTTGCAGATTCTCGGCTAAAGCGACATTATTGGTTGACCAGGTATAGGGCTGCCATGTTGTGGTGGGCAATGTATACAAGTCCTGTTGTTCCTGTCCTTTGACACGAATAGGAATTTTTGGCAAATAATTAGTTACATATTGAAGGTTTTGGTAGCTTTCAAAATCATCCAACATAGCGGCATCCGCGGCATGATAAATGGTCCACAATCCGGGCTTTTCGTGTACAAGCTGATTGCCAAGCGCATCCTGAAACTCCGCAAAATATCCCTTTTCTTTCAACCAAAGTCGATTTTTTAGCGCCTGTTGAATCTTATTGGCTTCTTGTTGATAGGGGGTAGCATCCTCTCCTACAACCTTTGCAAGTTTAGCCATCATTCGATAAGCACGGTGCATATAAGCGCTTGTGTGTGTAACGGCACCGCCGGAATATTGCAATCCATCGCTGGCCCAGATCGCGCAATAGGCATCGTACAAACCGTCATTGTCCCGATCAAAATTACGTTTTTCCCAATTGAGATGTCGAGTCAGCGTGGGCCACATCTCTTTGATATAAGCAACATCCCCCGTATAGTTAAAATGCGACAACAGTTGGTCGATAAAGACCAAATTCATATCATAATGGTGGGCTACACTATTATTATTGGGATTCCGGGAAATATACCCACTCGAAAACATAGAGGTCCCCATTTTCTCCAAATGTCTCGCGAGGTGCAGCGCGGTATCCATCACAACTGGACCGGAACTTGGTTCGACGACCTGCGAATTGGCATAACTCGAAAAGTGTTCCTTCGCTCTGTCATGCCATCCCAATGCATCTGCGGTATAAGCTCCCCGCCATGCATTTAAACGCATACGCCATGCCACAGCCCCATGCAAAAAGGTAGGCGATTCCCAAATGCCGTCGGCAGCTACCGCTAGTGCCGCCCCTAAATTATTGATGTATCGATCCGGAGTGTTTATTTTAACACGACTGGCCAAGGAAACCCTTTTTTGCTCTGCTTGTTCAAAGGCCTTTACCAAGGACCTTTCAGAAAATTTCTCAGCAGAAAGCCTACCCTTTGAGATTTGAATATAACATGTTTTATGAGCTAAATTAAATTCCCCAACAAGGATAGGGCTGCCCTTGTTCTCCGACTTGGTCAAATTCGATAGATCGTCCAAAACCGTAGCATCTGAAACACGCAGGGTTGAAAGTCCAGAAAAATTGCCCTGAATATACTGCTGTTCATTTTTCTTATTTTGATACTTAAGTCCAAAACTATTTTCTTCTAGTGTATATTGATTATGTTCACAATATGCGGGCAGAAGATAAAACCCCGATTCCGGATCTGCACCGATGTCTCCATTCCTGCTAAAGGTTTTTCCGCTGGCACCACCATAAACAGCATAGAGCTGTGCTTCGGGTCCGATGTCTGTGCCCTGGAGTTTTACAATCATCCCGTCGGCATTGGCCTGCGCCATCACAATAATATCTAAAAACCCGTTTCCCAATAAGGCATCTTTGATGCGATAGCACATCGCCCCCGGCCGATATCTTGTCTCGATACGGTCAGCATCTATCATTTTCTTACGCGCCTGTTTATTGCCGAGGATAAATTGCAGATTTCCCCCCATCCCGGGCATATATAATGCAAACTCCGGTAAATCTCCGGCTTCAACCCTTGATGCCAAATTATTACCATAAAGTGCCCGATTAAATCGATATCGTCCATTCACCAGCAGGAAATCTCCTTGATCTTCGGTATAATGCAATACACGGTCATTATGTTGCCAATGTTTAGATTGGGCAGCAGTCTCCTGTAGTACAATACCAGCTAAAAAACAGAAAAAAATCAAGCTCCTTCGTTTCATATAAATAATTGTTTCATGAGCTCGCTGTGCTCAATTTGTTTATCCATGAGTTTATTATCTCTTTCAGGCGTTTATTGCGGTCCTCTACAGTTTTAATGGCGCTCATGCTCTGTGTGATCATCCGCGATTCTCCATGCTAAACACAGATTATTCTACATCAATCAAAAGACTTGAGCTCTTTTCCATTGACAATGACATTCTTTAATGAGACATTCTTTAGGTAATCCACTTTGAATGCTTCTTTTACGCCTTCAATTTTACAATTGACCATCGTAAAATCAGTCACAGGCGAAGTCTCATATGCGGTTGATAACACAGCGTATTTCCCACCGCCTTTAACCTGAAGATTTTCGACCCAGATATTACGGATTGTCGGAATATGTTTCCCGGGTTTTTCATAAAACATATTGAATCGTACAGCTGCTTCTTTATATTGTCCCACTTCCGTGTTATAAAAAAACACGTTTTCAATAATACCACCTCGGCTGGAACTGGTTTTTATGCGTAGCGCACGATCCAGATTGGGACTATCCATCACATTGTTAAGTGCATAGATATTTCTGGCTCCGCCGGCAATTTCGCTACCGATAACGACACCGCCATGACCATCTTTCATTTCACAATTTTCGATGATATGATTCTCCGCAGGGCGGCCAATATTACGGCCATCTTCATCTCGTCCCGACTTAATGGCTATGCAGTCATCGCCGGTATCGAAATAACAGTTTCTGATCCATACATTTTTGCTTGCTTCGGGATCACAACCATCGTTATTTGGTCCATGGCTTACCACCTTTACGCCTTCGATCAATACATTCTCGCACAAGACAGGATTCAGATTCCACATGGGCGAATTAATTAGCTTCACATCAGCAATCCAGACATTTTTGCAGAGATAAGGCTGCACAAAATTGGGACGAAGGAAATTTCCGTCCCCGAATACTCTTTTATGCGGATCCATTTCCTGAGCCATCTGTTGGTGTAAGATTGCCCGGGCCGGCTTTTGTTCGCCAGGACGGCCTTCGTGCCAGCCATATTTACGAGCACCGCACCAGTACCACCAATGATCATTGTCAGCATTTCCATCCAGTAATCCTTTTCCCGTAATGGCAATATTTTCTTCTTTATACGCATAGATAAAGGGCGAAAAATTGATACACTCCATTCCTTCCCAACGCGTGAATACCATTGGATAATCTGCACTATCTCTACTGAAGAGCACCGTTGCACCCTCGCTGACATGAAGATTGACATTACTTTTCAAATAAATGGCACCGGTCAGGTATACTCCTTTAGGAACAACCACCCGTCCTCCCCCCTGCTTATTGCAAGTTTCGATCGCTTTTTTAAAGGCTGCCGTATTTTTTGTTTTCCCATCTCCAATTGCGCCAAAATCAGCAATGGAATAATCTTTATTTTTAAATGAAGGAGCTACAATGATCTTCTTGAGTTCTTCAATTTCCTTTAAGGGTTGCTGGGCATTAGTCCAGGTCATCTGTTGTGCTTGACTTGCTACGCATGCAAAAATTGCTAGGAGCATACTAAAAATCTTTTTCATTGGCTTATCATTTTTTCTGGTTAACTTGTTATATCAGCTCGCAAGTTGAGTTCACACGCATCGCTATTCAACATACAGGAGCACAACTTTGCTGTTACATTTTCAAAATAAATAGGACTATAGCATATCTTCACAGGATTTCAAAAACAAAAGTTGTCGCGGTCCCGGCTGCGCCACCCTGCGTAGCTCCAAATAAAAAGCGAGGTTCGTCGGTTAGCTTATCCATCAAGATCATGGGGCGCTCTAACCGGCCAAAACGCTTCAAATTTGCGGGTGGCGGCGGCTCCTGAATATATGTTGATAAACCTAAATAGGCCACTTGCGGTTCAGACCATTTAACGCCATCTGACGATTTTAAGATCAATCCATATTCATGATTGTGAAATCCCATATCCCTTGCGATTAAACAATATTCTCCGTTTTGCTTCCAAACGAAAGCATCTTCAAGCTGTGCATTATGAGGACGATCAGAAAAATCAATTACCGGACATTCAGATACTTTCACATATGGTCCCAAAGGATGTTCCGCTTTGGCTAATCCATATTTTCTATTTCCTCTAACAGGGCCTTTATCCTGCAGGTATTCAGCTGTATTCCAAGATTTATAATACAGCCAGTATTGACCATCATCCCCTTTTAAAAAGGCTGGATTTGTCGTACAATGATCATCCCAAGCCCCCTCTGTTCCGGGCAATAAAATGGGATGATCGCTTCGTTCCCATGGTCCATCCAGACTTTTCGAGGTTGCCACGCCGATCCGCTTCGTATCGGTTTTTCCATTGGAATTTCCCATATAAAATAAATAATAGGTATCATCTATTTTTTTTATCAAGGGATTATGGCAAGTGGTACTGTCCCAAAAACCTTCTCGAGGTTGTAGAACAATATCCTTATGTTTGAATGCTTCGTAGGGCGAATCGGCGATCGCATGGGCTATTTCAGAACCTTTGATCCAGCCGCCCATTCCTTTCTCCTTTCGCCAACGGGAATAAAAAAGATGGACTTTCCCATCCTCGCCCCAAATCGGTGATGAACACCAAATAAAATAATTCTGTAATTGTAATGAACGACCGACCGGTTTCAATTTGAAATAAGGTGACTCTATCCTACCTTTTTGACCCCATGTACCTAAGGGAAGCAAGGTTGTCATCCATAAAAATGCATTTGACTTTAAGAAGACTCTTCTATTCATGTGAACATTTCCCTTCCGTTGATTTACAATTTGGTTTATCCAGATCCGCAATGTTATACGAATCAAGCCGTAAGATACCAAAACTAGCTAAGGCACCTATCCTGCCCTATCCTGCAACCGATTGCACGTCACATAAAAAAACCTACCCGTTCAGCACGGGTAGGTCAGGTTGAGGTTTAATGATAAACAAAAATTAATAGCCCGGATTCTGCATAGCCTGTTTTTCTGCAGGCGTTAATGCAGCACCACTTTCATTGGTGGTTGCATCCAAGAAAGATTGCGGAATCGGTCGATAGTAATGTGTATTCGGACTAAAAGCTGCTCCCGTACGAACATAACCATCATTGAAGGCTTTCCATCGCGCTTCTAAGGTTTTGGTGCGGGCTAGATCTTCCCAGCGGTAGAGTTCGCCACATAATTCTCGTGTACGTTCATTCAACAGGAAAGCCATCATTTTCTGCGCATTGCTTGTCGCACCCAATTTCTCATAAATTGGCGCATCAACAGTTGAATTATAAACATCAGCGACAGAATTAATCAACATCTGTGTTTCCGAAGATGCCGTAGTCTTTGCGATATCATTATTGGATTCGTAGTATGAGTTTCCTTCCCAATAGATAGCTCCTTCCGCCGAAAAGCCTCCTCCCTTGCCGACAGCATAGGAATTATTCTTGTAGGCTTGTCCACCGTCAACATTCTTTGCACGATCTTCACCACTTTTATAGCCGGCACGGCTGCGCAATTTATTAATCCACTGTATGGCATTGGCATATTGGCCTTCACCTTTGCGGATATACGCTTCGGCCACCATTAAGACATCTTCTGCTGAACGCGCCATAATCACATCTCGGGTACCGTTGGCTGATGCGATGCTAACCCGATAGCCATCTCTAAACTTTGAAAGTGCCACATAGCGTGACTGTACACCATAGTAACCATTATTTCCATGTTTTCCCACCCAGGCTTGCGGTTCTCCTNNGAAGTAACGCACGAAAGTATGCGGATTTTGCATCACGCCATTTTTAAGTACACCTGTTGCATCACTCGCTACAGCTTTATAGCGTGTATCACCAGCATTATTGACAATATATTTAATACCTAACTCACCACCTTTAAAGCGTTTGGTTCCAGCAACCGTACCCTCGGGGCCAAGTGCTGCATTAGTTTCAGTCCATACAGGTGCGTTAGCGGTATTATTAGCGCCATACATCGTAATAAAGGATTTCCAAAAACGGGAATCATTGACACGATCAAAAACATCTAAGGTATAGTTTGTGGTACGTGCATAAGAGAATTCACGATCACCCGATATGTCTCTACTTGTGCCACCCAAATCTTGGTATACGGCCGGGTAATACAGGTGAATTTGATTTCCATAACGTCCCCACGTTGCCTGGTCGTCTGAGAATTGTGCCGACAAAACGACTTCGGACACTTTTTCGTTGGCACTATTGGCTTTTTGATAGTCCCATAATTGTACATAGTCGCTAACCAGTGGATGTGCCGCCACGACCTCTGTTCCGTATTTAATAACCGCATCTAAATCTTCAGCGGTATATTTTGAATTCCAGGAAGCATATAACTCACTCGCACGGGTCAATCTAGCTTTAGCTATGTAATGTGCCGCAGCTGATTTAGTGACCCGCCCAAATTCTGTCGCCGAAGTCGGTAACAATGTATAGGCCTGCTCCAAATCCGAAATAGCTTGTGCAAAACAGGCTTCTTCGGAAGCTCTTGTAAAATAAGATTCTACTTTTGTCGTTGGAGTCAATTTCAAGGGTACACCTCCGAACTGTACAATTAGTTGCAGATAGAAATAGCCTCGCATAAAGTATCCTTCGCCTAGACGTGTATTGTAGTTGGCGTTGGATTTATCATAATACAACGGTACATTCTGAATCAGCGTATTGGCCGATTCGATACCGCTATACATATTGTCAAACACCGGTTGAATATTGCCGCCGCCATAAGTTGATTCAGCAGGATTAAGGTCCGTGCCATAGCTATTAAAGCTTGGCGAGGGATTGTTTGCGTCTGTAAACTCGTCTACACCTAGATTGAACAAAGCCATGCCCCAGGTATAATTATACTTAAATTTCAGCTTCGAGTAAACTCCTGTCGCCAGATCATCCAACCCTGCCTGCGTTTTAAAATATTCCGTATCCGGGATAGTAATCTGGTCTTCTTTTAAAAAGTCTTTGCTACATCCATTCAATACGAGCAATCCAGCAGCACCAAAGATGGTAGCAATTAATATTTTATAATTTTTCATGAATATCTTTTTTAATCTTTTTAAGGGCTAAAACCCTATGTTTACACCAATCACAGCACCTCTCGTCGTAATTGAGGAACCCGGTTGCGTTGTATTGTTATTATAACTTGCCAAATCTGGATCCAAGAAATCTACTTTTGAATACAACATTGCGGGGTTCATGATCTGTGCATAGACTTTAAAATTACTGATACCTAGTTTTTCCAATTTTGCCCTAGGAAAATTATAACCTAAACTCACATTCCGCAACTTAATAAATGATCCATCACGGTAGTTCATGGAAGAGTTCCAAGGGTCCGCTGCCTCACCGTTCGACCCCGGCTGATAATACTCCGCATCTTCGTTCACATCAGGAATAAAATAATCCAATTTACGCATCATAAAGCGTCCACCTAAGGTTTCTGCGCCAGTATTAATAGTATGTCCCCAACGTGAGAAAATAAAAAAGGATAAATCAAAGTTTTTATAAGTAAATGTATTCATAATACCACCAGACCATTTCGGGCGATAAGATCCCAAAATTTGTCGGTCATAATTGCGATCTACTTTACCATCGGCCACACCGTCAGGACCACTGATATCCTTTACACGAATCTGTCCAGGTTTAGCTCCATATTTTGCAGCTTCTTCTACTTCTGAGGTTTTCCAAATGCCGTCGTAGACCATATCATAAGGGACATCTATCTCTTGACCTACGATCCAGTTATTGGTTATATCTTCTTTTACTCCATTATTTAGCTCTAAAATCTTATTCTTATCTTTTGACCAAGTTAAAGTTGTATTCCACTGGAAATTGTCATTTTGAATATTGACTGTGTTTAATTGAAAATCAATCCCCCAACCCGATGTTTTCCCTACATTTGCTAAAGTTGAACGAAATCCTAGTACAGGATTTAACGTCATGTCAAGCAAGAGATCATTTGTCTTTGTTTTATACATATCCAAACTACCGTTGATACGATTATTGAAAAATCCGTAATCTATACCTGCGTTGTATTGCGTCGTACGCTCCCAACCTAGCTCAGGATTTGCCATCTTTTTTGGACTCGCAGCAGAAGGATCTGATGCAACGTAGCCAGGTGTTGAATTTGTTGCACTCCAATTGTAAAAATTTTGCGTTAATCCACCTTTTGTCTCATAAGGGGTAATTGCAGCATTCCCTACGATACCAGCTCCCAAACGTAATTTTAGTGTGTTGATAAATCGAGCATCTTTCATAAACTCCTCTTGATCAATGCGCCAAGAAGCCGCAACAGATGGAAATGAACTCCATTGATGACCAGGTGCTAATACCGAAGAGCCATCCCATCGCACAAAGGCAGTCAGCAAATAACGGTCCTTGTAACTATAGTTGGCACGAGCCATATAGGATTCTCTTTGCTCCTCTAACAGACCTGTCCCATAGCTACCAATAAAACCTCCAGAGTTAATGTTATACCATAATTCTCGAGCACTATAGACATCCGTCGCACGCATATCGCTCGTTTCGACATTCCTTTTCGACGAGCTCTGCAATAAGGTAATGCCCAAATGATGATCTGTTCCAAAGTCGCGATCGTAATAAATTAAATTATCTAAAGTCCAAGCTAGATTGCGATTGGTGTTATACCTTACAGCATTATTGCCATCACCATTAATTCCTTCCGCGGCATTTGCTAAGCCCAAGCGACTATATCTAAATTCCGGGCCAAACTGTATCCGATATCTTAGGCCTTTTAATGGTGCATAAATCTGTCCAAGATCCAATTGGCTAAAAAAACTACCATTGGCTCCAAAAGTCTGGGTTTGATTGGTATTGTATTCTAATTCATTGATTGGATTAATGATATTAATATCACCTGCCGCAGGATTTCTCAGGTAGTTTCCATTGTCATCATAGGGTACTGTCCAAGGCAGCATCCCTCGTAAAGCGCTGTAATAATCCCCTGCACCCGTGACCGATTTAGAAAAGTTATAGCCGTAATCTTGATCGGAGAAAAATACGTTTAATGAAGCCCCCATCGTAAACCATTTCGTCGGTGTTGCCTCAAAACTTACTTTTGAGGTATAGCGATCAAATTTTTGTCCCGGCTGTGTGGCGTCTTGCTTTAAATAACCAAAGGAACCATAACCTTTTGAATTCTCTCCGCCGCCTGAAACGCTTAAAGTATGCTCGGTAGACAAGGCATTCTTGCGCCCCGCGTCAGCCCAATCGTAATTTCCGACCAAACTTGGATCCCAGACGGTATTATTGTTGGTCCAACCTTTGGCGATATTAGCCCAAGAGGCTGCCACAGAACCCCACTTTGAAAAATCGTTTGTATAATTAGGTGTTGTAGTTCCGAATTTCGCCAAACGCGCATAATCTAGCCACTCGGTAGCATTCATATACTCGGTAACGTCAAACATCTTTTCGAAGGTTACTGTACCAGCATAGTTTAATAGCAAACGGCCCTTTTTCCCTTGTTTGGTTGTCACTAAAACCACGCCATTCGCACCTCGCGAGCCATATACCGCTGTTGCAGAAGCATCTTTCAAGACATCAATGGTCTCGATATCGCTCGGATTGATATTGTCAATGCCACCAGCCTGCACTACCATTCCATCAACTACATAAAGAGGCCCTTGGTTTGCCGTAATTGACCGAACACCTCTTATTGTTATAGTTCCTGTAGTTCCTGGCCGCTGATTGGATGTAATATCCACACCCGCAACCTTACCTTGCATCGCCTGCAACGCATCTTTTACGGGCATTGCCTTAAGTTCTTTCTCTCCTACGCTGGCAATCGACCCTGTTACATCTTTCTTTTTCATGGTTCCATAACCAACCACAACTACTTCCTCCATGACATCGACCTTTTGCGCCAGCACTACATTCAAGGAATTTTGATTACCAACAGTCACTTCTCGGGCTTCATACCCAAGGCTTCTGAAAGCCAATACATCAGAAGGCAGGGCAGTGATGGTAAATGAACCATCGGCATTGGTCTTTGCCGTCATAGTTTTTCCTTTTACCTGTACAGTCACACCTTGGATAGGTGAACCTTTTTCGTCGTTTACCTTTCCAGTCCTTGTGGTTTGAGCAAATAAATTGAAGGTACACAACATCGCCATAAACAGCAAAAAAGTATACTTCTTTACATGATGATCAAACCTAATTGTTAAATAGTTTATCATTAAAGTATTATTTAGGTATTATTTTATTCTTTCCCTTATTGATTTTCAGTAGCGAAAATCGATTTCCATTATACCGAGATAATGAAACAGTTGTATGATTCCTTATTGCTTAATAGGCAAACTGACTTAAAAAGATATTCAGGGTTCCTCTCAGGCTTATAATGTTGCCTAAAAATAACAGGATCATTTGTAATAACTATCCTGTTCAGTCCTGTCATTCGTAAAACAAACAGCTTTAGAAAAAAAAATCGCCCTTAAGATTTAAGGGCGATAAAAATTCTATAACAGAACTAATATCCGGGATTCTGTGTGTATAGTCCAGGACTATTATCGAGTTCCGACTGTGGTACAGGGTATAACACATAGTTTGCTTGAAAAGCAGACATTTGTTTTGCTACATCGTCTTTCGCGATCCAAGCCTTCATGACCGATTCAACGGTACCACTGCGGATCAGATCAAACCAGCGCATTCCTTCACCTATAAATTCCCGTCTCCGCTCGTCCATCAGCTGCGATTTAGTGACATTAGTTAGCGCTGTTGTCAACCCAGCGCGGTTTCGGATTTGGTTCACTACGGCGTCCACATCCGTTTGAATCGACCCGGAAGCCCCATTCAATACACATTCCGCTTTTAATAGCAACAGGTCAGTATAGCGAAATACAATGTAATTGATGGGCCAATCCATTCGATTCGCAGGAACTTTAGTTACATCCACAAATTTTTTAACGAAAGATCGGGTTTCAACCACATTACCATAGGTATATCCTTGTTGAATACTGAACGTTTTTCTACTGTCTTCTATACCGTACAATGTCAGCAAGTCATCAGACACCGGCCTAATCGTTAAACCTCCTTGTGTAGCTAAACCGAGCGAATTGAACCAATTATCGGGTACAAGCACCCAAGGAAATGTTGCTCCAACAACTGGATTTGCACCACTTGAATATTCTATGTTGAAGATCACTTCCTTGTTGCGTTCATTACCATAATCGAAAATGCTATTATAGCTATTCAACAAACTAAATTCGTTGCTGTTGATCACCTCGTTGAATTGCTCCACTGCTTTTGCCCATTCATTGCTGTTCAAGCCCGCTCCTTCAATACCTAAAGTAGGTCCTGATCGCGTCATATAAACCAATCCCAACAACATTTTTGCTGCGTATTTATTGACACGGCCTCTATCTGTCGCCGCATAGGCACTAGGAGCTGGAAGCGCACTTATAGCTTTGTTTAGATCTTCAATAATTAAGGCATACAAATCCTCCAAGTTACTCCGGCCGATATTTTTGGCTTGACTGGCAGACACAACCTTGTCGATCAGTGGCACTTTGCCGAAGTATCGAATCAAATCAAAATAAAAGAATGCACGCAGGAATCTGGCTTCGCCTTCCATTCTATTGCGAAGACCTACATCCGAAATCGCTGTAGCGCCATTTGCCGCAAGTTGTTCCAAGTAATTGTTTACCCGAAATATGCCATTGAAATTTGTTTGCCAAGCTTCAATCACATAGGGATTACTCGCTATCGTTTTATGAAAACTGTTGATTCCTTCCCAATCACGTACACCGCCATCCGACACGGCGTACAAATTGTCAGATCGCGTCTCCGAAAGATTCATCAGGCGATCTGGATATGCTCGTGTACTATTATATATGGCGTTCAATCCTTGAACGAAATCATTCGTAGTCTTAAAATACGTATCTGAAGTAGCACTAGAAATCGGCTGCTGGTCCAGATCCATTTTGCAAGATCCCAATAGACCTGCAATCAACAACAATATACTTAATTTTTTCATTGTCTTAAAAATTAACGTTTAAACCAAATGTTACTGTCTTGGGAATTGCCAAGCCACCATAGTCGCCTGCTTCGGGATAATCAGTGCTTCCGCTTAGATTTGTATTTGAAGATTCTGGATTTACACCACCATCATATTGGTCTTTTCCCCAAAAATTCTCCAATGTCACGAATAAGCGGACTAAACTAAGTTTGGACTGACTCCCCAATTTTAGGTCTTTTATATTATACCCCAAAGTCACGTTGCGTAGACGCCAATAATTTGAGGAATACAACCAATCTGTATTTTTAATCCGCCCGAATGTTGAATAGGCTTTTCCTACTCGCCCTTCTCCCGGATCCTCGGCAGAGCGCCAACGATCGCGATAAAATCCAAGTGCGTTATCTGACGATCCTTGACCAGTGCGCCCCAACGCTCGTCCCAACAGTGAATAAATATGGCCTCCATTTTGGCCTTGGAACATGAAACTCAGATCGAAATTTTTATATTTAAAATTGTTGGTTATTCCCCATACATAACTGGGATTTGGATGCCCAACGATGGTACGATCATTTGCGTCGATCACGCCGTCACCATTGGCATCTACATATTTTGGGTCACCCGCCTTTTGGCTGCCATACAATGCAGCCCCGGCATCAATGTCTGCTTGGCTCAATATCCCATCTTGTTTAACAACATAAATACTATACATCGGTTCACCAACTCGTAAAATGCTATGTTGGATATCAAATGAAGAGGGAATTAAGATTTCTTTTTGCTCGCCATCAAGTTTTGTGACTTTATTGGAATTATGACTGATGTTAAAAGAGGTAGACCATGAAAAATCGGACTTTCTGATCTGATGCGATGTGATCTCTAAGTCCCAACCTTTACTTCTCACTTCACCAGCATTATCTAAATAAGAAGAAAAACCAGTCGACAACATGGAGGGTACATTCAACAATAGATCACTGCTTTTTCGGGTATACCAGTCAAAAGACCCTGTAATTCGAGACCCCAATAGGCCAAAATCCAATCCAACATCATAAGTCCGGGATTTTTCCCATTTTAGGTCTGGATTAATGATATTGCTTGGCGCCTGTCCAGACGCAGATAAGCCATTTTGTGAGTAATTATAAAATCCCAACAGAGCAATGCTACTGTAATCACCTATATTATTATTCCCCGATTCACCATAACTTCCGCGCAATTTTAATTCATTAACAAAGGTGATTGGTTTCATAAAATTCTCCTCTGACAAACGCCAACCCATGGACAGCGATGGGAACCAACCCCATTTTGTATTAGATCCAAAACGCGATGAGCCGTCCCGCCGAATACTTCCGGAAAGCAGATATTTTCCATCATAAGCATATTGAACACGTCCAAAATAAGACAACAAAACACTCTGTGTGGCCCCTGTTGTGGCTACTGTCGCAACAGCCCCATTTAAGGTTGTTATGGAACTATTCGTATACCCTCCCTGCGAAGTGATAGAAGAAGTCTCAAGTTTATCAAAATTATAAGCCTGTCCTAATAAAGCCGTAATATCATGTTTGTCAATATTAAGGTGATAATTTAAGGTATTCTCATTCACAAAGGTCTGCTTTCGATAAACACTATTGGATCCATAGGTAGCCTGATTCGGGTTATTGGTTCTATTTGCTAAAGTTCCACCTACGGTATAGGGCTGAAATCTATTGCTCCGACTATCGGTCTGATCCAAATTGACCGTTGTCTTAAAATTCAAATTCTCCAGGATATTATACTGTCCATAAACTGTCCCCAATAAACGTGAAATTTTATTTTCTCCGATATAATAGTTCAATTTTGCAATTGGATCATTTGTCGATGTACTCCATGGATATTTTTCATTGTCAAAAACGTTCACTGTCCCTGCAGGATGATCCTGCACGGGCGACATAGAATAAATTTGATGCATGATATTATCCTTTCCTTCCACACCGGGATCATTTCCAATAGAGTAAGTGGGAGCTAGGTTTAAACCAAATGCAAATTTTTTATTGGGTTTCACTTCAACATTGGCTCTTGCGGTATAATTCTTATAATCCAATCCTTTCACAATTCCTTGCTGATTGAGATAATTTCCCGAGACATAATAATTGACAAATTCTGTAGCTCCCGAGGCTGCAACTTGGTAATTTTGGATTACTCCTTTTCGATAAGCCTCGTCCTGCCAGTTAATCAGATAAAGTCCTGGGTGCCCTGGCTCCAACCATCGATCATCGTACATATAGGATGTATTGTATGTCCCATCAGCAAGCCCCAGTATCTTTCTTCGTTCCGCATTACTTTGGCTTGCCAACCTTCCAGTTCCCGAGGCCTCCCACTGTGCGTTGATCATTTCTACAGCTCTATCTATCCACTCTTCACCATTCAACATATCCAATTTCTTGTAAGCCTCGGAAATGCCGACGTATGAATTGAGGCTCACTTTAGCCTGGCCGCTCTTTCCACGTTTTGTGGTGATCAGAACAACTCCATTTGCCGCGCGGGATCCATAAATCGCAGCCGCAGAAGCATCTTTGAGCACTTCCACAGATTCAATATCGTTGGGATTCATATTGTCCAAAGGATTTCCCGAAGCATAGTTTCCTGAACCATTCTGTGCGGCTGTTGATAATGGGAAGCCATCAACAACGTATAAGGGTTCACTACCAGCCGTGATGGATCCCGATCCCCTGACCTGTACGCTTAACCCTTTTCCCGGCACACCTGTGGATTGCTTGACTCGTACCCCAGACATCTGTCCGATCAAAGCTTGATCAACTCGCGCAATTGGACGCTCATCGAGATTTTCGGCATTAAATTTTGAAACTGGCGCGATAAGATTAGTTCGTTTTTGCGTGCCATAGCCAATGACAACAACTTCATCGAGCGATTCTTGCCTAGGTATTAAGTTGACCTGTAAAAAAGAGAGGTTAGCAACATCGAGGGTTTTACTGAGGTATTCTATTGAAGTGAAGGTAATTTTATCACCCGGCTTGGCAACGATACCAAATTCACCATTTTGATTCGTTGTCCCACTGCCTTTGCCATTGACATGGATAGTCACTCCGCTGATAGGCTGACTTTTATCGTCAACCACTTTCCCCTTCAGCAGTTCTTGAGCATATAATACCTGAGTCAAAGCCAACTGGGTCATTACTAAGGTACCATATCGTAAGATATTTTTCATGGATTGAAGTTTAAATTGTTACTTGTGATTTATATTGGTAACCAAAAGTTATAGTATCCCTTTAAACTAACTATCCTGAACTTACAGGCTCTTATGTATCCAGTCTGTTACATAAAGCAAAAAGCCCCATAAATAGAGCTTTTTTGTAATTATTATTTTTATTAATGTAACAAGTTCAGTTTCTTTGCAATTCAGTAAAAAGTTCAATATAGACTTCTTGCCATGGCGAAAAATTAACCAACCAATTCCCATTGACTGCCCGCACATTCAGTAGCCGGTCACCTTGCTTGACGATCGGCCTCTTCGTTGATTCACAGCGAACCACCAAGGTCAAATCTTCCTGAAATAAGTTCCTGTTCAGTGGCAGATGCGGCACGATACGATAACCTTTTTTGATTTTTTCAATAGTCAAGGTGGTACTATCCCTTTCCTTGACATAGGCCGCAACCTGTGCAAAAGGCGCTATCCAGATTCGATCCTTCATCTGAGCGACCTTTTCCAAATGNNCACCCCCCACTCGCCAGTTGCTAAAAGATTTTCTACCCGTTTATCCAAATTCGCATCCGTACTCTTGCTACCAACCGAAAATTGTGATAAGCGCGTCGCCACCCTATTTTTGGAGGCCAAAGCTATCGCCTGTTCATTCTTGGCATTGCCCGGGTAACAGAATGTTTTCGGCCATACACCCAGGTGTTCATAAATCGCACTGTCATTTTTCAACAGTTCGTATTCTGCTTCGGAAACTGAAAGTTTAGCCATATTACGATGCGCCCAACCGTGATTCGATATCTCATGTCCCGCCGCTCCCATTGCTTTCAGGTCGGTCCAAGTCAACCGGGTCGTATCCAGGTTATGTGCATTATCCCTATTCACTTTGGATCCATTGATCCAGAAAGTGGCCGTCAGCCCAAACTTGTTCAGGTATGGCACCACTATCGTCGCATGTTCTCTTAGCCCATCATCGAAGGTATAACTGATGGCACATTGCCGATTTCCTTGATATTTAGCGATCTCAAATTTCAGCTCCTGTGCTTTTCCCATCTTTACCGAACATAATGCGATTACCAATGGTATATATAATTCAAGGCTTCGCACCAATTGCTTCATCTCTTTTCTATTTATATGTAGGATCATCGTTTTACTGTAATATCTTTTTGCTGCCGAAATAAATTACCATACATATCCAAACCTTCAACAATAATGCGATAGGTTCCCGGTTCATCGGAAGTAAAAAACTGAAAACTTGTCTTGCCCGACTTATTGACCACAATACTTGGTTCCCAGTGAATACCTGTCCGTAAATCCTGGTAGGCTGCTGGATTATTTTCAACCGCATAGGTCGGCTTGTAATAGGCTGTCCCAAAATACAGGCCTTGTGGACTGACGCTGATTGAACCATAACGATCAGGTGCTTTGGCGAGGTTTCCACGTCCGACTTTGGTGGTCAAAACAAAGATGACCCTATCCTCATTTCCTGCATGGACCCCAACCCCGTATAAACCAGTATATACACTACTTCTCAACACTTCTACACTCTCTATGGCATCTGGAGGAATATTTTCCGCTAATTCAGCATCCAGTATACGTCCATCTAAAAAGAAAATCGCTAGTGGTGGCCATTCCATATCTAAATTCCATCCCTTAAATGTACCCCCAATTTGATCGTATATCGCCGAACCTAAAAAACCATAGCCTTTGAAATCTTCTGCATTAAACACGAAATCAGCGTTTCCTCGACCGTTAAGGTTCTGTGAACGTAGCGATGCTTTGTTACGTTTCCGCTGAACCAAAACTTCGTCCAATAAGATGGCGTCATCTTTTAAACCCACACGTGCTAATTGGGCAAAATAGGCTTGTGCCAACTTTAACTCCTGTTGATAAGCACGATTGACGTCATTTTGTTCCAAGGGCCAATTGCGGTTAAAACCGACCTCGGCCAATGAATCTGCCCAAATGTCAAAACGAACACGCTTCTTACCTTTTGCGTCTTGCGCATAGAGCATAAAATGACTACTATCCGGAAATTGCAGATCCGCGAATTCAAAATAGCCCTTTTGATCCGAATATACGGCTTGAACATCCAGCATATTCGAGGACGGCACCAAATTGATCGTTCCTTTCGGCACCGGTGCCTTTTGACCTAGTTTTCGAAGATAGCCACGGATCGCTAAGCCCTTTTCGGCCGCAAATCGTGGTGTAGACATAGTTGCTAAGCTCCACCAGTCACTCTTTCGCCAGCCTTGTGTCAATACTAAATAGTCCAGATCGGTTGTCCTGATCCGATGACCGTCCAGATAATATTCGGGCCGCTCGATAAAGCCTTTAAGATCTGCACTTAACAACAAACTTGTCAAGATATTCGGAACGTTGGTTGTATCGGCCGCCGCAATCTTTCCCAAATGGATTACCGTAGCTGAAAATGCACCGATTCGTCCTTTAACGCTATCTTGACGAAGCTGCAATCCCACATCGACCTGTTCACGCAAGCCATACTGCGCCTTGCTCAAAGCTATGGAGAACAGCTCGCCCACACTGTTCTTTTCGTGAAAGAACGGACGTTCAGCGATCGGCAAAAAATGGTCGTCCAATACCGAGCAGGTCAGAACACCCTGTGGGAAGTTTGTCGTTGGCAGTTGGAGCATGATCTCGGTTTCAGTCACGGATACCGTTTTATGGAAAAACACCTGCCCTAAATGCTGTACAGTCACATGTAGTTGCTGCCCCTTCACGAGATCGGACGAAGTATGCAGTCGTAGCATGCGTTGCCCTTTTTGCAAGGTGTCTAATATTACCGCATGCCCGCTGGTATAGATTTTAGGAAACAGAACAGGTTGCTGTTTGCCATCGCTGAAGCGAGCGATAACCTCCACTGTCCCCACGGCAGGCACCTGTATAGGTGTTGCCCCCATGCCCAAGGCATTGGTAGATATCTGCGCCAAGGTATCCTGCCCCAAGCAAAAAACGAGGATTGCCTTTTCACCCAGGCCACGGGAATTCACAACCTTTACGGCGATACGATTTTCAAAGCCGGCTAATAGCTTACCTCCCTCTGGCAGTAGCTGCACATCAGGCAATCCTTTTGTGGTCAGTGGTTTCACAAGCTTACGGATTGTCCTTCCATTGGTTTGAAATGAATACGCCATATCTGCTTGTATCAACCTGTGGTCTAGGTTAACCATTGTCTTTCCCAGTCCATCCGTTCGTACCTTAGCATTCTGTAGGATCTTTCCGTCTAGCGTAAATGTCATATTCACATCCGTATTGATAATCGGCACCTGCGCAAAGTTCCTAAGCTCGAGCTTGTAGCGACCGCCCTGTTCAGTCGGTTCCCAAGTAGTTTGCGTAAAAACTTGATCCGATCGTCCATTACCAATCGCTAAAGTCCGGTCAAAGAAATAAATAGCTTCATCATTCCGCATCCAATTGGTATATGCCCGCAATCGGTAACTGCCCTCGGTCAGCGTATCCGGTAAGGCAATGTCCCCAACGCCGAGCCCGTTATGCAAAGGTATTTTGATCAGCTTTGCTTTTCGTTGATCGGCGCCTATCAATTCGACATAAACAACCTTACTTCCGTTGGACAATAGGTTTTCCACACCAACCGTACAATAGATCTTAAACCAGATTGTCTCACCGGCGACATAACTATTTTTATCCAGATGCAGGTACAGTTTTTCCTGCAAATGCGTTTTCTGCGCTTGCTGTACCTGCATAAAAAAATCACCAGTCTCTTGTGCCTTTACTGACACCAAAAAGCCAGCGATCAATAGCAGTAGCGAAACTGATCTTTTGATCGCTGGCCATATGGAATAGGTATTTTTCATGGTTGGTAACACATCACCTAGTTTATTTTAAAGGGTAAATACCAATTTTTGGGATCCATCAATTTGCTACGCACAGCACCCGCCTTCGGGTTATTGGCCTTCAGGAGTTTTTCGTAGACTTTATCTGCTAAAAATGCTGGATCGTTGCGACGTCGTGCGATGCGGGTTAAGTCTGACCAACGTTCCCCTTCAAACGCCAATTCGTAAGACGATTCTTCAATGAGTTTATCCTCCAGGTCCTGCTTTGGCACATCAAAGCCCATCATCATTTGACCATAACCGATCACAGTGCCAGGGGTATAAACGATACCGGGGAATGTCCATTCCGGCATTGTTGCTCTTCCTCTGACACCAATACTTCGGTACCAAACACCACGAGCAAGACTGGCATTATCACGTGCATCAAAATAATAAGGCGAAGATTTGGGATAGGTCTGCCGATCCAAACCAAAACCTTGATGGGTAATCTGTGATTCCAGCTCAAAGAAACTACCTGCTGCCACAGTACCCGCGCTTGTAAATGCACCGTAATAGAACGTTCTAATTAAGCCCCTGTTGGCCAATGCATATGCTAATCGTCCCTGACCGTCCTGATTAGCCGCTTCTGCAAATCGCAAATGCGCCCCTGCAGCACGATTGATATTCCAGCGTCCACCTCTATTCAACAGGTTTAAGACATCGGTCGAGTTATCGGTAAATTTTGTGATCACCGGCTCGCCATCAGCCGCAATTTCGTATGATAATTTCCCCCTCGGATCCCAAGGTATACCATTGGCATTTGTCTGCGAATTCCATTCATCCATGATCTTTTTGGAAGGGCGCAATTCGTATTTGCCAGCTTTGGAAAACAATTCGATAAAAGGATTCCCAGGCGCAAACGAATTACTATAGGGTATTGACCAATTCCACTCTGAATTCCAAACTTTATTGGTATTGGGTAGCGCAAACATGCTGCGCCAACCTTCTGTCACGGAGTTAACAAGGGATGAACCTTCTTGTGCTCTGGCAAAGTTTACAGTAAAATTGTACGGTCCTATTCGATTTCCATTGTACAAATACTCAATATCCGTATTATTATCCTCAGCTGAAAGAATCTTTTTATACCAGTACGCTGCCTGATAATAGTCACCTTTCCACAAATAAAGTTCACCTAATACATGCGGCTTATTAACAAATATCCGTTGGGTATTTGCCCCATCTGTCGTAAATACCAAGCTCGATCCTGTCGGATAAGCATAGGGTTCCATATAAGGGAGATCTTTGGTATCCTGAATGAGAGAGTCAATCAAATTATTAAAATTGGTCTTCGGATAATGTTCCAATTCTTTAATCTGTGTCACATTGTCGATCGTGGTTTTCACATAAGGCACATCGCCAAAATGCATCCCCAGTTGCAAGTAGAGCCATGCCCGTAGAACCGCGATATCCGAATAGCGTTGATTGAAATCCGCATTGCTCAATTTACCGCTGCTCGCCATAATTTTGAAATTTTTCAATGCATCATTACAATTGAAAATAATCTGATAGAAGGCTGTCGGATCGGCATAGGGGTTATCTATTCCGGCCTCATGATTTGAAATCTGCTGCAAATAGGGATTTGCATTCGTTGTGACATCAATTAGATCAGCCCGTAATTCATTCAGAACGACATAACGATCACCTAAAGTCGCTACCTGCCCATAGATTCCCAATACCGCGGCATCGGCATCGGCCAAGGTATTGAACGTTTTCGAACTGTCTAATTTATCTTCTGGCAAAAAATCCAAGGCTTTCTTACAGGAAGAGATCGTTATCATACAGGCCATTGTCGCCCATATCAATTGTTTTTTATATACTTTCAACATGTTACAGCTTATTACAAACCTAAACGAAGTCCTAATTGGACAGATCTAACTAGTGGTTCCAATGTCACATCAATACCTTGATGATAGACATCAGCAGATTGCGCAAATTCGGGATCATACCCTAGATACTTACTGATGGTAAACAAATTATTGGCAGTTCCATACAGACGTACATATTTGATGATCTTCTTGTTGACTGGGATACCATATTCAACCGAAATCTGACGCAAGCGCAGGTATGAACCGTCTTCAATCCACCGATTAGAAAAACGGCTGTTGCCCATTGGGTCGTTGTATGTCGCTTTTGGCACATCCGTAACTTGTCCTTCCGCTCGCCATCTATTCTGCAAAAGCTCCGTTTGATTATAAAAGGTACTGCCCGATTCGAGTTGCGCACGGGTATAATTGTAGATATCATTACCCAGGCTAAAGGTCAACAAAGCACCAAATTTCCAGTTTTTGTAGCTCACTATATTACTTAGTCCGCCGACCAGATCGGGATTGGGGTCACCGATCACCATGCGGTCATTATCATCGATAATTTTGTTGCCATTTCGATCATTAAATTTTGCATCTCCTGCCTTAAAAGCCACTTTGTTGCCTGCGGCATCTAAAACTGATAATCCGGCGGCTGAAGCTTCTGCAGCAGTACTGTAGACTCCTTCAAACTCATAACCATAAAATGCATTCGGCGCACCACCAGTTTCGGTGATATAGGTAGCACCTGCATAGTGACTGAAGCTCGTTTCCGGCATACTAAGCATCCTACTTTTGTAATGCCCCAAGTTGATCCCTGCATCCCATTTGACCGATCCATCGATCACCCGACCAAATAGACTCACGTCAATACCCTTGGTCCGCATTGAACCATTATTATATAGATAGTAACTGACCCCAGATAATGTATTACCTGGATTGTAGGCCAACATATCCCGTGTTGTGTTCTGGTAGATATCTACCGTCAGGTTCAGACGTTCCTGAAATAAAGCCAAGTCAAATCCGGCATTGATTTTCTCCACTTTTTCCCATTTTAAATAGGGATTGGATACGCCATCCCGAATTAATCCCTGGACACCCAAAAAATTTTGTGATACGTAATTTTGACGTGCATTATAGTTACCGATATCATCATTACCGACCAGACCATAACTCAAACGCAACTTGGCCAAATTAACTTTGCTACTATTTTTCAAGAAATCTTCATTGGATAATACCCATGCACCTGCCACTGCGGGAAATAACGCATAAGTTTTATCTGCGATCCGAACACCCTCACTGACCTGATCACCAAAACGGGAAGAGCCATCCAAGGCAATGGAACCATTGAAAATATAACGATCTTTCCACGTGAAGTTCGCTAATCCATAACCTGTCATATTCGCCCATTTACCGATATTACCACCGTAAGTACGTGATACCGCAGTGGAGTTACCAATGCTTACCAGCTGGTCGGTAGCCGAATTATATCCGAGCGCATAATCCTGTTCTGAATCGTGTTTGTGATACCGGATACCACCGATAGCCTGTAGTTTACCTGAATAACCGAAGTCTTGCTTATACTGTAGACGTAAATCGTTGGATATGGAATAATACCGGGCCACTTGTGTCCCTAATCGACTAAATACTTCAATGTTGTTGACCGTGTCCTTTGCGACTCCTTTCTTCGGAATAAAAAAGCTCTCTTGCGCTTTATCATAGGTCACAGTTGTTAAATTACTTAATTTAAAGCGATTACTAAATTCGTAATTAAAGACTAGGGAGCCCAATAAACGGTAAGCTTTTTTATTATTGATACCATTGTGAATAATCTGCATTGGATTGGAATAGCCAAAATAATCTGCGTCAGCATAGTTTGGCGAGACAGTTCCGTCTGATGAAACCTCATTCGTATTTAAAATCGGAGCTTTGATCAACGATAAAAACAACGGATTTGTCTTGGGTGAAAGTCCTTGATCTTTGAGATTTTGCTGTCCATAACCAATCGAAATATTACTTTGCGCCGTAAATTTTTTCGTTAATACCATATCGCCATTGAAACGTGCCGTGTAACGGGTTTGCGAGGTTTGGTCTATAACTCCTTTTTCGTCATTGTATCCAACCGAAAGCGCATATTTTGCTATATCATCTCCACCCGTTACCCGCAAGTAATAGTTTTGATCAATACTGCTTTTGAGTACTTTTTCCTGCCAGTTGGTCTCATTGTGGTAGACGGCATAATCCGCGAATTTGGGATTATCATTATTAAAGGGCATTTCTGCAATTTCACTTCCGGTATGATTACTCGTCGCCAACACATCATTAAGGTAACTGCGATAAGCATAAGCTCCCATCAACGGCAAGCTTTTCGGCCGAAAATTATAACCCGTATTAGCTTGCAAATCGATCTGCGTAGCGACCTCCCTTGCGTGATTCGTGTTTATCACCACAATACCGTTTGCCGCCTTTGCACCATAAATCGACGCCGCCACAGCATCTTTCAATACGGTTACATTCTGAATATCGCGTACGTCGATATGTTGCAAAGCATTGTTCAGATGTCCTGTCGTAATCGATGGTGACAAATGCTCCGCATTGTAGACTATACCATCCACAATATAAAGGGGTTGGTTGTTGGTATAAATTGAAGATAATCCACGAATATTAACGTTAGCGCCCATACCTGGTGTTCCTGAGCGGCGTACGACATTGACTCCGGCCATTTTCCCCTGCAGGTAACTGCCCACAGTTTCAGAATTTTCTTCCCAAGCATCGAACTCCAATTTATCTACAGCACCGCCACTAGCTAATACATCATTATCTCCAAAAACAGTAGTCGTTGCCTTATAAAGTGATCGATAACCTGAGGGATAGAGTGTCACACGTAGTTTTCCATCCTTCAGAATCGGAACCTCTTTTGGGATATAACCATCCATCGAAACTTCTACAACCGCATTCTTTACAGGAATGTCCATTGAAAATTCGCCTTTGGAATTGGTCAATTTAGCCACATTTTTCCCATAAGTCACCCGCGCTCCAGCAATTGCCTTATTGGTTTTACTGTCATATACCGTACCCATTACCTTATATTGTGGATTCGAGACCGTTGTCAATTTTTTTGCCGTAGAATCGCGTTCTTGCGCCCAAGTAGCTTGTCCCCCTAATGTCGTGAGCAACAAGATTAATCCTAATTTACTACTCACTTTATTAAAAATCATCTTTGTTGTCATTTGGTTATTGGATAATAGGTACAAATCTGAGGTATTCCAAGATAATTGGCCCNNGCATAAAACGATGTAACCTTATGATCATAGATCTCAATATCTTGGTACAAGGCACCATTCATGTCACGTTTATCCCGAAAGAAGATATTTCCGCGTTTATCATTCTGCTTGTAACCGCGGGGATCAATCCCTAAGACCTTTATTTGTTTAATTTGATCACTCAGCTTATAGGTTAGGTGTTTAACCCGATATACCGCTCCGTTACTGGTTTTCGTCCGTGAGATAATGTCTGCTGGATCAAGTTGGAAAGCCGTCCCTGTAATGGAGACTACACCAGCGGCAAGAGTTTCGGGGCTCAGATCCCCCTCTACCATAAAATCCCGTAAAACCGCTTTCTTTGTAAAGAAAGTAGTTGTACTATCTGGTCGTGTTGTATTTCCTTCTTCATAAGCTGTCGTGTAATAGGGCTTTAACTTGGCATACTCTGCCTCATAACTCTCGTCATCCACGACAAAATAAGTATACTTACGGCTTTCGGTGGTCATATTCCGTCGCACCTCACTGATCCAAATTGGGCTGGTATGATAAGTCATCGTCTCACCGTCAAGGTGCACAGTATCAAAGGAAGCAATGGCTTCCACCTGTTTAGTGTTGAAAAATTTAGACTTCAATAAATTAAATATATTCTGTAGGGGTTTAAGCGGCTGGCCCACCACGTGATAAATCCCGTTGCTGGCGATCAGATTGCTTTGAGTAGGTACAACTCCATCAAATTCACCATGCGTAAACTCGACATATTTGTTGCGCATATTCAGGGCTTTCACGGTATCAACACCAGTATTCACATTGTATATCGAATTAATAATATGATAGCCAACAAAACTTTTGACCACCGCTGTGTCTGTAAAGTCATAGTCAGCCTTAGCTGCCGCCATGGCCTCATTGGTCGGAATAATCAGTGTATAATTTTTAGACGCTTTTAGTGATTCTGCATACCCGGATTTATTCAGTAGATCTGTAAAGGTTGAGAAATCCGAATTTTCGGAAATCAATTCATACAGTGTTTTTTGGGCACTGGTACTCCCGAAATGATCTTCCCATTTTTTTGTACAGGATGCAAGTGACAGTAAAAATACCACTACTACCCCCATATATTTTAAGGTATCTTTCATAATAATCTGTTCCTATTGTTGTGGTCTATAAAATAGTTCGCCTGTTAATTGATGGAATCGTGGATAATTTTGTTCTAGATCATCTGCTGGAATAAATTGGATCATATCCAGGTAAACGGTGTTACTACCACATTTTTTATCCTTTACCGCTTCAAATCGAATAACATGGCGGTCAGTCGTTTCCACATTAATAATTCCGGCCAAGCGGCCTACATTCAACGAAGCCTCACTGCCTGTCTTCGCCTTCAATCCTCCAGTGATATTATTTGGGTTATAATCCCCGACAGTAGCCATATAACGTTTGTAGCCTTGGGAGAGCATGAGGTTATCTGCATTTGGATTGCTCAGGTCACTAACACCGGAAGCTGTCAAAGTTTGATTCAAAACGATAATATTCGGCAAAATCTGTTCATCGGCCTTCCCAGGGTTGAAAGTTGCCTGTATCTCGGGCGCATCACCATGTTGCGCATAACAAACCCACACTTTATAACGACCTTTCACCAAGTAAGGGGTCTTAAACTCAATCCATTTTGCCCGGTTGGCATTATTAAAACACAAGGATAAACTTAATAAATCACCATTTGCGTAAGGACGCTTAGATTCCAAAGCTTTATAATACGTGTAGGCATTGGTTCCGATCGTCAATACAGTAAGATTATTAAAGCCTATTGAGTTCGCTATTGGCTGACCATTGGCAACCAACGGCTTAGCTGTACTCTGATAAGCACTACCTATAGCTGAAAGTAATTCTGGAGAGGTTGCTATATCAAAATAAACGGGTACTTGTGGTCTTACTTTTATCTTGACTTCCTGTTTACTTTCGTGGATCACACCATTGGAAGCCATTATATCACTATAAGATCGATTTAATTCTGATCCTGGTTCAAAGACGCCATTAAAGGTTCCCTCATTTAATAAAACATTGGTACTAAACAATTTGGTAGTAATAATTTCTTTAGGCGCCAAAGTATACAGACTGCCCCCCGCAACGACATCTTCCAAAAACTTGACATCATTACTGATATGGTAAGCCACATATAACCATAAACTATCCTTGGGGTTCTTCGGATTACCTGTCTGGGAATATTTCGTCTTTAAATCAGCAATATCGTGTATCCCTAAAGTATTCAATGCTGAGTCTGACTCAACAATTAGGGTTTGAAATCGCTTGTTAGCAGCTATTTCCATTCCACGCTTATAATACAATGTATCATAAAATCCAGTTTCTTTTAGTGCGGCAGAAAAAATACTATATCTCGAGTTACCAGCAACCATTTCAGCAATACTCTGGACCGGTGGGGTCAATACTTTATCGATCGCATGGATAATACCATTGCCACAAAAAATATTCGATTTAGTAACCAGAGCAGATTTATTGATACGATAATTTCCACGAAGTACATCCGTGTATAAATACTCACCAAACAAACTCGGTGTCTTGATCTTTCCATCCGAAAAACGGAGTGTACCTACCGTGTCTCGAATAACATGATATTTGACAAAGTCTAACAACTCAGCATCGGTGAAATCGGTTAAGGCCGACTTACCTTGATCCTTCATCCAAGCGGTGATACTTGCATTATTTGGCGCAAATAGCGTATAGGTACCATAGGCTCCAAGATAACCCGCTGTTTTCGAACGGTACATAATATCGGTCAATAAAGAATAATCATCCGCATGTTGCTCGAGATAACCGGTAATATTCACCTCATCGGTTGTCGTTGTGCGGTAATTTTCTTTCTGGCAGGCCTGAATCAGACCGACAATTAGTACAACCAATGCACTAACTATCCAAAATGACATATTCAGTTGCTTTTTCATATGTAAATAATTATTTCATGAGCTCGCAAGCTCGGTTTGTTTTTTAAGTCCATATGGAATATCCACATTATTTTCATTCGTGCTTGTATGTTGTGACTGCGGATATTTCATAAATTTATTTTAAGTAAAATGGATTTTGTTTTAGCGATTGATCCTTAAATAACTCGGTTTCCAAGATCGGGAGATAGTGGCTATCGGTGTCTCTTACCTTACTGATCGCCGATTGCTGCACATTGGAGTCCGCGGTTTTAGTCACCAGGTCTACCAAGACATTTAAGTTCGAATAACTATCCTTTTTTGCCAACCGTAAAAGGTCAAACCAGCGCTTACCTTCAAAGGTCAACTCACGAGCTCTTTCATCGAAAACGTAGAATACAATACTCTCGGTATCATTTTCATCGACCAGCGCATCAGATGCAGCGATAGCTTTTCTTTTCGTCCGCAGCTCATTAATCAATTGCAAAGCTTCTGCTCCTCTACCCAATTCAGCCAGCGCTTCCGCCCGCATCAACATAATGTCGGAAATTCGATAAATTTGAAAGTTAAAATAATTCGGTGTTTCTAAGCCATACTTGACAATACTGCCTGCGGGTAGATATAAGCTCCCTTCACCACGTGAATCGGATAGGTCTGCATCTACATCCGCATTTGATGGAAAAATTTCGGAATTCAATAGGTCTACATTGGCCATAAAAGGTTTCTTATCGGCCAAAACCAAGTCAAACATGGGATTTACCTGAGAGCCCTTATGACTAATCTCAAAGATGGTCTCCGCCGTTCCACCATCAAAAATAGAAACTGTAGCTACGCCATTTAACCGATATCGGTTCGTATTTAGTATTTTGGCTGTCTCCACTTCCACTTTATCGTATTGTTCCAACCAGAGGTATACATCAGCCAGCATCGCAGTTACCGCCGGCCTAGTTACTCTACCAGCATTTGTCGCATTATAATCAACAGACTCGACGAGATACTCAGGCACCATTCCCTGAGCTTTAATCAAATCTGCTTCAATTTGTTTCAAAACCTCTTCAGCAGAGGATTGGGTAGTCGGTACGATATCCGTATCTTTTGCGATACCTTTTAATTTTAATGGAATATCTCGAAAGGTACGTACCAAATAAAAATACAGGAAGCTCCGAATAGCGAGTGCCTCACCGATAGCATCATTGTATGCCGCATCAGTAAAGGTAGGATCAGACGCTTTAGCTAGTGGAGCTTTGTCGATTAAGAGGTTACAGTCATTGATGGCTGAATATATAGCGCTCCAATCAGAGAGCATATTAGTGCTCAGAATATTGTAATTTTTGACGTAGCGATTATCATCACTCGCATAACTGGTTAGCCCGACCAGATCAGCCCGCAATTCTCCCCAAAGGAATAGGCTTCTTTCTACCCCACCGCCATTTAGGGATGAATAGATCCCTATTAAGCCAGCATGTACATCTTCCTTAGTTTTCCAGAACTCATCATTAGTAATCCCATCCTGTGGCTGCAGGTCAAGCCATTTATTACATGAATTGAGCGATACGCTAGATAGTGCAAGAAGGCTCATTATAATTATCTTTCTCATCATCTTTCAATTAAAAACGTGCAGTAATACCTAATGTCACCGTCTTTAGTGGCGGCGTCATGGAATCGTCTTTTAATACCGTAAAGGCATCTTTTAATTTCACGGCCACATCCGGATCTTGTCCAGTGTACTTGGTAAAGGTCAAAAGATTTTCAACTGTTATATACGTACTCAGCGCGCCTATTCTCAGGCGATTCAAGAATTCCTGTGTGAAATCATATTTCAGGGTTAGCGTGCGCAACCGGATAAAGGAGGCATCTTCTACATAGCGACTGGATCCCAAGGAATTATAACCTGTACCAAACAACGCTCTTGGAATATCCGTCACATCACCTTCTTTACGCCAACGACGCAATACCGCCGTACTTTGATTGTTATAAGTAGTCATATCGGTGGTATTCATCTGTGTACCGTTGATCATATCAATCCCTTGCCGATAATTAAAAAAAGCACTTAACTTCAGTCGTTTGTTATAGCCTACATTAAAACCAAAGCCACCGGTCAATTTAGGGTTACTGTTTCCCAAGTACACAATATCTTTCTGATCGATCACGCCATCATGGTTAATATCTTCATACATGGCATCTCCCGGTTGGAATACATAATCAACCGTTGGATAGTTAAACCGCATATACACCACATCACCATCCGGACTGACAATCTGGTTGCCCTGCGCATCGGTTGCGATCGTTGATGCTTTATCTTTGTAAACACCCTGATAGCGGAAACCATAGAAAGAACCAAAAGGATTGTCTTCTTGCAGATAGGCAAAAAATGTTTTGTTTTTCAGGGATGACTTCGCATTTTCCCGCGGGTATAAAGGTGAGATTTCGCGAATCACGTTTTGATTGTGGGCAATATTGAAATTAAAACTGACGTCCCATTTCTTGTTGCGGACAGGTACTACATTCAAGGATGCCTCCCAGCCGTCATTGTCCATGGTGCCCACATTCATACTGATTTCGCTAAAACCATTGTACGTGGGGATCTGGATTTTATCCATCATCAGATCTGTTGTTCTCTTTTTGTAAACTTCAGCACCAAAAGTCAGGCGATAGTCAAACATATCCACATCTAAACCCAAGTTTTGCTGTGTTACCGTTTCCCATTTCAGATCTGCGAGTTCCAGATTGCTGGAATAGACTCCATTTTCGCCCAAGTAGGCATAATCATAGGTCTTATACACATTGATATAGCTATAATCTCGTCTTGGCGCATTCCCGCTACGGCCCCAACTCGCCCGCAGTTTAACGTCTTTGATCTGCCGAATATCCTTCAAAAAGTTTTCCCGACCGATTTGCCAGGCTGCAGAAAAGGCTGGAAATATACCATAGCGATTGTCTGGACCAAATCTAGAGTTACCGTCACCACGCACACTGGCGGCTACCACATACTTTTCTAAAAACATATAGTTGGCTTGAATCAAACCTCCTATAGATCTGCTTTCTGTAGTGATTGATTTGGCATCTCCGGTCAATGTCCTAGAAGGTACTGTCGGGTCCTGCAAATAGGAAGAGGCCGTATTGGTGGAGCTCAGGCCCTGGATCGTACTCCGGTAATCTGAGGTCAGGAAAGACATATTCGCGGTAAACAAATGCTTTTTACCCAATTGTGGTGTATATAATAGACTCGTCTTCGTGTTGAGTGAAAATTCGTCCAAATCTGAATCAGAAGCCCTATTGACAGAAGCCTCGGTAAAAGGCCTTCCAGTAGCCAACTGGGGTAAGAAATTTTTTGATTTATTGTTGCGGATATTGAGGGCGAGATTACTGGAAAACCGCAGTACATTTGGAATCAATTTGTAATCAATATTAAATCGGGTATTTAGGATGTCACCCAACTGCTTGTTGATCGCATTTTTAACCATTGATAGCGGGTTATATGTTCCTGAAGCATTTTTATCCACCTCAGCAGGTCTGAAATATCCCTGTGCTGTAATGGCAGGATTGAATAGGTTGCCCGTTAGGTTTCCATATTCATCGTATTCCCAAATAGCTTGGTTAGGCATTTTCTGATAGGCCACATCCCTTACATTTTTATAAAAAATATTATCGTTAGAAACATGACTATAGGATACATCTGACTGGAAGCTTATTCGTTCGGAAACCACATAATCAAGATTGATGCGGGCTGATAAGCGATTAAGACCAGTACCGATCGTCGTTCCTTCCTGATTAAAATAACCGATCGAAGTCAAGTAACGAGCCTTCTCACCACCACCGCGTACCTGAATGTTGTGATCCTGAAAATAGCCTAATTGTGTAATTGCATCGATCCAATTGGAATTATTGCTGTAATTATGGTAAATATAGGTATCGTTTGGATCGTACTGAAACTGTTGTGCATTCTCTGTTGTCGAAAATACACGTCCTGCATTGTAAAATGATTCCTGTAACATGGTCGTATATTGATCGCCATTTAACAGTGGTATTGCCTGTGGTTGTTTTGAAAACGACCCTTTAAACGTATATCCGAAGGAAGGTGCGCTTACAGTACCCCTTTTGGTATTAATCACTAATACACCGTTGGCCCCACGTGACCCCCATACTGCTGTCGCCGCAGCATCCTTTAATACCGAAATATCCTGAATATCGGACGGTGCAATATTAAGTAGCTGTCCGTAAGAATTTTCATCGGAAGTCGCAAAATCAAAATCATCAGGTACAGTGATATCATAGGGCATCCCGTCGACTACGATCAAGGGATCTGTTGCACCGTTAAGGGAGGAGGTACCCCGGATTCGGATTTGCATCCCTGCGCCCGGATCACCGGATACAGTCGTAATATCCACGCCGGGTAAACGGCCCTGTAAGGCTTGGTCGACTGAAGCGGACTGCATTTCAGACATCTCATCCATACTAATTGTTGAGATCGCTGCTGTATTTCGAGCTTTAGAGATCCCCATCCCCATGCCATCGTTTACAGGTTTACCGCGGGAAACAGTGACTTCTTCAATCATATGTTGCGCTGATTCGATCTGTAGGTTGATCGATTTTCGCTCACCAACCAAGGTTGGAACAGATGACTTATACCCCGTGCTGCTTACCATTATTTTTAAACCTTTCATATTGGCCCGAAGGCTATAGTTTCCTTCCACATCCGTTGTGGTCCCTACAATTGTCCGGTTTTCGTTGTCTTTTAATACGACTGTGGCACCAACCACTGGTCGATTCGTTTTCTTCTCCGTTACTTTTCCAATCAAAAGTGACACATTTTGTGCGTACGTAGGCGATTGAAATCCTGCAAAAAAGCCGATTAGCAGAACAAAAAATTTAATTTGTTTCATCATCATAGGAGGTCTGGGTTATAGGCTGTGTTTAAGGTAGCTGCTGATGGAATGAATGACTACCCGCTGTCCCAAAAGATTACTTTGAGCTACATTCGCATCGATAACACGGCCTTCGTTATCCATTACTTGCAGCTTATTCTTTTGGTTGAGCACGACTTGTACCGACTGGGCGTCGCCATCGATATTTTTACATAAGGTCTGAAAATAGCCTGTCTTTTTGCCATCAATCGCAAAAGAATTGCGCGTAATGTGATACTGAATAAATCGGGTCACCTTATCGATATCAGCTTGGGAGGTCGGAGCATTTGCTGCCGGCAGGTCGCCTGCAGCGACAGCTGCTGCAATTGCCATATTGTTCGGAATCAGCATACTGTAATTGAGTCCCAACTCAATTCCCTTGACCACACCATCGCTGGCAGAATAAAGTGCGCTTTTGATCAAATAATTATAGAAAGCATTGTATGGTGAAGTGGCTTGATCTGCACCCATTTTTTGTAAAAAGAAACCAATATTTGTATTTGACGAGGTCAGTCCCCCGTCCAGGTACACCGAGACGCCATTGAGTGGACCTGACAATGCCGTCCCCGTGCTCGTCGAATCAATCTTAAGGGCCTGCTTGGTGACCGTACTATCTAAAGTTCCACTGGAAGACAGCATCATACGATCATATTTAATATATTCACCGGCATAACTCTCCAATAACCCCGTACCATTTAGGTCCGGAATCGGATCACTATTTAACGGAATAATATGTGCATTTAAAACCTCCCGCATCTCAGGCGTACCATTTCCACCCTGATAACGAATCGGATCCGTCGTGTTATAAGCGTCATAGTCAAACCCCATCTTATATAAATTATCGTCAGATACCAAAACAAGCATGTAACGTAGCGTCGGTATTTTAAGCGTCAGATTCATTCCGATACGTTCAATCGCACGTCGCATCAAACTGTACTTTGGGTTTAGCAGTACACTTCCATATACGGATTGAAATACATTCGCCTTCTGACAAGCATCGACCCCATAGAATGTACCATTGCTCAATAATTTGGTTTCTTTGATATTCGCTTTGGTTAACTTGGTACTTTCACCAAGAAAGGTCTGTTGATTTGTAAACTGGGATGGCCACAATTGGGTATTATAGAGATGTGAATTAATAAATTCAATCAAGACACCACTATTCGTTGCATACAAATCCTTGAGCGTCGATCCTTTCGGATAATATTGGAGCAACATACCCTTGACATATTTATCCACAGCGTCATTACCTGGGATAGTAACCGAAAAATTATTGATCTGTGCATCGTTAGCATCCTCTTTCGTGTAGTTCTCACTATTAAGAGCCAGACCTACACCGGTATAACTTTTGACAAAAACAGAATCTTTTTGACCTGTTAGCACTTCATTTTTACGGGTCAGATCTGCATTATAGGTATAAGTTGCGAACAAATCCAAAATCGATTTGAATGATGAGTATTCCTTGTGTTCCAACAAATATTGATCGATGCTTTTTTCTGGAAGTAGCACACGGTCAACCACATGGATATAACCATTTTCTGCAGCTATATTATTACGTTTAGGATCAATATTTGCGGCACCAATATTTAATCCGCTATAAGTGGAATGGGGATAAAAGATAGCATAATCCGCTTTACCTAATCCGCGCTGTGCCAAATAGGCATCGAAGAAATAAGTCAAGTGCTTATTGTTGTTTTCCGTCGGCACATACAACTTATCTGAACCACGGTTGGTCGAGACAAATTTGCGGATTTTTCCATTTCCTAGATCTTCGCTCTCTACAAAATCATAGTAGACAGAACGGCGTCTAAAAGCCAATCCCGGTTGCCAACCCTGTTTAGAAAAGAAATCATTTAATTTTTCGATACGTTCGCCGTCATAGGTCATCGAAGAACGTACGATTTTCTCGGCAAGCTCAGGCGTAACCTTAGCCATATCTGCGATTCCCTGTTCTTTCATAAATTGTTCAAAGGCTTGATCCGTGGGCGCAAATACGGTCCATGAACCCGCTGTACCCAGTGTATTTTGATAGCCTGACAACTGAATACAGTTAAGGAAATTTTTAAAATCGCCCATGGAATCCAATTGTTGGTAAATTGGGCTGGCCAACCAATCCGGTCTGCCATAATAAGCATCAAAGGCCTCTTTCCGGCAGGAAACCGTGAAAGCCAGCAAACTGATCCATAGTAATGTAAATCTGGATGATAACATAATTTAGATATATTGGTTCAATAAAAAATTGACTGGTAACTTGTTTATAATTGGCAACTCTAAAAACGGTACGGCAATAAATACTTGTGATAGGTTATATCTCTTTTATTTTATATAGCTCACAATTGGTATTTCGAAGATATGACATAAGCTTCTACTAACCATCCTGCCCCATCCTGAATAGTAGCAGGAGGAAATTGAATCTATGAAATAATGCGATAGGGGGATATTTATAAGATCGCATAAAAATGGGGTTATCCAAAAATTGGATAACCCCATTTAACGAACAGATTTCTGAAAATATAATGGAGCGACGTTAATAACTCCACAAGGTCACAGGGCCGATCAGACCGCTTTCCATTGGTTTCCAATCGCTGGCATCAAAGTTTTTATAGTTGATATTGACAAAGTTTATTTCATGATAATTACGCCACGAAAATTTCTGTAGATCCAACTGACGAATACGGTTTGCCATTAAGTTTGCGACCTCGATACGAATTTTATTTTCTCCATTGACCAAAAATGGGGTAATATCTTGTTGAAATGGTATAGACCATAATATGCCCGCATCCTTCCCATTGATATAGACCTTAGCGCTTTCCGCGACACGTCCAAGCTTCAGTAGATAAGATTTTGATTGATCCTTACGCATCGAAAATGTTTTTTCATAAGCCGCTGTACCCGAAAAATTGATCGCATCCTTGTCGCCCCATTCCGTCCAGGATGACAGTCGACCGATTTTTCTAGCATGCGGTAAAACAGATCCTCCTGAAATAAAGCTAACTTTCCAATCATGATCCAATTGAGTCACTTGACTCAATTCATCTTGATAGCGGAATGGTTCCGCGGCTTGTTGCTCAGAAGCCAAAATGATCCAGGAATAGCTCGAAGGAATCTGCACCCGAATTTTGTCGTCAGCTGATGGCAATTGATATGTCCGCCCGGTTTGGGGATCCAGCAACGAATAATACGCGGCTTTCGCATTTAGTGTAATGTTTCGATCCACCATCTGTTTGCTGTGATTGACAAGATAATAGTATGTATCATTACCTGCTATGCGTCTCGAAAATTTCAACCCTGTTTGGTTAATTCGTTCAGGTGCGATTTGTTCCGTCTCAAGTGCTGAATTGACATCCGTCGTCAGATAGATTTTTCCCTTTCCAAAAGCGGTATACTGGTTCGCTTTATCTTTTTCGAAACCTAGCGATGCAATTAATTTATTGAATAGCGCTGTGCGTTCATCCAATTGATTATACCCAGGTACTTCCTGCGGTAATTGTTGGAAAATGACAGTTGCCCCTTGCTTCGCCATTTCCATGATTTTTTGCAATGTGACTTCCGAAAAATAATGACAGGCAGGAATATAAATTGCACGATACGGGGTCGCATCCTTCGAAGTCTGTAGTTTTCCGTCATCTACAGTTGTTCCCGCCAGAATTTTATCTGTTGCAAAATCAAAGCTATACCCCCGTTTCTGTAGTTGAACACTCTGTTTATAAAATTGCGTTGGGTGCAACCACTCGTCAACATCATGGACCTTCAACGCTTTATCCATCCCGTTGGCATTGTTCCAGATATCATAAATGGGCCAATATACCAACAGTTCATTGTCGGCACGACTGGATTGTAGAATGGATTGAACACGTGTAATATATTGGTTCAAACCGGACAGGTGGTCCCAGAATGAATTTTGGGGGACAAAATTAACCGACGCATAGAATAACCATCCCGGAAAAGGGACATTTTTTGGCGAGTAGGTTGTCCCGTGATAAAAGATATGATTCACTCCAGCGAGNNTAATTGTTCGACTTCAGGTTTCGTTTGTGACAAGGAAGTTTTAAAATGTTCCGTCAGCCAAGTGAATGTTTCCGAAGAAGTATATTTTTTACCATATACATTTGTCGCCGATGTTGCAAATTTTGCCATCATGGGATCCGGATCCACGTTGCGAATATCAGCCGTATCACGTCTTAATCCTGGGATATCGAAACTACTGGAACCAAAAGTTTCACACTCTGGAATATCTGTATCCGCATACAAATCGATGAGATTTCCTGGAGAACCATGCGCTTGATTTTTCGAAATCGCTTGATAGCGATGGGCAAAATCTGTAAATGGGATCAAAAAGTTGTTGGCAAGTAACGCATTTACAACTTCACGGTAATCAGATTTAAGGGCTGCAGTTTTACCTTCATCTTTGCCTCTACCCGCAAAATCCAGCAGATGATCTTGTAGTTTGTATCCTTTTATCCGTTCGAACGATTGTAAAAACTCATCTGTCCAATTTGCCCCGTAGACTTCATAGCTATCGTTAAAAAAAGCTCGGACATTTAATTGTCTATCTTTAAAAACTTCTGCAAATCTATTAAAATAGGATGTGACGGATCGCTGTCCAAGGTGATCCAACGTATAGCCTTCTCCACCCGGCGCGGCACGTTTTAATTTTTGTCCAGTCCTTCCTGAAAATACCGCAAATAAACGGACGTCAGTGGGTGCTTCCCAAGTTCCATCGGTACGTGAACTGTAATCATCCAGGTTAATTTCGCTATTATCGGATTTAAATGCGCGTAAGGCTTGGAGGAAAAAATAACGCTGTTTAGGGTCTTTTGGTTTTAGAGGGAATGTGATTTTTTCACCTTTTTTTAATTCAAATTCATCCAGGATCAATTTGGTTGCCGCATCCTTTTCTTTGATTTGAGGTCCCCCAAACGGCCACCCAG
>DKIT01000125.1 GCA_002454415.1 Sphingobacterium sp. UBA6711
TACTGCTTTGCTCCATGATGTTCCAAGTTCGAGCACAAGAAGTCCTGAGTCTGGAAGATGCCTTAAAAACGACATTGAGTAATAACTTTAACATTCTACTGGCAAAAAATGATAATAATATCGATAGGGAGAATACCAGTTTAGGTAGCGCTGGCATGTTGCCCAATGTTGCGGGAAATTTTAGCCGAAACAACTCCATTCAAAATTCGCGTCAGGTAAGAGCAGACGGGCAAGTACAGCAAATTTCGAATGCCAAAAATGACAACATGACCTACGGTGTCAATTTGAACTGGACCATATTTGATGGTCTAGGTATGTTTGCACGCCGCGATCGTTTCAAGGAAATACAACGTCAAGGTGAAGCGGAAATTAAATACGAGGTTATTACTNNTACTATAATCTCGTGCAGCAAAAGCGGCTAATAAATGCTTTAGATACCACGATCACCCTTTCAAAATATCGCGTTGCGCTGGCCGAAAATCGCCTGGAGATCGGAAAAGGCTCTAAACTGGACTTACTCAACGCAAAGGTAGACCTGAATACAGATCAGACAAACTTACTCAGACAACAAGAAACTTTCGCAAACACAAAAACCTACTTGAATCAGTTGATGACACGCGACCTTGGCATCGATTTTCAAGTAGTAGACGAAATGAAATTGGATACAGATCTTACGCTCGGCAACCTTATCGAAACAGCCGATCAACAAAACCCACAAATCCAACTGGCGATCATCAATAACCGCATTGCTGCATTCAATTTAAAGGCGGTTAAAGCTGAGCGCTACCCAAAGATTGGTTTAAATAGCGGTTATAACTGGAATGAGTCCCACTCTTCACTTGGATTCTCAACTGAAAATAAAAATCGCGGACTTACTTATGGTGTCACGGCATCGGTCAACATCTTTAATGGTTTTTTGCAAAATCGAAATGAGCGAATCGCTAAATTCCAGATCAAAGGTACCGAGATACAGATCCAACAGCAAAAACAGGATATACAGGCTCAGGTCAGAACACTTTTCCAAACGTATATAACCAATATCGAATTGGCCAACGTCGAAAAGAAAAATGAAGACTTGGCAAAGGAAAACCTCAACATTACGATGGATAAATTCCGTATAGGAACAATCACAACATTGGAGGTGAGAACAGCACAACTAAACTATATCAATGCAATGACGCGCAGTTATAACGCCCAATATGATGCGAAGGTATCCGAAATACGTTTAAAGGAATTGACTGGCGACACCTACTAAAAAGTCCCTTACGCATGTCCGATCATATATTTGGTCAGCATCAAGAGAAACATAAAAGAGAAAGGCTCCTTCAATAGGAGCCTTTCTCTTTTATGTTTAATAGTCAATTGCTATAATAGATTTCAGCGGTATTAATACTCCACTTTTAATCTGTATATATCTATCGGTTAACGACCATACGGTAGTCTCGATACGCTTTGGTCCGGAATCTGTTTCAAAGGCTATTTCAGTCTTGGATTTAAACTCGTTTCCCAACCGAAGTGCCCCTTTCAATTTATCCATAAAAACCGCCGTCTTATCTTCAATCGCAGGGATAAATTTAAATTGAGGAATTTCCTCTTTAGCTATTAGTTCTCCAACCATAATATTAGCATTTAATGTGTAAATTTAATGTTTTGCGTTACACTANNAAGCCAATCTTATTTTATCTCTTTCTGCCATTGGCTTATTTAAATCTACCTATTCCGATGATAAAAATCAATTAAATTATTGAAAACTATCATTTATTTTACAATAAAAAAACGATCGCATACGACAATCATTATGTGCTATTTAAGCTTCGAACGACGCTAACAAGCATATATAATGAGATATTTAAATCCAGTGTCATTTCATTTGGAATTTTAAGCCAAAATCATTCATATTGCCTATTTTTGTTCAAAACAAAACGTAAAATGGAAAAATCTATTTTTGAAAAAGAGTGGGAAATTTATTTCACGCAATGCTATTCCAATGGCCGTATCCGTTTCTCTGATTTGTCGAATATCCTTCAACTCACGGCTGGAGAACACGCTAATGCGATTGGGTTCGGGTTTAAAGAAATGGCAAAACATAACCAAACTTGGGTATTGAGCAGAATCCGGATTGAAATCGCTAGATTACCGAAATGGACGG
Organism: Sphingobacterium sp. UBA6711; assembly: GCA_002454415.1. Lineage (GTDB taxonomy): Bacteria > Bacteroidota > Bacteroidia > Sphingobacteriales > Sphingobacteriaceae > Sphingobacterium. The sequence goes on from DKIT01000125.1 coordinate 2,150, forward strand.
ATGTTGTCAAGGTAACGACTTGGATCCAAGAACTCGAGGGTGCGCGCTCAACACGTAATTTTGAAATTACTGTCAATGGGCAGGTATACGTAACGGCAACCAGCTACTGGGCGGTAATCAATACCGTAAAACGGAGTTCTGAAACTTTAGCGATCTCTACGGAAGGTTTTACAACCTATCCAAATCGTCTGGCGACACAAAAACCGTTTTCAAAATTGGATATTGCGCAAACAGTCAAAAATATTGATGAGTATATTGTCAAGCTATCCGATTTGGATATTGTCAATCATGCTAATAATGTCAAATATTTGGATTGGTGTATGGATAGACTTCCCATGGAGTTGGTTTTAACCAATCAGATAAAATCACTGGAGATGAATTATCTGCGTGAATTGCGTTGTAATGATACCGTCGAGATCAATGGAGATTCTACGGCGCATGGTTATTTTATGACCGTTACCAAACAGCAACGTATCCATTTCGCCCTTGAAGTGGAAACCAAATAAAAATGGAGACCTGAGCCTCCATTTTTATTTTATACAAAGCGTTTATGTTACGCAAACGCTTTATCTCCTTTTTTGTAAGGAAGATTTCCATCATATTTTCCGGGNNGGATCTTCACAAAGCGTAAAGCCTTCGTACAGCCTAATTCCGAATTGAAAAAACCTGTTAAGGTCAATTGCTTGAACATCGTAAACCAGTGTGGAGGATCGTTTTCGACATAATTATATAATTGATTCTGTTTTTCTCTATTTTTCTCCAGGATATCTTTTTGATCTTCGGCTTGTTTTTTATTAAACTCGTTCGCTTCCTTATCCAAAGCAGCCACCACAGCCGTTCTATCTTCAGCAGAAAGTTCCAAGAATGGTTTTCCTTTCACTTCTTTTGACTTATCATCCAAGCTTGCTAAACCAGTTAAAAACGCTTTTTGCTGTTTCTCCGTATAGCAATCCCGAACCATCACAGGAATAAAACTTCCTACACCTGCTTCTTTTGCTCCGGGAGTCGCTGTAGCGGGTAAAATCGCTTCGGCCAAATCACCTAGCAAGTCTGTTGTTTTCGCTTCAAACAATGCTTCAACATCTTTTGTGGCAGAACGTGTACAGCCTTCCAAAAATAAGTTGGCGCCGATAACGGTACCTCCTAAAATCAAGGCAACTCGTTGTAATGCTTCTCTTCTATTCATACTACTAAATATCTTAATTTTAGAAATTATACTTCATTTCCCAACCTTGTCTGTAGTTACGTTTCACAAATTGATTCACGTTATCAAAGTTAGTAACACGCATATTGTCGTTATCCCACAATAACTTCAAGTTACGGCCAGGATACTTACCATCAATACGTAGATCCGCACCTCGAATAGCCAAGTTAGCCATTAATAAAGCTTCGGTTAGAGGTCCTGCAATTTCGAATGGAGAGCTCACCTCTTTCTTTCCGTATCCAGNNTCACCACCATCCATCCAGTGTAGTGTCACTGGACCATTTGTACGCGGTGTTTTAGGGAAGGTCAAGGTAGCATGACTTGATGGAGGACAGCTCTCAGGGAAATATCCACGTTTGAATTCATCCACATAGACCGAGCCAACAGTTGCCTGTACATCTTGTACATAAGTCAATCCTAACGTACTGAAAGGGACTTCCAACAAGTGACAGCCCATGTCGCCCAATGCGCCAGTACCATAATCCCACCAGCCACGCCAGTTAAATGGCACCAATTTGTCCACATACTCTTTATGCGGAGCAGTTCCCAACCAAAGATCCCAATCCAACTCTTTTGGAATTTCGGCTTTACCTGTAGGCCATGCGATACCTGAAGGCCATACTGGACGATCTGTCCAACAATAGACCGTATGTACATCACCGATAAGACCTGCTTCATACCATTCGCGAACGAAACGTGGACCATCATTTGACGCACCCTGGTTTCCCATCTGGGTCACCACCTTATATTTCTTTGCTGCATGCGTCAATGCTCTCGCTTCCCAAACATCGTGTGTCAACGGTTTTTGAACATACACGTGTTTACCTAATTGCATAGCCGCAAGTGCCTGAATGGCGTGTTGGTGATCTGGAGTTGACACAGAGACCGCTTCAATGCGTTTGTGCTCCTTATCCAACATCTCACGATAGTCTTTATAATATTTTGCTTTTGGATAGCGTTTTAACGCACCAGCTGCTCGGCGATCATCGACATCACATAGGAAGGCCAAATCTGCCTTGCCTGAATCGTGAAATGCGTTGATATCACTGAATCCTTTACCACCTACACCAATACCCGCTACTTGTAGTTTATCACTGGGTGCTGTAAAACCATTTCCGCCCAATACATGGCGAGGGACGATCATAAATGCTGCTGCTGCTGTCGCGGCAGATTTTATAAAATCTCTTCTACTCGTCTTATTTGAGTTATTTTCCATTGTTATCAATCTTTAGCTATTAGAGGTTACCTTTTTTCAATTCACTAACTGCAAAATCAACAGCACGGGCAGTAAGTGCCATGTAAGTCAACGAAGGGTTGACACAGCCGGCCGAAGTCATACATGCTCCATCAGTTACAAATACGTTCAATGCATCCCAAACCTGGTTGTTCCCATTCAATACAGACGTTTTAGGATCACGTCCCATGCGGGCAGTTCCCATCTCGTGGATACCTTGGCCGAGTCCATACACATTATCGTAAGTATATGTATCTTTCACACCAATACTATCCAACATTTCCTTCATCTCATTCTGCATATCTCCACGCATCTTCAATTCATTATCTTTGATTTCTGCATCGAAAGACAATACAGGTAATCCCCATTTGTCTTTTTTGCTCTTATCGAGTGTAATCTTATTTTCATGATACGGCAAGGTTTCACCAAACGCAGTAAAACCAACGGTCCAGTCACCCGGTTCACAGATCGCGTCTTTCCATGCGCCACCAACTTCCATTTCTGCTACTGNNGGCACCCGACCAACGTCCACGGCCAGCAGCTCCTTGGTATCCAAATCCACGCACATAGTCACGTTTCTTCGTATCACCTTCCACATTTACAAAGCGAGGCACATATAAGCCTGTTGGTCTACGACCAAACACATAGCTATCTAAATAGCCATCAACCTTACCACCCGCACCACAACGGAAATGGTGATCCATAAGGTTGTGTCCTAGCTCACCACTGCTGCTACCAAGACCGCCTTCCCATACGTCGGTTGCCGAGTTCATCATCACCCAAGTTGAGTTCAAAGCCGAAGCACAAACGAAAATTACTTTAGCAAAATATTCATAGGTTTGATTTGTTTCAGCATCTACAATTTCTACACCTTTAGCTTTTTTCGTGTTCTTATCGTAAATAATCTTTGTTACGATGGAAAAAGGTCGCAGTGTCAAGTTATTTGTTTTTTTCGCTGCAGGAAGAGTCGCAGATTGTGTACTGAAATATGCTCCAAAATTACATCCTAGCCAACATTGGTTTTGATATTGACAATTCACTCGATCATGATGAGGAACAGTAATATTGGCAGTTCTGCCCATGATAAAGTGACGTTTACCACCATATTGTTTTTTCAACCGTTCCACAAGATCTTTTTCGACGACATTCATCGGCATTGGAGGCATATAGTCTCCATCGGGCAATGAAGCTACTCCATCTCTATTTCCGGAAATACCAGCAAATTTTTCAGCATAACTATACCAAGGGGCAATATCTTTATAACGAATCGGCCNNCACCATGACCATCTTTCAAGTTGGCTTCAAAATCCAGATCCCCCAAACGATAAGATTGTCTTCCCCACATTAAAGATCTACCTCCAACATGATACCCACGGTACCAGTCAAAACGTTTTACCTCTGTATATGGGCTCTCTTTTTCATTTACCCAAAAATCTAAGTTTTTCTCATTTAACGGATAATCTCTGCGTAAGACTGGATATTCTTCAACCATTTGTTGCGTACGACCACCAGCATGGGGCCATTCCCATGGATTTTTATTCGGCGCAGTATAATCCTTGATGTGTTCGATGTTGCGACCACGTTCGAGCATAATTGTTTTCAGCCCTTTCTCTGTCAATTCTTTCGCAGCCCATCCACCACTTATCCCCGAACCGATTACAATTGCGTCATAAGTATTTGTTGCCATCTCTCTTCTAATTATTTGTTTTTAAATAGTTATTTTTTCTGTTTAGTGTGCAGTATTTGTATTATCGATCTTCTCGTCTTTGAAAAAGGCTAAAAAGATAAAAAATACGACCGCTGCAATAATAGCAGGTACAACCCAGGTATGATTCCAGAATCCCGCAAGGTCAGTTGCCTTTAACTCTTTGTATTTGTCTCCCACGTAACCAGCTACCCAAAAACCAATCAATTGACCAACACCGTAGGTTGCCAAAGTAATCAAGCCCTGTGCGGCCGATTTATATTTAACGCCGGCTTTACTGTCGGTGTAAATCTGACCCGAAACAAAGAAAAAGTCATAACAGATACCGTGTAGTGCAATACCGATCAACANNAATTGGCAAGGCCAATAGGAACAAAACTTCCGACCCCTGACCGATTGTCATTTTACCTGTAGCATTTTCCAGCCCTATCTCGGAAAGAAAAGGATTTGCATTCGAATAATAAAATGCCAAAGGAATACAGATCAACACCGAAGAAATGAAAAAAATCAAAAAGTTTTTATCTTTCAATAATTTGATCGCATCCAATCCAATGATTGAAGCAAAGGATGGTTTTTCATTTTCATCGAGCTTAACTGGTGGTGTTTTAGGTAGGGCAAAAGAAAAAATTNNTAAAGAAGCAATACCCGATAATAGGAAAGTATTTTTTAATGCTCCTTCAGATGCTTTTGCATCCCAAAAATAACTAATCAATAAACCTGCTATGATCCAGCCGATTGTACCCCAGATACGTATACCTGAGAATTGCTTTTCTGGATTGGTCAATTGACGAAAAGAAACTGAACTAGTCAAGGCCAATGTCGGCATATATAAAATCATATAAGCTAATACATACGGATAAAATGTCGACATGTCTGTAGCACCGTACATTTGATACATTAATACCGCACCGACCAAGTGCAAAACACCCAAAATACGCTCCGCATTAAAATAACGGTCTGCAATCATACCGACAATAAAGGGAGCAATAATGGCGCCCAATGACTGTGTTGAAAATACATTGGCCTTCTCAAATTCTGTCGCATTCAAATTCTTGCTCAAAAAAGTACCTAACGTGACAAACCATCCCCCCCAAATAAAAAATTCGAGGAACATCATGAAGGACAGTTTAAATTTTATTGTTGATGAAATCATAAAAAAAAATGGTGTTTTACAATATTACTAATTGGTTTTACCTGCTCAATTTAAGAAATTAAATCTAATTGTCAATAGTACACTATTAAAATATTACAAAAAGCTATCGACCTCACGATATGCAGCCACCAAACGGTCCTCACCCTCCTTACCAGGTTTGGAATTGCCGTGTTCCATTCCCATAATCCCCTTATACCCCTTGCTATGAATATGTTTGAATACGTTTTTATAATTGATTTCGCCGGTTGTTGGCTCCTTACGACCAGGATTATCGCCGATTTGGATATAGGCAATTTCATCCCAGCAACGGTTCATATTTGCAATCAAATCCCCTTCGGTACGTTGCATATGATAAATATCATATAAGATCTTACAGGACGGACTATTGACGGCCTTGCACATCGCATACGTCTCATGCGTCTGCTGAAGGAATAGTTCGGGAGTGTCACTAAGGGTTTCAAGTACCATAACTAAGCCATGTGGTTCAAAGATTTCAGCACCTTTACGCATAGCTGTAAGTATGTTACTGAACTGATTTCCCCAAGGAAGTCTACGTTCATAAAAGCCCGGAACGACCGTAAGCCATTTGGCATTACAACGCTTCGCAGCTTCAACAGATTTATGACAGGTTTCGACAAACTTGTCTAAAAACTCCTGCTTTCCTGTAGCTAAAGATGGCATCCAGTTTTGCCCACCATCAACAACGAATACACCCATTGTCATACCCAACTTCGCCAACAATTCACCGATTTTCTTCTGTTCATCCAATGTCCTTCCCAGGTAGCCGTTATCCTCTATTCCACGGAACCCCAAATCATGCATATAACGAATTTCATCCAAGAAGTTATCTCCAGCATGGTTTTTAAACATCCCTTGGTGGGGTGCATAATTTAAGTTGAAAGTCTTTCCTTTATCCATTATTTCTGCGGTATTTTGATTCGTTGACGCAAATGATTGTCCAGCTAGTCCTGCCCCGGCGGCCAAAAGACTACCCTTAATAAAATCTGATCTCTTCATTTTTATTTATAATTGATTAATTTTTAAATAATTTACCAAATCCATTCGAATAAATTGTCTGAATGGATTGATTTTTATTTTTATAGATGACAAAAACTTCTACATTTCTCAGTTTTTTAGCTGTTGCCATAATTTGTTCGGGCTCCATACCCATAAAGAAATTATCCAGTGCGTCTGCTTCCATCGCTGTTTTAGCATGCACGGTCACACTCAAAGTATTCGTTGTATATGGAAATCCAGCTTTAGGATCAATATGATGCCCCAATTTCTTCCCTTGATATTTAATAAACTTCTCAAAATTCCCAGCTGTAGTCAACGCACCATTCCTGAGTTGAACAATTGCTGTCATCAGTTCCTCTCCATGTTCATCCTCGGGCTGTACAATACCCACCGAAAAGATTTCCTGACCAGTTGCTGACCCTAAAACCCGAATTTCGCCACCTACTTCAACCATATAATTGATGACACCTTTTCGTTCCAGATAATCCGCCAGCACATCTACTGTATACCCTTGTGCGATACCATTGACATCAATTTTTACACCTTTCTTCTTTTTTATTAAGCGTTTATGGTCCACTTTCAGATAGTTCATTCCAACAAACTCCTTTGCTTTAGTTACTGCCGCAGTATCAGGAGCGATCAGGCTTTTATGAACACCAAAGCCCCACAGATTGACTAAAGGGGCAATAGTAATATCAAACTGGCCTTTGGACAGTTTATTAAATTTAAAAGATGCTTCGATCACTTTAGCCATATGCTGATCCATTTCAATGGACATCACTGAATCGGTATTGAATAAAGATATCTTCGAATCTTTACGGTAGACCGACATGGACAGATCGATTACATGTAGGATACTATCAACTTCCGACCGTCTGACGAGACTGTCGGAAGCAATATAGGTGATATGGAATTGGGTACCCTGTGCTGGCCCCTCCAGTCGGATTTTGTTCAACTTTTTTGATGCCACTTGCGCCTGTAGGTTGGCACTGCCTAATGCAATAAAAAACAGGAAACAAAATTGCCACTTTAATCCCACCATCCCACTAATCTTAAATATATAGACTCGTATTCTGCCCTGGATTAGCCACAGCATAAAATCCCTCCGCATCCGGAAGTAATTTTGGTTTAGCATCCCAAGCAAGCACATCCGGTCCTAATTTAATAGTAGACTTTNNAGTACAATCCCCTTTCCCCCCCCGCCGATAGATAAACGCGGCCTTTCGTCGCCTGAAATTGCTCGTCAACACGATTGTGTATCCCTTCAAAATGTCTACATTGGCTATAAACAACGCTGTTATCAGCATACGTCAGCTCTAAAGCGAAATTGTCATAGATCTCACCATACTCCTTACCTGTTCGGTGTGCTCTGCTACCTGTACCTTGGATCGAAACGGGATATGCTCCTTTTACCCAATTGGCAATATCAATATTATGCACATGCTGTTCTACAATATGATCACCACATAACCAGTTGAAGTAATACCAATTACGCATCTGATATTCCATTTCTGTTTGCTCAGGTTTACGTGGACGCACCCATACACCACCTGAATTCCAATACACTTGTCCGGAAGTTACGTCACCAATCGCGCCATCGTGTATGCGTTTAATTGCTTCACGATAATTTGTTTGATAGCGACGTTGCAACCCGACAACCACGTTCAGTTTTTTTCTTTTTGCTTCTGCCGCCGCACGCAANNCGAATGGCCTCCTCAAAATGAGCCGGCCTAAATCCCGGCGGAGTCGCCAAAATAACAACGTCAGCTAATTTAATCGCTTCTTTATATGCATCAAAACCAACAAATTTATGGTTATCGCTAACATCTATTTTATCTTGCCATTTCTCTTTAAGCGTATTATATGTGCTCTCTAAATTGTCTTTAAAGGCATCTGCTAATGCGACCACTTTAATATTCATTCCCGAACTCAAAGCATCAAAAGTTGCTCCGGTCCCGCGGCCCCCACAGCCTACCAAGGCAACTTTGATCACATCAGAACCAGCAGCATAAGCTCCTGATAGAGGCAGCGAGCCAAGCATTGCACCACCAGCCACCACGGCGGAAGTCTTAATAAAATCTCTTCTTTCTAGATTATCCATAACAGTTTTATATTGATTATTGTGTTTTTAAAAGTCTTTGATCGGCTTTTTATCATAATAAGCCATAATTTCTTCGTGGCTAGGTGGATTTAATGGTCTTACCAATCGCATCCCTACAAATGGTGCTTCGGGGAACCACCAATTACTTTTAGGCACCTGTGGATCCAGTTGTTTCCATATTGGATCTGATGCTCCACGAGCCGCCGAGCGCAAATCGTCCGCCGCGCTATCAAATGCTCCTCCGCGCACAACATGTGGATAGAGGCTTGTCGGAACAACTACCGGATTGTTCGACACCTTTTCCTTTCTCTCACCGTAACTATCAGACTTATATTGATCGTAAGTCCATTCTGCGACATTGCCATAGATATCATACAAACCCCAAGGATTAGGTTTCTTTTGACCTACAACATGGGTTTTCTCTTCACCATTATCTTTAAACCAAGCATAATCGGTCAATTGCGCTGCTTTGTCACCAAAAAAGTAAGTACTTTTTGATCCTGCTCTTGCCGCATATTCCCATTCCGCTTCTGTCGGAAGACGGTAAAAAACTCCCGTTCGCACATACAACCACTTGCAAAATTGAATTGCATTGTAATGTGTCATGGCTAGCGCAGGGTGTCCCTCTTTTCCAAACCCAAATGTCATGTCCAATTAGGGTTTTGTAGGTCGCGTCACTGCGTCAATCTCCGGCGATACTTTTCCATCTTTGCTTTTCGCAATCTCATAGTCTTTGTAAAGGAAGGGCTCAAACAAGTCCCAGGTGACTTCGTATTGCCCTATCCAAAATGGATCGAGTTTTACATCATGAGCTGGTTTCTCGTCTTCTTTTCCACCAGCCGTGGTTCCCATCTTGAAACTACCACCAGGTATTGCCAGCATCTTAAAGGTGAGATTGGTTCCATCAATAGCTTGTTCATAGGGTTTAAAAGCTGCTTGAGCCATAACCTGCACCCCAGTGAATAGTAAAACCGGAATAAAGAGTTTTTTTAACATATTTAGGTTTCTAATTAAAGACTAAAATATAAAATAAGGTGTATACTTTACACTTTGACACTATAACTTTTTTATTACAGTTTATTCCTTAGCAAATCGGCCCGTTTGTAATAACGGTTTAGCAAAATACCTGTTAGATATTGAAAGCTCTTAGCAAGCAAAAAAAAGATAAATAAAAAAAGGTTTTCCNNGGAAAACCTTTTTTTATTTATCGCTAGTTATTAAGCTTTCTAAAGTAGAATTTTACGACTTACTGATTTATCTATTGTAATGTATCCCGGATAGAAAATAGATTGACCGGCGATATTGATAGAAGGTTTCACTTTTAACGTAAATATCCCCTTTTTATTTTCATCGCTTGACATTAAAAAATCCTGCAAATCCGAATTCTTCAACAAGTCATAGATATTTGTTGCGATACGTACATTAGCCACGGTAGATTCTCCAGGCTCTATTTGTAAGGATTGATTGACGATACCTTCAACCAATTGCTGTCCCCCGTAAAGGATGATATACTGAAACTTATTGATGGAAGCTTTCTTCAGTGTCGGATTATCGATTTTAAGTCTGATAACCGCTTCTAGTGGTATGTCTTTACGTAAGTAAGCCAATGCCAGACTAGGGGCTGCTCCCAGATCAATCTGATTGTTCTTCACCAAACGCTGCAAAGACGTTCCTGCTAGACGGATACTATCCACTGATTCCACATCGAACTTACATTTAGCGAGGTTCTCAATCTGCGCCTTTTGTCGATTCACTCCACAAGCAGACATGAATAAGCCCAAAAACACCAAACATCCAAATAAAATTTTCTTGCTCATAGTCGTTATTTTCCTCCAAATTTATACAAAACTCCTAGTGTAAACAATGGATAGCCCGCTTTTAAATAAGTATTACTTTTAAAGCCGAACACCATTCCGTTTGTATACTGCAATTTCCAGCCCTTTCCAAGGCCCATCCGCGTATAAAATACAGGTTCAATCAGCATATTGTCTTCTTTTTCTGCTGTTAACCCATTAATAGTAAAATCCTTCATACGCATATTGCTCAGTCTAATTATTGTACCGTAGTCAATATCATGCCGGTTACCAAACAGCTTGAGCGCNNGATCTTTTTTTTCCGATGAGAAGTTCACCTGCACAAACACCTTATCAAAATCCATATCCTGTGCCTCCACGATCGACTGTCCCATTGTTGACGAACGTTTATCAACAACATTGGAAGTCCCCAAACCATATCCACCATACACTTCAAATACACGGTTATTTTTCCGTCCAAAGCGCGTAAAGTAACCTATTCCGGCTTCGCCCATTTTCTGTCCATAATCCTTGGTATTGGACCTGTTATCTACATAAGATCCGTTGGCAATGACAGCAATATGGTCTGTTACAGCCACACCCAAGTTGGCAGAAACATTTGCCTTTGTATTGATATTTCCAGACACATACACCTCGCCGGCTTCCGTGAACATCGGTGCTGAAGGCACATTGGGCATATAAATTGAACTACAGGAATAGAATGAACAGGCAAATAATCCAGCACTCAGACCGTATACAAACTTGTTGTATTTCATAAATTGGTATTTATCTTAAAAACACATATCTTTTATAAAAATTGTACCAAAGCGGTTACATTTAACAGAAAATAACAATTTAATCAACCCAATAGGATAAGAAGCTCAGTACCAAGACAAATAAATTCGGTGGAAACTGATCAGCACAGCATCGCAAAGGATAATTGCGCCGCCGAGTTCGATACCAATAAAAAAAGGCATCAATTTCTTGATGCCTTCCTCAAATATTGTTGCAAAACTTATGCTTGTTCTGTAGGAACTACAGATACATAAGATTTATTGTTAGCTTTTTTACGGAAAACTAGTTTACCGTCTACTAAAGCGAACAATGTGTGGTCTTTACCAATACTAACGTTTGTGTCAGGATTGTGTTGTGTACCGCGTTGGCGAACGATGATGTTACCAGCGATTGCTTGTTGACCACCGAAGATTTTGATACCTAAACGCTTGCTATGTGACTCACGGCCGTTCTTAGAACTACCCGCACCTTTTTTATGTGCCATTTCTTTATCTTAATTTAAGACTTTTGTCTGATTAAAAATTCAATTATAACGTAATACCAGTGATCTGGATTTTAGAAAATTGTTGACGGTGACCGTTTTTCTTTTTGTAGCCTTTACGACGTTTTTTCTTGAAAACGATAACTTTATCGCCTTTTAAATGAGACAAAATTTTAGCCGAAACTTTTGCACCAGCAACGCTAGGTGTACCAATGGTAAATTTACCACCGTCTTCTGCTAACAATACATTGTCAAATTCAATACTAGCGCCTTCATCTCCTTGTAAACGGTGTACAAAAAGGAACTGGTCTTTTGCAACCTTAAATTGCTGTCCTGCTATATTTACTATTGCGTACATTGTTAATTAATTAAATGTGTTATTAAATGAACGGCAAAAGTAATTAGTTTTTATCATAATTCAAAGACAAATCCACATTTTCTTACAATATCATCATGACATCGTGAAAGCATTGTCACAAATATCCTTATGTGGCAATGTTTTAGCTGCTATCACAATACTACCAAACGAAGATCCTTTTCTCTGGCGCTACATACATCTTAGCCGTAGGCTGCACATTGAATGCTTTATAAAAAGCTTCCATATTATAAACTGGACCATTGACACGAAATGNNCCCGCCATACTTGAGCGAAACTCAAAAAGAAACGCTGGTCTCCCGTAAAGCCATCTATTTTGTCATTGCCCTGCCCCTGCTTTGTTAATTTAAATGCATCATAAGCGATATTTAAACCTCCGATGTCAGCCAAATTTTCACCCAAGGTAAGTTCGCCATTGACATGTTGATTATCCAATAGTGAAAACCCACTATACAATTTCGCCACTTCTGTGGCACGCGCCGTAAACTGCTTGGCGTCTACCGCTGTCCACCAATCATTCAAATTACCATCTTTATCATACTGACGACCCTGATCGTCAAAGCCGTGTGTCATCTCATGACCTATAACCGCACCGATAGCACCGTAGTTGATCGCATCGTCCGCATTGGCATCGAAAAAGGGGAATTGCAAAATGCCGGCAGGAAATACAATTTCATTATAGGGCGGATTATAATATGCGTTGACCGTTGGCGTTGTCATCAACCATTCTGCCTTATCGACTGGCTTACCGATCTTGCCAACCATTTCCTTATAAGCATGTTTCGATGCCGATTGCAAATTTGCATAATAAGTATCCTTCGCAATCGCTACGTCACTATAATCTTTCCATTTTTCGGGGTAACCGATTTTCTTGGTGAAGGCTTCCAATTTTTCAATCGCTTTTTTCTTCGTTTCAGGAGTCATCCAGTCCAGCTTTTCGATACGGCTCTTGTAAACCTTTTGTAGATTATCGACCAATTCAAGCATCCGCTGTTTAGCTTCCGGCTTGAAGTACTCATCAACATATAATTTTCCAACAATTTCTCCTAAGTTTTCATCCGCTGCGCTAACCATCAATTTCCAACGTTCTTTCTGTTGTTTCTGCCCATTCAATGTTTTGCCGAACAACTCGAATTTCGCCTCTCTAAACTCCTTGCTCAACGCCGTGGCCGAAGCATTAGCTAAATCTGCCTTTAGCTTTGTTTTCCAGCTATCTAAGGATTGTGATTTCAACAAATTATTTAGTGCAAGATAAAACTTAGGCTGTTGTACCAAAATAGTATCCGTCTTTACATCCAAACGTCCAAGAATATCCTTCCAGTTTAAGTTTGGAGTTTGCTTTTGAAAATCCTGAACTGCAAATTTATGATAGTTTTTGATTGGATCCCGTAATTCGACAGGTGTCGCATGAGATTTGGCTAGTTCGGTTTCTAAGCGCAACACTTCTTCGGCGGATTTCTGTGCGTTAGTTCCCTCGCCGATCAGCCCAAATAACTTAACCAAATAGGCCACATAAGCTGCGCGGATTTTCTTCGCTTTATCATCCTGATCTAAATAGTAGCTTGCTTCAGGAAGATTTAATCCACCTTGAAAAAATTGCAGGGCGTTTTTCGTACTGATACGATCGTCAGAAGCGACATAAAATGTAAAAAGGTCGCCGCCGCCTTCTTTAAATCCATCTGCAGCATAGGCGATCAGCTCATCCATACTTTGCAGTGCATTGATCTTTTGTACTTTTGCCTCTATTGGTTTCGCCCCCAACTTGTCAATGGTCAGGGTATCCATACCACTCGCATAAAAGTCACCCGCTTTCTGCTGGTCAGATCCTTTTTTTGCTTCAGCCTTGGCCGCTCCGTCCAGTAGGGACTTCAATTTTTCCAAATTTTCATCCGCAAGAATGTAGAATGAACCCCAGCCCGTTTCAGAAGCCGGGATCTGCGTATTTTTCATCCAGCTACCATTGGCATACTGAAAAAAGTTATCCCCCGGACTAACTGTCGTATCCATACCAGAGACGTCAAAAAAATTTGTACGGACGTCCTGAGCAGTATCGCTTTTCTTATTTGACTGACATGACATCATCATTAAGACCATGGATAGCGTCCCCCATTTGACTTTTTGTATCATATTTTAAGAGATTAAAAGAGTGTTTAAATTTACTTCAAAAGTTTTACTTCATACAAATCCTTCCGTCTATCCTTCTTGATTTTAACAGTACCATACTCATGTAGGTCCCGTAGGGCATAAAGATCAACGTCGGCAATAAGCACCATCTCTGCATTGGGAGTCGCTTCCGCTTTAATCGCATTATTTGGAAAGGCGAAGTCCGAAGGAGTAAATACCGCAGATTGCGAATAAAGAATGTCCATATTGTTGACACGTGGTAAGTTTCCCACCGATCCAGCTATTGCAACATAACACTCGTTTTCTATTGCCCTGGCCTGTGCGCAAGTCCGCACCCGGATATAACCGTTTTGCGTATCAGTCATAAAAGGAACAAATAAGATCTGCATCCCCTGATCTGCCAGGATACGGCTCAATTCGGGAAACTCAACGTCATAGCAAATCAATAAGCCAACTTTACCACAGTCGGTGTCGAACACTTTGACTTCACTTCCGCCCACCATTCCATAGTATTTGAATTCATTGGGTGTGATATGAATTTTTTTAAATTGATCCAGTTTCCCATTCCGATGGCAGAGGTATGAGACGTTGTACAATTTCTTGTTCTCCACCAAAGGCATAGATCCCGCAATAATATTTACATTGTAGGACACTGCAAACTGCTGGATCTTGTCAATAATCTCACTTGTATGCTGCGCCAACCGTTCCATCGCCAATCGCTCAGGTAGGTCATTATATGGACTCATCAGTGGTGTATTGAAAAACTCGGGAAACATAATAAAATCTGTTCCGTAGTCACTGACTGTATCCACAAAGAACTCAATCTGATCGTAAAACGCATCTAGATTATCAAATAGACGCATCTGCCACTGTACCAAACCCAGGCGGATCGTTTGTTTGGTCGTAGAAATTGACCGTGTATCAGCCTCATAATAGATGTTGTTCCATTCCAGTAAGGTCGCAAACTCCATGGATTCGGCATCTTCGGGGAGATAGTGTTTTAAAATTTTTTTAACATGAAAATCATTGGACAATTGGAAAGTCAACGTTGGATCGTAGATTTCTTTGCGTTTTACCTTTTCAATATAGACACGTGGACTCATCTTATCGGCATAGTTGTGATAGTTTGGAATCCGTCCACCCGCCACGATGCACTTTAAGTTCATCTGCTCACAAAGCTCCTTCCGGGCATCATAAAGCCGTCTGCCCAGTCGAAGCGCACGGTGATTGGGGTGGACAAACACCTCTATTCCATATAGCGTATCACCATCGTCACTATGTTTGGTAAATTTTCCATCATCGATGATGTCATAATAACTGTCATAAATATTATTCTTTTTTGAGTTCAGGATAATGGACAATGCACAAGCAACCACATTTCCGTCAATCTCCACACACAATTGTCCTGCCGGAAACAACTCGATCAGATCTTGAATATTTTCCTTTGACCAGGTCTCACCCACACCATCGTATGCTTGCTCCATCGATTTTTTCAAACCAACATAATCTTTCTTTGTCAAGTTTCGCACTTGAATATCCATATAAATCTCCTTTTTGAAATTGTTTACTAAATTTAAGAAAAGTCTGCACCAGCTGCAAGAGCCTGTAATAGGCAATAACAAACTTAGCCTAGTTTAGTTCTGCTTCATCATAACAAATTCCTCCTTATCGGGATTATCCGCAGGGATCGAGAAAAATTATCGAAAAATCCAGCGCATAAAAAAGGCGTCAATGTAAATTGACGCCTTCCATATTTTTGAGATAATCGCTATGGATTATGCTTGGCCTTGTGGAGTTCCGAAAGGAAATGCTACCGTAGGGTCACCACCTTGTTGTGGTTGTTCAACAAGACCTGCATCCATTTTGATTGGACCGTTTAATGCTTCAAAGCGGTTCACGTTATCAACCAATGCACCTAACAAGCGTTTTGCGTGCTCTGGAGTCAAAACGATTCTTCCTNNTCTGGAGTCAAAACGATTCTTGATTTCACTTTTGCTTTTGGCACTCCTGGCATCACACGGATAAAGTCAACCACAAATTCTGTATTAGAGTGAGTGATAATCGCAAGATTTGAGTAGGTTCCTTCTGCTACTTCTTCTGTCAACTCGATGCTCAATTCGTTTTGATTTTGGTTATTTTCCATAATAATTCTAAATGATAAGTTAATATAATCCTAATTCTATTTTGTAAATGTTCTAAAGTCCTGTCCGTTTTCTATGTTCAATAACGTTTCATAAATCAAACGGATCACATTGTCAACATCTTCCTTGTGCACCATTTCAACTGTCGTGTGCATATAACGCAAAGGCAAGGAAATTAAAGCTGATGGCACTCCGCCATTGCTGTAAGCAAATGCATCGGTATCCGTTCCCGTGAAACGCGACGAAGCCTGACGTTGGAAAGGAATATTATTTTTTTCGGCTACCTTGACCAGCAGCTTATTCAGATTAATCTGAACCGCCGGTGCATAAGATAATACCGGACCTTTTCCTGAGAATAAATCCCCCTGTGTAATCTTATTGATCATTGGAGTCTGCGTATCATGCGTCACATCTGTCACAATCGCAACATTCGGCTTGATACGGTCTNNTTTACGATATATAATCCAAATGGCAATTTCTTTTTATTCTCTTTTAATAGACGAGCGACTTCAGCAATCATAAAACCTCCTGCACGATTATCCATTGCTCGACCGACATAATAGCGATCATTGAGAACAGAGAAGGTATCTTCGTACGTAATAACACAGCCTACGTGTATTCCCAAAGCCTCCACCTCTTCTTTGGAGCTACAACCGCAATCCAAAAAGATGTTTTTTAGGGATGGATTCTCTTCTTTCTCTCCCGATCGCGTATGAATCGCGGGCCATCCGAATACCGCCTTAACAATTCCATTTTCTGTATGGATATTAACGCGTTTCGAAGGTGCGATCTGATGGTCAGAACCACCATTACGGATCACATA
>DKIT01000195.1 GCA_002454415.1 Sphingobacterium sp. UBA6711
CTGAAAAGTTGAAAAAATACCCTATTGACGATCCCACCGAACTTATGAAAACTTGGGATAAAGCGATTCGTGAGGGTTATTGGGATTGGACCGGTATGACCGAGGGAAACGCTGATATCCGTCACCGTGCTCCTTTCAACAAATGGCGGATTGTGCATGATGTACTTTTCAAACCCGGAGTTGCGCAAGTCTCTGGATATCCAGTTCGTGCTACCGCCAATGAGAACTATTTTAAACAAGCGGTTATTGTGGAGGGAGTGAAGAATGCCAATTGGGGAACTTGCCACGAAATTGGGCATAATATGCAAATGGGATCGACATGGAGTTTCGCCGGTAATGGGGAAGTGACCAACAACTTATTCCATTTTAAGGTTTCTAAAGTCTTTGGACATCAAAGTTATAAAATCGCGGAAGTCTGGAACAGTGCAGTACCTTATATAACAGCAAAGAAGACTGTTGAAATGGGAAAGGATAATATAAACTGGGCGAGTATGGATGTGGAGGGCAATATCTATAAAAGCAGGGCACACGATATTCGTTTGATGATGTATGCGCAAATTTTCGAAAAATATGGATATGAATTCATGACCTACATCTACAAACGTGGACGTGAAGCCCGTTTTACATCGGCAAATAATCAGTCCAAGATCGATTTCTTTTATGAGGCTCTTTGTGAGTACACGGAGATGGATATGGAACCATATTTAAACAAATGGGGCCTTTACGTTAGTGAGGTGTCCAAGCGTTATGTGTCTGAAGAAAAGGAGTTTCCACTATTAGACAGAGCGGTTTGGTTATTCAATCCAGTTACTAAAACAGGTGGCGATGAAATGGCTTATGAGCCTTTAAGTAAAACGGGATGGGTGGCAAAGGTTAATAGTGCGGATGAGAAGCGTCCATCGGCCAATCTTATCGATGGAGATATAAATAGTATATGGCATCCATGTACCGGAAGTTGTGAATTGGGTACGATCGTACGTCCGGCTACTGGTCCGTTTACTTGGACGATCGATATTGATACGAAAAAAATGAATATCGCGAAGGGGTTTACTTTGGTACAGCGAGCTGGCACGGGGAATGAACAGAATAACCATTCTAAATTTGTCACATTGGAAGTAAGTGATGATGGTACAAATTTCAGAACTTTAGGTAGATATCCATTAGCATACGGTACTGAAGCCAAAGGAAAAGAACAGTATATCTTGTTCAATAGCAATAGCCGTACGGAAACATTTCGATATGCTAGGTTTAGTGTACAAAGATCGGATCTTGTCGGAAATGTCAATTCAGAAAATGCAGTGTATGCAGAGTTAGGACTTTTTAATTAAAGATGATGAAAATAAATAGCTATCGTATTTTGATTCTTGTGGCAATTGTTGCATTAACAGCAGTCACAAACTCATGTAAAAAATATTTTGATCCACCCTTGGTTTTTGAAAAGGAGGAACCTAATACGTTTACTAAGGACAGAAAGGTATTATTGATTTCCATTGATGGATTAGCCGGTGTGGAGTTGGCCAATTATGTGCCAGCAACTATTGGAAAGTTGTTAGCACATTCCAAATATACTTTTGAGAGTATGGCTGATGCCAATACCCGAGATGCGGCTGCATGGACCACGATATTAAGTGGTAAGAGCAGTGGTAAACATGGGGTAAATAGCAATGATTTCGATGTTACCGATGAGGATGATGATGACATTCATGATCATGAAGGTAGTGGTGTGTCAACAGGGTACATTAGCTTATATCAACGTTTCTTGNNCCATTGGATCACAATTTATTCAACCTATCCGATGAGAATGGTGTCGTTGGATCCGATGAAGCCGTTAAAACAACTGCCATAGACCGGATTAAAAAGGGCGAAGATGATTTGGGTTTTGCGGTAATTAATTTTCGCGATCTGAATACGGAAGGTGTGAGCGGGGGATTCTCAATGGCGAACCCAGATTACAAAACAGCATTGGATCGTATTGACGCCTATATTGGTGAAATCCTGACCGCGGTTGAACAGCGAAAGAATTATACTGGAGAAGATTGGTTGATAATTATTACATCCAACCACGGTGGCCTGGATAGGAGCTATGGCGGCGCTACATTGGAAGAGCGTAAGGTTCCCCTGATCTTTTACAATCCTAATTTTTCTAAACGTCAATTTATAACGCCAGCTTTTACCAACGGATTTAAAGCAAGTAATGGTATTAACGGTACAATACCAGCAGTAGATGCGTCAAGGTACAACCTCGGCACCTCGGGAGAATACACAATCCAACTGAAGTTATTGGTGCATCAGTTCGGGACATTGAACCCGGCTATTATCTCTAAACAGGGAAATACTGGTAATTCAGATGACGGCTGGTCCTTTATTCACAATGGCGGTATAGGTTGGAGATTTAAGATCAAGGGAACACAAGTTACTTTTAATAAGCAATTTGAAGCAGGTAAATGGTATACACTTACAGCGCGCATTTATATGGATGGTTCAACCCGAAAAGTTCAGGTATTTACCGATGGCGAGATGGGAGCTGAGGGTAGTTTAGGTACAGCACAAGGAACTTCTTCAAGTAATTTAAATGTTGGTTTTTCAGCATCTTATGCTGGAGGCTCTTTGGTACAATCCGTAAAAGATGTTTGTATTTATAATAAAGCTTTGCCGATAGATTATATAACAGGGAACTATTGCAAGAGCCCCGTGGATGATCAATATAAAGCGGATATGATAGGTGCATGGGATCTTGGAGATGGTATAGGAGCTCGATTGAAAAACGGTATTACCGGCGCGCCAGATTTCATGGTAAATGGCGCATATAGTTGGGAATTTTTCCAAAATGATTTTTGTAAACTATCGACAGGATCAGAAAAAAATCCTGATGAATTATTACTCAATGCGGTAGATATTGCACCACAGATTTTCTATTGGTTGAATATCAAACCTGCGGAATCTTGGGGTCTAGATGGAAAAGTGTTTCTGAGTGAGTACGAGACTGAGTTTGTTGGTAAATAACCGTATAAGTGATCATTATGAAAAGAAAATTATTGTTTACAGCTTCTCTTGTTTTCATGGCAATCGTTGCCTGCAAACGTGATGATTATTGGAATCAGACCATGGTTGTCCAACGCGGAAGTATTTCTGGGACTTTAAGTAATACAGATGACAATACGGCTTTAAAAGGCGTAAAAATCCTGTTTGAACGACAAACCAAATCGAATGGTGAACAAACATTTGTCGATACCGTTTCTACAGATGAGAAAGGATTATTTAACTATGATGTCCCATATCCTAATAAAATAAAGGTATCTATACGGGATACAGGAAGATATCAATTAAATGAAACCTATGTAGAGATTCAGGAAAAAAAAATGTATCCCATCGATTTGAAGAGTTTTCCAAGATTTGGGGTTTCGCAAATCAATGTTCAGGTACTTAGTGAGGATAAGCAGCCTTATGAAGGTGTTAGAGTCGGCCTTTATGAGCGCGAAAGCAGTACAGAATCGTATTCTGTAGTAGACACATTATTGTCTGACGTACAGGGCCGGGTATCTTTCACAGGAAGGGCATTCCCTGTACGTTATAAAGTAAAGATTGCAGAACCTGATATCGCCTATAAATCAGATTCTATGGAGGGCGCAATGTTGACTAAGATACCTGTCGAACTAAGCTTAATAACGCGATCTTTATTTGGGAAGGGGAATTTAAAGTTGATCAGTAAACAAATCTTCAGTAATCAGGTTGTAAAAAATGAGAGGTTCCAATACCGCTATAAATCGGTATTGGATAGTAAGTTTTCTGCATGGGAAGAGGGGGTATTTGGTGCTGATGGACAATTTACCCTTATCAACAAAGTTTATCCCGGTGACATCGAGATTAAATACAGTGCCAATTCGAGTGTAAGATTTGAAGTACAAAATAGCTCGATGACTCTTTCCGTGCCCAATACAACCACTCCATTTCCAGTGTTCATTAAAGACTTAGAACCACGCTACAAAGAACCAGTATTGACAAATCTGAAAGTTTCAACTTTGGTTTTAAATAATGGGCTTAGCGTGAAGGGACCTTTTGCAGTAACAATGGATAATAACCATAATCTCTATATTGCCGATGGCTATAAGAATCAATTATTTATGGTAGACATGCAGGGTAATGCAAGCGTTATTGCTGGTAATGGAACGGCAGGTTCTGTCGATGGAGCCGGTAGCACTGCGACCTTCAATGGGATGTGGGGAGTAGCAGTAGATTCTTCGGGGAACATTTATACAACAGATGCTGCCAATACAAGTGGGGCTCATCGCATTCGTAAGATTGTAAAAAGTTCGAATGGAGATTATACTGTAAGTACAATGGCCGGAACAGGTATATCTGGTGATGCTGATGGTATAGGCACAGCTGCAACGTTTAATAGGCCATCGGGTATTATTTTCGACAAAGTTAGAAAGTGTCTGTATATTTCCGAATGGGGAGCTGGCCGCGTCCGTAAGATTGATCTGTCAACGGCAGCAAATACGGTGTCGACGCTGGCAGCGCCGAGTAGTGCAACCAACTTATTTACGATGACTTTGTCTCCAGATGCGGAGGATATGTATGTGTCAAGCAACAACAACAATAATATCTTCAAATACAATTTCACCTCCGGCACCATAGCCTCCTATATAAATTCAAACGTAAATAACCGGGGACTGTTTGCTACAGCCGGCGGAAAGCTGTTGGCTACGGCAGGTAACCAAAACTTGATTTTCTATTATGATTTGAAGACAAACATGATGACAGAACTATCAACCAGAGTTTCGTCTGCTGATGAGAGCGGAAAAGTATCGAAAATGTACCAATTAAAGAAGAGGCCGCAAGGTTCTTCCAGCCATTTGGTATTTATTATGATATCTGGACAGGCAACTGGTATGTCGCCAATAATACAAACAAAAATAGTGACAAAGTTGTAGGCTCCGTGCGCATCATACGTTCGGATGATATCTAGGGGCATACGATATAAACTAAAAAACAATATCGACAAATTTTTAGGGTAGCTCCTCAAGAGCTTTGTGCTTTTGAGGAGTTGTTGTTAATTTAATTCGTTAGTTATGAATATTTTATTTCTAAATTTAGGCTTGACGGAGATCATTCTTTTAAGTATCCCTATTGTGATTGTTTTTTATACAATCTATCATATTATTTCAAATTCAAATATATTACCACAGAATAAGGGTATTTGGATTGTACTAGTTTTGCTCTTCAATTTCATTGGATGTGTTATATATTTTGTTGTTGGCGCCAAAAAGTCCGAAGCAGAATAGGTAGAGAGGAGGTTTTCATATTTAACTATGTGGTCGATTCACGTATTTCCATTTTTACAGGTAATTTAATGTCTTTAAATTGAAATGTTTGCTGTTTATTTGGATTATTCAAAATCTCATTAATAAGAACAAAAGCCTGTGCCCCCATTTCTTTTGAGGGTTGGACAATACAAGATAGCGCCGGTCTAAATAGGTTGGAAAAGGAAAAATTGGCAAATCCCAAAAGCGCTATTTCATCCGGAATTCGAATATGTAAAGCATGCAGCGCTTCTAAAGATTGGTAGGTTAATTGATCTGAAGCGGTAAATATGGCTTGGGGAAGTGTGTTTGTCATGAGGCGATGTGTCAGATGCTTTATTAGCTCTTCGCGATTAGCGGCATCCTTTTTCTCAACATCAATGGAAAGGAGGTTGTCATGGTTTATTCGGATACCTGAATCGTTTAAACATTGAAGATAACCACGTTTTCGTTCTTCAACGACTCCTTTCGCCATACTTGAAACAAAGAGAATGTCATGACAATCGCGTTTTATCAAATGCGATATCCCCTGGTAGACCGCTTTATAATTATCGATGCCAATTTTGTGGGTATTGATATCGTAATTGATCCTGTCTATAAAGACAACTGGAATTCCATCATTTTTTAATTTTATCAGATAGTCCATTGAGATGCAGTTACCCGTAGGTGCAATAATAATTGCATCGACTCCCTTTTTAAACAGGGTTTCCAGTAGGTTCAATTCACGGATAGGATCGTCATAACTTTGCATGATAATTAGGTTGTAAGCTGTTTTGGACATTTTCTCTTCAATTCCTTCCAATATTTGAGAAAAGAATGAATTACCGATGGCTGGTACAATCATGCCGATAATATTTGTTTTCCCAGTCCGTAACAATTTAGCATATTGATTGTATTGATAACCATTTCCATCAGCAAACTTTTGGATTTCAATCTTTGTTACCTCACTTATTTCATGGCTGTCAGCAAGTGCTTTTGATACAGTTCCTATTGAGTAACCCAACGCCTTAGCGATATCCTTTATAGTAATCCTTTTCATGGTAATCTTTTTTATTTTTTAATCTTTTAGTCTATTATCTCGCTTTTTGACCTATTAGAATCTATGAACAGTAGAGAATTAAAAGTATATGTTATGCTATAAGTAACCATACATCGCGTTGTGTAGTGATAATTATTTTCGCTTATAACTAATTTATGTAAGAATGGGTTTAAATATGTTACCCTTCATTCGAACAATCGTTTGCATAATCTACGAAAACGATTGATGATAGATCGCTCAATGTCTGCATGCCTCTTTTTGTCTGGATATTTCTTTTTAACAAAGATTGGAAATGTTCAAAGAAGATTCTTTTAATATATCGGGGCATAATGTAATAACGTATTTCTTTCTGCCATATCGTTGAAAAGTGTTATCGTGTGAGAATGTCTTTTTTATACCCACGGCTATAAGTAATATCATACCCCTAATAAAGCATATCAATGAATGTTTATACCGTTAGGCTATTTGGAAAAACCTTTTACTTTTTTTTTCGCAATAAAAATCTTTCATTTGTAGCAGAGGAGAAAGTAGTGATGATAAGAAAAGATCTTTTGATCGAAATAGCTGAGGAGCTAGAGGATTACTGTACCAATGAATCGGCAGATGGTACACTCACTGATTTTTTAAAATACATGTATCTCAAAAATTCAATTGGGATGACTCAGACACGTAAAGTCGGAGGAGAGCATGCTATAGTCACAGAAAGAGATGTACCAGCAGAAGACTTAGGTAAGCTTCTTTTGATGATGAACCGTTACGCGAAACATTATATCAAATTAGCATTTGAAGGAACTCACCTGCAAACACCAGAAGATTTTACTTTCTTGATGGTGTTATTCTCCTATGAAAAACTTCTTCAAACAGAACTGATTCGAAAAAATGCCGTCGAAAAAGCTTCAGGCACCGAAGTCATTCGAAGGTTGATGAGACTAGGTCTAATCGAGGAAGCTCCCAAAGTTTCTGATAAACGAGCCAAACCGATCTGTATCTCCAATGCCGGTCGAGCCGAATTGTTTAAAGTCTTGCCAAAGATGAAAATAGTAGGCAATATTCTAATTGGAAACCTTTCCAATGAAGAACGAGATCTATTAATCATAATATTAGCGAAGCTGGATCACCACCACCACGCCTTGATCGATATGAAGGATGTGACTGAACTTGAACAATATCTTAAAAAAGATTCGTAACAATATCTTTTTGCTTTTGCAAAAAAGAGGCCCCGGCCATGATTTCTTCCCCCAACTAATTTAGGGCAATTGGATTGCTTTGAAATGACTATTCTATTGTCTCTTTATTAAATAGTGTTATTTAATACTAAATTAGAATTTAAATAAACTATATTTGTTTGTGAATTCATCTAGATTGCTATATGCTTATGACAAAATTTTTGTTAACAACGTCCCTTATTTTTAACAGTATCTTGTGTATTGCTCAGAAAAAAGTTCTTTCGGGCACTGTTAGAGACGCAAATACAGGTGAGACATTGATTGGTGCAGTGATTACAGAAGACTTGGCGCAGGTTTCGACTTCGACAAATAGTTATGGTTTTTATTCGCTACTATTGCCGCAAGGTGATCGAACGGTGTCGGTCAGTTATGTAGGTTATGAGACACAGACAAAAGTTCTTTCATTAAACGAATCAATTAAATACGATGTAGAGCTCATACCCAATCAGAATAAACTCGAAGAGGTTATTGTCTCTGGAACTCGACGAAGTAAAAATGTCAAAAGCCCCCAGATGGGAGCTTTTAAATTTAGTACGGAAGAAATAAAGAATGTTCCCGTATTATTTGGTGAAAAAGACCTGCTCAAAACCATACAGCTATTGCCCGGGGTGCAGAGCGGTGGAGAGGGAAGTGCAAACTTTTTTGTGCGCGGCGGGGGTGGAGACCAAAACCTGATTTTACTGGATGAGGCCATTGTCTACAACGCCTCCCATCTTTTAGGTTTTTTTTCGACTTTTAATTCTGATGCAGTGAAGGATGTACAGCTTTACAAAGGAGGAATACCGAGCCAATATGGGGGGCGCATATCTTCTGTATTGGATATCGCTATGGTAGACGGCAATCAGAAAGAATTTTCTGCTGAAGGTGGAATTGGGCTAATAGCTTCGCGTTTAAAGGTCTCGGCTCCATTGTCTGACGGACGCGGTTCATTTATGATCAGTGGTCGCCGCACGTATGCAGACCTGTTTCTCAAGCTTTCAAGCGACCAGGATGTCAAACAAAGTAAGCTCTATTTTTATGATTTAAATGCTAAATTGAATTACAGGATTGACGATCGTAATAAAATTTTCGTTTCAGGGTATTTTGGAAAGGATGATTTGGGATTTTCGGATAAATTTGGTTTTAACTGGGGAAATTCCACAGCTACAGTCCGGTGGAATCACATTTTCAATGATCGGCTGTTTGGTAATACTTCATTAATCTATAGTGATTTCAATTACAATGTGGGGGTCAATGGCAATAGCGGCGACTTTGACATCGCTTCCAAGATTGGCAATTTTAACTTAAAACAAGATTTTTCTTTTTATCCATCCAATAGTTCTACGATCCGTTTTGGCGTAAATGCTTTAAATCAAACTATTCGACCAGCCAGTTTGAGCGCTGATGAAGATGCAAATGTCAATTCAATCCGTATCGAAAAGCGTAAAGGCTGGGATATTAGTGCTTATTTTTCCCATGAATGGAAAGCGACCGAGCGTCTATCCTTGCTATACGGGCTGAGATCGTCCGACTTTATGGTAATAGGACCAGGTACTTTTTATAGTTTTGACGGTGAAAGAGATGTCGTTGGCGAGCAGTATTTTGGAAATGGCACTGTAGCCAAGCATTATATAAATTTGGAACCTAGATTATCTGCAAGTTTGCTTTTAAATTCTCAGAGCAGTATTAAGCTTTCCTATAATCGTATGGTGCAAAATCTACATCAATTGACGAATTCAACGTCAGCACTTCCCACTGATCAGTATGTACTGAGTAGCTTAAATATTAAACCTCAGCTGGCCGATCAAGTTGCTTTTGGGTACTTTCGAAACTTCAGCGAGAATACTTATGAATTTTCAGTAGAATCGTATTACAAGTCTATGGACAACCAAATCGACTTTCGTACTGGTGCAGATCTGCAGGCCAACAAACTGCTGGAAGGTGAACTTCTTTTTGGTAAAGGCCGTGCATATGGTCTCGAATTTTTATTGCGAAAAAGTAGAGGTAAATTAAGTGGATGGATAGGTTATACATTATCTAAAAGTGAACGAAAATTTAATGGAATTAATCAAGGAAACTGGTTTAATGCGCGGCAGGATCGTACCCATGATGTATCGCTCGTTACGATGTATAAGTTGTCGGATAAATGGTCTTTCGGTGCAAATCTTATTTTTAACAGCGGTAATGCCGTTACTTATCCTGCAGGGAAATATGATCTAAATAATACGACACTATTTTATTACACGGAACGTAATAGTCATAGGGCACCTAATTATCATCGTTTGGATCTTTCTGCATCCTACGAACCGCAAAAGTCAAATAAACGCTTTACTTCGAGCTGGACCTTTGGGATCTATAATGCTTACAATCGACGTAATGCTTATATTGTAGATTTTAGGGAAAATGAAAATAATCCTACGATAACAGAGGCTTATCAGATCGCATTATTCGGTATTATACCATCAGTAACCTGGAATTTTAAGTTTTAATGATATGAAAAGAATCCTAGTAATAGTATTAGCACTGCTAACAGTATCGTTTGCTGCATGCGAAAAGGTAATTGATCTTGAATTGGCAAATAGCGATGCTCGCATTGTGATCGAAGCTAATTTGAATGATCTAAGTGAAAATCAGGTTATTCGGGTTACCAAAACCGTGTCTTTCGGTGCCGATAAAAAAAGTGGGCCAGTACCTTACGCATCTACCATTTTAAAATCTTCTGTCAATGATANNTACGCATCTGTGGTGGTAAAATCTTCTGACAATGAAAAGGTTGCCTTTGTTTATGGGGAGGATGGCTACTATCATGCGAAAAATTTTATAGTCAGATCGGGCTTCCATTATACCCTTGATATAGAAGTAGAAGGAGAATACTATCATTCTTCGTCTTCGATGCCTAGCTATGTAGCTATAGACTCTCTGGGTATCTCAAAGGAAAAGATTTTTACAGAAGAGCGTTATTATCCAACCTTTAAATTTAACGATCCTGCAGGAATCCCCAATTATTATCTCTACGAAATCTCAATTAATAATTCTCCGATACGTTTTGCTTCAGCTTATAACGATAAGTTCAATGATGGGAAATATGTTACACACGAAATATCTGATCGCACGGTTGATTTGGAGTTGAATGATGAAGTCAGGGTGATTCGCTATTGTGTCGATGAGAGCGTTTACAAATTCTGGAATGAGTTTCAGTCTGCCAATCCCGGTGGAGCAGCTCCTGGAAACCCCAGTTCGAATATCTCGAACGGAGCATTAGGTTATTTCTCCGTGGCAGCTGCTTCTATACATCAATTTAGAACTACGGAATACATGGAAAAATCCAGATAAGAAAATGAATGATGGTTTGGATTGGATGCAAAATACTAGTTTAGTGTATTTATATGTTAATATTTACCGAAATTAAAAATAAACAAAACAATAATGGTATATTTATACTCTAATTAAGTGTTATGAAGTATAAGCTATTGGAAAGTATATTACCGTTAGTTGAACAGTTCGAAGAGGAGAATATGAATGGTAACTATAGAAATGACGCTGAAGGTTTTAAAAGCTGGGTTGTAAACAAACGAAGTGCTTTAATTGTTGAACCTGAGTGGGAAGGTAAGGAAAAAGGTCGCAGTCCGGAGAGTGTGATCAGTACATTAATTGTACATATGAACAGATTTGCAAAAAGTTATTCAAAAGCTGCTATTTGGGGATCTGCTTTTTCTACACAAGAAGAATTTATTTATTTAATTACCTTGAAATCATTTGGAGAGATGACAAAGATGCAGTTGATTAAACGGAATATCCATGAAAAGTCAGTAGGTATGGCCATAATAAACCGTTTACTCAAGCAAGGATGGATTGGTCAGGATGATTCTGAAAAGGATAAGCGAAGCAAAGTAATCCAACTTACATCTGAGGGTCTGCAGGCATTGGATCAGCAAATGGAGAAAATACGGCATGCTACGCAGCTTGTTTCTGGCGATCTCACTCACAATGAGAAATTGGTACTTATAAATTTGTTGAATAAGCTAAGTGATTTCCATCAGTCAATTTATGATAGAAATATTTCACCTAACAAATTATTGGATCAAATTACTATATCATCAAACATATGATTACTAGAATTAAATATATTTTTATGCTGTTTTTCGTGTTTTTCGGATTGACAGCATATTGCCAAAAGCCTTTTTATCAATTGTCAAGTCATATCCTAGATATTTCTAAAGGAAGTCCAGCTCCCGATGTCCAAGTCGATTTGGAAAGGTTGACATCAGAAAAGCAATGGGTTACTGTAGCGAGTGAAAAGACAGATTCCAATGGCCGTATAAGTAATTTTTTGTTGGCTGGTAAAACTGATAATAAAGGTGTGTACAAGCTTAAGTTTTATACTGAAAGTTACTTTTTTAGTCAAAAGCTTGAAACATTTTACCCCTATATTGAGGTTGTCTTTGAAATAAAGGACAATAAGCATTATCACGTTCCAATTACAGTAAGTCCGTTTGGATATTCCACCTATAGAGGCAGCTAAATGAATATGAAAAAGAAAGTAGCTGTCATCGGTGCCGGATTTTCTGGACTTTCGGCTGCGGCCTATCTTGGCCGGGCAGGATATGATGTCCACGTCTTTGAAAAGCATGATCAGCCCGGTGGACGTGCAAGACAGTTTTCAACGCCCGAAGGCTTTAAGTTTGACATGGGACCCAGTTGGTATTGGATGCCCGATATTATCGAATCCTTCTTTTCAGATTTTGGTTATCGTACTTCAGATTTTTTTGATCTCATATCACTCAATCCGCAGTTTGAGATGATCTTTTCTTCTGGAAAGATTAGTGTGCCTGGATCGTATGAGGAGTTGAAAGAGCTTTTCGAATGCATTGAATCGGGGGCGGCGGAAAAGCTTGACAAATTTATGGGTGCGGCGAAATTCAAATATGATGTTGGGATGCGTGACTTTATCAATAAACCCTGCCATAGTTGGTTCGAATTCATTTCTCCGAAAATTGCCCTTAGTGCATTCAAGCTCGATTTGCTTTCTAGTTTTAGATCGTATGTTGCAAGGTATTTCAAAGATGAAAGACTACGTACACTGATGGAATTTCCAGTTATTTTTTTGGGTGCTTCTCCCAAAGACATTCCTGCATTGTATAGTTTAATGAATTATGGTGGATATGCACTTGGAACACATTATCCAAAGGGCGGATTTTATCAATTGGTATTAGCTATGCAACAGCTGGCTGAAGCGCAGGGTGCAACCTTTCATTTTAATCATAATGTCGATGCAATAAACATTGACGATAAGCGGATTTCTTCGCTTGTGATCAATGGAGAACGCCAAGATTTCGATCTCGTTGTGGCTTCTGCTGATTACCATCATATAGAAACTCAATTGCCTGAAAAATTTAGAAATTATGATGCAGCGTATTNNGTATGAAATCATCCATACCCAACTTAACACATCATACGCTTTTTTTTGAACATAGCCTGGATGAACATATTGACTGCATATATGCAGATAAAAAATGGCCTGAAAAACCACTTTTTTATGCCTGTTGTCCGTCTAAAACAGATATTGATGTAGCTCCCGAGGGGCAAGAGAATCTCTTTTTATTGATGCCTTTGGCGACTGGAATACTTGATAATGAAGAAACACGCGAGGAGTATCTTATGCATATGCTGGAACGTCTTGAGAAACAGACGGGCGCAAAAAATCTTCGTGAGCAGATTGTGTATAAACGGAGTTACTGTGTCAGTGATTTTGTCCAGGATTATAATGCCTATGGTGGAAATGCCTATGGGCTGGCTAATACGTTGAAGCAGACTGCCGTGTGGAAACCAAAAATCAGAAACAAATCTGTTCAAAATCTTTTTTACACAGGTCAGTTGACTGTGCCTGGACCCGGGGTTCCGCCCGCAATCATATCGGGTAAAATAGTCGCTAAAGAAGCTATTGAATCAGATTATAAATTATAAGACCATGAAGAAACTATTTGATGAACTCGCTTATGAAGTAAGCAAAAAAACAACCGAAAAGTATAGCACGAGCTTTTCGCTTGGAATCTTGGCACTTAAGCCCTGCATTCGCGACAGTATTTATGCTATTTATGGATACGTGAGACTTGCTGACGAAATAGTAGATAGTTTTCATGGATACGATAAACAGCGTTTATTAGGGCGACTTTATTTAGAAACAAACTGTGCACTGGAAGAACGTATTTCATTAAATCCGATTTTGCAATCTTTTCAGGAAACAGTACATAAATTCAATATAGATATTGATTTAATCCGTCAATTTCTGCATAGTATGGAGATGGATCTGAATAAGTTAGCTTATAATTCGGACCGCTACAAAGAATATATTTACGGCTCGGCAGAAGTCGTGGGACTCATGTGTTTACAAGTCTTTACGGAAGGTAACAAACAGCGTTATGAGGAACTAAAACCTTATGCGATGAAACTGGGCTCCGCATTTCAGAAAATAAATTTTCTGCGGGACATTAAAGATGACTATCATGTTCTTGGCCGTACCTACTTTCCAAATCTGGATATGGCAGTGTTCGATAATGCGGTCAAAAGCCAGATAGAAGACGAAATCCAAAGTGAATTTAGGGAGGCACTTTTGGGGATTAAAAAATTACCTGTCTCGGCAAAGTTTGGAGTTTATCTAGCTTACAAATATTATCTTTCACTTTTTGCCAAAATCCGTAAAAAGTCTTCCAAAGAAATTTTGGAAAATAGAATCCGGATTCCAAATACACAAAAGGCGTATGTTGCTCTTAAAAGCTACTTGCGTTACAAAGCTGCTTACTTATAACATAGAGTTATGAATTTTATCATTGTATTGATCACGTTTATAGCCATGGAAGGTGCTACCTGGCTAATTCATAAATACATTATGCACGGCTTCCTTTGGATATTACACCGGGATCACCATGACCATAGCAACGCGGGCTTTTTGGAAAAGAATGATTATTTCTTTGTTATTTTTGCACTGCCCACGATTGCGTTGATGTATGCTGGCTCGATAAGGGACTACAATTATCTATTCTATATCGGATTAGGTATCATGATCTATGGTATGGCTTATTTTTTTGTACATGATATTTTTATCCATCAGCGGTTCAAACTTCTAAGCAAAACAAACAACCGTTACTTTTTAGCACTTCGTCGCGCCCACAAACAGCATCATAAGCATTTGGGCAAGGAAGAGGAAGAGTGCTTCGGCTTCTTATATGTGCCGATGAAGTATTTTAAAATGTACGGTAATAATGAAAAAACGTAATGCAATATACTTATTCACTTATCTTATTTTTTACGGTCGTAATCTGTTTTGTCGCCTCCTTCGACAGGCGACTTCGATTCGATCGTGAATTTGTCCCATTTCTAAAAGCATCAGGTCTTGTTGCTGTTTTTTTTATTGCTTGGGATATCTGGTTTACCAGTCGGGGTGTATGGTGGTTTGATACACATTATACTCTCGGTCTTGTGATCGGGGGATTGCCTTTGGAAGAATGGCTGTTTTTTATTTTTATTCCCTTCTCCTGTATCTTCACCTATTTCTGTATAGACAAGTTTTTTAGATTGCAGCAGCTCAGTGCGCTAAACAACTTATTGGTTTTTGTGAGTGTTATCGTATGTGCTGTCGTAGCTCTTCGTTACGCAGATCGAATATACACTGTTGTGACTGCTGTTGTCACCATCCTGACACTGTTAACCTTTCATTTTGTACTGCGTGTAGAATGGATTACGCAGGCCTCTTTGGTCTTCACTCTGCTCATGCTGGGCTTTTTGCCCGTAAATGGCATACTGACAGGTACCGGATTGGAATCGCCAATAGTCAATTATAATCCTTCAGACTTTATGGGCATCCGGATACTTACAATTCCGATTGAAGATGCGGTCTATGGATATGCACAGTTCTTATTGGTCCTTTACTTTTTTAAAAAATTTCAATCCAGGCAGCGCAATGATCATTCATTAGCTTCCAACTCTAAAAAATAAGATTATGGACAGAAATCATGTTGTACTCGTCGATGAAAATGATCAACCAATTGGTCAGATGAATAAACTAGCTGCCCATGAACAGGGATTATTACATCGGGCTTTTTCGATATTTATATTTAATAGTAGGGGAGAGCTACTCTTGCAGCAACGAGCATTTGACAAATATCATGGCGGTGGTCTTTGGACAAATACCTGTTGTTCACACCCACAGTATGGTGAGGATCTATTGGAAAGTGCACAGGAGAGATTATCTTTCGAAATGGGTGTTTTTTGCGAACTGACGTTTTCATTTGCCTTTATTTATCATGCTAAAGTGGAGAACAATCTGATTGAATACGAGTATGACCATGTTTTTACAGGATATCTCGATACAGATCCTATACTTAATCCAAAGGAAGCAGCTGCGTTTAGATGGAGCCCAGTTGCGGAAGTCTTAGCAGATATTTCCGTTCATCCAGAACAATATACTTATTGGTTTAAGGAGGCTCTTCCGCAAGTGATCAATCAGATTAAACAAAGGAGTATATGAAAAAAATTCTGATTGCAGGCGGGACTGGCTTCGTGGGCCGTCATCTTGTTTCCCATCTCATCCAGGTCGGTTATTCGGTACATGTCCTAACGCGTAAACCTTCGGAAAATACGCATTCGGGGATGAAGTATTTTCAATGGGATTTAAAAAAGCGCTACATAGATATTAATGCCTTCGAGGGCGTAGATACCATCATTAATCTTACGGGCGAAAATATCAGTGNNAGACATCGGAACGTCGGCTGGAACTGATTGAAAGCCGCGTGTCGTCACTAGACCTACTTTACCACTACGTTAAAGAGCATACCTTAAAAATCGAAAAGATTATTTCTTCATCTGCTGTTGGCTATTATGGGGCTTATACAACAGAAACAATTTTTTCCGAGGAGTCTGAAAATGGAAACGATTTTTTGGCTCATATCTGTAAGGTATGGGAGCAGGCTGCGCAGCAGTTTGAGAGCCTGGGAGCAAAAACGATTATTTTAAGAAAGGGAATTGTTATCGGAAAAGATGGCGGAATCTATGCTAAGTTAGCACCTTTGGCGAAATTAGGGATCAACGTCTCGGTGGGAAGTGGAAAGCAATATATGCCATGGGTAAGTCTGCGTGATTTAATGATGATGTATGAATTTATACATGTTCAGAATGATATCAGAGGAGTCTACAATGCAGTTACTCCTCAACATATCACGATGAACGATTTCGCTTATATATTGCTTAGGTCATTTGGTAAAACTAGTTTTTTGCCCAATGTGCCCAGTTTTATTTTAAAACTCCTATATGGAGAAATGT
Organism: Sphingobacterium sp. UBA6711; assembly: GCA_002454415.1. Taxonomy (GTDB): domain Bacteria; phylum Bacteroidota; class Bacteroidia; order Sphingobacteriales; family Sphingobacteriaceae; genus Sphingobacterium. Next base: position 16,863 of record DKIT01000195.1, read on the forward strand.
CTGTTATGCTGTTGCAAGGTTCACGTGTCAGTAATGCCAAAATTAGGAATTTTGGTTTTAAATTCCATTTAGACACAATTGAGCGCTCGCTTACATATTACAGTGTATAATTGCGGGGCCAAATATTTCGACGAAGTGGTGGTTTTCTGAAATTTTCTGATCAGAATTCGAGGGTTGTCTTTGATTCCTGTATTGTGAAAACAAAGTATGTCTGAGATCGGTTTTTAAAGCAAGGTCATTGATCTTGCTGGGTAATTTAAAATTTCAGCTTGCTTTGGCACATAGTGAAAAAAAATAGGATGGTCAGAGGAGCATACATCGGAAATTGGGCATGAAAAGAAGAAAATTTTTAGCGCAAACAGGCCTCATAGGAGGGAGTTTCGCCTTAACCGCAACACCACTTCATATTTTGGCAACAACATTTAAAGAAGATAATATGGTAACACCTGAGAATTTAATACAGAAGAGAAAGTTTCGTCCTAGCGATAAGGCTGGGTTTGGTGGGGTAGCTCTGGGTAACGGATTTCAGCACAACTCGGATCTTGAATGTCTGCAGGCTGTAGAGGCAGCTTGGAACGCAGGTATAAGGTTATTTGACACTTCCCCTTGGTATGGTCTAGGCATCAGCGAACGTCGAATGGGATTGTTTTTAAAAGATAAGCCACGGGATAGTTTTACGCTCTCGACGAAGGTTGGAAGGCTGTTGGAACCCAAAGAGAATTTTACGATGGAGCAATTGCTATGGAAGGGTAAAATGAATTTTAGTTACAAATATGACTACAGTGCAGCAGGTGTAAGAAAAAGTGTGGAAGATAGTCTCCAGCGCCTAGGCTTATCGTCCATAGATGTGGTATTTATTCATGATCTTTCGCCAGACAACGGCGATATGAAAGATAGCTACGCGAGTTATTTCGAGCAAGCCGTTAAAGGGGCGATGCCTGAGTTGTCCAAGATGAGGGAAGAAGGCCTAATAAAAGGATGGGGGTTGGGTGTCAATACTATTGAGCCGATTTTGCAAACATTGGATGTGGCGGATCCCGACATCTTCCTTTCGGCTTGCCAATATTCATTAATTAAACACGATGATGATTTAAATACTGTATTTCCTAAGATTGCTGAAAGAGGAATGTCGATTGTTGTGGGCGCTCCGCTATGTGCTGGATTTCTGTCTGGTAAGAACCGGTATTTGTACGATGGTACGTTCCCGGAGGGGGTGAAAGAGAAACTCAGTGCCTTAAAAAGGGTGGCAGATCATCATTCNNACGTACAGCTGCTTTACAATTTGCCGCTGCACCAGACGAAGTTTCAGGTGTTATACCGGGTGCACATACAGGTGAGCAGGCCGTGCAAAATGCACATTCTTTCCATGCCAAAATACCGGCGGATTTTTGGGAAGAATTAAAACATGAAAAATTAATTGCTTTGCATGCGCCAGTACCAAGAGTATAATTTTTAAAATAAGGGTGTGAAGCGCGCACCCTTATTTAATTATCGAACATAAATACTAAAACAAAACTAAACGTTGATTTCACCTGAAAGATCAGCATCATCATCTTCTTTTTTTTCTTGTTTAGCCTGTTCGACTTCTGTGGAGTGAGTACGGTCATCCTTAATGCCTGATAGATCTGTATTCGGGTCTTTGTTTTGTTGGTCATGAGACGTTTTCTCGTCATTTTGTTCATTCGGTGAGCCTTTTTCTTTTTGTTTTATAAAGTCCGGGCTGGGCTCACGCGGATCTGGGTTGGGGACACCTTGTTGCTGTTCATTTTTGTTTTTCGATTTGTTCATGGTCTTCAATTTTATTGGGAGAACAATTGGCAAGCCCATAAAGTTGGATGTTCTTAACTAAGGGTCGATTGTGAATAAAGCAGTATCAAGCAAAAAATATTCTATTTTACGGGGATAAACAGTTTGAATGTGATTTTTTCGCCCTCTATCACGACTTCCATGTCACCCTGATGAAATTTCGCTATTTCTTTGGTCACATACAATCCCAGGCCGAGTCCCTTGCTACCGGAACCTCGTACGAATGGCTTAAATAAATCCGAAGTATTTGGCGGGGGAATGGCTGAGATCTGGTTTGTTACACTGAAAACAAAATTATCTTCTTCTATGAATGCATTTATTTTAATTTCTTTATCAGTAGCTCCATGCTTTATGGCGTTACTAATCAGGTTAACAATGGCTCTTCCCAATTTATTTTTATCACAGTTCACATATAAGGGAAGCCTCAAATTTGTTATGATTAGATGCGTATGCATCACTTCAAATTCGGACAATATCTGTTTAATTAAAGGTTCCATATTCACGAGCTCGGTATAACCTTCAATCTCACGACCAAACCGGCTACTGCTAAAATCTAAAATATCATCTATTACCCCTTTCATACGGATAGAAACCTCTTCTATTTTTTTTGCTAGATTTTTTTGCATTTTATTTTCTAGATTTTCACCCAAGTATTGAGATAATAGTTTTATAATACTAACTGGATTGTTTAGGTCATGGGCTAAAGAAAATAAAATAAGGTCTCTATTTTTGGAATAGTTGCGTTCTTGATCGAGAATACTTTTGATATGCTGCCTTTCAGTTGTTGTGCTGAAATCAGTAATGATGAGATCATTGCAAAAAGTAAATAGCGTTTCCAATTTAACCCGGTCAAACTGAACCGGTTTATCGTTCATAAAACTTAAGTGGCCGATGATGGCGTCATTTTTGTTAAGTATAGGATAAGAAATATAACTCTTTAATCCAAACTCCTGAAGAAGCTCGCTCCATTGCCGTTCTGCACATATATCGATATTATCAATGTAAATTGGTGCAAACCCTTTTCTTATTTCTTGATAAATTTTTACATAGGTATCACTATTCTGCGCGATGATCTGTTGAGAATGATAATCGTAGACACACCAGTTGTCCCACTTGTTACCCTCTTTTTTGCGTATCATTCCGTACCTCATTTGGGTATGGTTACACATTGTTTCCAGAATTTTTTGGCTAGTATTAATCTCGCCATTGTCAGTATATTTGTTATTCTGCTGGTTTATATTATTCTGGACTGTCATTTTTGTGGTGTTTTATTTATTCGACAAGTGCACTTCCCCTAAATGATCGGTAAGATGAAGATTATAACAGTATATACACCTATATCGTTTCATAACTCAGGATTTATTATGATGAAAAAGTCTTGCTCATTCCGTCACATACAGCCTTTATCGGCATATTTAGCAACTCAGCATATATGATTGTGAAGCCGTGAACAGGCAATTCGATCATGATATTTTCATTATACACCACAAAGGTACTTAGATCTTTGCCAAATAAACCCAGATGCGTAAGAATATTTGTGAAGAAAGTAAAATTCCATTGTTGAATTTAAATGCTTTTACTTGGGGGAAAGCATTTTGAAATAGAGCGTTGGCGTCAATCCAGTCATTTCCTTAAAGTACTTATTGAAGGAGGATTTGGAATTAAAACCGGCACTATAGGCTATCGTAAGCATATTGATATCCAGTTCATTTGTTGCATACCGCTCTATTTTACCCTTCGTATCCATTACTCTATATTCATTGATGTACGTATAAAAGGGTTTATTGGCATAATTATTTAGCGTTTCGCTGATGTAGTATTTATTTTCGTGGACTAATTGGGCGAGTTTTTCTAATGTGAGTTCACTATCTTTATAATATCTTTCAGATTTCATCCCAGTTTCAAGTTTATCCCAGATTTCTGACATACGCTCTTTCGTTAGAATTTCTTTGCGCTCTCTTTGGTCAGGTTTATGAACAACAATGCTTTCGGATACCATTTCTTCGTAGGGCTCATTATTCAGATTTAAATTAGTTAATTCTTTCGACAGTACATTTTCATGGGTGATGTTTGTAAACCGATATTGCGCTATTAATATGCATATTATTGCTAGCGAAGCATATGCAATACTTCTGATAAGCAGATCTCCCCCGTAAAGATCAACGTTGCCGATGCAATAATAGACTAAACCAATACAGTTTAAAACCAATAAGATCATGGATATACGTATGATCAGCCTACGTATATCAGAGGGAACAAGATTTCGGTACGAAAAATATAATGTCTTGATGGATAGTATAATGGCAAAGGGAATAAATGTGAGGGAAGATACTATATTGTAATGTTGTAAGACTCCTATTCCTTCGAGAGGTGCGGCATAAAGTACGGTGGCCGTAGAAAAAAAACCAATTGTCACAATAACAATTGGAATAAATAAATACCAGTTGGAAAGCATATCTTTTTTTCTTTTAGCCTCACTAAGCGCCAAAAGATACACAATGGGGGTGTAGGAGAAACCGATAAATGTATTCATCGCTTTGCGGACATTTGGCTCATCAACAAAATGATAGATAATAAACTTGATGGATAGATGGACAACTATACATAAAACTAATACGAATAGAAAGGTGTCGGTACTTTTTCGCAGTTTGGTGCTATAAAGAAATAGAGCTGTCAATATTCCTTGAAACAGACCCAATACAATGATATAGTTCATCATGGCAGTAACGATTCAGTTGTATTCAAAGCTAAGATCCTTGTGTTATTTTAATATTAATAATTTGATAACAATTCTATAATTTTCGTAAGTGATTGATTTTTAGCGACTGTTAGTGCGTTTGATTCAAAAAAAGGGAAAGGACGTCCTTAAAATTTTGGAAGTCGAAAAACATTGGGCAGTATATAATCTTTGCAAAAAAAATATGTTACCAATGTCTACCAAATTTAGAAACAGAAATTTACTAAGTTTAAAAAAGGGTATAAGTGTCCTGTTGGTCATTTTTCCCTGGTTTGTGTCCGCCTATGGTCAGGTCATCAAATCATCCGTAAAGAGTAGTTCGGGAAAACTACCGGGAGCATCTATTGTTGCGCTCTCTTTTAAAGGCAATACGTCATCAGATTTACAAGGTGATTTTACATTAACAGCCCCAGATACAGGTATGGTATCGCTGCAGATATCCTATCTTGGTTATCAAACACGTATATTCGATCTTCATTTGAAGCGAGGTATTAACGACGTTTCGCCAATGGAGTTGGCGGTTGGCGATGGTAGTGCGCTTGCAGAAGTAATTGTATCGGGAACGATGGCACCTTCGCAGGCAAAAGCTTTCAGTATCAAGAAGCAGGCAGTCGCAATAATGGATGTATTGGCTGCAGATGCGATTGGCAAACTACCGGACCGAAATGCTGCGGAGGCTGTACAGCGCATGCAAGGTGTTGCAGTTGCCAAGAATCACGGCGAAGCAGATGTTGCAACGGTAAGAGGTACTCCATTTGCTTGGACCTCCGTATTATTTAATGGAACTCGTCTTCCAAGCCCAAATGTAATGGGCAATCGTTCCATGCCCTTGGACGCCATTCCATCTGAGATCATTCAGTATGTCCAAGTTGCCAAAGCACTCACACCAGACATGGAGGCTGATGCCATTGGAGGCTCTATAAACTTTGTCACTAGAACTTCACCGAGTAAACGTACACTGGGTATCTCAGGAGCTGGAGGATATAACACTTTCAGTAAGAACGGGACTTATAACGGCTCGCTCGTCTATGGAGACCGCTTCTTGGACAATAAATTGGGAATGATCCTGTCGGCGGCAACATGGGCAAGGCAATGGGGATCCGATGCATTTGATGTCTCTTACAATACCGGTATGGCAAACGACCAGGAGAAGAATTCTATTGGATCTGTTATGCTGAAGCGTTATATCGGTGAACGTCAAACCAAGGGAATAAATTTAGGGTCAGACTACAAAATTGCACCTGGACATACATTGTTCCTGCGCGCGATGTTCAATAAATTTGACGACATCCGACCCGTGTATGAAGCCTATGTAGATTATAACAAGAAACGCTTCCAATATAATAATCGCTACTCCCACTATCAAACAGCGGTATAAGGGGCGGAGATAGGTGGAGAGCATCAACTTTCAAGGATTACCAAAATGGACTGGAGTGTCGGCGATCACAAATCGAAATATTATCTTGAAACTCCGCCAGCAAATGATCGTAAGGGATTGCCGATAGCTACTTTTCATCAGCAAATAAAAAGTGGTTTCAATAATTTGTCTAATGATGGATTACGTTATTGGGGCTTCGACTCACCCAATGGTGTTGGCGGATCTCCAGTTGATTTCGACCCGGGAATCACGGATGCAAATGAAGTTTTGGATCCTAACCAGCTTAAGTTGACACAGCTGGTCATCACGCAGTTGGATAATAGTGAGCACGATCGCGTTGCTCAGCTCAATTTCCAGGTGGAAGCATCATCGGTATTAAAGTTTANNCATAAAGACCGGGAAAATTTTTTCGGTTCTAATCTAGTGTTTCTTCCTAGCGCTGCGTTAGGTATAGAAAATTCGCCTCCTTTACGTAGTTTATCCACTCTTGAAACACAGAGCTTTCCAAAAGGAACATCCTTTTTTGGGAGTTTGAATGGTGACTATAGCTCCTTTAAGCTAGATCCCTTGACCAAGAATCAACTATTGGACTTGTTCAGTCCGCAGTTTCTAGAAGAAAATGGTTTTCTGGATAAAACAGATCCAATGAGCGCTTCTTCGATTTATACAGGAAAAGAAACTGTATCATCGGGCTATATTATGGCTGATTATGATGTTTCCGAAAACCTAAAACTTGTAGCCGGGCTGCGCAATGAATATACAAGTACCCAACTTCACGGAAAACGTGTACTACCCACCTCGTCGGGTAATCAGCTTGTAACATCCGAAATAGAAAATAATTATAATGCTCTATTGCCCATGTTCCACCTCAAATACAAATTGAACAACAATGCAAATTTGAGAGGGGCTTTCACCCGAACCTTTGTGCGACCCAACTTTGGGGATATGACACCGGGAACATCCATTGATGTCTCCTCTACACCAGCAACTATCAGTCAAGGGAATGCTGAACTTAAGCCGAGCTTTAGCCACAATTTTGATGTCATGGGAGAATATTTCTTTCAGAACGTCGGGATTCTGACCGGGGGGATATTCTATAAGCATATTTCGGACGTGATATTTACGGATATCAGTATGCAGACGATCGACGGGACAGATTACCGCATCTCGCAAGCAAAAAATTTGAACAAAGCAACATTGTTAGGTTTAGAGTTTGGGGTTAATCGACGTTTTGATTTCCTCCAAGGTTTTTGGAAGAACTTTGGTGTCGAGTTTAATTACTCTTATGTGGACTCGGAGACGAAAGTACCACGTATCGGGGGTGTCGAACTTTCATTCGATAAAACGGCACTCCCTAATCAATCCGAGCATCTGTTCAATGCGATTTTATTTTATGAAGGGAAGGGCGTGATGGTACGACTGGCTGGAAACTACCGCGGAAAGTCTATTGAGACTATCGATCAAAAATTGGGGCAACAATTCTATAAGTGGACAGATAACAATTTCACGCTTGATGCTACTGCCACGGTATCGTTATCCGCAAGAGTCAAGGCATTTTTAGAACTGAATAATCTGACAAATTCGGCAGTAAATATGTATATGGGAGATAGTCGTCGCATCAGTAGCCGTGAGGTGTATGGAAGCAGAGGACAGGCGGGGATTAGATGGGAAATTATTAAATAAACAGTTTAACACAATCATATGAGAATTTCAAATTTGATGATGGCCCTTTTGGGAGCCATCCCTACACTTGCGTTCGGACAGTTATCGGATAGTAGCAAACGTGTACTACCAGTCGAGGGCGCAGTTAACTTCAGGGATATTGGAGGGTATGAAACCAGCAGCGGAAAACACGTTGTGTGGGGAAGAATCTTTCGTAGCGATGCTATTGATAAGCTTACGGATGCTGATGTATTACTAATGGATAGAAAGAGAATACATACTGTTGTTGATCTTCGTGGAACTGCTGAATCTAAATCTGCTCCAGATAGACTCACAGCTAATTCCGATTACACTTTAAGCCCTGCGGGGAGCGATAGTTTACCTAATCCACAGGAGATGGTCAAAGCTTTAAAACAGAAAGACTTTTTGATAAAATTCTATGGTGAGGGAGTCCAGTATTATGGCGATAGATACCGACCTGCGTTTATCAAACTTTTGGGCGCTGCTGATGGAGAAGCAGTTATGTACCACTGTACTGGGGGCAGAGATCGTACAGGTATGCAAACAGCGCTGATATTATATGTCCTCGGTGTTCCATATCCAGTAATTGAAGCGGATTATTTAGCCTCCAACGTGTATCTTAGTCGCAACAAGCAGATGAATGCTTATACAGACGCAATGGTCGCAGCGACAGGAATGACCAAACAACAGATTGAAGACCAAATGAAACTAAAACCGGCGCTGTTAAAAGCTTTCTTTGATGGCATTAACCGCAAGTATGGTACAGTGGAGCAGTTTCTTCAGGATGAGATGGCAATTGGACCAAAAGAGATTAGGATCCTAAAGGCAAAGTATACCCGATAAGTAATTTTATCTTTTACATCAAGAAGCTCGATGCTGAACGGCTTCTTGATGTATTATGTGCTAAAGGCAGATCATTAGCTGGTATGATAATTTTACGAGTGGGAGTGTTGATCCATTACTTGGCTAATTCTGCCAATGCTAGATCTAAGCTAGCTCCGCGCATACCATGTTTGATGATGATGCCATTTGCATCGACAAGCAGTGCGTATGGAATACCTTGTATGTCATAACTTTTAGCAATCTGACTGTCAAAACCTTCACGAGCATTGTATTGACGCCAGACCATGTCCTCTTCAGTCATGGCTTTCTTCCAATCCGCTTCTTTCTCATCAAGCGAAATGCTTACGATATCAAAACCCTTGTCTTTCCAGGTTGCGTATGTGTGTCTTAGATGAGGTATTTCACCTCTGCAAGGGCCACACCATGAAGCCCAAAATTCAAGTAAGATGTATTTTTTGTCTTTTGGGAATACCGATGTCAACTGTATCTTGTTTCCGTCTTTGTCCAAGATGGGGCCGTCTAATATGTTTGATCCAATAGCTGTTGCTTTGGCTTTTCTTATTGCTGTCTCTAATTCTATATATACTTCTCGACCAGCCCATGACGGCTCAAAAATTTGGAGCAGTTCATCCATTTGTGTTTTGGAAAGACTTTCATCGCCATACCCCATTACCATATAGGATGCTTCATCCAAAGCAACACGAGCCGCTGGATTATTTTTGATAAATGTCCATTTTTTTTCAAAGACAATTTTCTTATGTGGCGCCATTTCTTTCAGAATGGCAATCCCTCGATCTGTATTGAATATCCCATCGATCGCCGGAAGGTGATACTCGCGCATATAATCCTTGTCTAATTTATTGAGTGCCTGTCGTTCGGTTATGATGCTTCGGTTTAACTGGTTTGCCAAGTTTTGCGCTTGGGAACCTTCAATTGTAGGTTTCACGCTAGGCAAATTAGGGTTGTAATAATATGGAGGGAGGCTATCGATATGGGCGGACAGCTGGAGGCGTCCTTTATCGAGATAGAACCCACTTGCTTTCCATAGTTTCTGTTCGGAATTTTCTGTCGGTGCAATAATAATTTTTACCAATTCGGGATCATGAATGGAGCCTCTTATTTGAAAGGTGTTATTTTTGATGATAGCACTGCCAATTTTCTTTTGCCCATTGTCAGCCCAGAGGCTAACGATCTGACCATTCGCTTTTTTTCCTTCGATTTTGCCGGATAATGTATATGTAGTTTGTGCATAAGACACCAACGTTAGCATACTACTGGTGAGAATTAAAAATAATTTTTTCATTCGTTATTATTTATGCTGAATGTTCAGCTGGTCTTATTTAATTTGTCTGTTAATATATCGGTACGGATGCTTGTGTATATCATCAATACGGATACAAGATTTTTAAAGCGGATTCTGTTGCAGTTTATTGTTTCCGGCTAATGCTGTTTGTGGTAGGGGTAATACCAATTGAGCCCCTGATTTGATCGTCGATTTAATCGCGTTTAAATCCATATTTCTTTCGTGATAATAGCGAACAAAATCAAACCAATCTTCTCCATTTTCGGCAAATAGCTCCAATGCTTTATGTTGAAATATTGCATTCAATAATGTTTTATTGCTGATGCTACTAGCGTAATTCGTGGGGTAATTCACACGTGAAGCCATGGTTTGAAAGCTTTTACGGGCTGTATCATAGTGACCGTTTCGAACAGCGGCTTCGGCATGGATAAAATAGATTTCACCTAGGCGTAGAATCATTTGCGTGTTATGTTTGCCAGTCCCATTGATGGAATAGGGATGCTTTCCATTGCCCTGAGCCCCTGCGAATGTTGGATTGAACATTAGGTAAAAACGTTGATCGTAACCATCACCCGTATTGAGATCGCCATCGTTGTCAGTTCCGACCAATGCATCAGCCATTCGTTTGGTATATTCGCTATAGGTAGTGCGTGCAATCTGATCGGATGCAGTTTCCATAGCGCCTTCGGTATAGGTAGCAAAAAGTGCTTCGGAGGATTCATAGCCGTTAGTAAATATACTTCTAAAAGACTTCTCCAGTTGGTAACCGTTGGCTTCCGCTAGGTCAATAGCTTCTTTTGCCAGGTTTTCAGCTTCATTGTATTTGCCCATATGTAAGAGTACTTTTGCTTTCAGGGCTTTGGCGGTTGCTTTTGTGACATAATAGTGCAGTTTATTAATTTGGGGTGCATTGGCAATAGCATCGTCCAAATCGGTAAGTATGAAATCATAGCTTTGTTGTACGGTTGCGCGGGGCGTGGCTTCTGTTCCTGTAAAAGGTGTATTCCTCAAAACTATACCATAGGGAGATGATCGATCAAAGAAATAGCCGAAATGACGCAGTACTTGAAAGTGGGCGAGTGCACGCTGTATTTTACATTCGGCGATAATTTCTTTGACACGTTGTTCGGGAGCGCCTTTTGCGTCACCTCTTTCCATCAACTTAATTAAGCTATTGGCTGTATTTATCGTTAGGTAAGAGCCCTGATAGATATTGGCGAGAGCAATGTTATTGGCCTGCACACTATTCGTGACAAACTCCTGACCTCCGGTTAATCCACCACCTTTACTGATGGTGGTGCCCGAAAGAATGGACATGTAAAGGCGAAAAGAGGATACGTTAAACGTCCGCCAGCTTTTGTAAACACCGCGCAAGACGGACTCTGCCGATTCGAGGTTATAGACGACATTCTCTTCTTCTAATTTATAATAAGGTTTGATATCATCAATATCGCCTACCATTGAGCAGGAATTTAGGCCGAATGTTCCCGCTAGTAATAATCCCAAATATTTTATCTTCATGTTGATTGTATGTTAAAATGCTGCTTTAATACCCAGAGAAAATGTTTTTGACATCGGATAAGCGTCATTACTGGACGTGCTGGATGTGATGTAAGTTCCGACAAATTCAGGATCTAACCCTGGCCATTTGGTGATGGTCCACAGATTGGATGCCGCAGCAAATACAGATACCTGATTGATGTGCCATCTTTTTGTCAAAGTAATTGGCAGTGCATAACTCAAGTTGATGTTTTTTAAACGCAAGAACGAGGTTTCGTACACCAAACGGTCAGATGTTCTGGAATTTGATGCCGGGTCATAATAGGTTATTTTGGCAAAATGTGCATTTGGATTGGTTGGTGACCACATATCGCCATAGATTTCCTGTTGAAGGCTCTGACCTAACATGCCAAAAAGGCTCGTTTGAAAATCATCCATTAGAGCTGATGCTCCTTTGGAATATTGGAGAACAAAAGAAAAATGAAAATTCTAATAGTGTATACGGTTATAAAAACCACCGAAATATTTGGGTTGAGCAGTCGCGATTACTTCACGGTCATCGGTATTGATAACACCGTCGCTGTTGAGGTCTTTATATTTATAATCGCCTATACCAGTAGCCATATTTTGGTAATATCCTGTTGGTGAGTTATTGTTCAAGTCATCGATTTCCTCTTGCGAATCGAAGATTTTTTCGACTAGATACCCTTTTTTTGTGCCGGCAGGGAAGCCTTCTAAGTAGCTGTCCAATGAATAGGCATTAATATTGGCACCGTTTAGGCGTTCTATTTTATTTCGATTGCGGGCGATATTAAAAGATAGATTCCAGGTGAAATCCTGTTTTTTTATTATATCATAGCCCACTTCGATCTCAAAACCCTTATTGCTCATGTCGATGATATTCGCCGAATAAGTGTTAGATCCAGCTTCCAATGCAATCGGTGCAGGTGCTAATGCACCGGTTGTATAACGGTCATAAAGATCAAAGCTCCCAGTAAGTCGGTTGTTGAATAGTGCAAAATCCAATCCTGCATTGTATTCCCGTGTTTTTTCCCATTTGACATCACGGTTAGGGACATTTGGATCTAAAACAATAGCAGGTTTGCCCCCCCAAAGATCATTGGAACTGCGGACAAAAAACTGACGGTACAGGAAGTTACTGATATTGGTCGAACCGGTATTGCCCCAACTTAGCCGTAGTTTCAGGTCGTTGATCCAATCGACAGTTTGCATAAACTGTTCATTGTTTATGCGCCAGCCCATTGATAAGGATGGAAAATATGCGCGTTTATTGCCAGGACCGAATTTAGAAGATTCATCCGTTCGGAAGTTGGCTTCAGCCAGATAACGATCGTTGTATTTATAACTTAGGCGGCTATAAACAGAATTTAATCCCTGGTCAGCGCGGTAATAGGTGAAAAACGTATTTCTGGCTGCTGACCCCGGATCTGTCAGCGTTTCGTCGTCCGGANNCCTATTTGAATCGCCTGAATTTTTGGAGCGGTCAAATCCTAGACCGGCCATGGTATATACTTGATGTCCATTTTTTTTCCAAGCATAGTCCGCTCTAAAATTGAGACTGGTATTGCTGTTGTTGGAGGTGTTGGTGTTCAATGTCGCATACAAGCTACTGCCAAAAGCGGTAAAGTCATCTTGTATATAGGTCGGAGCGAAGATACTGGCGCCGCCATTATAAGAAGCAATACTGATGTCACCACGCAATTTAAAATTCTTGAAAACTTCGTACTCGGCATAAGCCGCTCCCAAAAATTGGTGTATATTATTTAGACCCCGATTGCTGAGCTGCGCCAAAGGACTCGATAACATCACAGGAGCACCGTACATCAACGAACCATCGATGCGGTTGAGTTTACCATCAGTATCGTATGCATCTATATCAGGTCTTACAAGCCAAGGTTTGGTATTACCTTCAGCGAATAACTGCTGGCCATATTTTAATGTACTGTAAGCGTAAGATAATGAAGCCCCGGCAGTCAAGCGATCGGTCATGTTGCTGTCAAATGCTAGACGCCCACTATAGCGTTTGAGACCGTTGTTGATGTATAATCCTTCTTGATCAAACGCATTGAAATTGAAGGCTAGATTACTGTTGTCCGATCCCCCATTTAAAGTAAGGTTAAATTGTGACGTACGGGCATTTTTATTCTGGATTACCTGTGTCCAGTCGGTATTCCCGATGTCGAAGGCATTGTTGTTTAATCCATCATAACGATATTGCAATGGAGTACCAAATCCGTCGTCTGCTATTGGGGTGATGTTTGCCATTTGTTCTATTGCAGGTATTTGATTGTAGAAGGCTTCATAGGGGTCAATTTTACCAGCATTGATACCAGCTATTGTATTTTGGATAATTGTATGTTGCGCATCTTTAAATTGTCCGACCGACAAAGGCTTGTACATCCGTGTTGGATTGCTGATTGAATGTGTATAATCGGCCGAGAGCGTAAAAGGTTTATTTTTTTTTCCACGGTTAGTCTTCACAATGACTACACCGTTGGCTCCACGTGAACCGTAAATAGCAGTTGCTGCGGCGTCTTTCAGGATGTCAATACTCTCGATTTCCGAAACAGGTATATTCGAGAGGGGGTTGATTGTTGGAAAATCAGAATATCCATCGATAAAAAAGGGTACCCCATCTATTACGTATAAGGGTTCGTTGGTACTGCCCGATAAGGGTGAAGTGATGCCACGGATATTGAGCTTTGCCGTTGAACCCGGTGCACCAGAGTTTTGGGTAACCAGTACACCCTTAGCTGCACCGCCCAAAATAGACTCGAATGTTGCTGCATTATTACTGAAATCCGCTATTTTTTCCTGATTAATAGAAGAGACCGAACTTGTCAGATCCTTTTGTTTCTTGGCACCATAACCGATAACAACGACCTGATCCAATCTGGCGTCAGCGATATGCATCGTCATATTGTGATTAAACTTTGCGGTATTTAAATGAACTAGTGATGCGGTTGTCAAATAACCTATATAGCTAAAAGAGAGCTGATAGGTACCGTAAGGAATATCAGCAAACGTGTAATTTCCTGTTGCATCAGAGACGGTAAGGAGATCGAGTCCTTTTCCAACGATTTTAACCGTTACTCCTGACATAGGAAGATTGTCGTCTAAGTGCTTGATTGCACCGGAAACAGTACCCAGTTGTTGCTGTTTGTTTTTGATAATAATGGTTTTATCTTCAATTTGGAAGGTCAGGGGCTGCGCCTGAAAAATAGCTGTCAATACGTCCCGAAAATTTTTATCTGTGACAGATAAGGTGACAGGATAGGCGTTTGTTAACATCTCGTCGGCGTACAAAAAACGGTAAGGGGTTTGTTCCTCAAGCTTTTTGATAATCGTTTTCAAATTGCTTTCATGCGTCTGGATGCTTATTTTCTGAGCAAAAGCAGCTAGTGAAAAGTCCGTAAAGAATGCAGTAAGGAGTAACAGTGTAAGATAAAATCTTACATGATTAAAGTACTTAATATTCATAAATTTTTGTTAAGGTTAGTTTGCTTTTACATAGATTGTTTGGTTGTCAATCCTAAATTTTACTTTTCCGGTTATTTCAAGTAGATGTAGGGCTTGGTCGATAGTTTGGTATTTTGATATACTTCCGGTAAAGCGCATTCGGGCGATGTCTTTCGTATCAAATTTAACTTCGATATTGTACCAGCGAGACATCTGTTGCATGATTTTTCCCAGAGGTTCACCCTCAAAGAGAAAGATATCGTCTTTCCATGTCGTGACTGATGAGGTTTTGGCTTTGGAAACCATCATATTTTCACCGTTATATACTGTCTGATCTCCAGGCAGAAGAACGATGTCACCCTTAGGACTTGAAACTTTGACTTTTCCTTCCAGGAGTGTGGTGGTTATATTATTTTCATTTCGATAAGCTTGAATATTAAACTTCGTGCCCAATACGGTAACTTCTTGATCTTTAGAGTTTATAATAAAAGGTTTATAGCTATTTTTTGTCACTTCAAAATAACCTTCACCAACCATTTTTATCCGACGTTCATTGCCGGTAAACCGGGATGGGAATTGAAGCTCCGATTCTGAATTGACGACGACCAGTGAATTATCTGCCAACTTGATTTTGTATTGGCCTCCACGTGGGACAATCAATTTATTCCATTCACTCATACTTTTGCTGTCGGTCTGTACTTCATAGGATATCATTCCATTTTCAAGTTTTTTAACATTGATGCCATTCGCATTTTTCGTTTCGCCGATTTGTAAACTATTGAGGTCTATCGAATCTTTCGAACCTACGATTAACATGGCTTGATAGCTAACGGGCTGCATTGCGATTGGACTATGGGAAAGGTCTTCTTTATGGTTCTGTACTATGAAATAGGCCGCGGTGGATAGGAGCAGGATACCAATTAACATGGCGGCATATTGATAAATATTTCGTTTCTTTCGACGTTGAGGATCCAATAAATGCCATGTTTGGTGCTTAATTGATTCAAATTCATTGACTTGAATTGGATGTTTATAGTCCAGAGAGTTATACCAAGATTCGACAAAGATTATTTCATCTTTCGTGCATTGTTGATTTGTATATCGTTTTAGAAGGTCTGTAATTTCTTTTTCCGTCATCGCAGTTTAATGGACTTTTATAAATAGGACAAGACCAATCGATGATGGGAGTAGATGAATTTTAAAAAAAAGTAAAAAGTACGTAATTAATTTTTTTCTTAAGTATTTTGAGAGCATTGGCCACCTGCTTCTTGACCGTTAATTCGGATATGGACATTAAATCCGCAATTTCCTTATGGCTGAGCTCCTGATGTCTACTCAGCAAATAGATTTGTTTCATTTTTAGTGGAAGGGATTCTATTTCATTTTGAATTATTTTTTCAAGTTCGTTTTTATGAATTGTACGGTCCGTTGTTGCTTCAAAATGAGCTTTGAAGTAATGGTAAAGCTCATGGCGTTCATTTTGTTTTTTTGTTTTTATATAATAGTTGATAATACTATTTTTGAGGGATACAAACAGAAAATTGGTGACTTTCTCTTCGATGATTATTTGCGCCCGTTTATTCCATAGATTCATGAAAAGATCTTGTGTAAGATCTTGCTCATCTTCTCTACAAGCTAGTTTATGCGAGGCGTGCGAAAATAGGACGTAAAATAAGCGATCATATAATATCTTATAGGCGTATGCATCATTAAGCTTTATTAGCTTAAATAATTGCTCGTCACTGCATTCATTATATTTCTCGAATTTCAACTGCATACTTTTTTAAAATAGGGTTTACCTTTAAGGCATTTTATGGTTTAACACACGTTTTTTAGCGTAAGGTTTGGTTTTCTTCATCAGTAAAATATTTTTTGAAAAGCCTGATTGTCTAGATACGGTAGATTTCAATAGATAACTATATTTAGTGCTAAGTTACCGAATCTTATGTATTACATAAAATATTCGTGCTATGAATTTACATTTCATATTGTTTTAGTACGCTAATTAGTCTTCGGTATCCTATGCATGTAGCCGGATGGCCACAAGCCGCGTTAAAATAGATTTTATATATCCGTCTAGAAAAAAAATGACTTAGTTTTGGTATAGAACATTGCTGACCTCATGGTCACCGGTGGAAGGGATATATTTAGTCGCTATAACCTAATAATCATGTTAATTACTATACTGACAATTATTGCATTGTGTATTAATTCTGGGATTATTTTTCTCAAAGTGGGAGACGAAAATTTAATTTTTCGCCGCCATCTTTCGATTATCCTTATATTAGGCATATTTCAGCTATTACTGTTACATCTCTGTACTATTTTTTTTCCACAATGGCTTTATCTATTGTTAGCTTTTCCGACTGGTCTATTGTTTGGACCTTCTTTATTATTACTTGTTAGGAACTTGGCTAGCGAGGCTGTTTATAAAAGGTTTTGGATTCACCTCATACCCTTTATGACGATGTTATTTCTATTTGTGTTGTTATTTGCAGAATCGTCGCTTCGCTATCGTTTTGCACTTGATTATTCGCTATTGCTTCATTTCTGCTCAGTGGTTCAGATTGTGGCTTATATCGCATGGCTACTGCCTTTATTAGCTCCATTATATGCTACCCAGTTGAAGAGAAAGAATGAGCTGTTGATATCTCCTTTTTTTCTTCTTTTGGCAATCATGATTGTCATGATTATCAATTTGGCAAGGTATCAAGGGGATCTGGATACACATCGAGCTTTTACGCTTATGCTTTACCTTTTCTTTTTATTTAATATTTCAGCCTTGTTATCCGTTTCTCGAAATCGAATATCACAGGAGAAGACTGCTGAAAAGAACCATAGTTCGTTGGAAAAATTGTCGGTAGATAGTATGGATAAAAAATATACAATACCTAGAGCTTCTCTTTCTGCGGAATGTACATTGGAATATAGAAATAAAGTGAATCAATTTATTCAAACACGTGGATTTTTGAACACAGATTTAAATAGAGAAAAGCTGTGTAAAATGCTTGACATTCCCAGCAATCACTTATCCATCTTTCTTAAAGAGGAATTCGGTAAAAATTTCAATGGATTTGTCAATCAGCTCCGATTGAGCTATGCCGCAAAACAGTTGAAATTACAAGATTTGACGTACAATATGGAAGATTTATCCTTTATTTGCGGTTTTAACTCCAGAGCTTCATTCTATCGGAATTTTCTCGAGGAATTTGGATGCTCACCCCTACAATATAGGTTAGACCATTCCTCCATGTCCTAATTCCATAGATTCCAATATTTTGTCACGCTATTTATATGTATCAATAGTGTAGAACTGTCGACCGAGAAAATTTTCCTGCCTTTATTTGCTTGCTTTTGTTTTCCATAAGCGCTTATTTATCAAACCATCTATCTTTTCTAACACAATTGTCCCCAAGGAGTATCTTTTGTGTCTTATATTTTTTACGAGATATCACATTTTGTGCGTTGAAGACTTTTTCTTAGCGGAAAAAGTACTATTAATTTATAACTATATATAATGTTTTTTCAATCGTTAAGATGTTGTTTTTCAGTTGTTTTTAGTTGTTTTTGTTTATGGGAGTGTGTCCAATATTTACAATAAGTTTTTTGATTCAGTATTTGAGATAGTTAAGCCCTTACGAATTGTAAAATTTGCATTATCGATCAAATTGAAGTCCTGATTACCCAGGTTGTAAAAGGTCGTATGAAAGTATTTTAAACACTCAATTGAAAGCAAGTTATGTATTACGATTATTACCTGTATTATTTGAGCTACTTAAGCTCGCTCTACAACGGCTATCCGCTTATTGTGCAGCTGACTGTAGTTATGGTCATTGTACTAGGTGCAATTATCTTATTAGGAATTTTGCGGTTGCTTTTTTTAGGCTATAAAATTAATCGTGAAGAGAGGCGTAAAAAGTCTATAGCGTCGATTTTCGAGGAGCGATTAAAATTTATTATAGGGAGCAAAGCCAATTATGAGAGTGAAGAAATCCATGAACTGTTACAGGATGATGTTTCAAAAGCTCCCCGGTGGAAAGCGATCGCTATAACTGATGTCGTATTGACGGTAAAAAGCCAGCTTTCTAAAAATAGGACTTTTAACCAGATCAACTACAAGAATTGTTTGGAAGCCCTTAAGTTATCTGGTTTTTGGGAAAAGAGGATCCGTGTTTCGGGCATTGACGAGCGAAGAGGAGCTCTTCAGGTCGTGGGCGATATGGATAATGGTGTCAACAGCGGAGTACTATCAAAATCCACTTTCCATAAGGATAAACATCTCAGAAAGACGGCGCGCGACTTGTATACTAGCCAAGAAAATTTTAGCCCATTTCGTTTTATGGAAGAAAATTTTGATGAGGAGTTCACGCACCTCGACAAATTGAGATTGCATGCAACATTAATCAAACGGTCCACAAGCGGTAAATTGCCGAATTTGATGCGTTGGGCAACCAATTCAAGAAATCCCAATTACATCATTTTTGTTTTGCGGGAAATCGGATTTTTCAAGCAACATGATGCTTCTGGAGCTCTGGTTTCTTTATTAGAAAAACATGAGAATCGGGAGGTTAGGGCACAAGTTGTATTGACGCTTGGAGATTTGGACTACGATCAGTGTATCAAAGTACTTGTGAAACGATTTGAACTGGAGACGGCCTTGGTACGGGAGGCTATACTGAAGACATTGGGAAAACTTAAATCGCAGGAAGCATTGAAATTTCTTGTTGATACCTATCGCTCTGCAACAGATGTAAATACCAAACTGATCATCGCTCGGTCTATTAAGGGACATGCTACTGAGGGAGAAATGATTTTACATCAATTGATGTTGGAAGCAAATCAAAAGGTTGAACTGAATGAAAATGTGTTGTTGGAACAGGTGTTTTCCGAAAAACTGATGGTGTCGATTTAAAAAATTATATAATATGGTTTATTTTTTTACTTATCTGATTTATTTCTATGCGACAGCATTAGCCTTGTCGTACATAGCGCTGATGATCATGAGCTATTACAAGACATTGCGCTACAGATACAGGTATTCAATCAGAGAGGAGAAATACTTAACGGATTTCCCCGACGAGGCTCCAGGAATATCCATTGTAGCCCCGGCTTTTAATGAAGAGGTTATTATTTCGGACAGTGTGCATTCTTTGCTCAGTCTAGACTATCCCAAATTTGAAGTGATTATCGTGAATGATGGTAGCAAAGATAAGACTCTTGATATTTTGGTTGAAGAATTTGACCTTGAGGAAGTACCTTATTATTACGTTTATAAGGTTTATTGTAAGCATGTCAATCGGATATTGAAATCCAAGAATTCAGCTTATCAGCGGCTGTTGGTTGTTGACAAGGTAAATGGGGGAACAAAAGCGGATGCTATGAATGCTGGCGTAAATATAGCACAGTATAGCTATTTTGTTAACACCGATGTGGACTGCATTTTAGCTGAGGATACGTTGAGTAAGATTATACTTCCGGCCTTAGATTCCGATAAACATGTTATTGCTGTTGGTGCAACGATGCGAATGGTCAATGGCTGTTCTATTGATCGGGGCCGAATTACACGTGTAAGACCTCCAAAGAACTTAATACCTTTATTTCAGGAAACAGAATATCTGCGGTCTTATTTGGTGGCCAAGATGGGCTGGTCAATGGTCAATGCAATCCCTAATGTGTCCGGAGGCTTTGGATTATTCGATACCCAGATAGTCGTAGCAGCAGGTGGTTTTGATTCGGCTTCTCATGCTGAAGACATGGATATGACTGTAAGGATGATTGCCTATATGCGTGAAAATAAACGTGATTATCGCATAGCCCAATGTCCCTATAGTCTTTGTTGGACAGAAGGTCCGCCTAATATCAAAGTTCTCAATAGACAGCGTTCAAGATGGGGAAGAGGAATGCTTCAATTTCTTGTTGATCACCGTAAATTTTTCTTTAATAAGGACTATGGTCGGTTGGGTTTTATTACTATGCCGTATATCTTTTTTTTCGAGTTCTTGGCTCCAATTATAGAATTTATGGGTTTTATTTTTCTGCTGTTTCTGTTGATTACCAAACAGGTAAATTTTGATACTTTTTGGATGATGTTATTATATGCTTATCTGATCGGCTTATCTGTATCGATAGTCACCGTTACTTATGATCTGGTATTGGAAAAATTGTATAAAAATTTCACAGCATATTTAAAACTTGTTTTGTTTTCAGCCTTGGAAGCTCTTCTTTATCATCCCTTGGTTGTAATTTTTACCCTTCGTGGATATATTCAGTACCTAACCAAAAAAAACTTTAAATGGGGACAAATGACAAGACAAGGTTTTTCTCCATCCAAAGGTTCACAAACAGTAAAAAACAATGATTAGAAAATTTAAACATGCCGGGCTTCTTATAATCTTTTGCGGTTCACTGAGCTATTGTCAATCGCTGTATGCCCAGCGAGGGGAGACAACAATTGAGAGAAATGAGACAGCCCGTGAGATCAATGAGCTTTATGATCAGGGAAAATGGGAGGAAGGGCGTAGGATTGCTGAATCTTTAGTGAAAAAGAATCCCAAGGATGCAGATATGAGAATGCTGTTAGGTAAATATTATTTAAACCGCAAGCAGTATGATCAGGCGAGATATGAACTAGTAAAATCGTTAGACTACGCTCCCGCTAACGTTGAGACAAAACATCTACTAGTTGCTGTAGAGACAGAAACGAAGCGTTATTCAAGTGCCATATGTTATATCAACGAACTATTGGAAGTGAATCCTTATTGGAAAGGTCTTTGGCGAAAGAAAATTGAGCTTTATCGAATAATGGGAAATCAAGTGGAAGCCGATCGGCTATTGAAGCGTATTTCTCAGATTTATCCCGAGGATAACGAGTTAAAAATGGATCAAAATTATTTGTTGGAAAAACGAACTTCGGAGTTGAGAAAAGGGGGACGAATAACAGAGTCCATAGATCTGGCGAAAAAAATGCTGGAAGGGCAGCCGAATAACCCAGATCATTATTATGTTGTTATCGACAATTATATCAAATCCGGAGATTATAACAATGCTTTGATTTATGCTGAACGTGCGCTACAACATTTTCCTGGCAATGGTGGTTTTGTACAGAAGAAAATAGCCGTGTTGGATCAGCAGCGACGATATGCCGCGATCTTACACTTTCTAGATAACGAGATGAAGCGTGGGGGATCAAAGAGTCTTCAGTCTCAATATAATTACTTCCTGCTAGAAGCCGCCAGAGATGCCAAAAATAGCGATCCTGCTAGTCTATATGGGAAAATATTCCACACAAGTCCGGGGAACAAGGAAGCTTTCCATTATGTTTTTGATGACTTACTCCACAATGATCAATATGAAGGAGCTATTCAGGCATTAAACCGCCATCGACGAAATGTAGGTAATAGTAAAGAGCTTGATATGAGAGAGCTTTCGGTCTATAAGAAAATGGGCAACACGGCAAAAATAGCAAGCCTGACGGAAAGCTTTTTTTCGAAATACCCAAATGATTCCGATTTAAAAGCAGCATATGTTTCTGTTGTTGCGGCTCGAGCAAAATCCCATCNNAGCTGGCCATAACCGATTGGAGAGAAGTACTACGTTATGGTGATGAGGAGATGGTTGGGATTGCTCAATATGGGCTTTTCAGCACTTATGTAATGCAAAATAGATACCAAGAGGCCGTTATGGTGTTGGACGATATGTTGTTGGATCGCCCCGGGAATGTTGACTTACTACTGAAAAAATCAGCGATGTACCATAAGATGGAACGTTACGACTATGCGATCAACCTGTATGAACAAGCCATCAACTCTTCTGTATCCCAAGATCGCAAACATCTGCTCATTGGATATGGTGAATTAGTTGGAGCAAGGATAAAGCAACTTCGGGAGAATTACCGTTTGCCGGAAGCCAGAGTGTTGACTCAACAGTGGCTCAATCTGGATTCCAGTAATCAAATGGCATTGTTGTACATGATCAATATATGCTACCAGCTAAAAGATAAGGAGAGCATGTTATCATTTGCAAAGCTAGCAGAACGCGAATACAAAGAAGATTTACAATTTAAGATCAAGCTGGCAGAAGCCATGAATTTAAGTTCAGAGAACTTGGAAAGCTCCTGGTCGATGCTGCATGCTCAGGTCGTACAGGCTCCCTTTCATGCTACACTTGTGACTGCATTTGCCAATACATCTGAGCAATATGCAGACAGACTACTGAAGAATAAAGAATATGAAAAGGCTCGCGTTGTCCTGGATTCGGCTCTCCATTACAGCGATACAAGTAGGGTGCTCAAATATATGAAAGGACTTGCATATGAGGGCTTGCGGCAATTTGACTCGGCGTATGTCTATCAGTCGTTTTATGAACCTTCGCTGCTCGAATATGAGGCATTCAAGATGCATTTGAGTCAACTGCAGCATAGAACTTATCGAAATAGTTTTGCTTTATCGCATTTACGGGCAAGATTCGGAGATGATTATAAGATTACATCAATTTCGACGGCCGAATTTTCGCGATTGGTATCTAAGGGTTCATCCTATACAGGCCGTGTTAACTACGCTGGTCGGGACGAAGGGAAAGGCATACAGGGACAATTTGAATGGTTTACTGCGCTGGGAAAAGAGCTTTATGGTCGAGTAGATATCGCGCTATCTAATAAATTTTTTGCAAAATATGCGATAAATGCAGCAGCAATATACGCTTGGAAACCGATGTGGGAAGGAGAAGTAGGCGTTGGCTATCGGAGATTTCATACAGGCCAAAATCTCTCCAATCTCAATTTAGCAGCAACCAAAGAGATCAACGATTTTCGTCTTGGTTTAAAATTGAGCAATTTTAATTTAGATAGTGATGGAGAACGTTTTTATCTCTATAATCTCAGTAGCAAAATTCAGTATTTTATGGATAGTCCAAGAAATTATATCCTAGCTGTAGCGAGTGTAGGTAATTCGCCTGACATTGACTTGGTGAATAATCAATTGTATAACAGTTTTAATATGTTGAATTCAATGGTAGGGGTGGGGATCGGACGCGGGATCACAAAGAATGTTGGCGTCAGTGCTTTGGGTACTTGGTATAATTTTCAAAAAGATGAGACAGTGGTAGCGAAAACATACCGTAATCTTTACAATCTATATTTTCAGATCCATGTGTCATTTTAGGTACGTTATAATAAGCTTGCTTTTCATTTTTCAATTTTCGAATTGTAGTGGTCAGGATATGGAATACGATTTTTCGCAAAGCAACTTGTTGGTCAGATCCAATGGAGATAAAGAAAGTACGGAATCTGCTGATTATTTTTTTTACCATATGAATAAGCGCAATACCAATGTAAACAGTTTTCATGTGCAGCGTTCGGATGATACCAAGGAAAGGTTCTTTGGGGGGGTCATTTATTTCGAGATTGTGCCTGACCTAACGTGCGATTATGAAATCCTCAACTCAGCGAAGCAATTATCCCTGTTCGCCAAGGATAAGCAGATATTAAAATGGCTTTCTTACCAATTGATCGATAAGTTAGGGCAATTTAAACAGTTGTGGGTACAAGATCTACCACCTGGTTACATCGATTTTAAGAGTCGTAAGGCTAATTTTACGTTGAGTTACCGTGAACCACATTTATTGTCCAATATGGACGACGACTATGGAACGATATTAAATACAAATAGTATTGATCGTGACTGGGGTGTGTGGGGACATCATATGGAAGTATTTTTTGAGGGTGACATTCCAGAACAATCTATGGCTTTGGTGAATGGCAAGAAAGTTTCTGATCAATTTTGTTTTGGGGCCAATGAAACCTTTGAGTCTATTAGACAATTTGTGATTGATCAATATGGGTATGGAGAGAAAGCTAGCAAATGGTTTATGATCGCTCCTAACGATAATGATTTGGTCTGTACCTGTTCAATTTGTAAAAAGCATGGAAATTCGAACAGTAGTGCAACGGGTGCCCTCACATTTCTCGTCAATAGATTGTCAAAGGAATTTCCTAATCATCACTTTTTTACCCTCGCATATCGAACCTCGAAGAATGTTTCTCCGGTCATACTTGAAAAAAATGCTGGAGTTTTTATCAGCACGGTAGATCTGCCCAAGAAGCCAAAGCTGGATGTAAAGACGAAACCCGTAGCCGATTTTTTATATAACGTGAAGTCATGGAGATCGAAGACATCGCAGATCTATTTGTGGGATTATATTGCGAATTTTGATGATTATCTAACGCCACTTCCGTTATTGGAACGGGTTCATAAGCAGCTCCTTTTTTTTAAACATTATGGGGTAAATGGATTATTCCTGAACGGAAGCGGATATGATTATTCGACTTTTGAAGGCCTATATACCTATGTCCTAAGTGCATTAATGGTCGATTCTTCCCTTGATGCTGCTGATTTGGTTCGAAAGTATCATCAGCGATTTTTTCCAACGACAGCTGCATTGTTGACTTCTTATGTTTTAAGTATGGAGACATCGGCCTTGTCTGGAAATATGGAAACAGGTATCTATACGTCATTCCGTAGCGCATCCGAAAGCTATTTTGACGGGAATAAATTTGAAGCGTTTTATAACGAGTTGACGGGTTTGTATAAAGGCCTTAGCGGAGAAGAAAAAAAACGCGTTGATAAAATGTTGGTCGGGCTGAGTTACACAAAGGCTCAATTGAGTTATCATAGTGGGAATCTCAATGAAACACTTTTGGATAGGTTGAGCGCTTACAAAAATTATACGGATATGAAGAAATATAAGGAAGAGGGAGGGGCATTGAAAACTTATCTTGATGAATGGAAGCTACTGAAACAAGAACTGCCTTTGAAAAATAAAGTGGAAAATATGCTCGTCCATGAACTTCGGTCTGGAAAAATAATTTCAGAGGGAAATTTACTTCATGATGGGGTTCGAGGATTTCTGAGTGATTTTAATCAAGGTTGGATGATTGCAGGGGAGGATATTCAGGTTAACACCCAGATCGTCGATTCAACAACACAGTTTCGGATGAGATTTCTTCTTAATAAAAAGCACGGTATGAAAATTCCGGCCAAAGTGGAGGTGTTTAATGATTCGAATTGTATTGCTGTTTATAACAAGGGAGACTTTTTTCTCTCGGACACATCAGCAACATTGGAAAAAAGGCTTCAAATTCATAAAAGTGCGAAAATTGGATTGAAAATTTATATAAGTAAAGATGAAAAAAAATCAATTATTGCTTGTGATGAAATACAATTATTTTAAATATCTCACAATAGCAATTTTAGTTCTGCTATTGAATTCATGTCTAGATATTGCCAATAGAAAAACGACAATGGAAATAACAGATAATGAACGGCATTACTACCCACTTTTAGCTGGGCAGGTGAAAGATTTAGCTTTCAAATTAAAAAATACAGGAGAAAATCCTTTGATGATTACCGATATCATCACCTCCTGCGGCTGTTTAAAGATTGAGGAAGGATTAGGAAGTTTTTCTATTCCGCCAGGAAAAGAGCGGATACTTACCCTGAGTTACAACAGTGCAAAGAATATCGGCTATGTAAAACATTATATCACCTTATACGGAAATTTTAAACAGCAGTCATTTCAGGAGATTATTTTTGATATTAATGTTGTCCCCAATGCGCTGTATACAAAAGATTATGAAGAGCTGTATAAGGAGGAAATGGAAGCTAACGCTGGTTTGGGAAGATTGGTTGATGGAGAAGAAAACAACAAAGGTTATTTTATGGATGAAGATCTTGGTAAAAGTATCCAGGATGATGAATAATTCCTGAAGCGTGTTTACTTAAGTTTAGCATCTATTTATTGTATTGATTATTAATTTTTTAATTTATTTATGATTTAAATCATTGTAGGAATAAATGGAATGTCGATATTTGGCATCAGAATAGACTAATTGTGCTGATAATACTTATCTACAGATGAATTCAGGATCTTATGAGCCAAAAGAACTGCTGGCCACATTGATGGAAATCGAAGAGAAACTTAGAATATTAATAGATACATATTGTCCCGATAAGACGTTATCGCTATCGGGAGATTTAGATAGTGCGTTAAACAATTTTCTGCAGCTACAGCATGTTCCTAATAATGAAATCGGATTTTTGTCCTCACAACTTGCTCTCTTCCATTTGAAAAAGGAAGTGGAAAGAGCTCGGAATGTGGTGATTGATTCGAATAACCTTCGCGCGTTTCATGACTATAGCACCTATCTAATCAATAATGCGGAGCAAAAAAAAATTGAAAGGAGAAGAAGCTCTGTCTACTTGATTCTAGCTGCATTTCTAGGGGGAATTCTATTTACGGTTCTTTTTTTATTAATCATTTGATCGATCTCAAATCAGTGCTTTATACTCGAGCTTGTTTTGTTTTAGTTTGAATATTTTTAACCTGTTAATTTAATGAAGTACTTCTGCGTTTTAATTTGTTCGCTCATATTATTTGGGTCGGTCTCTGCACAGAGTTCCAGTGAAAAAAAATTTAATAGGCGTTATGTTGATGTCGCAGTAACTTTGGTAGCTACAGACGTAAAAGAAGCTCATCGTGTCACTGATTCATTAGTCAACGTCGCTCGTTCGGATGAACAAAAAATAAAATCGCTTATGTTGTTAGCTAAGCTTTACGAAAATGAGGGCGATATGAAAAATGGCCTTATTAAAGCAATGAAAGCTGACACAATAGCTAATGCGACAATGAATTATTCTTGGCAGGCTGTTATTTCTGGTTCTTTGGCTACTTCTTTTCGTCGTTTGGGATTGCTAAAGGTATCGGAAGGATATTTGAAGAAAGCTGAACTTGCGAATGCAAAACAGCCTGAGGCGAATATGAAATTGCTAACAAAAATTAATATTTTACACGAACGTGTATTTCATTGTTTTGAACGTAAGCAGATTCTTGACGCTCGAAATTATGTTATCGAAGCTTCCAAATTAATACATATTGATGGCAATGAGGATAAAAAGAGTATCTTGATAAAGGCAACAAATGTTCAGCTGAGGGGGATTTGTGAACTTCAATTGGGCAATTTCGCTTTGGCAGAATCATTTTTGAAATCTGCCCTGAATAAGATACAGGCTACAGAAAGTAATCTTATACCTTATATTTTTCAAGCATTAGCCGAAGTGGAAATAGGAAAGAAAAATTACAATGGAGCTCGTGAATATTTGAATAAGGTTGAGCCCTATCTAGAGAGTGGCCGTGTTGAGGAGTTGAGAATGAAGACCGATGAGACCTGGTCGCGCTATTATGCCGAAGTTAGGGATCGCGAAATGTCATTGAAATTTAAGGCAAAGTCAATCGCGATTAGGGAAAAAAGGGATATTATTGCGAACGGGATTTCGGATGATCTGATAACCCAATTTCAAGCAGGAAAGAAGTTTTATCGTAGTCAACTTACTTTTGCTCTGGGTGGGATTATTTTGATTTCAATAGGTGCAACGTGCTGTATTATGTTCTTCTATCGACAAAAGAAAATATATAAGACCCACTATGATCTACAAAAGAATGGACATTTTGATAAAAATTTAATCCCCAATAGCGAAGAGGTTATCATGAACGATTCGACGATAATTGATCAATTGAACAACAGTTCGGTCATTAAAGCCAAAGATTCTAATATGTCTAAGGAGACAGAAGAAAAATTGTACGAGAAATTTGTCAAACAGGAGGAAAGTTTATTCTATCTAGAAAAAAATATCACGCTCAGCCACCTCGCTTCTGCTATTGGTACGAACCAAAAATATGCGAGTATAATTATCCAGAAATTTAGGGGAAAGGAATTCTATGCTTATATTCAATCCAGGAGGATAGCCTATATTATTCAGGAAATTAGAAAATCGCCTGAACTTTTGGGCTATAAGTTATCTTACCTCGCCGAAATGTGTGGGTTTACTACGCTAGNNTGTTCATTTTGTTCGTAAAGAAAAGGGCAATAAATAAGATCGGGCAATAAGAAGATCTCTATCGCATCGCGCTTATAAACGTCTACATGATCAGCAAGGTGCCGCATATTTTAACCAATTTTCTTTTGACGGCGAAAAATACGTTTACATAAATCCCGTGCTTTTGAGCCTAAATAGATAGGGAGCAAAAGTGGTCATATACTTAGTAAACCTATGTAAAGTTAATCTTTTTGTATTTAGGGCGGTTTTTATCCGCGCTAAATACGTTAAATGGAGGTATTACTTCGATTGGACACTCAAAAAAGATACGAACATCAATACACATTACGGAATTAGCCAATAAAAACTTATTTCTAGCAGAAAATTTGTCATCGCCATACTATTATTTGTTCTTTAAATATTCTGTTAATCAGTTTTTTACGGGGATCGGTTTAGCTAGTTTATTTTTAGCTTTAAACAGATAAAAATGAGACAATAGAATACCTCAACCTTCTAATTCATAAATAGTTTCTTTGTACAATGGTTGGAAAGAACTTTTGCCTTTCAGCAGCCTGCATTTAACTGATCAAATTTAAAAACCTAGGAATTTGCAAGATGAGAAAGTATCCAAAGGATATTAAGCTAGAGGCAGTACGGTCGATAGTTTCGGGAGAATTATTCTTGGAAGAAGTTATGTTAAAATACGACATAAAGAATAGCATAACGGTCATTCGATGGATCAGATCATTACTTCCTGAAGTGAAGAAAGACTTGGCAGGCGACACGCGTGAAGGAAATGATGACTTAAAGGTCAATCGAAATGATTTCGTTTATGAAATCTACAAAAAAATCAGTGATCTCGAAGAGCATAATCGTTGGTTAAATCAACAAAGGGATTATTTAATACAGCGAATTGTTGCTATAGAAGAGGAAGGAATCAAAATCGATTTAGAAATGGAGTGTGTTGAAAATAATATAAAAAAGCAAAAGAAATAATGAAGTAATTGAATAAAATTTACCCAACTGAAAGTATGAAAAATATATTTAACATTTTAATTTTGTGTGTGTTAAGCATTTTTGTATCCTGTACAAGAAAGCCAATTATTGAGGAGGATACTCCAGATATTGAAGAACATGCGACCTTGGATGATCGTATTGAGGCGGTAGTGCCCCATATTCGTATTCATATCGAAAATAATGCTGAAGTAATCGACAAAGAGGTTTATCTGAATGCGGAAATAGAGATTGATGGTCATGGAAAATTTCAAGACCTAGCTAAGGTCAAGACGACGATAAAAGGCCGTGGTAATTCAACTTGGTTTATGCCGAAAAAGCCTTATCGGTTGAAACTGGATAAAAAAGCGTCCTTGTTTGGGCTGCCTGAAGCGAAGGATTGGATATTATTGGCCAANNAGACCAACGCCGTGGGCATGAAAATAGGAAAGCAGTTGGGAATGCCCTTTACAAATGACATTATACCCGTTGATTTGACTGTAAATGGAGTATATAGGGGAAACTATAATCTGACTCAGCAGATTGAAATTAAGGAAAATCGCGTGAATATTGGCGAAGGTGGTGTGTTATGGGAAATGGATAGCTATTTTGATGAATTGTGGAAGTTTAAAAGTCCCGTACTTCAGTTACCCATGAATTTAAAGGATCCTGATGTCGAATCTGAATCTCAATTTGCGCTATGGCGCAATGAGTTTCAGCATTTTGAACATCTATTGTTTGCGAAGGAATTTCCGAAGAATTCATACGGAGAAGTTTTTGATAAGCAGCAATTTGTGAATTTTTTAATTGTAAATATGCTGACGGGGAATCATGAAGTAGGGCATCCCAAAAGTGTGTATATGCACAAGAAATTGGCGGGAAAATATACAATGGGGCCGGTCTGGGATTTTGATTATTCATTCGGTTTTAGCGAAGAGCATGGGATGCAGTATTTTAATTATGAAAATCTTAACCTTATCAGGGAAGACGATACCCGGATTGGAGCAGAGTTGTATAAACGAATCTTAAAAGATCCCGAAGTAAAACTTTTGTTTGCTAAGACGTGGAAAACGTATAAGGATACAAAATTTAATGAATTGATGGATTTTATTGAAGTATATGCTGCGGAGATCCGCGATTCTCAAAAAAAAGATTATGAGTTATGGAAAGTGGGGAACAATAGACATGCGGAGAACAAAGCTGAACTTAAGATCTTCCTGCGTAAACGGGCAAAATTACTAGAAGATTATATTGCGAAACTATAAAAAGAACTTGTGTATGATAAAGCCTACCCTTGTCATTTTAGCTGCAGGAATAGGAAGCCGGTATGGTTCACTCAAGCAGTTTGAAGGAGCCGGTCCAAATGGCGAGCTATTAATGGACTATTCGATTTACAATGCTATTCATGCGGGATTTGGTCAAGTGATATTTGTAGTTCCTTTTAATACATTAGCTTATTTCCGCCAAAAAATTGAACCTAAATGGTACGGTAAAATAGCAATACGTTATGCCGTTCAGGATACTGTGCTTTATCAGTTTGGTCTTTCCAAAAAGGATGACGAGTTTATACCTTATGGGACAGCCTTAGCTTTATTGAGTGTTGCTGAACTTATTCATGAACCATTCTGTGTAATCGGAGCCGCAGACTTTTACGGCCGTGCGGCGTTCTTACAAGCAGCCAATTTTCTAAAGTCGTCGGGCCCATTCAAAAAGCATATGGCCATGCTAGCCCATACATTGACGGATAATACATTGCCAACGCATGACTTCGTTTCGCGAGCGGTCTGCAAGGTCAACGCTGCAAATTATCTTACAGCGATCAGAGCGTATGAACGTGTATATGGAAAGGAGACCTCTGAGGGTCGTGTTGAACTGTCTCACCAACAGGATAAAGATATTATTTTAAATAGGGATTGTACCATTGCGATGAATTTTTGGATTTTTAACCCATCTATTTTTCCAATTGCCCTGGAGATTCTTCACCTCTATCTCTTAACAGGGAGGAAAGCAGATAAGACCGAATTTTCGATCGAAATTCTTGTAGATTACATGGTACGAAATCATTGTGGCGATTTTGAAGTCTTCTATAGCCCTGAAAAGTGGGATGGATTAATTTATAGAGAAGATATTGTTCGAGTGAGGTCCTATATTTTAGAGCTGATCACAGTTGGTGAGTACCCCAGAAGACTATTTGAAATTGTGTAATTTCAATTTAGTATGGATTGATGGATAAAGCGGGCCAACTTCGAAAGAAGTGGCCCGCTCAGTAAATGTATGGATATGTTGATTAAAAACTATTTATTTCTGACGCAACGTATACCAACTTCGTTATTTTGATGAATAGGCATAACATAAACTTGCGTAGCCGTCATGATTAAAGCAGGTTTGCTTGTCCCCTGTACCGTACGGTCTGCCCAGTATACGCCCAGAGCGTCTGTTGGAATATGGGTTTCTGTATTTCCTGAACCGCTTCTAACGAAGCTATTATCTGGTAAGAACATGTAGTTATCAAAGTTTGCTGTAGGAACTGTAGATGTGCCAAAGAACCAGCCTGTTTGTCCAGCATATGTTCCTCTCACTGTTCCCAAGGCGATTAAACTCTCGATTTCGGACTGGCTAGGTGTTTGCCAACCCGTACCAACAACAGCATCGCAATACCCTTGAGAGCCGCCACCATTATAAACATTGCCTAGCAGATATTGTGTCGATTCAACTCCTGTAGCTGTGCCGGCTCCCATCAGATTGGCAGATCCCCAATATACAGGTGAAGCAGGGATATCCAATGCACTGCGTGGTACTAAGCGTAAAGTTAAGGTGTATTTGACACCTTTGCTTAAGGTTAGATCAGATAAATCGAGTGTGCCGCTTTTGTTGGTGCTTAAAGTTACGTTACCGAAATTAACTGTACCCGATGCAGCTGCTCCGTCCGTGATGATCAGAACGGGATTACTGGTCCAAACCAAATTAGATCCCGTAAAGCTAATTGTACGATTGGTTGATTGACCACCTGGTGTATAGGTACCGTCAGCTAATTTTATTGTTGCTGTAGCATAATTCGGTGAAACATTGCCGCCCGTGATACTGGTAATATTACCTATAACATTGGCTGATGTGCTTTCCAGACTAACTTCAACCTGTGTAAATAAATGGCTGAGTACAAGATCTAGTGAAGTATTCTGACCCGCGACAACTTGAGTTTGTTGGCTCTGCCATAATACATCGGTATCTGCGCCGTTTGCTGCGAAGGTAATCGCAGAGAGATTTTGGTTAAAATTGATCGAAGGGAAAGTCTGACCTGGAGCAACTGCCACAGCGACGAATGTATAATTTCCGGCAGCTAGATTAATGTCCCAGTTTGCGCTACCACCCGTATAGTTCAATACACCTGAGGTGCCTGCATAATTTCCAGAAGCATCGTAGGCCGCAATTTGATAGGTAGCGCCATTGTCTAAGCTGTAAGGAGTACCTACAGCAGCCTTTGTGGATGCTCGTAGTCCCGATGCTATAGCAGTAGCATTTTCTGTGACTGGTGTCAATATCGCTTGTACCGCCAAATCTTCGTCGAATGGGACAACAGTCATCTGTGCAGATGCACTGGATTGATAACTTATTGAATTGGATAGTTTAAGTTTTGGCTCTGTGTTATCTGTATAAGATACTCCGCCTATCTTGACGCTTACTTTTCCATCGCCAGCTGTTGGTTGATTTGCATCATTGTTTTTGCTACNNCACCACCAGCCGTCATTTTGACTTTGTGACTGGGATTCTTCATTGTCCCATACTTGTTGTGCCTCGCCTGATGCGCTCGCTGAACCAGCTGCAATTCCTTGCTCAAGCTCCACTCTCATGGTGTGCATAGAGGGGCTTAAATAGGGCAATTTAGTTTTTCCGAATTCTTTTGGTTTTTTGTGTTCCATAACTTTCATTTTTAATTTGAGATATTCAATTACTAGCAATTTTGTTAAAGGTGCGCTAATCGTAAATGGCTGTCTTTTCATTTGCAAAAGAATGTGATATTTGCGGATAAGTTATGTTTTCGGTGTACTACTTAGGTGCTACATTTTTTTTGAGACGGCAAAAAAATATTTTATTTAATAGAATTTTTGAGTTTTAAATACCTTTATTTCAGCTTTTTAACTCTTGTGTGTTTAAAAGGGTGATAATAGGCTGTACTATGAGTTTTGACGACAGAAGGGGGTAGTGGATAGCTGTTGGAGTTTAAGTGAATGTTGCTTATTTTGTCGAAATGTCGTAGGTGTGTAGTATGATAATATTCCGTATTTATTATCTTTTTTTATATTATCGTGGAGGACATTAGCTAACTGATATTATCATTCCAAAACAGTGAAATTTTTTATTTTTCTTTTTATACTACCTATTTTTTGTTTTGCCCAATTGAAGCCTAAGCAGATTGATTCACTGTTCATCGACGACAGCAGGCAAATACGAAATACATATTCTATTCAACGGCAGATTCAATGGAGCAATCAACTTGTTGAAGCATCCCAACGAGCAGGTTATTTAAAAGGTGAAGTGCTGGGATATACCAATTTGGCATCTATATACCGGCGCAATTTCAAGTTACGTGAAAGTCTCAATTACCTTTATAAGGCCGAGTGTAAATCAAATGCGCTCCATGATGATTTTGCAAAAGGTAGATTATACATAGAGTTTGCACAAGTTTTTTATCGCATGGGTTTGTATCAAATAGCGATACGGTATTGCGATATGGGTATATCCTATTTTTCTAAAATGAAACCGAACTTATTATATCGAAAGTCACTTCGTTATGCATTTAGATTTCGCGGTATCTGCTATCAGGTTCATGATCCCCGTGAAGCGCTGGACAATCTGCAGCAGGCGGCACAATTGGATCCAACACCNNTCATTATATTAAGTTTGAATACAATGTCGATTCTGCACGTTTGTATCTGAAAAAATCTTTTGATTTATTAGAAGAGCCTACATTTAAGGAGAGTGCCTATCATCGAATGTTTGTGTTACAAGCAAATGGAGAGTTCTTGATGAAGAGTGGGCGTTATTCGCAAGCAATCGTTGATTTGAACAAATCGATTGAATTTGCCCACGATAGGGGAGATCTAAATTTTAACATGACGGTGTACAGGTCATTAGGGAGAGCCTATAACTTAGTGGGCGATCACGAAAAAGAAAGAGTAGTAAAAGCACAAATTAAAGCGCTGGAAGATACACTTTATCAGCTCAGAAGTAATGTCTTGGCGATTTCCGTTGGTAAGCTATATGATGACAATAAATCCATCAAAGCGTATGCTGACAAGCAGTTAATCTGGTTGAGTCTTCTTGTCGTTTTGTTGTTGAGCTGTCTTATTTTTGTAAGCGTGCAGTTACTCGGATATCAAAAAAGATTAGCTAGGAAAAGAGCGCTGATTCAAGAGAAAGAACTTGCAAATATAAAGCTAGTACAGCAAGCTCGTAAGAGCGACAATACTTTGAGTAATCTGGCAAAGGAGAATAGCCCTGAATTTTTGGTGATTTTTCAGGAGGTTTATCCGGAATTTTGTGAAAGATTACGAACAATGGATCCTACGATGAATAATGAAACGCTCAAATTTTGCGCCCTACTCAGATTGAATTTTTCATCTAAAGAAATTGCTCGATACACGCATCGTGAGGTGCGTAGTATTCAGACTCGAAAAAACAGGTTACGAAAGCAGTTAGGTATCTCTTCAGAAGTTGATCTGAATGTATTTATGTATGAGCTTAGCTTGACTTAATTAAATGGGGTATCAACACTTTTTCTCTTTACATCAGATAAACAACTTTCTTTATTGATAGAATTAATTTATCCGAATAATGCAAAATTGCTTATTATTGCAAATAGAAATTTATGCTTTGCTCCGTAGCAGGACCTAGCCTTTTAAGAATTTAGAGAAGAGATTGTTAATAACAAATGCACACGTAATGCTAAAAGAAAAAAGATTCGACTTTATATTGAAAAATCTCGAACAGTCCGACTTGTTAACCTATGAATATATCGCGGGCGAGCTAGGCGTATCCGAAGATACTATTCGTAGGGATATCGATTACCTTCATCGCATAGGTTTACTTTCAAAAGTACGTGGTGGCGCGATGCAACGTTCCAAAAATCCGCTCAATTTTCAGGATCGAGATCAATATCTCAAAAAAGAGAAAGACTTGATCGCATTGAAAGCTATCCGTCTGATTCGAGATAATATGACATTATTTATGGATGGTGGTACAACTATAACTGCCATTGCCAGTATGCTTCCATCCAATATTAATTTGCGGATCATTACGACAAATATGATGGCTGTGTCCCTCCTGCAGAGACATAAAAATATTGAACTTATCGTTCTAGGTGGTTATTATCACCCGCAGACGGCGAGTACGGTTGGTAATAGTACTTGTGAACAGACGAAAGGTTTTATTGCCGATCTCTATTTTATGGGTACATGTGGTGTTCATGCCGAATACGGAATTTCCGCCATAGTAAATGAAGATGCTGAAGTAAAAAAAACAATGTTGAAGACTTCCAAAGCGGTAATTGCTTTAGCGAATCATGCAAGATTACGCACTGCATCTGCATTTAAAGTCTGTGATATGGCAGAAATCAATGTACTGATAACCGATCTTCCTTCGGATGATGAGGCTCTGAATGACTTCAGGAGCCTCAATATTGAAATAATATAATATCATTAAATACCTTATTAAACACAGTAAACACAATAAACAAACATGAACAAATTATTCAGTGCTGTCCTTTTCGCAGGACTTACTCTTTTTGGGTACAGCAGTTACTCGCAGAGCCTTTCAACCAAAAAAGAAATCGGCCTGCAGCTTTTCTCCGTCAGAAGTTTGATCGGTAGCCATGTTGATCCAAGCTCATACAATCCCGATTATGTAGCTGTTTTGAAAAAACTTGCTGATATGGGCTATACAGGCGTTGAGTCTGCAGGTTTCAAAGACGGTCAGTTTTATAATACCAGTCCGGCAACTTTCAAAAAGAATGTCGAAAGTGTGGGAATGAAAGTGATTTCTTCGCACGCATCCAAAACTCTTTCAAAAGAGGAACTTGCCTCAGGCGATTTTTCCGAATCTTTAAAATGGTGGGAATCCTGTATTGCTGCTCACAAGGAAGCTGGCATGAAATATATTGTGACGCCCTGGTTGGACGTTCCTAAAACGAAAGCAGATCTGGCGACAGAAGTGAAGTATCTGAATGAAATCGGTAAATTATGCCGAAAAGCGGGTATCCAATATGGTTATCACAATCATGCGCATGAATTTACAAAGGTTGAAGATGAAGTGATGTTGGATTATATGCTAGAGCATACCGATCCAGAAAATGTATTTTTCGAAATGGACGTTTACTGGACTGTAATAGGAAAAGCAAGCCCGGTTGATTATTTCAAAAAATATCCAGGACGTTTTACCACACTGCATATCAAAGATCATCGCGAGATTGGTCAGAGCGGCATGGTTGGTTTTGATGCTATCTTTGCCAATACAGACGTTGCAGGCGTAAAATATATTTTTGTTGAACTAGAGGAACTCAGCAAAGATCTTGATACCGGTTTAAAGGAAAGTATCAACTATCTTTTAAAGGCTCCCTTTGTTAAAAAAAGCTACAGCAAATAACGCCACGCTTAAAATGTTAAACACCCCGTTTGAATCTCTCCATCGGGGTGTTTTTTATTCTTAGAGTGTTTTAATTTTCAGGTTTCTGAAGGAAACTCCTCGCGACCAGTCTTGAAGGGCGATTTTTCCACTTGTATTTTTGCCAAACTCGGGGAAGTCTTTAAAATGGCTTTGTTGAACCATATTTTTCCATTTGTCACTGTTGAAATCCATTTCAGCTGTAATTTTATCATTAAGCATAAAGGTGACTTTGCCATCCTTCTGAATAATTTTTGATCTGTTCCACTCACCTTTTGATTTTGTGTTGACAAAATTCTGCTGCGGTAAGAAGGTATATAGGCAACCTGCCTTTTTTTGAGGAATGGCAAAGTCCGCATGGGAGTCTTCCAAAAGCTGATATTCAGGCCCAGACTGCCAGGTAGCATCGATTTCCGGCTTCTCCTGAACATTTATGAAGATTCCGCTATTTCCTTCTTTTTCCAATTTCCAGTCAAATTGAAATTCATAGTTTTGATAGGATTCATTGGAGACAAGATCTCCTTTATTGCTTTGGTTATTGGGATCACAATAGATGGCGCCATCTTTTATCACCCAGGCAGGGTTATTTTCTGTCTGATTATAAACATGCCACCGGTCCAGCGATTTTCCGTCAAAGAGTAATACCCAGCCCTCAGCTTGTTCTTTATCGCTTAACGTGTTTGGCTCAGCCGTCTTCTGGTTACAAGAGATCAGCATAACACTCATCGAGATGCAAGAAAATAATAGATTTTTAATGGTTTTCATATTTAAGATTATTTTGATTTGTGCAAATTGTAGCAATTTTGTTGTTTTTTTTCTAAATTAACTTTTTAATATTAATTTGGCAATGCAAATAATTGCAATTTTGCTGTTATTTACAATATTGATGTAAAGATGAATAAAGGAAATACATACGATGCAATTGTCATCGGCTCAGGTATCAGCGGAGGTTGGGCGGCTAAAGAGCTGTCAGAGAAGGGACTCAAAACAATAATGTTGGAAAGAGGTCGAAATATTGAGCATATTAAGGATTACGAGAGTCCAAATAAAAATCCATGGGAATTTCCGCACCGCGGTGGACGTACGCAGGAAATGATTAAAAACCATCCAGTGCTGAAGCGCGATTATCCATTGAACGAAACAAACGAGAGTTTTTGGGTCAATGAGCAAGAAAGCCCCTATGTGGAAGTGAAGCGATTTGATTGGTTTAGAGGTTATCAGGTGGGGGGACGGTCGCTGACCTGGGGACGCCAAAGCTATCGCTGGAGCGACCTTGATTTTGAGGCAAACGTCAAGGACGGTTACGGTGTTGACTGGCCGATTCGTTATAAAGATATAGCACCCTGGTACAGTTATGTA
Organism: Sphingobacterium sp. UBA6711; assembly: GCA_002454415.1. Taxonomy (GTDB): domain Bacteria; phylum Bacteroidota; class Bacteroidia; order Sphingobacteriales; family Sphingobacteriaceae; genus Sphingobacterium. The sequence continues at coordinate 55,469 of DKIT01000195.1, forward strand.
GAGCGCTTTGCAGGAATCAGTGGTAATCGAGACGGTATCGATGTATTGCCGGATGGTGAATATATGCCGCCGATGGATATGAATGTTGTCGAAAAAGATGTTGCTGCGCGCATTAAAAAAGTCTATGGTGGCAAACGGCATTTTATCATCGGTCGAACGGCTAACATAACTGTTCCTCACCATGGGCGAATCAATTGTCAGTATCAGAATAAATGTTGGTTAGGCTGCAATTTTGGGGCTTATTTCAGTACGCAATCAGCCACCTTGCCCGCGGCGATGAAAACAGGTAATCTTACTGTCAGACCGTTTTCTATTGTTACCAAGATCTTGTATGATAAAAATACGAAGCGCGCCACTGGGGTGGAAATTCTTGATGCGGAAACAAATCAGACATATGAATATTTTGCGAAAATAATCTTTCTGAATGCCTCGGCACTGAACTCGGCCTGGGTATTGATGAATTCTGCTACAGAAGTCTGGGAAAATGGCCTTGGCAGCAGTTCAGGTGAGCTGGGACACAATGTTATGGATCATCATCTTGGAGTAGGCGCAGGGGGAAGGGTCGAAGGTTTCGAAGATAAGTATTATTTTGGTAGGCGTGCGAATGGATTGTATATTCCACGTTTTCAAAATGTGGGCCAAGATAAGCGCGATTACCTCAGAGGATTTGGCTATCAAGGTGGAGCTAGCCGCGAGGGATGGTCTAGAGAAATTCCGGAAATGCAAATAGGTGCGGCATTTAAAGAAGCGCTCACAGAACCAGGGACCTGGACAATAGGTTTTGGCGGATTTGGCGAGATCTTACCCTATCATGAAAATAGGATCTATCTCGATAAAGATAAGAAAGATAAATGGGGACTGCCGGTACTGGCCATGGATATCGAGATCAAGGATAATGAATTGAAAATGCGTAAAGATATGGCAGCCGAAGCAAAACATATGCTTGAGTCTGTCGGTGTCAAAGATGTCTATACCTATGATAATACCTATGGGTTTGGGCAAGGAATTCACGAAATGGGCACCGCTAGGATGGGACGCGATCCGAAAACTTCAGTCCTAAATGGTAACAATCAGGTATGGGACGCGAAAAATGTCTTTGTTACCGATGGAGCGTCAATGGCTTCTGCGGCATGTGTCAATCCTTCTTTGACCTACATGGCATTAACGGCAAGAGCGGTGGACTTTGCAGTAAACGAATTAAAGAAAGGCAACTTGTAACATGGAAAGAAGAGAAGCATTAAAAAGGTTAACGCTCCTTTTTGGAGGGGCAATTATTGGGGGACAATTATTTTTAGAGGGATGCGCCCGTAAGGCGTCCGCTGATGTGGCAACCTTATTTGAAGAGGAGCAAATTGCGTTTCTAGCAGAAATTGCAGAAACCATCCTTCCAAAGACAAGTACGCCTGGAGCTAAAGAAGCAGGAGTAGGCGCTTTTATTCCGGTTATGGTACGGGATTGCTACACTGATGAAGAACAAAAAGTGTTTTTGGAGGGTTTACAGCATATAAGAGATCGATCAGAAAAGGAGTATAAGAACGCTTTCGAAAAACTAACGGCTGAACAACGAAACAAACTTCTGGTTGCTATAGATGGAGAACGGGCTGAACAGGAGAAGAGTCGTCCTGCAGATGGTGTTCACCATTATTTTTCGATGTTGAGACAGTTGACACTGCTGGGATTCTTTTCTTCGGAGCTGGGAGCTACTCAAGCCTTGCGCTATGTCGCAATTCCTGGTAAATATGATGGAGACCTTGATTACAAAAAAGGCGATAAAGCTTGGGCTACTTAAGATATAAATTTTACGGGTTGGTTGATTATGCAGGTAAGTTTATAACTAGCGGATAGCAGGTAATTTTACCTGCTATTCTTTATTTGGCGTATACCCGTTTGCCTTTACTAATAATTTTAAATTTTTATTCTTGTGGATAGCCAGCAGAGAATGGATCCCGTACACACCATGAGTGTTCCTTGCCAAAAAGATATTCCTAAGGACGTCGCCAATATGATCGAAGAAAAGAGAGACGAAAGAACAGGGGTAAAGTAAGAAGCACCAGCCAAAAGTGTTGAATTTCCTTTTAATATTCCCAGATTCCACGCTGCATATCCAAAACCTATAGCCGACGATGCAAAAACAAGATAGCTGATGGAACTTAGCGTAATTTTCACTTCCGGTTGAATGCCCGAAAAAAAATATTTTATCCATAACGAGACTGCAACAAGCATAAAAAAGAATGTGATGCCATTTATGCCTTTTGCCATTCGCGCTGTGACAACACAATAGGCTGACCATATCAATGCACCTAAAAGCGCCATGCCATAACTGAGTGGATTAGATGATATATTCGTCATCATTTGGCTAATATCTAATCCTTCATCTCCACCAAGTACCCAGGTTATACCTGCCATCGATAAAACTATACCAGGAGCAATCAGCCAGTTTGTTTTTGTCTTGGTGAATATAATCATCGAAGCCATTGTCAATGTTGGCCATAGATAATTGACCATTCCAACTTCTATAGCCTGTCTGCTAGTCGTGGTATATCCTATTGATAAAGATAAACAAAGCTCATAGGTGACAAAAAGTATCGGACCATAGACTAGGTATTTTTTTGGGAAGTTTTTGAGAGGAGTCCATCCTACAGTGAAAAGTAAGAATAGCGAAGCGATGCTATATATTGAAGCTGCTCCCAAAATAGCCCCAAAAGATTCACTTACGCCCTTGATCAATCCTACGATAAGACTCCATAAGATAATGGCGCACAATCCGATCAGCGTAGCTTTTTTTTCTTGATTCATACTGTCAATATTACAATTAGACTTGCAGTCATTTTTTCGATACTCTATTTTTTATCTCGCTTTTATGCTATAAAGATGTTGAGGACTAAACCACAAAATTTTTAGCGAAGATAAGCTATTTCCAGCTGTAAACTGAAGTATGAACAAATGGAACAAAGTATGATCTTAACTTAATAGGAAGGAAATGGAGATTATTGGTTCACTATGCCCAGCTATAAATTTATAGCTAGGCACACTCTTCTGCAGAACGTATTTCTATCGCAACGTAGTTTGTAAATACACTTAAATTTTTGCTATTATTTTTATTTCTACTTTTTGTCCTGGAAGTGCTAGTTCGGTTACACCGACAATCGTGCTTGCAACGATACATTTTTCTCCATAAAATTCTTGACCAGTAATCTTTCTGCCTTCAAATCCTTCCTGCATGTTAGTTACGTAAATAACTTCTTCTGTTACGCTGTCACTGTCTAAGCCATATGCCTTTAACAACAGGCTGATATTTTCATAGGTTTGTCGGAAATGATTTTCCATACCTTCAACAAGTATTCCCTCGGCATTGTGCCCAAGCTGACCCGATATCCAGATCGTATCGCCATGTTTAACAGACTGGACATAGCCATAGACTTTTTCCCATGGCATTTCAAATGTTTTAAATTCTTTCTTGCTCATAATAATTCTTTTATATTTTGATTTTTTCAATTCACAGACCATTGTTTTTATCATGTTGTGAGTCAGTTTGATCTGTTTAAAGGTGGAAGAGAAATATAGACGATATGTCGTGAAATATGCCGCAGCTTAACTGGGTTTTATCAATTTTTGAATAAATAAATTATATTTGCAACAATATTGCAATATAAAGTAAAATGAAACAGTTAACATTTTTGATCTTTCTTCTATCCATTTTTCAGTATGTTCATGCCCAGCCTTCAAAATTTGAAAAGTGGTCGAACATGACAGAAGCTTCAGTGAAAGACACGGTTTTTAGGGTGAGCTCAATGAGCAATGATGCTGTGGATATACCCGTAACTTTTATTCGAGGGTCGTTGAAGGGGCCCACATTTACTATCATTGCAGGAATTCACGGCATGGAGTATCCAACGATCTTGTCCTTATTGGAGCTTCGTCGGGAGATTGATCCGAAAAAACTAAAGGGTAACTTAATTATAATCCCTATTGTCAACCAAAATTCTTTTTATCAGCGTAGGCCCTTTGTCAATCCCATGGATAGTCTCAATCTAAACCGGGTATTTCCGGGCGATCCCAAAGGAAGTATTACTGAGGTGATGGCGGATTTTATCAGCAGGGAAGTTTTTGCAGTGACAGATATCTTATTGGATATGCATGGTGGCGATGCGGGTGAGGATCTAATACCTTTTATGTGTTATTACAACAATAAAGAATTTGAAATACAGACGAAGCAGGCACTTCTGCTATGTGAAGCCAGCGGCTTCAGTACCATTGTTTCCTATCCATACATTTTACAGACGGATAAACCGGCATTATATGCTTTTAAACAGGCTGTGAGGCAGGGGATAACCGCATTCAGCATGGAGATCGGAAAGCTGGGCAACTGGGACAGATCAGAGTTGGTTATGGCCAAAGATGCAATTTATAGGATGATGTCAGCGTTAAAGATGTATCAGCGTCAAAAAATAAATCCTCGCAATACCTCGATTACATATTATGGCGGACAAACCTATGTCTCCGTCCCCGTGCAGGGAATATTTTACAGTAGTTTTCAAGCTGGAGACATCGTTCATAAAGGAACCGAAATTGGATATATAGCAGATATTTTTGGCAATATTCTAAACAGATTAACCGCTCCTAAAACAGGTACAATACTGTACAAGGTGGGTACTCCACCTGTAAATAAGGGTGAGACATTATTTTGTATTGGACACCAGTATGATAAAGAGGATTGAAAATGGCATTGTCCGTTAACCAATTATCCATCATTATACCGTTGATCAAAATTTTATGACGATGTCTATCTTGCTTCATTAACAGGTATTGAAGTCATCTTTTTTTCTTGCGTTTATACCAAAGATACCCCCCAGTCAATGTGAGTATTGCAGGCGTTAGTCCTATCAGTGCATAAATACATCGTAAAAAATAACCACCGAAAGCGCCGATATGCAGTTGATAAACTGCCCAGGAAATTTTTTTTGAAAAATCCGCTTGATCAATATCTAGTTTATCACGGCATACGCCAGTGATTGGGTTGAAAGCGAAATGACTGGCCTTTCCGTTGAACAGGCAGAAATCGGTCGTGGGAAGATGGCCCCGCACCAAGATATCGCCATCGTTTTCCTTCGGGATATTGATCGCGATGGGTTCAAATCCGGGAGCTGCGATTTTACAATAGGCCAGTAATCCATCTAAATTTACTTTCGCCAAATATGAGCCTTGGGGATATATAGTCACTTTAGACGAAAATACCTGTTGAAAAGCGGGAATGTTCATCCATATGCCGGTGATTAGCAACAGCAAGTTGAAAAACGCCGACCAGACACCCAGTATCCTATGTAATGAAGACAGCCGTCTCCGGCCATTTTTTTGTAGTGGTACCTGAAACAAAAATACTTTGAACAGATATTTCCGGTAGACGACCAACCCCGAGAGAATGGTCAATAGAAGAAGTATTCCTACAATAGCGACAGCCGCTTGGCCTATAGGGCCAAGTAAAAAGCTATAATGCAAGTTGTACATCCATCTAAAGAACGAACCGCCTAGCTCTTCATAATTTCCCTGCAGTATGATCACTCCGCTATGAGAGTCAACAAATGCAAACCCTAAATGGTTATCGTAAGGTCGGTGGACCTGCCGATAGAGCATAAATTCATAGGGCTCATTTGACGAAAGTGGGAAATCATGAAGCACAATTTTCGCTAAATCCGGAAATGCTTCCGCGACCACACGATAAGCGCTGTCTGCTGAAATTATAGGTCCCTGAGCGGGCCTATGATAAATATTCGGATTCATCAGCCTATCTAGGTCGTGGCGGAAGATCAGCAAGGAGCCTGAGATCCCTAAAAGTAAAAAAAACAGACCCGACCCGATGCCAAGATAGCCGTGCCAGCGAAATGCCCATTTAGTAAATGTCTTCATAGCTAAAAGGCGTAGGAAATATTCATACGAAACTCGCGGGGTGCGTAAGGTACATATGCATACAGTCCGATTGGTCTTGTCCAGGCGCTTCCATAATTAAACCGATTAGTGAGATTATTTACAAGTGTGTTGACCGCAATCTTACCATTGGTCCAACCTAGTCCTGCGTCCAGGCGGAAGATGGGTGCAATGCTTGGGATTTCATCCTGCGGATAGCGGCCTGCCCTTCCTGCCTGGTATTGGTAGCCAGCAGAGACGGTAAGTCCTGGGATTTTCTCAAATGGAATCCGATAATTGAGCCAGGTGTTTTGAATATGGCGCACACGATAAGGGGTAGCTTTGCCGACCAGTGCCGGGTTGGCATCGGCAGAGATATAGCTATCGGTATAAGCGTAATTGATGACCGCATTCAATCCTTTGAGGATCTCACCCTTAAGATCAAATTCGATACCTTTGGATTTAGTTTGGCCGATTTGCGATTGAAGATTTGTTGCCGGATCTGTGACCAGAATATTATCCCGTGTGATATGATAAAGCGATAGCGTGCTATTCCACTTACCATCCCACCAGTCTTTTTTCAGGCCTATTTCGTAGTTTTTGCCACGTAATGGATCAAAGGTTCTGCCTTCCGAACTCAGGCCACTCTGTGGTGTAAATGTTTGATCAAATAACGCGTAAGCTGAACTGTTTGCTGTTAGGGCATAACTCAGACCCAAACGTGGCGTAATCACAAAATCTGACACCTCGGAGGTGGCGGGAATATCGATATTACTTGCTGCATGTGTTAAGCGAGCCGCAAGCGTTAAATGTAAACGGTTTTCCAAGAAGGCTACTTCATCCTGAAGGTAAAAAGCCGCATACTTTACCTGCTGTTTGTTGGTCGCTATGCTATCCAGCGCCCCTGTTTTTTTATTATCGTCAAATGGCAGTCCGTATACGGGATTGTTGACATCCAAAGCGTAAAGGGTCGGGTTTGCATTTTTGTCATTATAGCCCGAATAACCAAGTAAGGATTTCCGGTTTCCTTCTATACTTGCCAAGATACGGTGTTGGAGCTCTCCTGTTTTGAATATTCCGTTCAGATATACTTGTATGGAAGCAACGTCAGTCATAAATCGTTCGTAGGTAACACGTCGTTTGATCTCGGACGGGCGGTTTTTATCGTATCCGGAGACAAAGAAATAATTACCGTCCATGTGGCTATTAGCGTAGGCTGCTTTTGCTGTCAAATTCCAATTTTTGCCAATTTTCTTTGTATAGGTCAAAAAAGCAGTGTGTTCGCGAGCTTGAACGGGCTTTTTTTCGGGATCCGCGATACTAAAATCACGTGGTAAAGAACCGAATCCATAGGGCGAAAATACAGTGAGCAGATACTGTAGGAAAGATTGCTTCTGAAAGCTATATTCTGCGGTCAGCGCAGACGTAGAGTCGATGACGTATCTCAGGCTGGGATTGATTACCACTTTATCATTAAAGGCAAAACGTTGAAAGGAACGTGACTTTTGTCCCACAGCGTCGATTCTGTACAACCATTTTTTATTTTTGTCGAAGCGGCCATCAAAGTCTGCTCCAAGACGATACAAATCCCAACTGCCCGTCTGAATAAATACTTGATTAGATGATATGCCTGTTGGTTTTTTAGTTACTAAGTTAAACGATCCTGCTGGATCACCTATAGCATTCATAAAACCCGAAGGCCCTTTGATGAATTCGAGCCGATCAATCATATTGGCATCCTCAGGCATTGGACCATAATAAATCATTGAAAGGTCTACGCCATTGCGTAGGGTATTGATCCCTGCTCCGCGCATATAAAGGAATGGGCCATAGAAGTCAGCTGTATTGTTTCGCATCGCACCACTTACGTTTCGGCTGACGGCTTCGTTGATGTTGATCGCCTGCTGGTCCCTAATGATGCTCGGATCAATTTCTTGGATATTCTGCGGCACTTGCAACAGGGGGATCTGTAGTTTTAAGGTGTTTGATGTGGCGTCCAGTTTGTACTTTCGATAATATTTTGAGGTCACAAGCGCCTCCCCAAGTCGTATATTGTCGCGTCGCTGTGTAGTACTGTCTTGTAAAGGATTTTGTGCATATACGATACTGCCAATCAAGGTAAGCAAGAAGAAAAATGTGTATTTCATAAGCGTGATGTTGCCTATATGCAAGTAAGCTTAAAACATAGTATATATGCTTTAGCTGCCAACATAATCTGATAAATTTAAAAACAAATGCTATGGACAAGGATTGTCCGCTAAGGAAGTAAATTAGGCAATAGGAGGACGCAGTAAAGTATGTTGTGTGCGGCTTACATAAAATTGCGTTAATGCGCCAAAAGCAAAAGTGCGCAGGATGGTCGAAACTGGAGTAGGCGAAGTCCATGCGTAATCATCAACAAAGTCATATATCTCCGCCTTTATTTTGGCTGAAGGGTTTTGTCTTTCTCTTTCCTCTGCTTTTCTGATCTTTTTCATTAAAACACAGTTGCCGTTACAATGTAGGCTTGGCTTATCCCGGTTTTCACAAAGATATTTGGTTATATAATCTTTATTCGCATAAAATGTGCCTATAATCACATAGCCCCAGCCCGCTTGGATTAGCAGGAAGAGTGAAAGGATATAGAGCAACACTTTTTTCATTGGGCCAAACTTAGATAAATAGTTTTTTATATCCAATTTAATTTGATTGGCTTCTAGATGTTTCTTCCGATTAAAGGTTAGGCGATCCAAAAATACTGGTCCTCCACTATTCTTTTATTTTAACAAATTTCCATTTCTTTTTGCGATAAGGTTGCTTATTCCATCTTTCGTTTTTATATTTGGCGGATTAACTAAACATGAAAGCGAAACAATTCATATGGATTTTACTGCCATTGATGCTCTTACAGAGTTTCTCAAATGTGTGGCTATGGTCTGTATTTGAATTGAATAGGGACTATATCGCGCGTAATGAATGTGTGAATCGATTCAATGAAAAAGCATTGTCCTGCCGCGGACAGTGTGTATTGATGAAGAAAATGCGCGAACATGAGGAAAAGGAACAAAAAAATCTTGAATCTCGTATTATTGACGTAGTCTTTATCGATAACTCCTACAATTTTTCTTTTGATATATCTTCTTTATGCAACGAAGATAATATTGGTTTGTCTTACCCAGAGTACAAACAAGATTATTCGTACAATCCCATCTTTACAATTTTCCGTCCACCATTGGTTTAAATTATTTTATAGCATGTTGGCAATTGATAAGCGATTCAACGAGATGGCTTTTTCAATTGCGATTGTCAATAATAATTAAATCAAGATATCATGAGCACATATTCCCGTATAGGGATAGTTGTGACCTTATTTTCATTTTTGTCATGTCAATTTATTGCATGTACACCATCATCTCCTTCAGATCCTTTGCCTATTTTGGGTGAGCGGGACATCATGGAAAGGAATAACGATGGTGTTAAGGTCATCGATACTATATACCATACCATACCTGATTTTACATTGGTGGATCAGGATAGTAACATCGTGTCTAAAAATACATTAAGAGGAAAAATCTATTTAGCGGATTTCTTCTTCACGCGCTGTCCTACGATCTGTCCCGTCACTTCCCGCAATTTGCTTCAAGTCGCAAAACACTTTGTGGATGAACCCCGGGTTGTCATTATATCACACACGGTGGACCCCAAATACGACAGGCCCTATGTGTTATAACGTTATGCGGCGGAACTGGGAGCACCTTCCAATTGGCTTTTCCTTCATGGTGCAAAACCCCAGGTGTACAAGCTCGCTGGTGCTGGCGGTTATTTCTCGTTTGCTCAGGAAGATCCGAATGCTCCGGGGGGATTCGATCATAGTGGTGCTTTTACACTTGTCGATACTGCTTTTCGGGTCAGGGCAGTATATGATGGCACAAAAACAGATTCAATTCCAAAAATTATAGCTGATATCCAGCTTTTGCTGAATAAAGGATAACAAAAATCAATGAAATGAATTTATCAAAACTAGTTTTCAAATTTACAGTAGTATTTTCAATTGTCTTATCGGCGGTCGCTTGTTCGTCTGAAAATACCGCCAAAAAAGATGCTGGTGCCAATAATTTTGACGCACCTTCTATTCCAAACGAATCTGACCTGATTGTTATCTCTGATACCACATACAACGGTCTGGCATTTAAAGTTTATGCAGATTCAAAACTTGACAATAAGTTCCATACCGTTTATTTACAGGTAAAGGACAAAGAGGGCAAACCTTACAATAGTTCATCCCTTGACTATTACCCCCAGATGGATATGGGAATGATGAAACATGGAGGGGCTTTTGAACATCCTATTGCTTTAGGCGAAGGCTGGTACCGGGGGGCAATCGTGTTTATCATGGCCGATATTCCGGATATGGGGCCAGGCTGGCATTTGTATACGATCCTTGAGACGGAAGGAAAAAAAGATACCATAGCCATCAAAGTTCCCGTATCTGAAGCGAAGACAATGCGAACCATGAGTTCTGGCACAGCACAAGATAGCCGGGTTTTTATTTCTAATCTGCTGCCCGATACCTTAAAACAAGGAAAGCATTCGATCAAATTTTTGTTAAATAAAATGGAAGACCATGATTTTCCGCCATTGGATGGGTACGTCATCAAGCTGAAAACAAATATGCCATCTATGGGACACGGCTCTTCGGGTAATAAGGACGCTGAAACCGTTGGAAACGGTTACTATGAAGGAGAGGTCAATTTTTCCATGGCCGGCCAGTGGGAAATCATCGTTGAACTGTGGAAAGACGGCAAGAAAGCGAATCAGGATGATATCAAATATCTGGTTCAGGTAAGTAAATAGTCATTGAATAGCTCCCAAGTCTGGGATTGTTCCAAACCACTAACATAAAACAAATTATTAAAATGAAAAAAAATCTAATCTTTCTATTGAGCGCAGTTGCAGGTCTTGGTCTTTCATCTTGTGAGAAAGAAGTTGTCAAAGAAATCTTTACCGATAGTCAAGGGACAGCGACACTTAAGTTTGACGCAAGGTACGGCGATCAGGATTTTGAACTGAACAAAAAGTATGATTACAAGCTGACGAATGAAAGTGGTACCTACGATCTCCAATTCGATTTTAACAGATTTCGCTATTGGGTAAGCAATGTGAAATTGATCAATGCTGCTGGACAGGAGGTCCTTGTGCCTAATTCATATTACCTGATAGAGGAAACGGAGGAATTGGTCGTTGATCATTCCAATGATGTATACCCAGCGACAAAAAGAGAGGAAATCGAATTAAAAAATATTCCGGTAGGGCAGTATAAAAGCATCAAATTTTCGATCGGTGTAGAGCCTAAATATAACGATAACTTCTCATTGACCACCGGTGAGCTGGGCGTGCTGAACGGTATGGGATTTGATGACGGATGGATGTGGTTTACAAGTTACAAGTTCTTGAACCTGAAAGGAAATATCTATTGGGCCGACGGTACTCCAAACAAAAAGACTCTATTGTGGGATATCGGTTCCAATGAATTATACACAGGCGCAGAGAAAGAAGTGACATTTGATAAAAATATTGAAATCAGCGGCACCACAACCTCTAATATCAATTTCAATGTAGATATTAAAGAGCTTTTGTCAACTACCCCTTATCCGTGGGCCAATAATACCATCAGTCAGACAACAAAAGATCTGATGAAAGGCTTACGCGATACGTTTCTTTCCAAGGCAATAATTTTCAAAGGGACCGAATCAAAAACAAAATAAGATCAGGGGGGATGTCGATGTCAAAAAAGATACAAGTACTGCATTTTGGTTTTTTGTTGGTGGCCACTTTAATGTTTTCCTGTCAGAAGGAAGCCGTAGAACCAGTCGAATCGGAAGATAATACGCCTTACGTCCTGGAAGTGCCTGCCAACTTTCCACAGCCAGCTGCAACGCCAGACAATCCCCTCACAAAGGCAGGCGTCGAACTTGGACGGCGCCTGTTTTATGAACCCTTACTGTCCTCGACGATGACAGTTTCCTGCGCAAGCTGCCATCATCAGGACCGTGCATTCTCGGATGGTATGGTCCTGTCCAATCTTGGTATTTCAGGGAAAGCCCTAGATCGGCATTCTCCAGTATTGTTCAATTTGGCCTGGGCCAATAATGGACTATTCTGGGATGGGGGATCCAAAAATTTAGAATCACAAGCCTTCGGTCCGTTGACGCACGAAGATGAAATGGGAATTTATTTTCCCGAAATGGTCGACCGGTTGATGGCCAAGTCGTCCTATGTCGGTCTTTTTAAAGAAGCATTTGGGGAAAATCCTACGGCCGCCGGGGTGGTCAAGGCGCTGGCACAATTTCAGCGGACGATTATCTCCGCCAATTCAAAATATGACCGTTACAAACGCGGTGATAGACAGGTTACTTTCAGCGAGAAGGAATTGCTGGGCATGCAGCTGGTACAGGCAAAATGCGCAGGATGCCATTCTTCGGAACTGTTTACAGATAATCAATATCACAATAATGGTGTCGACGCAGATTTTAGTGACGATTCCAAAGATTGGGTCTACAAGGGCAGATATCGTATCAGCTACGACATCAAAGACCTGGGCGCTTACAAAACGCCTTCTCTACGCAACATTATGGTTAGCGCGCCTTACATGCATGATGGGCGTTTTTCAACCATTGATGAAGTCTTAAACCATTATAGATCTGGAGTAAAAAACACAAAATATACAGACCAACTGCTTTTTCAGGACAAGGGGAGTGCGGGAATACCCCTGTCAGACAAAGAAGTGGAAGCGGTCAAAGCATTTTTAACCAGCCTTACCGACGAGAAACTACTATCAGAAGCGAAGTATGCTGATCCAACGTAAGACATCAAACGATTAACATAACAATAAAAAAATATGAAAACGATTCAATTTAGTATTTCGGTATTCATTCTGGCCATGATACTCATTTTTGCTTCTGGCTGCAGCAAAAAAGATGCACCAGCACCGGACGATACCAGAAAAGGTGTATTCTCCATCGAATTTGACAATATAGTCGGCGATGAGACATTGGGATTTGATCCCCGTACCTATAAAAATGCCAAAGGCGAAACCTTTCGGATCAAGATATTACGGTATTATATCAGCAATATAAAGCTTTACAAAGCCGATGGCAGCGAATATATTGTGCCACAGGAACAGAGCTATTTTTTTATCGAAGGTTCGGATAAAGCGACCCGATTCACCAAGGTTAATGTCCCTGAGGGGGATTATAGCAAGGTCAAATTCATAATAGGCGTCGATAGTGCACGCAGCACAATGCCTACCGAAGCCCGTCAGGGCGTATTGTCTTTCAACCCAGATGAGGGGCATGATGGCATGTACTGGGGATGGAACCAAGGGTATATTTTCTTTAAACTAGAAGGTTACTGTAATGCGATATCCGACGATCAACAGGGTGATCCGACAGGCAATAAGCAGTTTAAATACCATATCGGCGGTTATGGCGGTTATAATCCCAAAGCACCTACACTCAACAATATCAGGGAGATTACAATGGATTTAAATCAGGCCGGCATTGCCCAGGTCCGCGAGGGCTTACGCAGCAATGTGCATTTGTTCGTTGATGTGATGAAACTGTTCAATGGTCCTTACACATTTTCCATTGTGCAGCATCCAAATGTCATGTTCAGCGAATTTAGCCAAAATATCGCCAATAATTTTACGTCCATGTTTACACATGACCACACCGAAAACTTCGTGAAAAGCGAATCTGAACTGTAACTATGAAAAAGTTTATTGTCTTTGCACTCGTTTTAGGCCTGGTTTGGGCCTGTCATAAAGCAGATGATATAGCGGAGGATATCTTTCCTGGATTTGTACGTCCCGGCAATTTTCCTGAGCCCGTTTATAAATTTGAGCGCAATCCCATTACCTCTGAGGTCTTCGAGTTGGGGCGCCAGCTTTTTTATGAACCGCGTCTGTCCCGCAACAATACGATTGCCTGTGGTAGCTGTCATATCCTTTCAGCGGCATTTACCCACCATGGCCACGATGTGAGCCATGGAATCGACGATAGATTGGGAATTCGCAATCCTATGCCGTTATTCAATATGGCATGGCAAAAGGAGTTCTTTTGGGATGGAGGTGTTTTCGATTTAGATATGTCGCCTGTCAATGCGATTACCAATCCTGTGGAGATGGACGAGAGCGTGAGCAATGTGCTGAGCAAGCTGCGCAAAGATTCCGATTATCAGCAGCGGTTTAAGAAAGCATTTGGTAGTGATGGTATTACAGACGAGCGGTTCTTTAAGGCGCTTTCTCAATTTATGCTGATGGCCATTAGCGCCAATTCTAAATACGATCAGGTCATGCGCAAGGAAAACGGAGCTTCTTTTACTGATGCTGAAAAAAAAGGCTACCTTTTTTATCAAGAGAACTGCTCCCGCTGTCACACTGAGCCATTATTTACTGATCGTGATTACCACAACAATGGATTGTCACCCAATCATGCCAATGATATCGGCAGGGATTCCGTGACCTTAAATCACAATGACCGCTATAAATTCAAGACGCCAAGCCTGCGCAACTTGTCGTATACAGGTCCATATATGCATGACGGCCGTTTTCTGACCTTGGATCGGGTATTGGAACACTACCGTAACGGCATGGTAGATTCCAAAACACTGGATCCGGGATTCCGTAAAGCCGATGGTACTTTGGGCATTATCATGACAGAGGAAGAAAAAGCAAATCTGTTGGCATTCCTGAAAACATTAAATGATGCCTCTTTCGTAAACAACAAAATGTTAGGAGAACCTGGAAATACGGGTTTCGTGGTAAATTAAAATAAATATGAAGCGAATAAAGATAAAACTATTAGTTCTGGCTATGGCCCTATTGCCCCTGTCATCATGGGCATGTGATATCTGTGGCTGCGGGGTAGGCAGCTATTACTTGGGCATACTGCCTCAGTTTAACAAGCGTTTTGTGGGCGTACGTTATCAATACAAAACTTTACAGACCCACTTGGGGCCTACAGGCAATCGTACGCCGCTCAGTGCGGACGAGACTTATCAGACGATGGAACTCTGGGGAGCATGGAACTTTGGGAGCCGCTGGCGTGTCATGGCCATCGTACCATACAATTTCAATGAGCGCAAGATTCCAGGAAGCGGTGATATCGGCAAAATGAATGGCCTTGGCGATGTGGTCGTGTATGGTTATTACAAAGTCTTCGAAGAGATGGGCGGTACCAGCTCAAACAAGATGTTTAACCATTCCCTTTGGGTAGGGGCGGGAATCAAAGCGCCGACAGGTAAGTATGACAATTCCCAACGGTCGTCAGCCAGTCAGGATGAGCCCAACAATTTTCAGCTGGGTACAGCCAGCACAGATTTTATGCTCAATCTTGCCTATGATATCCGTATAATGGATTTGGGGCTCAATACCAATGTAAGTTATAAGATGAATACAGAGAACAAATACGATTACCGCTATGGTAACAAGTTTTCTGTCAATTCATTACTTTACTACAAATTCAATATAAAAGATAAAGTCCGTATATCGCCCAACGTGGGAGTGGGCTATGAGACACAGCCTAAAGATGTCACCATGGCACGATATGATGTTGCTCAGTCAGGAGGGTATAGTCTGGCGGGAATAGGCGGTGTTGAAGTCAATATGGGTAAGGTCAGTGTGGGAGCCAACTATCAAACTTTATTGTCTCAGGATCTTGCCGACGGCCGTGCTAAGTCGGGAGGCCGCTGGCTTACGCATATTTCCTATAGTTTTTAATCACCATAACATAAAAGCGAGATGAACAAACGAATCAACGTAATCCTTTCCTGTCTCGGTATCATCGGAATGATCGCCTGTGGAGGTAATGGAGAAAAGAAAAAAGAAAGCAGCGGTAGTACACCGTCAAGTGAATCTGCAGGCTCTACAGAAGCTGCGATATTGGATTTTAAATCAGATGGATCCAAGGGAGTAGGGCCTGTTACCGCTATCGAACACAAACCCTTTGATGCACAGCTAGCCAATAAAGGCGTAGATCTTTTTGTTTCTAAGTGTGCTATGTGCCACAATTTTGAGCGGACTTTGGTAGGTGGGTCGTTGGATGGTGTGGTGAAGCGGCGCACACCAGAATGGATCATGAACATGATGCTGGACCCCGCCACTATGCTCGAGNNTTAGCTCCCCTATGATTAGCTTAGGACTACAGCAGGAGGAGGCTAGGGCTATTTTGGAATATTTAAGAGAACGTAATAGCGCTGCGAAATAAGTCACCTATGAAACCCCGCAAAATCAGATTGTTGTTTTGTACCATGATCGCATAAGCACTATAAAGGTTATAAAAAAAGCAAGGAGCTGTTCCCGTAGGGAACAGCTCCTTGCTTTTTACAAGAACTTTTTTGCAAACTCGTTGGCAAAATCCTTCATTTTAATTTGACCATTTACAGGCTTACCCTGTATTTCGTAATCACTTTGCAATTTGCCCTTCCGGATTGCTTGTCCCATCTCTGTGTAGAGTTGGGCAATTTCAGCAGTTATACCTGCTTTTTGCATTCCATCCAAGGTTTGTCCATCAGTAAATTCAACCCATGGAAGGTCCGGTTTTCCTACTGCTTTGCCCAACTCAGTAGCAATTTCTGATGCTGTAACATAATCACTCACAATATAGTGTACTTGGTGTCCATGGTTGGATGTTTGAAGAGCATCGGCTGCTGCTATCGCAATATCTTTCGGATGAACTAATGGAATTCTCGTTTCAGCAGGAAAATTCGAGCCTTCAATTCCGGCATTTTTGATTAATGGAATATCATTATAAAAATTTGTGTAGAAATATCCTGCGCGTAAGTAAGTTACATTAATGTCCTCTATCGCTCTGTATAATTCTTCAATACTATGTAGGCCCCTGATCGGCCCGGTACCATTTTCAAAATCTGCGCCAATGCTACTAAGCATGACAATTTTTTTTAAGCCTGAATCTTTAATGGCCGTAGCATATGCCCGCCCAACATTCACTGTATTTTCAATAATGTTTTGACCACCGATATTTGGTGGTGTCATCAGGAAAGCTGCGTCAGCTCCGTAAAAGCTTTGCGTCAGAAAAGAAACGTCCATGATTGAGCCTATTGATGCTTTTGCTCCGATTTGTTCAATTTCGCTTATTCTGTCATGTGAACTGCTAATTACAGTAATTTCATGCCCACCTTCGACGAGAATGCCTATTAAATGTTTTCCTATGTTTCCTAAAGAACCTGTGATTGTAATTTTCATCGCTTTATGTTTGATATTTAATAATACAAAAGTACATTTGTACTTCTTCTTAGGGAAGTACTTACCCTATAGTAGGTATATTTAAGATGTGTTACGAATGACAGCGATTAAGGAAACATCAACCATCCAGGAAAATAAAAAAATTGCGGCACAATTGTGTCCGGTAACTTTTACCATGGAAAAAATTGGCGGATATTGGAAGCCAATTATTATCTATCACCTATCGACCGGTACCAAAAGATATAGTGAGCTTAAAAAGTGTATTCCTGCTATAACAGAAAAAATGCTCATCCAGAGTTTGAAGCAATTGGAAGCAGACGGTTTGATTTTAAGAGAGGCCAAACCAGTTGTCCCACCTTTTGTAATTTATAATTTGAGTGAAGTGGGGAGGGGTATATTACCGGTGATCAATGCAATGGCTACTTGGGCGCTTGAAAATCAATAATCTTTGATAGAATATGGCTGGATTCTTTTGTGATTGTTGGTATTGATCAGGTTTTTCACAATTCTTATGTGCCAAAATTGCTAGATCAGTTCTGATTAAACTAAAATTCCTAAAGAAATTTGAAAATATTCCATTGCGTAGGAGATAAAGTTGATTGTCTGTTCATTTAAATGAACTTAATGAAAATGGATCTCTGATTGACTTTGTGTTTATAATTAGATAATATATAGTTAACACAAAATCAGTCTTCTTCTGTTTAACTTAGTAAGAATGAATGATATGGTTTTCAATCGTCTTGTTTCTACTGCCTTAATTAGTTTCAGCATCTTGTTTTGGTCCTGTGGTGATAATGACCACACCATCAAAATGAAAGGTTCCGATACGGAAGTCAACCTGGCTGTTAATCTTGCTGAAGCATATAACCAAACAGATCCGGCCTTTAGTATGGCCATTTCAGGTGGAGGTTCGGGCTTGGGTATTACTTCTCTCCTGAATGGGCAGGCAGATATAGCAAACTCATCACGCCCTTTGACCGAAGAAGAACAGACCCTTTTTAAAAAGAAAAATATACGGTTGAAAACCGTTGTCTTTGCTGAAGATGCTACCGCTTTTGTCGTTCATGGTGACAATCCGATTACAGAGATTGATGTGAAAACACTTGCTAAAATTATGAGTGGGCAGGCCGAAAACTGGGCTCCGATTTCCGGGCAGGATGGCCCGATCAATATCTATGGCAGGCAAAGTAGTTCGGGTACCTATTCTTTTATTCGCAAGAAATTAAAAATTGCCTATAGTCAAAAAGCAAAGGAAATGACCGGGAATGCACAAATATTGGAAGCTATCAAAATCGATAAATCTGGTATTGGTTACGTTGGTGCCGGATATATTTCAAAAAAGATTCAAGATAACGAAGGTGTCAAAGTATTGAAGATAAAAAATGGTGGGGGATCTGATGCCATATCGCCCTTAGATCCTGCTGCGATAAAAAATGGGCTATATTTTTTTCAACGTCCACTCTATCAGTTTATCCCCGAAAAGTCATGGGACAAGGTCCTGCCATTTATTCAATTTGAGACGAAAGGAGAAGGGATGAAGATTATTGAAAATTCAGGTTACTACCTTATTCATTAAAGTATATGCAGTACAAAAAACGAATAGCCATCGATAAGATTGCCAAAATCATATTCAAGTCTACTGGATATTTGGTACTTGCACTTCTAGGAGGCATCTTCTTTATGTTGCTATATAATGCTATCGCTTTCTTTTTGGAAGTTTCGCCGCTCGATTTTATTACTGGAAGCCAATGGAATCCTACTGCTGCAGAGCCAGTGTATGGTATTCTGCCCTTGATTGTAAGTACCTCAATTGTTTCTTTGGGGGCCATGCTGATGGCCATTCCACTTGGCGTGGGCACGGCTGCATTTATTTCTGAATATGCGAGCCCCAAGCTCAAAACAGTTTTAAAGCCGACCATAGAAATGCTTGCCGCAATTCCTTCGGTAGTGATAGGATTTTTGGGAATTGTGCTAGTCGGCCCTGGAATAGCGGATCTGAATAATTTGCCCAACGGACTGAATGCACTGAATGGTGCAATCTTACTAGCAATCATGGCTCTTCCGACTATCATCACGATCTCCGAAGATGCTATACATGCCGTACCGCAGACATATCGTGAAGCAAGCTACGGTCTTGGCGCATCCCGTTGGCAAACATTGCGCAAGATTACAATCCCTGCTGCTGCTCCGGGTATCATTGCGGCCGTCATGCTCGGATTAGGAAGGGCTATTGGAGAGACAATGACCGTATTGATGGCCACAGGCAATGCAGCGATTTTTCCCAAAGGTTTTTTTGATTCAGTTAAAACCATTACTGCGACGATCGGCATTGAAATGGGGGAAGTACCTTATCAGACAACGCACTATTATGCCCTGTTTGCGATCGCAATAGTCTTGTTCTTTATGACACTTGTGGCCAACCTTATCGGCGAATATTTTATTAACCGCTTTAGAAAATATCATGCAGCATAAATCAAAAAGTCTGACGGTGATTGTCGAATGGGGCTTGCTTCTCCTATCTACAGGGTTAGTCTGCTTCTTCCTGTGCGTCATTCTATACGATATCTTTACCAAAGGTTATCAGGTGCTGTCTTGGGATTTTGTCTCCAAACTGCCAACCGATGGTATGACAAATGGCGGTATTCTAACACCGATAATAGGTACCGTATTTTTAACTTTGATCACAGCCATATTCTCCATTCCATTTGGTATTTGCTGTGCCATTTACCTCAACGAATATGCGGAAAATACATGGCTGACGCGAATGATCCGTGCTTCCATCCGAAATCTATCTGGTGTTCCGTCTATTATCTATGGTCTTTTTGGATTGGCACTATTTGTTCAGGCATTGAATCTCGGAACTTCAATCTTATCCGCAGGACTGACCTTAGGTCTGTTATCTCTTCCCTATATCATTACAACGACCGAAGAGGCCCTACTTCGTATTCCCCGAAGTATGCGGGAAGCTGCATTGGCCGTAGGAGCTACCAAATTCGAATCAATTAAAGATGTGGTACTTCCTGCATCGTGGCCAGGCATACTGACAGGCATAGTTCTCACGCTCTCCAGGGCTGCTGGTGAAACAGCTCGGATCCTCTTCACAGGAGCCGCTTTCTATATCACCAATTCATTTGGAAACCACAATCAGGAGTTTATGGCACTGCCTTACCATTTGTACATGCTGTCAACTCAACATCAGTCTATAGAAGAGGTTCGGCCTATTGCATACGGAACAGCCTTGGTCCTTATTATAGTGGTCTTTCTTATGAATTTAACAGCTTTCTATTTTCGGTATAAGTTTAGAAATAATGAAAAGTAAATTGGTCACTGAAAATCTCAACCTATGGTTTGGGAGCAAACAGGTGTTGAAGAATATCAATATCGAATTTGAAGAAAATAAAGTTACAGCTTTGATCGGGCCATCGGGATGTGGCAAAAGCACCCTTTTACGGAGCTTTAATCGGATGCATGATCTCTATCCCGAAGCTCGGATAGAGGGAAATATCAAATTGGATGGCCGCGAGATATACCAGAAGGGAGTGGAGGTAACCGATCTACGCAAGCGTGTGGGGATGGTGTTCCAAAAGGCCAACCCCTTCCCAAAAAGTATTTACGAAAATATTACCTATGGGCTTAAGATCAATAATTTAATTGCGGACCGGGCCACCGTACAAAAAGCATTGGAAGAAGCTTATATATGGGAGGAAGTAAAAGATGATTTGAAAAAGCCCGCGACCAGACTTTCTGGTGGGCAACAGCAAAGACTTTGTATCGCCCGTGCAGTAGCCCTTCGCCCAGAAATTATTCTGATGGACGAACCATGTTCGGCATTGGATCCGGTCAGTACGTTGAAGATTGAGGAACTTATTCATCATTTGAAAAAAAATTATACGATTGTCATCGTCACCCATAATATGCAACAGGCGCAGCGCGTTGCTGACAAAACCGTATTTATGTATCTCGGAGAAATTATTGAGCAAGGAGATACGCATCAGATTTTTAACAGCCCACAACAGGAAACGACACGAAATTATATCAACGGACATTTTGGTTAGGTCATCACAGATTGCAGGAATCTAAGCCGAAACGCTATCCGATGGGGCGGTAAACTTTTGAAAACAAAGTATAGCTGAAGGTGGTTTTTATAGCAATTACCAGACTTATAAAACTAATTATTGGGTTTGACTGGATTAAATTGCTTTATAAAAATGATAGATTTCCAGAAAATTTTTGCGGATGGCGTAGATTTCTCCTTTCTGGTTGAAATCGGTGCAAGAACCGTCATTATGTTTCTTCTGATATTAATTATCTTAAGACTTTCAGGGCGTCGTGGTGTACGTCAGCTCACCGTGTTTGAGGTCGCGATCATTATTAGTTTAGGATCAGCAGCCGGTGACCCAATGTTCCAGGAAGATCTCCCCATTTTCTACTCAATAGTCGTATTTATTTGTGTTATTTTAGTCTATAAATCGATTACTTGGCTCGCTTCCCGATCCGAAAAACTTACGCAGTTGTTAGAGGGAAAAGTGCTTCCCGTTGTAAAAGATGGTGTTTTCGACATTCAACATGAAAACGACAATACTTTTTCCAAAATGGAATTTTTTTCTGAATTGAGGAATTTAAATGTGGAACATTTAGGGCAGGTTAGAGAGGGAGTGTTAGAGATTGATGGGACTTTAAGTGTTTTGTTTTATGCCGATAGCGATGTACGATACGGATTGCCTTTGTTTCCTTCTGCCTATAAAGCAGTGACATCGTTAGACTCTTCAGGACCATATGCATGCATGTATTGTGGGAATGTACTATTTAATCTCGAACACGATTCAGTACTATGCCCGAGATGCAATCGGAAAAAGTGGTGTAAAGCTTTAAATAACAAAAGAGTTTAAAATTCCATAAATGACTTTTGATAATAGCCATTCTTGTTGCTAACATAAATAGGTTGGATTTCCTTATTCA
>DKIT01000194.1 GCA_002454415.1 Sphingobacterium sp. UBA6711
GCAGCGTTTTTTTATGGCTTAAAAGTTTAAAAGACCATAGAAAGATTCTATGGTTTCTTTAACGGAATGGATACCTCAAGAAATTCCCCTTCTTCCATGCTACTTTCAAAAACAAGTTTTACTTGCGTCGGCAGTGTGGATTGTTTCCATCCCTTTACCACCACCTGAATATCAACTGGCTTATCCTCCTCCAAAAGATAGTGTAGGTAATTCTGTTTATCTTCAAATCGAACTAATACGTTCCCCATTCGAATAGAAGAAAAGAAATGGGACTGATTTTTCTGATCGACAACCTGGGTTGAGAAAGTATTCATCTTATATTCCCGGGGATCCTTACTATAGGATATTGCAAATAAATTAATCAGCAAATCATTATTATCTTTATCAATATGATATTCCTTGACATCAAATTGTATATCATCGACTACGAGCAGTGAATCCGCAGTTTGAGCTTTCAATGTCACCGTTCCACAACAAAGGATCAGTATGGCAACATAGCGAAAAAAAACATGCATATTTTATTGTTAATTATTTAAAAAGCCACGGTTGGCGTGGCTCTCTCTATGTAAAATAAATTTATTGCTTATTTATGCCCGTAGCCTATCAGCAGATCGGATCAATTTTTCATCTTTACGCACACCACCTAGTGCTAACGCGCAAAAAATAATTGATATGGGCAACAAGAAAAATCCTACACCAATATTCCCTGCCCCTAAAAATTGGTTCACAGTGGAAAGATGTGTACTTGCTGAAGAATATAACCAAATTGCGAAGAAGATGATCGCAACAATCTCTACCCAGATAAGTAAAATCTGAATTTTACGTTTTTTGAATTTGAATATTGTAAATAGTGGGAGAACCCCTAGTAGAACCGTCACAATGGTCTGGAGAATATAGCCAAAGCCACCCTCATGTATCGGCTGACCGGCTGCAACACCGTAGACACCAGTTACCTTTACATTCTTCCCCAAACCAACCAAATCGCTATAATTAACATAGGGAAATAAAAATAAGCCGAATATAACCAGTCCTGCTATCAGCAAATAAATCGTTTGAATACGTTGAATCATAGTTTAATTTTTGTATATCAACAAACTTAGATAAATTGATCTTTATATGCAATACAATTGCGCCCGAAAAAACAATAGATCCCTTGCTCTCCAAACTTAAAAACAATCAAATTCCTTATTTTGTTGCATTTTTTTTAACCGCTCATCTAGCTTGTTTTCAGAAAGAACTATCTTTGCGAAAAAAATAAATATCATGCTATATATATACGGAGCTACTGCACATGCCAAAACAGCGGTCGATGTGGCTGAAGATTTAGATATTAAAATTGGAGGCCTTATTGACAAGTCGTTATTAATTGAAGATGTATTTGACTACGAAGTCCAACTTCATCACCAAGTAAAAGATGCTCAAGAAGATTTCTTTATTGCAGTAAAAAACCCTGGTTTACGTGAAAGGATCGTATCAGAAAACCCAGACTGGACCTATCAATCTCTCATTCACCCTAAAGCTTATGTTTCTAAAAGAGCTGAGATCGGAGAAGGAAGTATTATACTTCCCGGCGCCACCATTGCTCCTGACGTACAAATAGGAAATCATTGCATAATTTCCGGTTCTGCAGTTATTGAAAGTAATACCATTATTGAAGATTTCGTCAATATTGGACCTAATGTCTCTATTGGGGCCAATGTTCTTGTGGGCCGTGGCTCTGAAATTAAAGCAAACACACGGATCGAAGACGAAGAAACAATCGCCAAAGAGAGCTTAATCGCTTAATTAGATACCAGCTGAATGGAACTGTAGATCATACAGCTTTTTGTAATAACCATCAAAAGACAACAATTCCTGATGCGTGCCGATTTCTTTTATCTCGCCTTTATCCAACACAATAATCTTGTCCGCCTTCTGAATGGTGGACAAGCGGTGTGCAATGACAATAGATGTCCTTCCCTTCATTAAGTTATCGATTGCCCGCTGAATCATCTCTTCTGTTTCAGTATCAACCGACGAGGTTGCCTCATCTAGAATAAGGATCCGAGGATCATGCACCAATGCACGTATAAAAGAAATCAATTGTGCCTGACCAGCAGAAAGCGTTGCTCCGCGTTCTTTAACGTCATAATCGTATCCTCCAGGAAGCCGCATAATAAAATCGTGCGCTCCAACTTCTTTAGCCGCTTCGATGACCCGTTCTCTAGAAATTGCAGAATCACCTAAGGTAATATTGTTGATTACGCTATCGGAAAAGAGAAATACATCCTGCAATACCGTCGCGATTGTATTTCTTAAATAATCAAGATCATAGTCCCGAATATTAACCCCATCCAATAAAATCTCACCTTTATTAATTTCATAAAATCTGCTCAGAATATTAATAGTTGAAGATTTTCCAGCACCAGTAGCACCAACTAAAGCCAAGGTTTCCCCTGGGTTAACTTTAAAATTAACATCTCTCAAGACCCAATTTTCTTCATTATAAGCAAACCAGACATCACGAAATGCAATCTCTCCTTTAATATGTACAGGTTGCAGAGTCCCCATATTTGGAGTCTTTTCATTGGTATCCAATACTTCAAAAATACGTTCAGCACTGACCATTCCCATTTGAAGGGTATTGAACTTATCAATGAGCTCCCGAATAGGCCTGAATATCATATTAATATACATGATAAAGGCGACGACTACACCCGGAGATATTACATCACCCATAATTTGTTTGGAGCCAAACCACACCAATAAACCTAACGCAATAGCCATGATAATTTCCAATACCGGAAAAAAGATAGAGAAGTACCAATTGGTGCGGATATGCGCATTGCGGTGCTGTGCATTAATCTCCTTGAACTTGTCCATCTCCTGTTTTTCACGTGCAAAATACTGGATTATACCGACACCTGTGATGTGCTCTTGTAAAAAAGTATTTAAGTTGGAAACCCATTTCCTTACATCGATAAAAGCAGATTTCATGGCCTCTTTAAACACATACGTTGCGGCTACCATCAAAGGCATAGGAATCAACACAATTAAGGTCAGTTTCCAATCGGAATAGAACATTACGACGAGAATAACAACCAACTGCAATAAATCACCGATAATCTGGATTAATCCTTCTGAAAATATATTGGATAAAGTCTCAAGATCAGAGATTGTCCGAGTAATTAATTTGCCCAATGCGGTACGATCAAAATACTTTAGTCTCAGCTGAACAATATGATTAAACACCTGAATCCGAATATCCCGAATGACTGACTGACCCAATGTGTTTGTCGTCAGAGTATGGTAATAACGAATTAAGGTCTGCAGAATGACCAACGCCAGCATAGCAATTAGCATGAGGGACAGCCCCTTTGTATCGAAGTTTAGAATATAATTATCTAAAGTATGCTGAATTAGCGANNGAATTAGCATAGGTAAAGCCGGGGCAACAGCGGCCAGCAATATCGTTAGAACGACCGATATCCAAAAAGCAGTATGATAAGGTCGCATGTAGCGACTCATTCGTTTCAACAAATTGATATCGTAGGTTTTACCTGTTATTTTATCTTGACTCACGTTAAATTCTATATATATGGATATGCCACTTCTGTTAAATACAACCCATGTGCTGGTACGGAAACCCCAGCCTTGCCACGGTTTTTGCTTTGAATTACTTCTCGCATAAATGAAACCGGTTTGCCTTTCAACCCTATTTCCAGCGATGTGCCTACGATAGCGCGAACCATATTGCGCAAAAAGCGATCTGCAGTAATATGAAAAACCAAATGCTGTTCGGTTTGCCATACCCATTCAGCTCTACGGATATCGCAAATATTTGTAAACACCTGCGTATGAGACTTGCTAAAACACTCAAAATCCTGTTTTCCTAACAAAAATTTTGCCGCTTCGTTCATCTTTTCTACATCCGGACGATCGCGCATAAAACATGAATAGGGATATATAAAAGGATCTTTATGAAAATGAAGATGGTATTCGTACGATCTTTGCGTAGCATCAAAACGCGCATGCGCTTCTGCCCCGACTTCAATCAAGCGTTTTACGGCTACGTCAAAGGGTAGCAAAGCATTGAGCGAATGAATAAAACGATCTGCTTTCTCCAGAATACCCACAGGAGCCGCATCAAAATGGGCATACAATTGCTTCGCATGAACACCTGTATCTGTGCGGCCTGCACCAGTTGTTTCAATGGGTTCCCGCAGCAAGGTTTCGAGCGCTTTATTCAGCACCTCTTGCACTGAAATAGCGTTGTTCTGAATCTGCCAACCATGATAAGCCTGTCCAAAATAGGCTATTTCTAAAAAAAAACGTCTTTTATCCATTATGCAATTACAAAGGTACGTTTTTCCAAATGAGCTTTATTTCTTGACACAATGAATTTCCCCTCTTTCGGCATTATTTAATCCTCACATGACAAAACTGTCTCCTGTAATAAGCAGGGCGAGTCCACAGAGAGTCCCCCTTTTTGAGCCCTTACACCAAGGGAGCAACCTAGCCTCAAAATAGTCGAACCTCGAACTTGCACCCCAGTTACCTAATAAGATGGTGTTAACGAGCTATAGTAATTCGACTAGATTTTCGAAAGCCATACCGCGCGACGCTTTCAATAAGACTGTGGCATCCGTAATCGGCTTTTCTTGCATTTTTTCCTTTGCTTCGGCAGTCGTTTCATAAAACTCTCCACCGTCGTATTTATGGAAGAAAAATTCCTTTCCTACAAAAATCTTACGATCAGCAGAAATAGACTGTACATTTTCGACGATCTTTTTATGTTCTTCAAATGATTCTGCTCCCAGCTCAAACATATCGCCCAATACGATCGCTTTTTTAGCCGCTTCAATGATCCGAATATTATCCAATGCAGCAGCCATGCTTGTCGCATTAGCATTATAATAATCACAAATTAAAATATTATGGGCAGTTTTCATGATTTGAGATCGATTATTCGTAGGAGTATACCCTACAATACCTCTATTAATCTCTTCCACCGAAACATCAAAATGCAAACCTACAGCAATGGCAGCGAGAAAGTTTTCAGTATTATACGAGCCAGTCAATTGGGTGTCTATTACATGAGCTTCTGCAGATCCTTTTTCACGCCATTCAATCTGCAACAGCGGATCAGCCTTTAACAGCTTTCCAACAACGTCATTGCCGACCGAAAATCCATAAGTGACGATTTCGGTAAAGTTACGTGCCGCTGCCATTTCCTTTAGATGTGGGTTATCCGCCTGTAAAAATAATACGCCCTTGTGATCCTGTAGCCAATCATACAACTCCCCTTTCGTTTTCTTTACACCTTCAAAGGATCCAAAACCTTCCAAATGTGCTTTGCCAACATTGGAAATCAACCCATGCGTTGGTTCGGCAATCCCACATAAAAAAGCAATTTCCTCCAAATGATTCGCCCCCATTTCTATGATTGCCAGCTCAATGGATTCATCAATCGCCAATAGGCTCAAAGGTACACCAATATGATTATTGAGATTTCCTTTTGTTGCATAAGCCTTGTATTTTTGTGAAACAACCGCATACAATAATTCTTTCGTCGTCGTCTTTCCATTAGTACCAGTCACACCGATAACGGGAATACGCAACTGATGACGATGATAATTTGCAAGTTGCTGCAATATTTTCAAGACATCATCAACGAGTATGTAATCTTCTCCTTTTTTGTAAATTTCTTCGTCAATAACGACATATTTAGCCCCCATTTCGAGCGCTTTCTCAGCGAAAGCATTGCCATTGAAGTTGGCTCCTTTAAGAGCAAAAAATATACTATCCTTTTCAATTTTACGTGTATCCGTCGTAATACTTGAATACTGTTTATAAATCTGATAGAGTGATTGGATATCCATGTCGAGAAATTTGTTGAACAAACTTAGAGAAATTGCTTTTTATATGCAACACCATTAACCCGCATGCACAAAATTCAGCAGCCTCATATGCGCTAATTATCCATTTATGGCTCTGTAAACATAATCAGGAACGATATAAACGCTATATCTTGTCCTATAGAAGGATAGTATTCACATCATAGAAGCGGGCTACAAGTACCTCTTCAGTAGGCTCACGCAAACGTGACCGATAACGTTTGCGCATTTATTTTGATGGATTTTCTTTAAGGAAGGTTTTAATATTGGTAATTTCATTGACCAATTAAACGATTTGGAATGCGGACGATCATACTTTCCCTTTTTTTTATCCCCCTCTTTCTTTTTGCTGCGGAAGTAAAAAGCTATGATTTTGTCGTGGCCAAAGATGGTACAGGAAACTTCACAACCATTCAAGATGCGATAAATGCCGTACCTGATTTTCGAAAGAAAGAGACAAAAATATATGTCAAAAACGGAACGTATCACGAGAAAATCATTCTATCAGGAACTAAGCAGTCAGTCACATTAATAGGTGAAGATAAGTTTAAAACCATTATAAGCTACGATGATTATGCACAAAAGAAAAATCGTTTTGGCGAAGAAATGGGCACTTCTGGCTCGGCAAGCTTTTACTGCTATGCTGACGACTTTACGGCCATAAATATTTCCTTTGAAAATAGCTCCGGCCCTATTGGCCAGGCTGTCGCAGCATGGATCTCAGGAGACCGCAATCTGTTTATCAATTGTCGTTTCTTAGGTTTTCAAGACACCTTATATACCTTTGGTAAGGGAGCGAGACAGGTTTATTATCAATGTTATATCGAAGGCACCGTAGATTTTATATTCGGAGCATCTACCGCTTGGTTTGAGAGCTGTGAACTGCATTGCAAAAATAGCGGCTATATTACTGCAGCTTCTACGCCAGAGCATATAGAGTTTGGTTACATCTTTAACAATTGCAACATCACAGGAACGAGAGACACCAAGAATTTCTATCTTGGACGTCCGTGGCGTCCCTATGCCAAAGTCATCTTTATGCATTCTAAACTTCCAAAGTTTATTGAGGAAAAAGGCTGGCATAACTGGGGTAAGGAATCAAATGAGAAGACAGCATATTTCGCGGAATATAAAAACAAAGGAGCCGGCGCTATGTCACAAAGTCGTGTCAAATGGAGCCGTTTGATGACAGACCAAGAAGCGGATAACCTTAATTTTCAACGCGTATTTAAGGATTGGATGCCAAACCTAACATTGATCGAGAAGTAATGACCGGTAACGATTGCATAAGTTTTTCATCTAAGTTAGGAACAAAGAATGTACAATTGCTTTTACAAATAACCATTTTTAAACCAAAATGTAAAAAAATGAATTCGTTTAAAAAGCATTATTCCTGTACATTGAAATTGGCTCTTGGATTGCTTCTTGTGCTACCACAGCTCTGTATGTCCCAAGAACCAGCACGTCCAATTGTACAGCAAGTCGCATTTAAAAAAGACACTTTAAATATCAGCAATCATGGTGCTAAAGGTGATGGTCAATTTCTCAATACGGCTGCTATCAACCAGACTATTCGCAACTGTAGCGAACGTGGAGGAGGGGTAGTTTTAGTCCCGGCGGGAATTTGGCTGACGGGCCCAATTGAAATGCAAAGCAATGTAAACTTGCACCTTAAACGAGATGCTGTCTTACTTTTTACCAAGGATTTTGATCAGTACAAATTGGTTGAATCGAATTGGGAAGGCGAACCAGCATGGCGCAACCAAAATCCGATATCCGGCAAAAACTTAAATAATATTGCCATTACTGGTCATGGTATCATCGATGGGAATGGAGGAGCTTGGCGAATGGTCAAAAAAAGTAAGTTGACAGCCTCACAATGGAAAAACCTGGTCGCATCCGGAGGTACAGTCGATCCCAAAGGTGAAATCTGGTATCCCTCAGCCAGTTCACTGAAAGGTTCTCAAGAGAAGAAAGCGGGGGTAATTCGACCAGGTACAACAGTCAACGACTTTAAGGATGTCAAAGATTTCCTAAGGCCCAATCTGCTGGTATTTACAAACTGCAAGAAAATATTGTTAGAAGGAGTGACGATCCAAAATTCCCCTGCATGGAATGTACATCCTTTATTATGTGAAGATCTCACCTTACGTAAACTTTCGGTTCGTAACCCATGGTATGGTCAAAATGGCGATGGTGTAGACGTCGAATCCTGTAAGAATGTACTGATTGAAGATTGCACTTTCGATGTTGGTGATGATGGCATATGTATCAAATCCGGACGTGATAAAGCGGGACGTGATCGTGGAAGACCAACAGAAAATGTCATTGTCCGAAATAATGTTGTTTATCACGCCCATGGAGGATTTGTGATCGGAAGTGAAATGAGTGGTGGCGCTCGAAATATATGGGTAGAAGATTGTTCATTTATTGGCACCGATATTGGACTTCGCTTCAAGACGACAAGAGGACGCGGCGGAGTTGTTGAAAATATATTTATCAATAATATCAATATGGTTGATATACCGGGTGAGGCAATTTTATTTGACATGTATTATGCAGCAGTAGATCCAGTACCTTTAGCTGGCGAAAAGAGATCTGCGATAAAAACCCAAACACTTCCTGTAACGGAGGAAACTCCTCAATTCAAAAATTTCTACATCAAAAATATCGTAGCAAAAGGAGCCTCAAAAGGAATATTCTTACGCGGGCTACCTGAAATGCCTATTCAGAATATATGGATCGAAAATGCAACATTGGAAGCGAATAAAGGAATAGAAATGATTGAAGCGTCTCAAATTAATCTGAAAAATATCACTTTGAAGACTCAAGAAAACAATCCTCTGATTGCTATCAATAATAGCAATGCCATAAATCTGGAAAGCATACAAACATTGGATGCTCCCGAACTATATATCCAAGTCGCGGGCGATAAAAGTAGTAATATCCGGCTGTCAAAATCAAACACAAAGACCGCCAAGACGATTAGTCAATTTGTAGCGGGCAGTACAACCAAATCCTTAACCATCAAAAACTAGGAATGTGATGAAAAAGTTATTATTAATTTTTATAAACCTTACAGCATTAATTCCATTTTCAGGATTTGCACAACAGCGACCGCTTTCTGAGCAAATGGCCAACACAGTCCTTGAAAAAATTTACCCAGATTCCTTGTTTAACCAGACCGATAGATTTCCAAAATGGTCCTATGATATGGGTGTTATTTTTGAGGGCCTGACAGATGTATGGCGCAACACAGCAGACGTGACTTATTTTAATTATATGCAGTCCCGCATGGATGCTTATCTCAGCATTCCAGATTCTATTAAAAACTATGACGCGCAAGATTTCAATATCGACAATATAAAAAATGGTACGGCCTTGTTAACGCTATACAAAGTGACCGGTAAGGAAAAATATCTCAAAGCCTGTCACCAATTATATGCGCAGCTCCAAAAACATCCGCGGACAAATGAAGGCGGGTTTTGGCATAAGAAGATTTATCCGTATCAAATGTGGCTAGACGGCCTTTATATGGGGCAACCATTCTATGCAGAATATGCTAGTCTCATGAATATCCCTTCTGCGTTTGACGATATCGCGAACCAGTTTAGCTACATGGAAAAAAACGCCCGTGACCCAAAGACAGGTCTATTGTACCATGGATGGGACGAATCCAGAAAAGAGCGCTGGTCCAACCCCAAAACAGGTTTGTCACCGCACTTTTGGGCGCGGGGTATGGGCTGGTATGTAATGGCACTCGTTGACGTTTTGGACTATTTCCCTGAAAATCATCCACGTAGACAGGAACTCATTTCAATTTTAAACAGAACACTATCCGCGATCGTCAAGTATCAAGATCCCAAAACAGGCGTTTGGTATGATATTGTGGACTTAGGTACCCGAAAAGGAAATTACCTGGAGTCTTCGGCATCAAGTATGTTCGTATTCGCGTTGGCCAAATCATTACGGAAAGGCTATATCCCCGTTTCATATCAGAAAAATCTGGATCGAGGCTACCAAGGGCTTGTAAAAGAATTCATCACACCTGTTGGAGAAAACCGTGTCAATCTTACAAAGACTGTTCAAGTTTCGGGCTTAGGTGGTAAAAAATATCGCGATGGCAGTTTTGAATATTATATGAGCGAACCAGTCATTACAAATGATCCCAAAGGCGTGGGGGCCTTCATCCTTGCAGCATCAGAAGTAGAGTTTAACCAGGAAAAAAAAGGAAAAAAACAACGCACAGTCACCTTGGATAATTATTTCAACAACGAATATAAAAAGACCGCATCGGGGCAGCTGAAACCCTATCATTACCTCTGGGATGGCGACGATAACAATGGATTTTCATTATTGGGTAGAATATTTGAAAAAAATGGCGGTCAATTAAATACACTAACGACAGCACCTACACGGCATAATCTTTCAAAATCTAGTATTTATATCATTGTGGATCCCGATACAGAGAAAGAAACCCAACATCCGAATTTCATGACTGAAAAAGATGCCGAACAAATTGCTCAATGGGTTAAACAGGGTGGCGTACTTGTTCTTTTGTTGAATGACAGTGGCAATTGCGAAATCGTCAAATTCAATACCCTAGCACAGAAGTTCGGAATCACATTCAATGAAGACAGCCGCAATCGTGTGAAAGGAAATGAATTCCAAACTGGAGCAGTTCATATTCCAACTGGTCATGCAGTATTTCCAAATACATCTCAAATATATGTCAAGGAAATTTCAACATTGCAAGTAAAAGATCCTGCGCAGGCATTGGTTAAAGACAATGGAGATAACATCATTGCTACAGCGAAATATGGCAAGGGAACGGTATTTGCCATTGGAGACCCTTGGTTATACAACGAATATACAGATGGCAGAAAGCTGCCTAAGGAATATGAAAATTTCACTGCGGCTAATGACTTGGTCCGCTGGTTATTTAAACAGGTCAAAAACTAGGGATCATGAGAAAAATAGCTATTCTAAGTCTCATCGCAGTAGCAGTGCTTCATAACCAAGGTATTGGACAGTCCTTGATCACCAAAGATTCATTGGCTGAAAAGATGCTTGTCTACCAGCTATCCAATGGTGCTTGGCCTAAACAGCTTGTAGACAAAAGTGTTGTTGACTACAGTTTGCCGCTAACAAATAAGCTACTGCAAAAGATAAAAACAACAGCTATTGACCATGCCACGCTCGATAACAGTGCCACAACCCGGGAAATAAATGGATTGATAAAGGCCTTTAAGGATACTAAAAATCAGACCTATTTGACCGCCGCGGAAAAAGGTATTAACTATATTCTCTCGGCACAATATGAAAATGGCGGATTTCCGCAGTATTATCCAAATAAATCACTCTATAGAGCTGAGATAACTTATAATGATAATGCGATGATCAACGCTTTATTGGTGCTTCACAATGTTGCCAATAAACAAGATGGCTTTGAAGCGGTCAATACAGCCTTCATATCAAAAGCTCAACTAGCCGTAAAAAAAGGCATCGCCTGTATTTTGAAAACACAGGTTATCCAAGAAGGAGAAAGAAGCATATGGGCGGCACAATATGATGAGAAAACCTTAGCACCTGCTCAAGCCAGAAAATTTGAACCAGCTTCACTTAGCACAAGTGAATCGGTTGCGATCGTTCGCTTTCTCATGCTGCAGCCTGCAACAAATGAAATTCAACAAGCCATCGAACATGCCATCAATTGGTTTCAACAAAATGATATTGAAGGGTATCGTTTCGATCATGTAAAAGATCAAATAACAGGAAAGTCTGAACGTAAACTCATTGCTGATAGCTCTTCTACTATTTGGGCACGATTCTATCACCTCGTGGACAATCGCCCCCTGTTTGGAGATCGGGATGATATGATCAAATACAATTTTGAAGAGGTCTCGGAAGAACGTCGAAACGGCTATGCCTGGTTTGGGAATTGGCCAGAAAAGCTGATCCAAAAAGACTATCCAAAATGGAAAAAAAAATATAATATTCAATAATAAATAGTAATCTAATGTTACTTACACAACATACGATAAATACAATTAGTTCTGATCTGGTTAGCAAACCAACAGAAGCATCTTTCTTTTATCCCGAAAAAATTCTTCAATTCGGAACGGGTGTACTACTTCGGGGTCTACCCGATTATTTCGTTCATAAAGCAAATCAACAAAACCTTTTCTGCGGAAGGATCTTGGTTGTCAAGTCGACCAGCTCCGGCGGTGCCGACGCTTTTGAACAGCAAAATAACTTATATACATTAGCTATCAAAGGCATAGAAGAGGGTGAGCAAATTTCACACTATGAAATCAACAATTCAATCTCCCGTGTATTGGCGGCTAATCAACATTGGCCCGAAATATTAAAAAGTGCTGAAAATCCAGATCTTGAAATNNATTTATAGATTGGCTTAATGATGCCAACGATTTTTGCAATACCCTGGTAGACCGTATAGTTCCTGGAGCACTGCCGCCCACGGAATACACAAAAACCTCCGCCTTGTTGGGTTACGAAGACCAATTGATGATCATGGCTGAGCCTTTTCGACTGTGGGCAATCGAAGCTACGTCTGAGCGTGTCAACAAGCGACTATCCTTCGCTTTAGCAGATCCAAATGTAATTCTAGTTCCCTCAATTGAAAAATACAAGGAAATTAAACTGAGACTGCTAAACGGTACGCATACCTTAAGCTGTGCTCTTGCACTTCTCGCGGGGTTTAAAACAGTGAAAGAGGCAATGCAACATCCTGCGTTCAATCAGTTTATACGTCTTTTAATGCAGGATGAGATTGGCCCCGCAATTTTAAGTGACAGTATTTCCGTTTCAGACACGACAGACTTCTCTTCCAAAGTCATCGACCGTTTTGCTAATCCGTATTTAGACCACAAATGGGAGTCGATAGCGTTGAATTATAGTTCAAAAATGGCCATGCGCAATATTCCATTGCTAAAAAAGTGGTATGCCAAGCATCATGAAGCGCCACAATTATTTGCGCTAGGATTTGCGGCCTATCTTTATCTATTAAAATCCTCGCTGACCGAAAATCAATATACTCATGTAATCAATGGACAGACGATCATACTTCAAGACGAATGGGCGCCAAAATTATATACCGCATGGGCCGATCCGGATAAGCTGGTCAATACAGTACTTTCAGATACTGATTTATGGGGAATCAATTTAACCGAGTTCCCTGATCTTGAAGAATCAGTCAACCAAAAATTACAACAGATTATTGAAGAAGGATCATTAAAAGCGCTTGAGATAGCATCAGTTCTAGACAATAAAAAGGCATAATTAGTGATACAGATGAAAAATAACGTATTAAAGATACATCCCAAAGACAATGTTTTAGTCGCCTTGCAAGATCTTAAAAAAGGCGATGCCATATCGTTTGAGGGGAAACATTACATTTTACAGGAAGATATTCCGGCCAAGCATAAATTTTTTATGCAGGACATGCATTTTGGCGATGAAATCTATATGTATGGCGTTCTTGTGGGAAAAGCTCAATTTGATATCCCAGAAGGAAGCATTATGAATACCGATAACACAAAACATGCCGTAGAGCCCTATCATTTCAGACCTTCAAACTATCATTGGGAAACACCAGATGTTTCAAAATTCGAGGGTAGAACTTTCAATGGTTATCTACGTCCTGATGGAAGGGTTGGAACCGCAAATTATTGGTTATTTATCCCGACTGTTTTCTGCGAAAACAGAAATCTTCACGTCATCAAAGAAGCCCTATATAATGAGCTTGGCTATTCAGTCACTGGAAAGTCAAAGAACTTTACGCATCAGCTGTTAAAAGCCTATGAGAAAGGTGACACATTAAACCTGTCCTCAATTGGTGAATTAAATACAATTCCAGAGCAATCGGATCGCATATTCAAAAACG
Source organism: Sphingobacterium sp. UBA6711 (assembly GCA_002454415.1). Taxonomy (GTDB): domain Bacteria; phylum Bacteroidota; class Bacteroidia; order Sphingobacteriales; family Sphingobacteriaceae; genus Sphingobacterium. The sequence continues at coordinate 13,783 of DKIT01000194.1, forward strand.
TAGACGGCATCAAATTTTTGAATCACCAAGGTGGTTGTGGGGGAATTCGACAAGATGCAGCCATCTTAAGTAAATTGCTTGCTGCCTACGCAGACCACCCGAATGTTGCAGGTATTACTGTTTTGAGCCTAGGCTGCCAAAATTTACAGCTAAATGATCTCGTCAACGACATTAAGCTCCGTAATCCAAATTTTGATAAACCCTTGTACTTGTTTGAACAGCAACAATCAAAAAGTGAGGAGCAATTGCTCAAAGAGGCAATACTACAAACTTTTATTGGGTTGACAGAAATTAACAAACTTGGTAGACAGCCCGTACCATTGAGCAAATTGACCTTGGGCGTAAAATGTGGTGGCAGTGACGGTTTCAGTGGCATCTCTGCCAACCCTGCTGTGGGTTATACAGCAGACCTTTTGGTTGCACTTGGAGGGAAAGTCCTTCTGGCCGAATTTCCGGAATTATGTGGAGCTGAACAGAATTTAATAGACAGGACCATCGATCCAAAAGCCGCTAATAAATTTATTGACCTGATGACAGCCTACAGCAATGCCGCGGAAGCTGTTGGTTCAGGGTTCTACATGAATCCTTCTCCAGGAAATATTCGTGATGGACTTATTACTGATGCCATAAAAAGCAATGGTGCGGCAAAAAAAGGAGGCACCTCTCCTGTTGTAGATGTGCTGGACTATACCGAGGAAGCAACGAAGCCGGGACTTAATCTGGTCTGTACCCCTGGAAACGATGTAGAAGCAACGACGGGAAAAGCTGCTGCCGGCGCAACACTTATCCTATTTACTACAGGCTTAGGAACTCCTACTGGCAACCCAATATGCCCCGTCATCAAGGTAGCAACATATAACGTACTAGCAACTAAAATGGCAGATATTATCGATATCAATACCGGTCCTATTATAGATGGGGATAAATCGATTCAAGCCATGGGAGAAGATATATTAGAATATTGTATTAAAGCAGCAAGTGGAGAAATAACACCTAAAGCAGTTTTATTAAATCAAGACGACTTTATACCTTGGAAAAGAGGTGTAAGCTTATAAATCAGTATAGCGCATGAAAACTTTTTTAGACGACAATTTTTTATTGAATACAAATACAGCGGTTGAGCTGTACCACAATTTTTCAAAACATCTGCCCATCATAGATTACCATAATCACTTGATTCCGGAACAGATCGCAAACAATGTCAAATTCGACAATATTAGTCAAGTGTGGTTACATGGCGATCACTACAAATGGCGGGCGATGCGAGCTAACGGTGTCAATGAACGCTATATTACGGGGGATGCTTCTGATGAGGAAAAATTTATCAAGTGGGCAGAAACTGTCCCCTATACACTGCGCAATCCATTACATCATTGGACACACCTCGAATTGCAGCGCTATTTTGGCATTACAGATCTATTATCTCCAAAAACAGCCACAAAGATATACGCCGATACAGGAGCCTTATTACAACAAGATAGTCATTCTGTTCGTGGGTTGTTAAAAATGATGAATGTCGAAGTCGTTTGCACAACAGATGACCCCGTCGATAGTCTGGAGTTCCACCAACAATTCGCAAAGGAAAAAGAATCCTTCAAAATGCTACCGGCATTTCGTCCCGATAAAGCGATGAACTCGGACGATATCGTTGCATTGAACCAATACATCGATAAACTCGAAGAAGTCAGCGATATTCAAATAAATAACTTGGGGGATTATTTAAAAGCCTTAAAGTCGAGACATGATTTCTTTGCTGCCAACGGCTGCAAAGTATCGGATCACGGTTTGGAGCAAATCTACGCTGAAGACTATACCGAACAGGAGATAGCAACAATCTTTGATAAAATTCGTACAAAAAAGGAAATCTCTTTTGCAGAAAATCTGAAATTCAAATCCGCCATGCTGATTTACTTCGCAGAATGGGATCATGAAAAAGGCTGGGTACAGCAGTACCATTTGGGCGCTTTACGCAACAATAATACACGTATGCTACGCTTAAACGGTCCTGATACGGGCTGGGATTCCATTGGAGATTTTAGTCAAGCACGTGCATTGTCAAAATTTTTGAATAAATTAGACAATCAAGATAAGCTAACCAAGACAATCTTGTATAATCTCAATCCTGCCGACAATGAACTTATTGCGACTATGATCGGGAATTTCAATGATGGTTCTATAAAGGGAAAAATTCAGTTTGGCTCCGCTTGGTGGTTTTTAGACCAAAAAGATGGTATGACAAAACAAATCAATACATTGTCAAATATGGGATTATTGAGTCGTCTTGTCGGTATGTTGACGGATTCGAGAAGCTTTCTTTCATTTCCAAGACATGAATATTTCAGGAGGTTGTTGTGTGATATCTTTGGACAGGACATCGAAAAGGGAGAGATACCAAATGATATCGAATGGGTTGGAAAAATCATAGCGGATATTAGTTATAATAACGCGAAAGAATATTTTGAATTTTAATGAACATGCAGGGTAAAGTTTTAAGCTTTGGAGAATTGTTGTTACGGATCTGTCCGGACATCGAACAAGATTGGATTGAACAACATCAGCTGCCCTTCTATGTAGGGGGAGCAGAATTAAATGTAGCCACAGCTTTGGCAATGTGGAACGTGCCGTCGTCCTATTTATCTGCAATTCCCCAAAATTCTATCTGCGAAGGTATTGACAAGTATCTGCAAGGTAGGAATATAGATACATCAGCGATGCTATGGACTGGTGACAGACTAGGTATTTATTATCTACCAAAAGGAAAAGATTTAAAAAATGCAGGTGTTATTTATGATCGTGCAAACTCATCGTTTGCCAATCTTCAAGTTGGGAGCATAGATTGGGATATCGTATTTAATGATGTCAAATGGTTTCATTTTTCAGCCATCTGTCCTGCCATTAGTCAAGATATTGCAGACTTATGCCTAGAAGCCGTAAAAAAGGCGCAACAGAAAGGGATCTTTGTATCATTGGACCTTAACTACCGTGCAAAGCTTTGGAAATATGGGAAAGCACCGAAAGAGATTATGCCTGAAATTGCCAAATATTGCAATTTGATCATGGGGAATATCTGGGCAGCACATCAAATGCTCGGCACGCAGCTTGATGAGCGATTCCTAAGCTCTTCTTCTGGATATCAAGAACAGGATTTATTGGCACAGGCAGATCGTACAAGCAGAGAAATTATCGCAGAAAATCCGATTTGCCAATATGTGGCCAATACATTTCGTTTTGACCACCAGACTAAAGGAATAAAGTACTATACAACGCTTTTTGATAAAGATAGTCTCATGAAGTCAACGGAATATATAGCCGAAGAAATTTTGGATAAAGTTGGTAGTGGCGACTGTTTTATGGCTGGCTTGATCTATGGACTTTACTCCAACCTATCTCCAAAAGACACCTTAGAATTTGCGACACTTGCCGCATTCGATAAACTATTTATCGCTAGCGATGCGACAACAAGTACAGTGGAGGATATAAAAAATAGAATGATAGCATGAATTTGAAAGAAATTGTATTAAATAAGATCATTGAACAAGGAACACTCCCTTTGTTCTTCCATCATGATAAAACCGAAAGTATAGCTATACTGCGGACCTTATACCAGGCGGGCATACGTGTGTTTGAATTTACAAACCGCGGCCCCGAAGCATTAGCTGTTTTCGAAAGTTTAGTCGCTGCAAGAGATCTTGATATGCCTGATCTATATTTAGGAATCGGCACCATCAAATCAGTTGAAGAGGCACAACAATTTCTGCACATCGGTGCAGATTTTATTGTTTCTCCGATAGTAAATCCTTTAGTCGGTTCACTTGTCCATGAACAGCATAAGTTATGGATTCCTGGCTGTATGACACCAACGGAAATCTATACTGCACAACAGCAACAAGCAGCGCTTATTAAATTGTTTCCTGCAAACATGCTAGGGCCAGCATTTATGTCATCAATCCGTGATCTTTTTAAAGGTCAGAAATTTATGCCGACGGGGGGTGTAGAAATCGAAATGGAAAATTTAAAAGCATGGTTCAAATCAGGTGTATGTGCCGTGGGGATGGGAAGCAAACTAATTGACCCCAAGGACACAAGCAATCTGTTTGAAAACACACAAAAAGCACTTGAATTCGTTTCGAATGCAAGGTAACAACATAAAAATCTCGAATGGTTACCTTAAAAAGTAAACATACTGAGCATAGTTATCGGCAGGAAGAAACAAACACGTACAATAAAAATAAACTATTAAACCCATTATGATTAACACGGAGAAAAAGGGTAATTACCGTTGGGTAATATGCTCTCTACTATTTTTTGCCACTACAATCAATTATTTGGATCGTCAGGTGCTATCCTTGACTTGGAAGGATTTTATCAGTCCTGAATTTCATTGGACAAATACCGACTATGGCAACATTACAGCACTTTTTTCGATCTTTTATGCAATAAGTATGCTTTTTGCAGGGCGCTTTGTGGATTGGATGGATACAAAAAAAGGCTTTTTATGGGCGATTGGCATCTGGTCCATTGGCGCGATATTACATGCATTTTGTGGTATAGCCACTTCAGGCATTGTCGCTGGAGAATGGTTTGTTGGGTTTGAAGGAGCAAAAGAAGCAATTTCTCATGTGAACAACGTGGGTTTGGTAATTAGTGTGAGCGTAAACTTATTCATCTTTGCCCGATTTGTTCTAGGTGTCGGCGGGGCCGGCTACTCCCCCGCCGCAATTAAAGCTACTGCAGAGTATTTTCCAAAGAAAGATCGTGCACTGTCTACGAGTATATTCAATTCCGGAGCAACTATAGGCGCATTGGCGGCCCCATTGACCATTCCTGTAATCGCCGCACATTGGGGCTGGGAGATGTCTTTTATCATTATCGGTGCTTTAGGTTTTGTTTGGATGGGCTTTTGGATGTTTCTTTATAAAAAACCGCACGAAAACCCGAAAGTAAATGCGGCTGAATTGGCGTACATTCACCAAGACGATCATGAACACCCAACAGAACAGACTGGAGAAACCAAACAACCAAGAACGACCATATCTGAATGTCTAAAATACAAACAAACTTGGGCTTTTGCATTTGGTAAATTTATGACTGATGGTGTGTGGTGGTTCTTCTTATTTTGGATGCCAGCCTATCTTTCGGCAGTATACGATATCAAATCATCCGATACAGAAGGGCAATTGGCAATATTCGTTTTATATGCTATTACAATGCTGTCCATTTATGGAGGTTGGTTGCCTACCTACTTTGTTGAGAAAAAAGGTATGAACGCCTATGAAGGTCGTATGAAAGCAATGTTGCTGTTCGCTTTTGTTCCATTAGTCGTACTTTTTGCTCAGCCATTGGGACACATTTCTTATTGGATACCGGTCATTTTAATCGGTTTCGCCGGAGCTGCACATCAATCATGGTCTGCTAACATTTTCTCAACCATCGGTGATTCTTTCCCTAAACGTGCCATTGCAACTGTTACAGGAATTGGAGGGCTTGCCGGAGGCGTAGGCGCATTCGTTATTAATAAAACCTCCGGATGGTTATTTGATTATGCCAAAGAAACTCAAATGACCTTTATGGGTTTTCAAGGGGAGGAAGCGGGATATTTTATCATCTTCTCTTTCTGTGCCATAGCCTATTTAATTGCATGGGTTGTAATGAAAACACTAGTACCTAAACTTATTTTAATAAAAAATTAACATATATTGCAAAATTTATATTATATTAGCAATATCTTTATAAATATCAATCTAAACCATTTTTAAAAACAATGAGCTTAAACTTAGAAGGTATCTTCTACGAGGAGAAAGACATTCCCGCAGAATTTACGCTCGACGAACAGGTCGATCAAAGAGAGTTCCTTTCCAATGGAGAAATGATTTCTTGGACGGGTCAAGTAAACGAGGTTTTTTCACCAATTTGTGTGAAGACTAAGGATGGCTTGAAACGTAAGCGCATCGGTAGTTTCCCTGTTTGTACTGAGAAAGAGTCCATGGAGGCCTTGGATGCTGCTGTAAAAGCATACGACAATGGACGTGGAGAATGGCCGACAATGAGCGTTGCCGATCGTATTACTTGTGTTGAAAATTTCACACAAAAGATGATTGCCAAGAAGGACATTGTTGTCAAGCTTATTATGTGGGAAATTGGCAAATCCTATGCAGACTCCGTAAAAGAATTTGATCGTACTGTAGAATACATTTACGCAACAATCGATGCATTGAAAGATATAGACCGCGATTCTTCACGTTTTCAAATCGAACAAGGTATCGTTGCCCAAATCAGAAGATCTCCTTTGGGAGTTGTGCTATGTATGGGTCCATTCAACTATCCGTTGAACGAAACGTTCACCACATTGATTCCCGCATTAATCATGGGAAATACCATGTTATTCAAACCACCTAAACATGGTACTTTATTACATTATCCTTTACTCGAGGCTTTCAAAACAAGCTTCCCTAAAGGAGTTGTAAACACGATTTATGGCCGTGGAAATAAGATTGTCCCTAGTTTAATGCAATCTGGAAAAATCAATGTCTTGACTTTGATCGGTTCAAGCCGCGTTGCTGATGAACTCAAAAAATTACATCCAAAGGTTAACCGTCTTCGTGCCATCCTTGGGCTGGATGCAAAAAATGCAGCTATCATTACAAAAGATGCAGATCTGAATCTAGCGGTGTCTGAAACTGTTCTAGGATCTCTTTCTTTCAATGGACAACGCTGTACTGCACTAAAAATTATCTATGTACACCGTAGCTTAGCGCAAGAGTTCTTAAAACGTCTTTCTGCAGAAGTCGCAAAATTGAAATATGGAATGCCTTGGGAAAAGGGTGTATCTTTAACTCCTCTGCCAGAAGTAAACAAACCAGCATATTTGACCGAATGCATCGAAGATGCAAAAGCGTATGGCGCAAAAGTAATTAATGAGAATGGCGGTCAGGTTGCTGAATCATTCTTCTACCCTGCAATTGTTTATCCTGTTAACTCACAGATGAAACTCTACAGGGAAGAACAATTTGGTCCAGTTATTCCTGTTGTTCCTTTTGACGATCTTGAAGAACCTATCGAATACTTAATCGGTTCTTCACACGGACAACAAGTAAGTATTTTCAGTAACAACGCAGCGGTTGTTTCATCGCTTATTGATCCATTGGTCAATCAGGTGAGTCGTGTCAATATCAATTGCCAATGTCAACGCGGTCCTGATACTTTCCCTTTCACAGGTAGAAAAGACAGTGCCGAAGGAACCCTGTCAGTTGTAGATGCTTTGCGTTCATTCTCCATTCGTTCTTTAGTTGCGACAAAATTCACTGAAGAAAACAAGAAATTGTTAAACGATATTGTGAGTGAAAATGAATCGAATTTCTTAAGTACAAAATACATTTTCTAGTATTACTGCTTGTATAAAACAGCGGCATCCATTAGCTCGACGAAAATCCTGCTAATGGATGCCGCTATTTTTATCCGCTAAATTTACTTCCCAATCAGATCTTTTTGAACCGGTAGCTGCAATTCCCGAATTCCCTCAACAACCAGATTAGCTACTTCACTCGCCCCAACCGTATTCAGATGGGTATCGTCGCTCTTTCCTTTGGGGTAATTCGAATCTCCACTGTCCACATATAAAAATAATCGCTGACTGCCGGTTTCGCCGTAGGACTTTACGAGCTTTGTTGTCTTATCTTCCATGTCAATCAAAGCGGTATGCGTATTTGAAGCAACCTTACGTATAATCGCAGGATATTCTCCATGAGTCTTTATCAGTAAGCCATTTTCAAATTTACGACGTGCTATTGGAGTTAAAAGAACTGGAATGGCACCCTTTTCTAGCGTTTGATCAATATAAAAGATCAAATTCTGTTCGAACTCTTCCAAAGAGGTCCCCACATTGGGCTTATCGATCTTTTCGTCATTATGCCCAAATTGAATAAACACATAATCTCCTCGGCGAAGGTTTTCAAAAATTGGCTTCCAATGATCTACAATCTTACCATCTTTTGCAACATCACGTTTGAAGGATTTGGTGCTACGCCCATTTAATGCCCTGTTATCGACCTTGACCTGCTGATCAAATAACTTAGCAAAAGCCATACCCCATCCCGTCTCAGGAAAGGTCCTGCTAGCTTTATTGGCAGCAGTCGAGTCCCCAATAATATAGACAGTTTTTGACTCCTGCTCCTTAAAAGCAAAAAATAGAACCACCAATGTACATGAAAGTAAAATATATTTTTTCATTCTATCAAAATTTAGGTAATATACAGTAAAATAGAAAAAATTAAGCGACAAGCCCGTTCCACAACCAAGTTTACTAAGTATATTTCACTTGCCCATAAGCTAGCCTAAAAAAACTATGCAATCGTTACCGGTAACGATTGCAAGAACAGGTAAATTAGGTATTGTAATTTTTTTTAGTTAATATTATATTCTATTTTGCCGATTATGAAATTCGAAAACTATACAATCAAAGATATTGCTAAAGCGCTTAATTTATCAACTTCCACAATCTCTAGGGCGCTTAGAGATAGTTATGAAATAAGTCCTGAAACAAAAAAGATTGTATTGGAATATGCCGAAAAAATCAATTATCGTGCGAATCCTATTGCGAGGAGCCTAAAGGAGCGCAGAAGTCACTCCATAGGAATCATTGTCAGTGAAATTGCAAATAATTTTTTCTCGCAGGTAATAAATGGCGTAGAATCCATAGCCTATGACAAGAACTTTCAGATTATCATTTCGCAGACACATGAATCTTCCGAAAGAGAGCGCCTGAACGTTGAGTACCTTACGTCGAGATCTATAGACGGATTGCTAATTGCGCTCTCTTCAGAAACCGAAGACATATCTTATCTACAGAAGCTAAAAGAGCGTGGTTTCCCAATTGTTTTTTTCGATCGAATACCACAACAATTTGACACCTACAAAGTCATTGTAAACAATCAACAAGGAGCATACGATGCTACTCAACACCTCATAAGACTCGGAAAGAAGAAGATTGCGCACCTCACGAATTCTAAATCTTTGTCTATAACAAGAGATCGGTTAGAAGGCTATAAAAAGGCTTTAATGGCAAACCATATCGATTTTAACCCAAACTTGGTCAAATATTGCCAATATGGAGGTTTGCATCCAGACGAAATTGAAAAGGCAATTGAAGAACTTATCCAGACGGGTTTTGATGCCATTTTCATTTCTGGAGACAAATTGACCACGGGATATCTCCATGTGGTAAAAAGAAGAAATTTTGATTCCATTCAGGAGATCGCGATTGCAGGATTTACAAACTCAAATGTTGTTGAGCTTTTCTCTTCCAAGGTAACCGCAATTAGACAACCTGCTTTCGAAATGGGAAAAATCGCGACCGAATTGCTTATCAAATTGATCGAAGCTAAATATCCAATTACCGAATTCGAAACACGTGTATTGCCTACTGAGCTGATCAAAAACAATTAAATAAAAAACCGCAAGAGACTACGTTCTTACGGTTCAATATAAACAACAGTAATTATTTTTATTGTGCTCTTTCTTTCTCTTCGTTGCTTGTATCCTTTTTACGATAGTTATTCTTCAAGTTTCCAAACTTATAGGAATAGGTCAAACGGACAACTCTACGATCTTGATACTGCCTAATACTTGAATCAAAGGATCCGAAATTTGTCCTTAAATTCTGGTTCCCCGTATTAAATAAGTCGGTCACGGCCAGTTTTAGAGAGCTACGTTGATCCTTAAATGTCTTTGTGGCGCCAACTTCCATATCCCAACGCGCCTCCATATCGTATACATTATATTTAAATGGAGAAAAATATCTCAGATTAACATTAGCTGAAAGACTCTTACTTAATTTTAAATTATGCATGGAGTTTGCCTGTAGAAGAAATGACTTCCTTTTCAACGGGTAACCTGCAACCATTCCATCAAAGTTGAAATGTATTCCAGTAAGGTTATTATTCATATTCCAAATCTTTGAGACTGTCACAGGAATATTTAAATTTAGATAAGCCGTAAGATTTCTGCCCAAATTTTCTCGTATCACCCAGGTCTGCTTTTGTACAGAGTCTTGTCCCATACTTTCAACAATTGCATCTTTAATATCATTGATTCCCAAAGTCACATTATACCGTTGCATCAACGTATAATTCAAGGTAAATTCGTTAGAAAACTGAGGATTTAAATAGGGATTCCCTCGCTCGAAGGTCAACTTATCGATGAAATAGTCGAAAGGGTTTAATTGTCTATAATTCGGGCGAGTGATTTTCCTTGCATATCCCAATGAAAGAATATGATTTTCATTGACGGTATACGTCAGGTTGGCATTGGGAAAAAGCTGAAAGTAATTGCGTTTCACCTGTTTATTCAGTGTAAGTGAATGACCATCCGACAATGTAAATTCGCCACGCAGCCCTATTTTTACGCCCCATTTTCCAACTGTGTTATTGTAATCTACATATCCGGCAGCAATCTGCTCCTTGTAGACAAAATGGTTCGTCCGCTTTACATTATCGATCCAAGAATTATTCAAAAAATCCTCAAAAGTCAAGTCATTATCCGACGTAACATTGGAATATTTGGCGCCGATCTCAAGTTTTGAAACCTTCGACAGTGGATGTTCATAATCGAATTTGGCAACATAGATGTCAATTCCAATAGGCATTCCACTCCGTTGGATCTCTTCCGGAGCAAATGGACTCCAATTAAGATCAAAATACTGATTATGATAATTTACCCGTTTGCTGCTTTTGAATTTGCTCCAGTCCAAATCAAACGTTAGCTTTCTACCATTGGAATCAATTTTAAATTCATTATTGAGATTGGCGGAATATCTGTCGAATAATTCTTTAAAAGCAGAATTGGAAACCAATATCGTATCATATTGGGCAAAAGAATGCCCAATATTAGTCAAACTATTGTTATCGTTATATTCAGTATTATTGGATCCATTAAACTGAAGCGTCAATGTATTTCTCAATGATGTTCTTTGTTCAATACCAAAACGGTAGGAATGGTTCCGTTCCTTTTCATCCAAAACTGATTTCTGGTTAAAATAGCTTTTTACACCAACATTTTGTATAATTCTGTCAATATGCAATTGACGATATGCTTTTTCGTCGGAATACGCATAAGAGCCAAACACTGTTGTATTCTCTTTCTTATAATTTAGAGAGAGAGAACTATTTCCCCTAAATTTCTCACCACTACCCGCAGTCAAGTTAAAACTTCCATTGAAACCTTCCATACGATTTTTTTTCAATACAATATTGATTGTTCCGACAGCCCCCTCAGCATCATCTTTAGCCGCTCTAGTTGTAATAACCTCAACCGACTTGATCTGATTGCCATCAGTGCTTTTTAAAAAATTCACAAGTTGCTCTCCAGACATATAGGTCTGACGCCCATCGATGGTAACAGCGACACCAGACTGTCCCATCAATTGAAGATTATTGTTATTATCCAAGCTTACCCCAGGTGCACGCTGCACAATGTCCAGTGCATTATTTCCGGCCGCCATTGGTGAGTTCTCAACATTCAAAACTAATTTCCCTGGCTTACTTTCCACCATCGGTCGTTTTCCTTCAACGGCAACCTCTTGCAATTTCCGCGTGTCGGTTTTTAGTTGTATGATGGGTAGAGAATAGTCTGATTGAGCAATATCGAAGGCATTACTTTTATCCGAAAGATAACCTATCATCTTGACATCAATGCGATAATTCCCAGGCTTAACTTCAGCGAACTGGTAATGACCATTTTCGTCGGTGACAGCTGCTTTCAGAACTACAGTTGTATTAGTTTTCGTCAAGTATACAGTGGCTAAAGGTAAGGGTTCATTATGTTCTGACTGGACGCTACCCGTAATCCTCACTTGCGCATGAACAAAACAAACCATCAAAAAATTCAACAGTAAGAGGTAAAAATATCTTTTCATCCGTATAAAGTATTGGCAATAGCAGATGCTCCACGAACATAAATCATAGCTATTACAAAAGGTTAGTTATTCGTTGCCCGTTAAAGCTTCAATAATTTGTCTTCCACCCGGTCGGTGGAAGACATGATTCATATTATTTCGTTTTTGTTTGTATCGAAACACCGTCCTTCTTCACATTGATAATTGTATCCCTACGGATAACAATTGAAGTATCGTTCACTACAACGCTATTACTGTCCGAATCGTGACCTTCTTCTTCCAATACTTTCGGTGATAGGGCGCATTTCAGACCAAGTGAGGTAACGACAAATTCCACATCTTTGACATCCCCTAAATCTTCCTTATAGCGGTCACGACACTCGTAAAATGAAATATCCCTTAATTTATCTTCAAGATTATCGTTAATAACCAGCTTAGTTCCTACAGGCAAGAATAAGGTAATATTGACCTCTTGGTCTCTATAGCGTTCTCCTTCATTCAGTTGAAATGCATTGTCAAAAGTCAATGAACTTGTATCTTGTTTCAATGCATAGTTTATTTTACCAGCTCGATCAGTTGCGATTTTATAGGAGCTTCCTTTAGCAGAATACTCATAGCGCACATAGGGATCTTGTAAAGAATCAATACGTTCGATCCGAATATGAATATTACGTTTCAGATAAGATGATAGGTTTTCGCTTTTTATGCCTAGACCGCTTTTTACACCATTTTTTAAACGAATTACTCGAACATCATTTTCATTCAGATAATATACAGGCTGCTTTTGCAGTGGTTTTTCCTCAACAATTGTACTTGATTCTCTGAATTCTTTCGCTACCGATGTGGAGTAAAAGACAATGGCTCCAATCGATGCCAACCAGACCAAAAATAAGGTCGTAGTTAGATAATTGTTCATTGGCTTTTTCTCAAAAAGAACACGTAGCAGCAAATAAAACAATCCAGCAAAAGGTATAAAAATGGACAAAAAACCAGCAATTAAAGCAAAAGGCACATCGTTTGGGTTCATCAAATAGAAAGGCCCGGAATCATCCATTACATCAGGAATCACGTTCACAATAGCCAATGCAAAGAAGATAAGCCCAATGATCAATCCAATAAGTGATAATCCCACAATAATGACGAAGAACACACCAATAATCTTCACAATGATTTGTAATAATTTAGCAACGCTATCGCCTGTCCGATCCATTCCTCTGGAGAACGTTTCCTTAACACCACTCATTTCCTCATCGAAAGAACGCTTAAAATTGTGAATATTTGGCGCCTCCCCTCTCATCTCCATTTTATCTGCACGGGTAATAGCCAAAGGCATGACGATCCATAAAATTACGTACACTAACACACCAGAACCTCCGATAACAACAAATAAAGCGAAAAGTAATCGGACCCACTTGGCTTCAATTCCAAAAAAATGTCCCAGACCACTACAAACACCACTAAAAACTTTATCATCAGGATCACGCATCAATTTTTTTCCGACCTTAAAACCATCTGAATTCGTTTGGCGTTGGAACGAAGCATAGTCGTCTTGATCTTCTGTCTCAAAATCGCTCACTCTTCCCATTTGATCAATGACGGCATTGACATCCTCCATATTCAATACTTCTTTACTACCTGCCTGAATCTTTTCAGTAAACATTTCAGAAATACGATTTTCAATATCTTCCAAAATCTCTTTGCTATCTTCGGATTGTCCAAAATGCTTCTTTATATCAATCATGTAGGAGCGAAGCACCTCATAAGCATCCTCCTCAATATGGAAGACGATGCTATTTATGTTGATAATTATTGTCTTATTCATCGTTATTATCTTTAACTGGTTTAGTTGAATCATTATTTCTCCCCAACAATGAAGTGTTTACGGCAAACACCAGCTCATTCCAGGTAACATCTAGTCTTGAAAGGACTTCAATACCCTCTGGGGTAATTTCATAATATTTTCTAGGCGGACCTGATGTCGACTCCTTCCATATATAGCTTAACAGTCCATTGTTTTTTAGACGTGTTAAAAGCGGATATAAGGTTCCTTCCACAACCAACAATTGAGCTTTCTTCAGTTCGCTGATAATATCGGAGGCATAAATTTCTCCTCGAGAAATTATGGATAGGATACAGTACTCAAGTATCCCCTTCCTCATTTGGATTTGTGTATTTTCAGCTATCATAATAATACAAAGATATATGTATTTTATGGTACCATGCAATACATAGTACCATTCTAAACAAAATAATTATATTAACACACTGATTTACAGATAAATAATTTTTATAGCAATAATATTTTTATTTCTATCAAGAAATTTTTAGATATTTATCCCCATGATTAAGATCCTACTCGACTATAAATGGTGTTTTATCTGGGCCATAATAGTCATAGTTTTATGTACCCTCCCCGGTAATGATTTTGATAAAGTCCCAACCTATCCTGGAATGGATAAGTTAGTCCATTGTGGGATGTTTTTCGTTTTCTGCACACTTTTATACAATGGTATTATCCAACAATTCCACGGAAAACCAACTCGTTGGCTACCCATCGTTGTTGTGTCTATCTTAGGTTTTTTATTTGCGGGTTTAACAGAATTACTTCAACTCTATGTCTTTACGTATCGTAGTGGTGACTGGTGGGATCTATTTGCAGATTCTATTGGCATTGGAATGGCTGGGTTCGCTTACCTCCTAAACTATGTCAATAGACGGTTTTAAAATTGTTCGAGATGAACTAATCACCGCCTGTAGCTAAACATACCGTAGAAAAATTGCTGTGAAAAGCCATTCCGTATTAAGCTCTAGCCAATGTGGCAATAGAGACCCTACAATCAACGGCGTTCAAGAGCGTCAACGCTGCAGACACAATGGTTGCGCCTGTCGTCAGAACATCATCGACAAGAAGTATATGGACATTGGCTGCTAATATAACCTCATTACAATCGAAGATGTCGTCCACATTCTCATAGCGCTCGACACGCCCCTTTCCAGTTTGGCTAACTGTAGCTTTCTTTCGTACCAAAATATCCTCTCTAAGCGGAATATTCATTGCTCTAGACAATCCCCGTCCAAAGTAAGCAGATTGATTGTATCCCCTTTTGCGTAATTTACTGGAATGTAATGGCACAGGAATAATAAGATCTAAATTTTGATATCTCCCCTGCTGTAAAAGCTTCAGGCCATATAAATAACCAAAATATTCCGCCAAAAATGGTTGCCTATTATATTTTATTTGATAAATTAAATACTCAACACGGCTTTCTTTCTGCAATAATAAGAATGAACAAGCCTCTTCAATAGGCACCTTTCCCCACAATTGCCGAGCTGTATCATTGTCAGAATATTCATGAAAATTAGTATAAGGAAGATGATAATTACAATCAATGCAGACATACTTTTCTTGATATTTCAACACGCAGCCACAGCAACCACATTCTCTTGGGAAAAATATAGCTACAAAATCATCAATAAGCCTCTTCAATTCGGATTTCATCTGGTCAACTTTCCTATTAAAGATAGGAACTATCAACCAAATTATACTTCTGATTCTTCTTTTTTCTTATCCTTGATAGCCAATTGTCCACATGCCGCATCGATATCTTTACCACGACTGCGTCTCACGTTAGTAATAATACCTTGACTTTTAAGATAATTTGCAAAACCTTCAATTTTATCCGCTTCGGCATTCAAAAAATCTGCCAATGCGATGGGATTATATTCGATTAGATTAACTTTACAAGGAACATGCTTACAGAATTTCGCCAGTTCTTTGGCATCGTCCAATTCGTCGTTAAAGTTGTTAAAGACAATATATTCGAAGGTAATTGGACTTTTCGTCTTTGCATAAAAATATTTGAGTGCTTCCGCAAGTGCTTTTAGCGAATTTTGCTCGTTGATAGGCATGATCTCATTACGCTTTTTATCGTTGGCAGCATGCAACGAAAGCGCCAAATTGAAGCGAACCTGATCATCCCCTAACTTCTTAATCATTTTAGCAATACCAGCCGTGGAAACAGTAATACGCTTAGCTGCCATATTTAATCCATCAGGTGCAGTAATTCGCTCAATAGACTTCATCATGTTTGCGTAATTCAACAGAGGTTCCCCCATTCCCATATAAACGATATTCGTCAATGGCTGCCCATAGTTTTCTTCAGCTTGCTTACTGATCAAGACGACCTGATCATAGATCTCGTCTGCATTCAGGTTACGCTTGCGATCCATGTAGCCCGTAGCGCAGAACTTACAAGTTAAACTACAACCTACTTGTGAACTTACGCAAGCGGTCATTCGCTCAGGAGCAGGTATCAATACGCCTTCGATAATATTGTTGTCATACAACCAAAAACTACTTTTAATGGTTTTATCCGAGCTAATCTGTGATTCCTTAACCTTAACTGCGTTGATGGTAAAATTCTCTTTCAGTTTTTCACGGAGAGCCTTGCTCAAATTGCTCATCTCATCAAAATCCACACAAGACTTTACCCAAACCCACTCATAAATCTGCTTTGCACGAAAACCTTGCTCACCCAATGCTATAAGTTGATCTTTGATCTGATCCAAAGACAAACTCCTGATATCTATTATTTTACTTTTTTCAACCACGGTACAAAGATAAGAATAATTCAGTGACAAAAAATCCCGTTCTAAGAAATAGAACGGGATAACTGTTATGTATGTGTTTTTAATATAGGTACAAGCCCGATACCGTTAACCATGAATGGCCTCTTTATTTCCGTAGGACTGTATGAGCTTTCCTTCGAAATCCAACCATTCTTTCCAACGTTTGTCTACGTCTACATCTACCGTATATTTACGGGCAAAATTCAAAAATGTGGTATAATGATTTGCTTCAGAAACCATTAAATCATAATAAAACTTTGCCAGTTCTTTATCTTGAATATTTTGCGATAAGACTCTAAAACGTTCACAACTACGGGCCTCAATCATAGCCGCAAATAGTAAACGGTCTATAAAAGCCATATTACGACTACCATCTTTTTTAGAGAATTTCATCAGCTGACCAACATAATCATCTTTTCGTTCACGACCTAAGGTATATCCTCGTTCTTTGATAATATCGATAACCATTTTGAAATGTTCCATTTCTTCAATCGCAATCGCCGTCAGTTCGTGAACTAAATCCTCGTATTCCGAGTTGTTTGTGATCAACGATATTGCATTCGAAGCAGCCTTCTGTTCACACCAAGCGTGATCTGTCAAAATCTCTTCCAAATTTCCTTCTGCGATATTTGCCCATCGCGGATCTGTCAACAACTTTAATCCAAGCATCTTACTCTTTAACTATGATTATGCTGCAAAGGTAGCGAATATCTAAGCGTTAAAAAAATGATAATAGTTCTTTAAACATCTTTATGGAGCGCCTTTCTAATTTCCGGCGCTATTTTTTCACCATAAATCTCTATAGATCGCAACATTTCTTTATGCCCTGGAGCTCCCACATCCATATGGGCGGAAAAACGTGTTAATCCGAACTTTTCATGAATCTCCAAGATTTTGTCTACTGCATATGATGCATCACCAACGATTAAATGTCCTCTGGAAGATCTGCCGAAATCATACTGTGTACGTTGATAGGGAGGCCAACCACGACTAGCACCTATACGATCCATTTGTTTTGAGTATACTGGATAATAAAAATCTGCGATCTGCGCACTATTATCGCCAAAGAAAGCATGCATATGTACCCCAACTTGGAACTTATCCATATCATGTCCATTATCTTCATAAGCTTGACGATACATCTCAAATAAATGATCAAAACTTTCGTACATGCCACCAATTATTGCAAACATCACCGGTAAACCTAACTTTCCTGCACGTATAACAGATGAAGTAGTACCACCTACAGCAACCCAAATTGGTAAGGAGTCATTCTTTGGCCTAGGAAATATTTCCTGATTAACTAAAGGAGCTCTAAAATTTCCACGCCAGGTTATTGGATTTTGTTTATTCAATCGTAACAATAATTCCAATTTTTCGTCAAATAGATCCGAATAATCCTTTAAATCGTAACCAAATAACGGAAAGGACTCGATAAATGAGCCACGCCCTGCCATCAACTCTGCCCGACCATCGGACAAAAGATCCACTGTAGCAAAATCTTGAAATAACTTCACGGGATCGGCCGAACTCAATACCGAAACCGCACTACCCAACTTAATATTTTTTGTGACTGTAGACGCTGCCGCCAATATAATTTCGGGAGCTGCAACGGCATAATCTGCCCGATGATGCTCGCCTATTCCAAAGAAATCCAATCCCACTTGATCCATAAGTTTGATTTCTTCAATAATTTCCTTCATTCTATCTTGTGCTGCCTGGATCTGACCTGTAACAGGATCTATCCTAGAGTCACCAAACATTCCTATTCCTAATTCCATAATGTCTATTTAAAATCTATATTCAAAATTAGCATCTTCTTTTTTTAATTTATTTGATCTAGGATAAGAAATAGCATATTATAATCCAGCGGAGTAAAAACTGACGATTAAAATAATGCTAGCGTATTTATAGCTACTTCATCCGCATTTCCACTAAAATGGTGCCCTCCGGACAAATATTTTTTCTCAAAATTTTTAAGTGTAATCTTTTTCACTGGAAAATCAGCCTCATCGTCCCCTAAAATAATGCTTGTCTTCACACCTTTAATACGATTTATCTCGGCAATAACATCGAGACTGCGTTTAATATTACTCCTACCCAAAATATCCGCTATATGAATTTCCAAATCTGTAGATACTGAAGGTTCCAACAACACAACACTTTTGAGCTTTTCCTTAGCCTCAGCATCCATACGATTGACAATAAAGGGGACTGCATCTGCACCAAATGAGTAGCCAACGATAAAAAATTGTTTGTTATGTCTTAATAAAAACAATTTCCTGAGTGTGTTTGAAATGTCTGCTGCAATCTCTTTGGGGCTTTTCTTCTTCCAAAAGTATTTTTTTGAATCAATCCCGGCAACAGTGTATCCCGCTCCGGCAATCAATTCGCAAACCCTATTTGAAAATGAATTAAAACCACCATCCCCACTTAAATAGAGTACCAATGGAAGTGCTGCTTTATTGTTCCAATATTTCATGGTTATTAAATGTTGCTGAGCAAAAGCATGAAATGCTATAATGCCTATTATAAAAAGAGTGATCATTTTTTTCATCATCGCAATCTTATTCACTCGGTTTCATGACTTTAACTAAGGCGACGGGAAGTTGTAAAAGATCAAAATCGTTATCAAAGACAAGATATTTATTCTCCCAATAGGTAGCATACTTCTCTTTAAAATCACGCAGACTATGATAATGCTTAAAATTTCCCAGTCTTGTCGATGCAAATTGCATAATCTTTTCTGCAGGACTATCCGCCGCACCCAAACCCGTCATCGGTACCATTCCTAAATTTAAATATATATAATTCTGTGCTTTAGCGTAGGAAATAAGTTCGACAATGAGCGCATCCATACTACCACTTGGCGCTTCAACTGACTTCCGGATCATATCATATGTACATTCATCCTTCGCGTAGTCGGGAATGATATTTAAAAAAGCTACGATCCTATTGGTTGCACTTTTAAGAACGATAATATCTTGCGAAACCAGCTCGCTCCCGTCAAACATTCCTTGCGAAAAAACCATTTCTTTTTTATCAAATTCTTTCAGCCATTCGTCAGAAATTGCCTTAAGCTCATCAAGTGTATTTTCTGTGTGAGGCGCTTTCAATACAGCTGTTGTAAATCCTTTTTTCTGAATGGCATTGAGGCTATTTCGTAATGACTTTCGATCTTTTCCTTCCAGCTTAAACGCGTCTAATTCCAATATAGCTTCCTGCCCAATTGTAATTTTCTGTTTGCGAAGAGATGAAAAATGCACCAAACTATTTTCATCAACACGGTAATAAATAACTTTCAACCCATTTGAATAACAGTATGCATCGAACTCTTGGACCAACTCCGACTTATCTCCCTGTTCACATACCGGTTCATCCAATACGATCGCAAATTCGTTGGCCAATCGATAAGCCGTAAATCCTTCGGAAACTTCGGAAAAGAATAGACTTTTATCTTTTCTCAATTTAAAGAAATCCATCGGCGATTGTCCAAACTCATTCAATAATTGTTCTGCTCGCTCAACCTCCGAAGTACTGGAATCCTCGTCATCAATTAGACGAGGCCGGGCCAAAGCATAAATCAAAAGAAACCAGCAAAAAATACCCAATACTTGCGTAATGCGCAAAAACTCCTGCCCAAAACTCGTCTGCGGTAGTAATTCATCATCCGAAAATAGCAGAAAGCTCCTCGCAGTATGATAGATCGACTGGCGCCAAGTAAAATCAACACCAAAATGCTGTTTATCAATAAAATAAAAACTTAAAGCATCAAAAAAACACACCCCTGCTAAAGCTACTATAAAGGTGACGAATCCAATTCTTACCCAACGGATATTGCTTTGAATTCGATATTGCTTATAACTTATCACCAGTAAAATTAAGGTCAATAAGGCGACTGAGGCCTCCTCATAGTCCAAAGCTTTAAAAACATGTCCAAATAATGACAGCGCACTAAAAACAACAGCAATCCAAAATGCAATTCGGAAACCTTTAATTAAATAGGCAGAAGTAACCAATAAGCCCACACCTAAAACTAAAACCATAAATTTCGAGGCATGGATAGCTTCTAAAGGCAGATAGAAACGATCAAGCCTCATCCGATCTGCCAATGGCGGCGTTAAAACAGAAACAAGATTAACAATCCCTAAGAAAAAGATAAGTAGTGCCGGGCCAATACGCGCTAATAATTGCTTTCCTCTCCACGCAAATGCCAGCAAACCGAGGAGTAATGGTAGCCAAAATTCGAATGTCCTATAAAGTATAGTAATACCTAAGCCTGCTGCCTGTGAATAACCATAAGCCTTAAAAATATAAAGCATCGTCAATTCCACAGCACCTAATCCCCTTAAAAAAGGAGAGACAATCATCAAGACAACCGAAACAGTATAAGCTATAGCTGCTGCTTCAAANNTCAAAAGAATGATCCAACCCCAATGCATACATACTAACAAAAGCATGCGCAATACCACAACACTCAACAACTATTGATGCCAATATTGTTCCAAGTAGATACCGCAGCTTCACCTCCCCTGAGATTATCTCATCTATATTTGAAGCTACTGCGGGAAACTTTATTTCGATCCAACGGTAGATCCCTTTGTGTGTACGAAAAGACCAGACAAACCAGAACACAATGCCTAACAGAAGTCCCAAAATCAATAAGGAGATCCAGGCATCACCGAAATTTTTATTATGCCAAACTGTATATAATATAACCGGTACACCAATAATGAATACTGTGAGTAGTCCAACATATCCATATAGCGCCCCTGCTTGGTGAATTTGCGTAGTGTTCAAATTCCGTTTCCGCAGTTGGGTTGTCGTATAGGCTAGGGAACTGATTCCTCCTGCAGGCAAAAATACACTAAGTAAATTTCGCTTCAAGAAGAGATCAATGGCAATCTTCAAATTGATAGATAACCCTATTGCTTTAAAACTTTGCACATACATAATCCCTTGTAAGAGGATATATAATATCGTAATCCCAACACCTACCGATACCCAAGTCAAATCTGCTGCTCGCAACTGTGGGATAATTGCCTCCAGCTCCTTTCGTTCATTTCTAAAAAATACAAAAGCTAATAAAATCACCAAAACTGCTATTAGCTCCTTCCAATAAGTTTTTGGTGAAAAATGTCTGATTCGTTGAACAATAGTTTTGGCCATATTATCGTTTAATAATGAAATAACCTTTTGACTTAGTATAAACACCGAATAAAGCTAATCGTTTGAAAATGACAAATTGTTAAGTTTTCATCAATTCTTTTGACATTAATCAGTAATTTTCCGCAATGAAAGACAAAAAGGTTTTGTTCATAGGCTTGGTGTGGCCAGAGCCAACATCTTCAGCAGCAGGTTTCCGTATGATGCAGCTGATCGAAACATTCATTACCCGATCTTATCGTATCACATTTGCGTCAGCGGCAGCCAAGTCTCCTTATAGTGCACCGCTAACCGCGCTGGGAGTAGAAGAGCAATCAATAATACTTAACGACAGTAGCTTTGATCAGTTTATTTTAGAACTTCAGCCCGATATTGTTGTTTTCGACCGATTTATGGTGGAAGAACAATATGGTTGCCGAATTGCACAACAATGCCCAAATACATTACGCGTACTCGACACCGAAGACTTGCATTTTTTAAGACAGGCAAGACAGGCATGTGTTAAAAACAAAGAAGAATTTTCTTTCCAAGAACTGTTTACTGATACAGCCAAAAGGGAAATTGCTTCTATTTTACGTTGTGATTTGTCATTGATTATCTCCGAATCCGAAATGAAAATCCTGACGGAAGTTTTTCGAATTTCGCCGGATATCCTTTATTATCTTCCTTTTCTTGAAAATGAAATCACTGCAAATGAAATTAATCAATGGAAATCCTTTCCCGAAAGAAAGCATCTGTTATTTATTGGAAACTTCATTCATGAGCCCAACTGGCACACGGTTCAATACTTGAAAACACAGATTTGGCCCCTATTACGGAAGTTATTACCGAAAGTCGAATTGCATATTTACGGTGCGTACGCCACTCAGAAAGTACTTCAATTGAACAATCCCAAAGAGAATTTCTATGTCAAAGGTAGAGCAGAATCGGCTCGGCTCACCATGGAAAATTATCGTGTTCTCGTTGCTCCCATTCAATTTGGAGCTGGAGTCAAAGGAAAGTTTATAGATGCCATGCAAACAGGAACACCATCCGTCACCACAACAATTGGAGCAGAGGCGATGAAAGGTAATTTTGCTTGGAATGGTTTTATCGAAGATGATCCCGAGGTGTTTTCAAGAAAAGCTTTTGAACTTTACGAGAACGAGACTATTTGGAAGAAAGCCCAAGAGCATGGTATCCGTATTATAAATGAACGTTATGAGAAACGAAAGTATCAAGCTGACTTTATGACGAATCTATCCTTGTTAAAAGTTCAGATCGACAAGCATCGTCAACAAAACTTTATTAGTCAGATATTGTTGCATCACAGCATGCAGAGCACGAAATATATGTCCTTATGGATTGAAGAAAAGAATAAATAGATCTTTAGCGGAGTTCCCGCCACCAAGGCGCATACACCGTATCCAATTTATTTAAATGGACTAATTCTCCAATTTTAGGCGTAAGGATTGGAATATGCTCTTTATTAGCCGTTTCGTAGAATTTTTCCATAGGTTCATTCCAATCATGCATCGCTAATGCAAATTTCGAGGAATGAACAGGCAAGGTCACCTTAGCTTTCAGTTCTTTTGTTTCGATCGCCCATTCCTCCGGAAGAGAATGAATATAATGCCAAGCATCATTATATTGTCCATTTTCCAAGATCGCTAAATCAAATGGGCCAAATTGATCACCGATAGCCTTGAAATGTTTGCCATAACCACTGTCTCCACCCAGGAAAAGATTATATTTAGATGTCTTTAATACAAAAGATGTCCACAACGTACTATTCCTCGTAAATCGTCGTCCAGAAAAATGTCTCGCAGGAGTAAAGGTCACTTGAAAATCAGGGTCCAATTTTAATTGATCATACCAATCACCTTCAATAATCTGCTCCGCTTGATACCCCCAAGATTCAAAATGCGCGCCCACACCTAGTCCACAGATCACCTGACCGACTTTATCCCTTAATTTTACGATGGTCTCGTAGTCAAGATGGTCATAATGATCATGGGAGATAAACAGATAGTCAATCTTCGGAAAAACCAGCAGGGCATAGTCAACGGACATCTTAAAAGCTCTATTACTTCCAGGAATAGGTGAAGCATTGTGACTAAAAACAGGATCTACCAAAATCAGTTTCCCATCAAGCTTCAACAGATAAGAAGAGTGACCAAACCAAATTAAGACATCATCTTCGGGAAGATGTTCCAAATCACATTCCGTCGCAGGCAACACATTGATAGGTTTCAGGTGGGGATTTTTATTAAAAAGGAAGCCCCATAACAAACCTGCTATATTAACATCTTTTTTCAACGATGGTGTAACTTCAAGATTATGAAAAACACCATTTTTAAAATTTGGAGATTGCTTGATACGCTCCAGCCTAGCCCCTTTTGGACTTCCGCCAAACATTGGATGGACAAAATAATAGATCATACCACCGATAACAACGATCAATAGTGCGCCTAATACAATCCATCCAATAGTTCTCATCAGAAGTTATTTTTCCACATCATGGATTCGACAGGACGGATCGTCTTGCCATTATATTTTGCATTGCCTTTGGTATTATAAAATGTCTCTATATCTCCTTCTACAGCAAAATAAATCAGCTGTCCGATAGGCATTCCCGCATATACTCGAACAGGCTGGGCAACAGAGATTTCCAGGGTCCAAGTATTGCAAAAACCAACATCACCCTTGCCAGCTGTGGCGTGAATATCTATGCCCAATCGTCCTGTACTTGATTTTCCTTCCAAAAAAGGAACATGTTTATGCGTCTCGGTATACTCCTGCGTAACGCCCAAATACAGGGTATTGGGTTCCAATACGAAACCCTCTTCCGGAATCTCAAAATGATGAATTTCGTTATGCTTCTTAGCATCCAGTACACGATCCGCGTACGTTGCCAAATATTTACCCAAATGCACATCGTAGGAATTCGTTCCTAAACATTTACGGTCAAATGGTTGAATGACAATACTGCCATTTTCTATCTCTTCGAGAATTCTTTTATCAGATAAAATCATGTGTATTAAAATAGCAAAAGCATCAGGCAATGCTATTCAAATTCAAAAATACAGTTCTCCCCTTAATTTTACTTCATTTTTCAAAACAAAAATCTGCGATTTGTTTTTTAAATTTGGGTATGAGTCTAGTGTATCTACGTGAAATTGACAGCCAAACCAAATTTGCTATTTGGCGCATTGAAGAATCGGATGACGACTTATTGTCGAAACTCCAATTGGATGAACGTGAAAAAGCTAAATTGGGATCCTTCAATAAGGGGAAAAGACGTTTGCACTGGCTTGCTACGCGCGTTCTTCTACGTACATTACTAAACACCTCACATTACATCGAATGCCCTTCCGATTCCAATGGCAAACCCTATCTCGTCAATTTCCCACAAAAAATATCACTTTCGCACTCATTTGACTATGCAGTAGCAATGATCAGTACAAAAGGGGAGGTCGGTATTGATATGGAAATCATCAAAACAAAGGTAGAAAGGATCCAACATAAATTCTTAAAACCGGCCGAACTGGCTTTCATTGCCCCAGGTGAAGGCCGATACGAGCAGCTCTATGCTTGTTGGTGTGCTAAAGAGGCAATCTATAAGCTCCAAGGAAATGCAGGTGTTTCCTTCTTGAATAACATGACTATACAACCTTTCAAATATCAAACACAGGGAACATTAAACCTTGAATTGGATAGCGAACAAAACCATCATATTTTTGAAGTGCATTACGAGAAATTCAACGAATACATGCTCGCTTATGCTGTAGAATAACGACTTTAAAAAAATAATTTTTCTCAATTTCAATGATTTAGCACGCAAATAGCACTTTTTTTTTGTGCTTTTTGAAAAAGCTTCTATATTTGCATCATCGAAAACGATATGGCCCGTTCGTCTAGGGGTTAGGACGCAAGATTTTCATTCTTGAAACAGGGGTTCGATTCCCCTACGGGCTACCAAAAAAGAAAAAACCTGTAAGTTATACTTACAGGTTTTTTTTGTCCCCATTTCTTTACAATTTCAATTTTAACGTATAAAGATGGCAAATAACAGAATTACCATCAATTCTTTAATATCTTTGCTTTCTCAAAATCGAACTCTTCCTGATTGATAATTCCAGCATCCAATAAATCCTTGAGGTCAAATAAGGCTTGCTTCTTAAGTGTCATATCCATTCCTACCGAAACTTCAGATCGCTCCTTTTTCCCTGGACTCACCGGTCCATCCTCGACAGCATTCGCTTGCGCTCCAAAATCGATCAATAGAGCCGTTATTTCGTTGTATCCCTGCATATTTGAATAATCGATTGCTTTCTGTTCTAAGACGTTCGCTATATCTGTAGCTGCTCCATTAGATAAGAGATACCGCAACACATCTTTTTTTCCATAGGCAGCAGCATAATGAAGTGCGGTATTGCCAGAAGCATCCTGTTTATCAATCGTTGCACCACGATCTAGAAGCTGTTTCACCAAAGAGAGATATCCCATTTTTGTTGCCGTATGTAATAATGTCTCCCCAGCATAATGTGGTTCAAACCCAAGTATAAAGGTGCGACCACCTGTCCTTTCGATCAACTTCTCTAGATACTTACCATCTTTTCCGTCAAAAGAATCTACGGGACGCGCATAGTCTGCCGAAAGTCCTTTTTCCAGAAATAAAGCCAGGAGCTCCTTTTGATTACTATTACAGACATACCAGACAGGAGAAATTCCTTCAGCAGACTCCGCAAAGATATCACTTCCCTGCTCCAGCAGTTTCTGTGCGAGCATACGGTTACCCATTTTTACTCCAAGTAATAATGGCCCTTCACTCGAGTCATTCAATAAATTCACTGCTGCACCATGATCCAACAGGATATTCACAATTGGCACAGATCCCAACGCTACCGCCAAATTTAAGGAGGTATTTCCTTCTTTATCTGTTGCATCCACGCGAGCACCTTGCGCTGCCAGCAGCTGTACCACAGGTGGATATTTGGCCTTTACAGCCATCAATAAGGGCGATTCGGCAGCGTTATTCAATGCATTTACATCTAATCCCTGAGCAATCAATTTTTCGGCCATCTCCTGCTGTCCTGTCCGAGCAGCAATATGCAATAGACTATTTCCTGAAAAATCATTGATCTGTATATTAGCATCATTTTCCAGTAAATAGACGGCGGTTTGTTTTTGCTTTTGTAATAGGGCAAAATATAAAGGTGTCTCACCGCGATGATCCTCATAATCTATTGACGCACCCGCTTGAACCAGTTTTTTCACCAAATCTAAATACCCCCGATGGGCAGCATAATGCAATGCTGTACGTCCCATTTCGTCGGTATAAGAAACATCCACTTGATTTTTCTCCAGCAATATTTCTGCAATCTTGCGTTTACCACCTTCACAAGCAACTATAAATGATTGAGACATAGTAATTCCTTCTTTTATTTATCTTTTCAACAACCATTCGACTGTCTGTACCTCAATATTATCATCCATTGCGTAATCAACAGCCTTCTTATCAGCTGTATTTTCCAGCTGAGGATCAACTCCTTTATCAACTAGATATTTCACTTTTTTATAGAGGTCCCGTGCTTTATTTTCATCATAATTGAGATCTACTTGACAAACCTTATGCAATAAAGTGTTCCCCTCGTTATCCGAGTAACTAGGATCCAGAAATCCTTTTTCTACAATCTCCTCTAATGTGGTCGAAGTATGCTCTGCCAACCAGTCAACACCCGTTTTATCTTTCTGATACCAAAGTGACGCAGCTGTCAGATCTGCCCCGTGCTCCAACAGTAGGGTTAATGTTCTCAGGTTAGAATCACTGTCTACATGCATCCTGCGAAGATATGCATTAAGTAAATTTTCACCTTGTTTATCCACACTGTGGAAATCTGGACTTCCATAAGTAAGAAGCTTTTCTAATAAATCAGGATTGAAGTGCCTGATTGCTGCATAATGAAAGACAGTTTCACCATGCCAGTCCTTCAGGCCCGGATCAGCTCCTGCTTCCAATAATCTAATCATAGCCTCTGTCTTCAACGTGTCAACGGCCATATGTAATGCGGTTTTCTGCTCAACATTGCTAATATTTGGATCAATGCCCTCAGACAGCAACCAATCCACAAGCATAAGTATACGATCCGCAGGTTGCATGCGCAAATTACAAACCTTAAACAACAACGTTTGTCCATATTTGTCCATTCGCTGTACATCCGCCCCTGCACTCCCAATGGCTTTTAACAATGAAATATTCGCATTTTCTTGCAACGCATACTCAAATAAGGTAATTCCACCGACCTCTTCATTGATATCATCAATTTGCTCTAAATAACTAGTCAACCAGATTAAATAAGTTTCAAATTGATCTTCAGCAGTAATCTGTGGCTTTAACAAGGTATTGATCACTGTAGTACTAAAACGATCATAGTCATAAAGATCTGTGGAGATTAGCCCCATACCTATAAATTTATCCAAGACCCAATAATGCTGGGATCTGATTAATTGGTTAACGACACTATTCAATTCGTAATCATGAAAATCTAACTTTCCGCCTGCTGAAGCTATAATCTGCTCCATTTCCGCGATGTCTCCCTTGCGTGAAGATTCAGCAAGTGCTCTTAACTCGTTATTCGTCATTTTTTTTACTCTATTAAACTAAGAAAAGATAGTAATGTGGTTTCATTAAAACGGGTCAAATGAAAAAATAGTATAACCTTTGTTTAAATAGCTATATAAAAAGACGCAAAAGGGTATAATGCAAATCAACATTAAAGTGGTCACTCTTAAACGGAGGCGCTACTAATATCTGCTATTATCAAAATACAAAAAACTTCCCCGTTCAAAAAGGCTTTAATGAAAATATCCTGATTTATTGAGAAAGAGAAATGAGCTTTTTAGTCAAATTTTGGTGTTCTTTTCGTTAAAAATGCAGATACCCCTTCCTTGAAATCTTCAGTTCCAAACAAATGTCCAAAAGCGTCCATTTCAACTTTATCGCCATTTTGTTCTTGATCAGCCGCAGCGTTAATTACTTTGATTGCATGCGCTACTGCAACGCGAGAACGGGTAAATATTTTTTGCAGTATCTCTTCCGCCCGGGAAATGAGATTATCCTGCGGCACCACCTCATTGACCAAACCTATTTCATATGCCCTTTGCGCATCAACCATATCGCCAGTCAAAATCATTTGCATTGCCCGTCCCTTTCCTATTAACGCCGGCAAACGTTGCGTTCCTCCATAACCAGGTATCAGCCCCAATGAAACCTCAGGAAGTCCCATTTTGGCATTTTCAGAAGCGATACGCATGTGACAAGCTAAAGCCATTTCAAGCCCTCCTCCCAAAGCATAGCCATTTATCGCCGCAATCACAGGCTTCGGAGATGCCTCGATAAGATCCGAAAAGATAATATGCCCTCGCTCACTAAGCCACCGCGCCTGAATAACTGTCAAATCAGTGAATTCTTTAATATCTGCACCTGCTACAAAAGCCTTTGCACCGGAACCAGTTAAGATAATACCGCGGACATGGTCATCGGAATTAAAATGTTTGAAGATATCTTGCAGTTCGTCAAGTGTTTCCTGATTCAATGCATTCATTTGGGACTCACGATGGATCACGATATAGCCAATGCTATTTTTAACCTCGTACTTTAAATTCGAATATTGGGTCATAGTAGCTAAAAATTAAAATGTAAAGATGCTGTAAAGGTATCAGAAGGAACTCCTTCTCCCCCTTTGTAGCTTAATCTCTTTTTATACTCTAATCTAATCAATTTAAAGATATTATCCACGCCAACAAGTCCCTCCACATACGGTCTGTCGCGGAGCGATTTTGTTTGAACGATACCATTCTTATCAGCTTCAAATTGAATATTTTCAGGAGTTACAAATGGATTATTGATAGCACTAAGCTTTCCATAAAATGCTTTAAATCCGGTCACTTCCCGCCATTTCAGCCGTCTAAACAAAGGAATTCGATTAAAGAAAAAACCGTTCCAGTTGTGATAGTAGGTTAATTTTAAAAATTGATCCGAAACAAATTCTGACGTTGCCATCAAATCAAAGTTAACCAGTGGTCCTGATTTGTCTTTTGTCACCTCAGGAAGCTCCAATAGCGTGTACGGCAAGTGTTTACCCCATATCCTACCGCCTGAAAATTCAAAGTCAGCTTGACCAGCAGGAGACAAAAACAATCGTTTAAAAACACTGAAACGCAGGGCATCATAGTTATAATCTGCTCCCCAAAACCCCTTTAGTCCCTTGTTGTATTGTAAGGTAAAGATGGGGTATTTATTTTCTACGGTACCACGATCAAGATTATGGTACGTAAATTCTTCATTCGGAGCCCAGCGCAAAATTAACTGTAAATCATTTGTATTTACTTGGCGAATTGTATCAGGTAAAGGCAGACTATTGCTATAAAATAAATCCCCGCGTGGTTGCCGACGTGTGTGTGTCAGTGCCGTTCCAATACTAACATGATTACCAAATTCAATTAAATGATCAATGCGATAGATATCATTAAATTGCCATTTATTAGGCCTATTTCTTCCGAAAGAACGAAAGAAGCCATCCCCTTTTAAAAAGCCTAAGCCGCGGCCCGGCTCCATCACATCATGTTGGACAGTAAAACGTAAGTAGTTTGCAGGAAACTGGACAATACGTTCTCCATTTAAAGTAAATGCCGTACTGAGATAATATTTAAGCTCCTTATCTTTATCTCCATAGGCTGTATACCCTTCCAAATACGCTTTCTCAGAAAACAAACGGGTGGTTCGACCACTTAGCCGAAAGCGGTTTCCTTCATAATTATTCCGGCTATACAGGTATTCGAGCGGTCCAAATTCAAATTTGCCAGCATTGTAATATCCTTTAGCCAATAAATAACTAAATGCAACCAATTGATTAAACGACCGCATACTTTGCACTGAATCAACTTTTTGGTACGCACCTAACTCTGCAGTGCTTAAGGGAGATGGGCGGACTTGTGTCATCGGGATATTCGGCGCAGATTGAAGCAGATATCGCTTCTCAACTGGAACACCTGCGAAATTTTCATCAGCAATCGAATCCGTTCGATATCCTATATATTGTGTTTCTCGTCGGCCATATAGTACATCAGATTTACTTCCACCAAATAACATCTTTAAATCCGAGTAAGTCGGAATCATACTGCCATTCTTAAATTCACTATAAGCCAAATCGATCTCCACATCGTTTATCCAGTTAATATTGGCCGTACGGCCAATATTCAATGTCGCACGATGAACAGCGTAGCGTGTATCATCAGAGATCAAGAGTACCCCATAAAAAAGCAAATCAATAGCCGATTTCCCTTCAAAACGAAGCTCAATATAATCCTTACCCAAAAGTTGAATAGTATCTTGAATCTGATATTTATAAAATGCGGTGGCTCCGCTGGCAATCGGGCTCAAGATACCCTTGTTCGTAATCTGTATTGTGTTGTCATAGAGATCTACATCGCGCAATATGGTTTGAAAACGAGTCTGCCAATTATCGTTATTGAAAAAACGTGGATTCAGCTCTGTTTGATTGTGGCTAGTAACGACTTTTTTGCTCCGGTTGGGATCATGAGAAGAGTAGACGTTCGCATAGTTTTCCTCCAA
The DNA here is from genome assembly GCA_002454415.1 of Sphingobacterium sp. UBA6711. Classification (GTDB taxonomy): domain Bacteria; phylum Bacteroidota; class Bacteroidia; order Sphingobacteriales; family Sphingobacteriaceae; genus Sphingobacterium. The sequence goes on from DKIT01000194.1 coordinate 45,081, forward strand.
ATAAAAAGGAGCAATAGTCATACCTCTAAAGACCGTGGAATCAATATTCTCAAAAAGAAAGCGAAACTGCTTCGGGAACTTTTTCGCCTTATCTTCAGGATTTACAAAGCCAAATTGAGTTTTTTCATATTCGCCAAAACGTATTTCAGGAATTCGGCTATAATGGTTTTGCGATCGGTGAGCAATAACCTGTTCGATCAAGGCAATCGCGGGATCTTTGATTTTTCTATTTTTCCGGCTAATAATAACTTCATCCAGCGTATTATTTTTCGCGATAAGCTGCACGACAACCACCGAATCCCTTATACGATGAATATCGACAGTCTTGCGTTCATAACCCACCGCTCCAAACATCAATTGTCGGTATTTCTGGATATCTTGAATTTTAAAATATCCCAGCGTGTCACTACTCCCTCCGTTATCCTCTCCAAGCCAATTAATGGAGACTCCGGCAATTCCCTTTCCCGTTTGCGCGTCGACAACCTTCCCACGAATAAAATTCTGCGCCATTACTTCTCCTCCCATAGAGAAGAACAGTAATATACTCAAGACACGAATCGAAAAAGATTTAACACACACTTTAAACACCATCTGCCAATTGATAGGATTTCTTTTTTACAATATACAATTTGTATTCAAGAGTTATATCAATAAAAATAAAAAAAGCATAGCGAAATCGCTATGCCTTAATAAACAACAAGTATTTTAACAGAAAATTTATATTAATTTTAAAAGGCAGTCCGGATATACTCCGATTAAGATTGTCAAACCTATAGCAATGAATAATACAAACGAATAGTTCCATTGTACATTGACACAAGACTCATCACTCTCTCTGAAATACATCGCAACAACGACCTTCAGATAATAGTATAATGCGATTGCTGCATTAATTACTGCCAGGACAAGCAAAACAATATGATAGTTTTCCATCACGGTGGAGAACATCATAAATTTACCTATAAATCCCGCTGTCAGTGGTATACCCGCCAGGGAGAGCATTGAAACGGTAAGAGCCAAAGCCAACAGTGGGTTACGCTTTCCTAATCCATTGAATGCCTCAAAATGCTCAGAACCTGTTGTTTTTTTAACAAGAATCAATCCCGTGAAGGCAACAATAGTCGCGAGCGAATAGGCTAGGCCGTATGCAAAAATACTGTTAGCCGAAGTTGATCCAACTGCTACAATAGCAAACAACATATAGCCCGCATGTGAAACGCTTGAATAGGCCAGCATACGCTTGAAAGAGGACTGCATCAAAGCAGATATATTGCCGACAAATAAAGTCAGAATCGCGATCACCAAGAAAACTGGAGTCCAGAAATCCTGTAACGGTAAAAGACTGTAGCTAAATAACCGCAGCAAACCCGCGAAAGAAGCAACCTTGACCACAGTACTCATATAACTCGTAATCAATATTGGTGCCCCATCATAAACGTCCGGTGTCCAAAAATGGAAAGGTACAGCACCCACCTTAAATGTTAGTCCGACGATGAGCAAGAGGATTCCACCATAAAATAGTGGGGAAATAGCGTGATGACTATTAACAACATACGCCTTAATTTCGCTTAAGTCGAATGACCCTGTTACACCGTACAATAAAGCTATACCAAAAAGAAGAAATCCCGTAGAAAAGGCGCCCATTAAAAAATATTTTAATGCGGCCTCATTTGATGCTTTGTCCCTTTTACGTATACCGACCAAAATATAAAGAGCAACTGACATGATTTCAACCCCTAGAAATAACATGGAGAAATTATGGTAACTATTGACGAGAACAGCACCTGTCAGCGAAAAAATTAATAATGAATAGTATTCGGCAATTTGTCCCTCCTCATCAAAATATCCTTTTGATATAACAAAAATGCACAACGTAACAGCGATACATAAGATCGAAAAAGCAATAGCATAATGATCGAAATGAACCATCCCACTATACAGGGGCCCCTGAGTGGACGTCCAGTCATTCCATAAGAAACCAATAGCCACTAAAAATCCAAGAATGGAAACAGGCAGTAGCATAGATTTCATCTTGAATAAACCAAGATAAAGGACAACTAATGCTAATATCGAAAGTGTAATTATTGCACCCATACAATTAAATATATCTATTTATCTGCCTAAAAATGTACTCAAAACTTCCACAGAACCAGCAGATAGGTTCAATAGGAAATTCGGGAATATACCAATATAAAGAATCAAGAAAGACACCACGGTCAGTACAACAAGTTCGGTACCTTTCACATCTTCAAAATGTGAAGTCTTCTCTGTAGTTCCCCCCAACATACTACCCTNNAGGGTAAACCGACAGCCCCCATGCAAATAATCATAAAAAAGATCGCCAGTCTTGGCGCTTTACCTGCTATTCCACCGAGCTCCGAGAGACTTCTTGTCTGCGTTCGTTGCTGAATGATATCCAACACATAGAAAAGGCCTACAACAGAAATACCGTGATTTAACATTTGAATGGTGGCCCCACTCAAGCCATTGGTATTCCATGTAAACACTCCCGCACTAATCAAACCAACGTGTGCGATAGACGAGTAGGCGATCAATCGCTTCACATCATCTTGTTTAATCGCAATGATGGAAGCATAAACAATACCGATAACACATAATATCATCGCAAAATGCCCATACAAAGCGACACCGACCGGAGCAATCGGCAATAACCAGCGCATTAATCCATAAACACCCATTTTCAGCATGATTCCAGCCAATAGCATTGTCCCCGCTGCAGGAGCATGGGTATATGTATTCGGTTGCCAAGTATGAAAAGGAAAGACTGGAATCTTGATAGCAAAAGCGACGAAGAACGCCCAGAATAACCATCGCTGTGTATTTTCTCCCAAGTCCAATGCGATAAATGAAGTCCATTCAAAATCATGATTGGGCACCTGCTGATAGAGATAAAGAATACCGATCAACATCAAAAGACTTCCTAAAAAAGTATAAATAAAGAATTTGAGATTCACACGAATACGATCACCTTCACCCCACAGCGCACAAATGAAATAAATTGGGATCAAAGCAATCTCCCAACCTACATAAAAGGTAAATGCATCCAAAGCCAAAAATACGAGTAATAAACCAGCTTGCATGAAAGCCATAAGTGCATAAAAATTTCCTTTATAATCCTTTTTAAAAGTTGTCGCGATGATTAAAGGCATCAATCCATTGGTCAATAAGACGAGCGGCAGGCTAATCCCATCAACCTCAATATGGAAATGAATATGCAACGAAGATATCCAAACCCAATTTTCCTCAAATTGCATACCTCCGTTTGCGTCAAATGCACAAAGGAATGGAATTGTCAACGCCACAGAGACTAGGGATAGTATTAATGCAACTGACTTTGCAACATTGGTCTTTAAGAAAGTCAGCATCAATGCGCTTATTAACGGTAATAAAATAAGTAAAAACAAGTTATCCATCGACTATACCAAAATTAAAGACTCAACAACCCATAGATGAAAATGGCAATTACCCCAATTACCATCATCAATAAATAAAAACCTACATTTCCATTTTGAAGCAAGCGCAATACTTTTCCAGTATCAAATGTCGCTTTGCCCACTCCGTTAACGACACCATCTATACCCTTTTGATCCACAATATTCCCGAAGAAAGTCGACAACCAATTAATTGGGCGCACGATGATGTTATCATAAATCTCGTCCACATAAAACTTGTTGTAGGAAAGATTGCCTAAGAAACCCTTCGCTACATTCTTCTCTTCCGTTATCTGGCGTTTGGCGTATCTATTGAAGGCCAGGGCAACCATAATCAACACACCTATAACAGAGACTGCCATTAGGATATATTCTGTACTGTGCTCCAAATGGGGCGTCTCAGGCACCAAAGCCTTTCCTTCGGCAAACACCGGCGCCAGGAAATCCGCTAGCCAATGATTACCTCCCAACACGGCGGGCAAATTAATGACACCACCTAACACGGACAGTACAGCCAATACGATTAACGGTATCGTCATGCTTTTTGGAGATTCATGTAAATGATGTTTTTGCTCTTCAGTGCCGCGGAATGTACCCGAAAATGTCATAAATAACATCCTAAACATGTAGAATGCTGTCATTAATGCCCCGACAAATCCGAAGCCCCATAATACTGGGCTAGCTGCGAAGGCTCCGGCCAGAATTTCATCTTTGGAGAAGAAACCAGAGAATGGCGGAATTCCAGCAATCGCTATTGTTCCCATCAACATGGTTAGATAAGTGACTGGCATTGCCTTCTTCAAACCACCCATTTTGCGCATATCCTGCTCCTCACTCATTCCATGTATAACAGATCCTGCTCCAAGAAACAACAAAGCTTTGAAAAAAGCATGGGTCAATACGTGGAAAAATGCACCAGTAAATACACCTACTCCCAAGCCGAGGAACATATAACCCAACTGTGAAACAGTAGAATAAGCCAATACCTTCTTAATATCGTTCTGTGTCAAGGCAATAGCAGCCGCTAATAAGGCTGTACAAATTGCGATGATTGAAATAAGCTGCAAGGTAAACGGAGATAGTATAAATAAAACGTTGGAACGTGCAATCATATAAATACCTGCCGTGACCATCGTGGCAGCATGGATCAATGCAGACACGGGCGTAGGACCTGCCATCGCATCTGGCAACCACGTAAATAAAGGTATTTGAGCCGATTTGCCCGTTGCTGCAATAAACAATAAGATCGTGATGCTCACAACGGTAATATCACCGACAGCAAAATTTTTGGCCGCAGGAAATACCGTTGAAAATTCTAACGAACCGAAAGTTCCAAGTATCAAAAATACGGCAAGTAAAAACCCTAAATCGCCGATCCTATTCATTACAAATGCTTTTTTTGCTGCATTTGCGTAGGAACTATTCGTATACCAAAACCCGATCAATAAATAGGAACAAAGTCCCAGACCTTCCCAGCCGATAAACATCACCAAGTAATTGGAACCCAACACCAATAACAACATGAAAAAGATGAACAGATTTAAATAGGCGAAAAACTTACCGAAACTATTATCATGATGCATATAGCCCATCGAGTAAACATGAATAAGGAAACCAATCCCCGTAACAATCAAGAGCATGATTGCACTCAAAGGATCAACCAAAAAAGAGAGACCTATCTTCAAATTACCAACTGTAATCCAGTCAAATATATGCTGTTCGATAATACCCGCCTGTCCTGCTTCTCTCGCCTGATATACGTCAAAGAAAAGGATGCAGCTGCACACAAAAGAAATAAGAACTACAGCACTACCTACAGTACCTATCATACCTTTGGAAAAAGTATTTCTACCCAATCCATTCACTATAAACCCGATTAAGGGCAAAAGGGGAATCAACCAAACTAATTCACACATCGTATTTATTTCTTAAGTTCTACCAACGAAGTTTATTTAAGGAATCGATATCCACAGACTTCGTATTCCGATATACCATAATAATAATCGCAAGCCCTACCGCGACTTCTGCAGCCGCCAATGCCATAATGAAGAAGACAAACACTTGTCCCGAAGAATCACCATGCTGCACCGAAAACGCCGCCAAAAGAAGATTCACCGCATTCAGCATTAATTCTATAGACATCATGATAATGATGACGTTACGGCGAATAAGAACACCAATAACACCAATAGCAAAAATAATAGCACAAAAAATCAAATAATGATTTATCGGCACCCCCTGCAACTGTTGAACAACTGTTTCCATTAGATTTGTTTAGGTTCTTTCTTAGCTAATAATATTGCTCCAATCATTGCGGTCAACAACAATAACGATGATAGTTCAAAGGGAAGCAAAAACTCGTTAAACAACACTTTACCTAGATTCTTCACCAATCCGATTTCTGGGTTAACCACCGTCAATGGATTAGATATATCAAAGACACGATAGACACCGAAGAACGTGACCAATAGACAACATCCAGCAATAACGCCCATAAACTTGACCAGATTGGATTTCATAGGTTCGGTATCCTTATTCAGGTTAAGCAACATCAGTACAAATAAAAATAAGACCATGATGGCTCCCATATACACGATGAAATTCACCACAGCCAGAAACTGTGCATTTAGAAGTATATAGTGCACCGTAAACGTAAAAAATGTGATGACTAGGTACAATACACTATGCACAGGATTTTTTGTGAAAATGGTCATCAGCGCAAAGAAAATAGACAAGAAGGCTACAAAATAAAATACTGTCATAATTTCTTGATTTAGCTCTTTAATTTGGTAATATCAAAAGTTGGTTCGACCAATTTATCTTTGCCATAGATAAAATCCTTGCGGAGATAATCTGCTGTCACATGCGGCCCATCTAAATAGATTGCTTCCTTGGGACAGGCTTCTTCACAAAGGCCACAAAAAATACAACGCAACATATTGATTTCATATACTGACGCGTATTTTTCCTCGCGGTAAAGATTCTCTTCACCTTTTTTTCGCTCCGCGGCGGTCATTGTAATCGCTTCCGCAGGGCAGGATAAAGCACATAATCCACAGGCAGTACAACGTTCACGCCCCTCTTCATCACGTTTTAAGGAATGTTGTCCCCTGAAGTTTTTCGAATAAGGTCTTATTTCCTCCGGATATTTAATGGTTGGAATTTTCTTAAAAAAATGCCTTAATGTAATACGTAAACCTTTGATAATAGCAGGAAAGTAAATTCTTTCTGCGAATGTCATCGGTTTTTGTTCGATTACTTTTTTACGATTGGTTAGTTGCATAAAAAGTCCTTTCTTATGAGAAATAAGTATCTTTAATCAATGTAAACACACCTGTAAGTACAATATTGGCAATCGCCAATGGAATCAACATTTTCCACCCCAAATTCATCAATTGATCATAACGGAAACGTGGTAAAGTCCAGCGTACCCACATAAAGAAAAAGATAAACAGTAATATTTTAATGAAGAATACAATCACACCAATAATAGTAATCCAATTTGCAGACAATCCCAGATCATTCATAAAGGGGAAGTTATACCCACCAAAATAAAGTGATGCCATTAATGCAGAGGAAACAAACATATTGATGTATTCAGAGAACATATAAAGTCCTAACTTCATGGAAGAGTATTCCGTATGATACCCTCCGACAAGCTCTGTTTCACATTCCGGCAAATCAAAGGGAACCCGGTTACACTCGGCAAAAGCACAGACCATAAAAATGATAAAACCCAGCGGTTGTGCCCAAATATTCCAATTGACAAAGCCAGACTGCTGCGCCACAATTTCTTCCAGTGTCAATGTACGTGTTACCATTAGTAAAGCAATCAAAGATAACCCCATGGCAATTTCGTAGCTGATGCTCTGTGATGCTGCACGTATTGCGCCCATCAGCGAGAACTTATTATTGGAGGCCCAGCCCCCCAACATGATACCCNNTATACAATACCCCTACATTGATGCCCTGTGCAACTTGCAAGGAAATCGTACGGTCTCCAATTTGTAATTCTTGCCCCCAGGGAATAACAGCGGAACTAATACATGCTGTTATAATCGCAATTGTAGGCCCCAAAATAAACAGCACCTTATGTGCACCTGCAGGAATGATTTCCTCCTTAAAGAAGAACTTTCCACCATCACATAACGGTTGCAATAGCCCGAATATACCAGCCCGGTCAGGGCCGTATCGATCTTGCATAAAGCCCGCAATCTTACGTTCCGCAAGTGTCGAATACATCGCAATCACCAACGTGATAACGAAGACAATAGACACCAGTATTAATTTTTCTATGACAAAAGACCACTCCATATTTGTGATTATTTCAATTTTTCTGTTCTAGCCAACTGTTCGCGATTTTGTTCCTGCAATATTGGATTTTCCTTCACAACTTTTGGCGGATTAAATAACTCGTAGTGATTGGCGGAAATAACGGAATGCGGATCTATTTCTGTCGGTTCCTCTAATATCCAATCACTCGTTTTTTTCTGATCAAAGCGACAGGTATTACAGATAAATTCATCCACCTCGCCAAATTCATCCTTTCTCGCGGTCACCCGAATGACATCTTCCCCCTTGTACCATAAGGTCACCTTACCCGAACATGTCGGACAATCGCGATGTGCATCAACGGGCTTCGTAAACCAGACCCTATTCTTAAAACGGAAAGTTTTATCTGTCAATGCGCCAACAGGGCATACATCGATAACATTGCCCGAGAAATCATTGTCGATGACATTTTCGATATAAGTAGAGATTTCGGAATGGTCCCCACGGCCCAAAATACCATGCACCCGCTGGTCGGTAAGCTGATTCGCGACATACACACAACGGTAGCATAGGATGCATCGGTTCATATGCAATTGAATTTTCTCGCCAATATCAATTCGCTCAAAAGTGCGCCGATCAAATTCATACCGTGTATCGGCACTTCCATGCTCATAACCGAGATCTTGCAGTTTACATTCTCCTGCTTGATCACAGATCGGGCAATCCAGCGGATGATTGATCAAAAGAATTTCTACAACTCCTTTTCTCGCTTCAACCACTTCCGGTGAAGTGATATTCTGTACTTCCATACCATCCATTACAGTCGTACGGCAAGAAGCAACCAATTTAGGCATGGGTCTAGGGTCTTTTTCAGAACCTTTGGATACTTTTACCAAGCAGGTACGGCATTTTCCCCCGCTACCTTCCAATTTGGAATAGTAGCACATTGCCGGTGGGACTATGTCGCCGCCGATTTGTCTCGCAGCATTCAATATGGTGGTTCCAGGAGCAACCTCTACAGGTATACCATCGATGGAGACCTTAAACTTTACATCTTCCGCTTCTGCCATGATCGTTATAATTTATCGTTACAGCTTTTATTATGATACAATTGGTTGCAATGGATCCGCATAATGTGCTAATCCATAATTTCTTGTTTGAGACTCCTCTGGGTGAAGGATATGCCATTCAAATTCATCCCTAAAATGTCTAATTGCTGCTGCTACTGGCCATGCTGCAGCATCACCTAATGGACAAATTGTATTTCCTTCGATCTTTCGCTGTACATCCCACAATAGATCAATATCCGCCATGGCACCATGACCGCTCTCAATTTTATGCAAAACTTTTTCCATCCATCCAGTACCTTCACGGCAAGGTGAACATTGGCCACAGCTTTCATGGTGATAGAAGCGGGCAAAATTCCAGGTATTACGAACAATACATTGATCTTCATCGAATACGATGAAACCGCCAGACCCAAGCATTGTGCCAGTTTGAAATCCTCCATCAGCCAATGACTCGTAGGTCATCAATCGATTATTTCCAGCAGCAGTTTTCAAGATCAGATTAGCTGGTAAAATAGGTACCGAAGAGCCCCCTGCCACGACAGCTTTCATCCGTTTCCCATTGGCAATACCGCCACAATATTCGTCCGAGTAGATAAACTCTTCAACAGGGAGTCCGAGTTCAATTTCATAAACACCAGGCTTCACAATATTTCCACTAGCGGAAATCAATTTCGTTCCTGTACTACGCTCAACGCCAATCTTTGCATACTCCTCTCCACCCAAATTTATGATAGGCACAGTTGCAGCTATAGATTCCACATTGTTTACCACCGTAGGACAGTTATATAAACCTGCGATCGCTGGAAAAGGAGGTTTAATACGCGGATTACCACGTTTACCTTCTAAGGACTCTAATAGGGCCGTTTCTTCGCCACATATATAAGCCCCGCCACCCGGCTGAACATAGATTTCAAGATCATAGCCCGAACCTAAGATATTTTTACCCAAAAAGCCTTTCTCTTTCGCCTCGGCAATAGCACGTTCCAGAATCCTGATCTGCGGCATCATCTCCCCACGTACATAGATATAGGACGTATGCGCCCCCAATGCGAAGCTGGATACAATCATCCCTTCAATCAGCGCATGCGGAACATGTGTCATCAAATAACGATCTTTGAATGTTCCCGGCTCAGACTCATCAGCATTACAGACCAAATAACGCGGCACTCCCTCTGGCTTAGCTAAAAAGGACCATTTCATCCCCGTTGGAAAACCCGCCCCTCCACGACCACGCAACCCAGATTTTTTAACTTCTTCGACGACATCCTCTGGAGACATTGTCTTCAAGACTTTCTCAACAGCAACATAACCACCTTTTTGCCGATAGACCTCAAAGGTATTGATGCCAGGAACATCGATATGAGTCAACAAAAGTTTACGTGCCATATTTATTCTGTTTTAGCTTTTAAATTATCAATCAATTCGTCGAGTTTATCCTCTGTCAGATTCTCATAGAAGGTATATTCAGGCCCGATTTGTAAGACTGGTCCAAAACCGCAGGCCGCCAAACATTCTACACCACGCCAAGAGAAAAGCCCGTCAGTTGTAACCTGACCTTCCTTTACACCTAGCTTTTGCTCTAAATGCCCCATGATACGCTCTGCTCCGACCAAACAACAAGGTCCGGTACGACAAATTTCCAATACATATTTTCCTTTCGGCTGTAATAAGAACATCGTATAGAACGTCGCCACCTCATACACCTCAATAGGTAATATATTAAGATATACAGCAACTTTATCCATTGCATCCGCGCTTACCCAACCATATTCTGCCTGAACCAAGTGCAAAATGGGCAATAAACCAGATTTCTGCTTCCCTTCAGGATAACGGCTTACAACTTCTCCAAACTTGGCTAGCAATTCTGGAGAAAACGTTACATTTTCATTATGTTGTTTTACACTAAGCATCTAATTCTCCGGCTATAACGTTAAGACTACTCATATTTATGATGGCATCAGAAATCAACATTCCTGCGCTCATCGGTGCGAACATCTGATAATTGACAAACGAAGGTCTCCTAAAGTGAAGACGATAAGGTGACCGTCCGCCATCATGAATCAAATAAAAACCAAGCTCACCATTTGCACCTTCGACGGCATGATAGACTTCGGCTTTGGGTGTATCCACCTCACCCATGACAATTTTAAAATGGTAGATTAAGGCCTCCATATTGGTATACACCTGTTCTTTTGGCGGTAAATAGAAATCAGGGACTTCGGCATGGAACACGCCTTTGGGTTCCTTTTCTATTTTTTCCAGCGCCTGCTCAATGATGCGAAGTGATTGCCACATTTCCGCATTCCGAACCATAAAACGGTCGTAGACATCGCCCGTCGTTCCAACCGGAACATCGAAATCAAATTCCTCATAAGAACAATATGGATTTTGTACGCGGACATCATAGTCTATTCCTGTAGCCCTTAAGATAGGGCCAGACCAGCTATAATCCAATGCCTCTTCCGGAGTTACAGCAGCAACACCCGAAGTTCGTTCGATAAAAATGCGGTTACGTACAAACATCTCTTCAAACTCGCTCAATACAGGCGGATAACGCTTTAGGAATTCACGAATCTTCTCAAACGCAATTGCGTTAAAATCCCGCTCAAAGCCACCAATACGGCCGATATTTGTTGTTAACCGAGCGCCACAGATCTCCTCAAAAATTTCATAAATAAATTCCCGTTCCTGCATGACATACAGAAAGCCTGAAAAAGCCCCTGTATCCACACCCAAGATTCCATTACAAATAATATGATCTGCAATACGAGCGAGCTCCATAACGATAACACGCATATACTGTACACGCTTAGGAATCTCTATTTTGAGCAACTTCTCAACTGCCATATGCCAGCCCATATTATTAATTGGCGCTGAACAATAGTTCAATCGGTCAGTCAATGGTGTGATTTGATAAAACGGTCTGTGTTCGGCAATCTTCTCAAAAGCCCGATGAATATAGCCGATCGTGGATACGCCACTAACAATACGCTCTCCATCGATTTGCACCACGTTTTGAAATACACCATGCGTAGCAGGATGGGTAGGGCCAATATTTAAGGTAATCAATTCGTCTTGAGGGTCATTATCATCAAAGACAGGCTGATTAGGTGTTATCTTGCTTATAAATTCGCTCATATCGTATCAATTAACGGCCGAAATACAAATCTTTCTTATCTACTCGATTCGGATCTTCCAAAGGATATTCTTTGCGCATTGGAAATACCTCCATATCATCCACATTCAGAATTCTTCTCAAATCAGGATGCCCAATAAAATTTATACCAAAAAAGTCATAAGTTTCACGCTCCATCCAATTCGCCCCCCTCCAAACCACAGTCGCTGTAGGGATCTCAGGATTTGGACCATACAAAAAGACTTTAACTCTTATTCGAATATTGTGAACCAGGCTATGAATATGATAAACTACCGCAAATTCTCTTTCCAAATGCGGGTAATGAACCGCTGTAATATCGGTCAGATGGATAAACTGCAATTCATTATCCGATTTAAGAAAACGAAGCACATCAATCAGTTCTTCTGCTCCCACAACTACCGTAAGCAGATTATGTGCATCTTGAACCTCAATAATCTTTGCCGGAAAATTTCCCTGGAGTTTATCCAATAAAAAAATGTTTTCCATCATCTATTTATTTGTATGTATACCGTACTTCTGCAGCAACGCCTTGTATTCAGGCGTATTTCGCCGGTTTAACGATTCACTCTTCACAATTTCCTGTAATCGCAACACACCGTCCAAAATTGCTTCCGGACGTGGCGGACAACCTGGAACATATACATCAACGGGTATGATTTCATCGATCCCTTGTAAGACAGAATATGTATCAAAAATACCACCACTGGACGCGCATGCACCTACAGCAATTACCCAGCGTGGCTCTGCCATTTGTATGTAGACTTGCCGAAGGACAGGCGCCATTTTCTTTGCGATGGTACCCATNNACCAACAGCATATCAGCCTGACGTGGAGAAAAACTTGGGCGTTCGGCGCCGAATCTTGCCAAATCGTAAGTAGACCCCATCGTTGCCATAAATTCGATACCACAGCACGATGTCGCAAAAGGCAATGGCCATAACGAGTTGGCACGTGCCAAACCAATAGCTTTATCCAAACTCGTCGCAAAAAAACCTGCGCCCTCTACTCCCGGAGGAGCTTCAGCCAATTTTATATCACTCATGAAAAGACGATTTTTAAAGGTTTAAGTATAATTAGCCAAATTTGGCTAATCACCACAGGGAATATTTAATCCCAACTCAATGCTTTCTTCTTAATGACATAGATAAAGCCCAACAAGAGCAATCCCATGAAAATAAACATCTCGATCAAGCCCTGAAGCCCCATATCTCTAAAGTTGACAGCCCATGGATACATGAAAATAACTTCAACATCAAATATGACAAATAGGATAGCGACCAAGAAATATTTTATGGAAAAGGGCTGCCTGGCGTTTCCGACAACTTCTATTCCTGATTCAAACGCTCCGAGCTTATTTTCTGTGCGGACCTTCGGCCCGATAAGATGTGTAATAATTATGGTACTTACTCCAAATCCTACAGCAACTAAAAGCTGTATAAATATCGGCAAGTAGTCTATCGGCATACTATTGGCTTGCTCCATCTCAATTAAAATTTATATTGGTAACTGTCTCTAAATATAGCGATTCCACGGTAAAAATCAAAACAAAAAAGGCGCAGATATTGCTATCTGCGCCTAATTTAGAATGATTTTACTTAAGCTTATTTCAATCCCTCTAAGTAGCCTTTAACAGCTTCATTAGCCGGATCAATCTCCAATACTTTTTGGAAGTTTTGTTTAGCTTGAGCAGTGTCTTGCTTCAAATAATGGAAAAGACCAATATAAGTATACGCATCAACTAAATACGCTTTGTTTTTCTCTTGCGAACCACGTTGGTTGATTGTTTCAATCAATTTTTGGAATGGCGCTACGAAATCTCCTTTAGGTTGCTCTAAGTTATCTGCCCCTAAAGCTGAGAATGCTTTATAATATAACGCATTAACCAAATATTTGTCCTTAGCCTCCTTATTATCTGTAGTTTCAATGATTGTCAGCTCTTTTTGTGCCTTATCAAAATTTGCGATAGCATCAGTTCTCAACTGCTGATTGACATAGTTACCCTCTGCATCCTTAGCTTCAGTGTCTTTTTTGAAACCAATTTGGTAATTACCTTCCCCCGCATAATAATGAGAGTCGAAGAAATAAGGAGAATCCTTATATTCACCCACAAGCTCAAATAAAGATACTGCAGTTTGCAATTCTTGTTCTTGATATTTAGCAAATGCAAGCTCCGCAACCTCTGCAAGAAGTTCTTTATCACCTTCAATCGCCTTTTTAATATTAGCAATTCCTTTTTGGATATTTGCTGTATTCTCAGGAGTCAAAACAGGTGCAGTAATTGCTGTACTATCTGCAGCAGCTCCGGCAGCAGGTTTAGGACTGTTCGTCGCGATCTCAGACATACCTAGATACATATAATCCAAAGGAATCACACGATCTTTCTCCATTTTGCTAAACATTTGGTTCAAGTATTCCAATGCTTTTGCATAATCTTTGGACGTTTGGAAAGCAATATACCCTAAATAACGATAGATCTTTGGATCTACAGAAGGATTTTTTGCCAATTCTTCTGAGACAGTCTTTAACTCATCATATTGACGTGAGTAGACCAAGAAATCCGCATAACGAATTTTTGCTTCCAATGAAGTATCACCTGCTACTTCTAGATATTTTTTGTACTGTTCAACACCTTTTTTGTTTAGCTCAACGTATTTCTCATCGGAAGTTCCCGGCATTTTTGACCATTGATAATATGTCTCTGCCAATTCACGATAAGTAGGCGCATAAGTAGGCGTTTCTACGGCTATCGCTTCCAATTGAGTAACAGCCTCGTCATAAGCTTGTGCTCCACGAACGATAATAGCTTGACCAACTTTTGCTTTTACAGAGTTCGCATCGATATCCATTGCATCACCATAACTTGTATAAGCCAATGATCCTTCTTTCAAACCACGGTAAGCATCACCCAAAGCTAAAGGGATAGCGATATCTTTCGTATTCTTAGCTTTTGCCTGTGTCAAATATTCCAATGCCTTCGCGTAATCAGGCTCTGGTGTCTTAATATATGCACGACCGATTTCCAACAACGGTTCGTAATCTTTTTTACCCAATTTAGCTGTCGCTAAAGCAAATTTAGACTCAGCGCTAACTTTATCCTTTTTCAATAAGTCAACATAACCCAAACCCACATTATTAATTGTCGCTTTTGGATCAGCAGTCAAACCTTGGTTGAAAATCGTAGCGGCAGAATCCGCTCTGTCGTTTACCAAATAAATTTGACCCAAATAGAAATAATTATCTCCATTCTTAGGTTGCTTAGTCACTAACTGTTGAAGAATAGTTTTCGCCTTACCGTAATTTTCAGCCTCAATGGCTGCTCTAGCATCTTTCAAACTTTGTGCACTCACTGTGCCCACAGATCCTGCCAATAAAAGACTAAATAATAATTTACTGTTTGTCATAATCTATTTTTGTACTATTTATTTTCTATTTAATATAACTTTCATCTCTAATGATGATCTCACGCCCTGGCATTGTTGCAGGTACTAATCCAGCCTTCAAAACAATGCGCTGACCGCGATCACCAGTTAAAAAGGCACTAAAGCCCAAGCCTAAGCCCATATTCGGCTGATAGTTCATGATGTAAACAGGTCTTGTGAATGGATATAAGTTATCTGCAATTGTAGATTGCGATGGCTTATAAAAATGCACCTTTTCTCCCTCTTTACCGACACTTTCGATGCTCAATGTACGAATTTTATCCAATAAATTCGAATTTTTTTCGACCGCTTTTAAATACCAATTATAACCAATAACGCCCACGGCATTAGCATTCTCACTGACATATTTCATGACATCTTCGCTATCTTTCATCGCGGAAACAGCGTTAGCATCGATTTTATTCAATTTGAAATAATCCTTCAAATAACGTAGTGTACTTGAGTTGGCATTATCGAAAATCAAACGTTGACCCGCTAAATTACCTTGCAATAAAGACTTAACGCTTTTTTGAGGCATTATAGTATCAGCATTATTGCGGTTATTAATCAAAACAACCGCATCCGTAGCCATTTGAAATATCTTTGGCTGAATACCGCGCTTTTTGAAGTAGCTATCTTCTACCTCCGTTAGTTTCCTTGTCAATACAACAACATAAGCGGAGTCAGCTAACAAAGCATTTATGGCGCGAATTTCTGGACGAGCGATAAGTTCTAAATTAGAATTCGGATAGGAACTCTCAAAGACGTCCGCAGATTCCTGAATGATTGGTAACAAAGTTTGATCCACCAATACCGGTAATTTCCCGGTGAGAATATCCTCACTCCCCTTTTCATTCTTAGCTTTATTTTTGCAAGAAACCATCAGCCCCGCACAAACGCAGAGCATCCCAAGAATTAGACTATATTTTCTCATACGATACATCATAAAATAAGACAATTTAATTAAAGAATAGTTTAACTTTTGAAGAGAGTTTATTGCGAGCTAAAAAAAGTGGGTAGTAATTTAAAAATTATTTTGCCAGAGCCGTACGAACCGCATAAATGAATAGAGGATCAATACGACACCAAAGATTGTTTTGTAGGTTGGATTGATCTCTATCGGAAAATTGTCCCAAAAGATGATCAGAAGGCCCAAAACAAAATAAAAGCCAAACATAAATAGTCCCAAAATAGACAGAAACCGCTTTAGAGGCGATTTCTGTCTATAATTAGAATTATTATTCGAATTAAAATCTGTCATTCTAATTTGTTTGAAGATTCAAACGGATTGGTAAAGTATAAGCTACACGAACTGGACGACCATTTTGAATACCTGGTTTCCATTTTTTAGCTTTTTTCAACAGCTTCACAGCTGCATCACCTGTGTTGTATTTCAAGTCGCGTTTAACATTAATATCTGTTAAGCTACCATCTTTCTCAACTACAAAGGATACTTCCACAACACCATTAACTCCATTTTCCATCGCAGCAGCTGGATACTCGTAGTTTGAAGAGATCCAAGACATAAAAGCCTTCATACCACCGATAGGCTCTGGGTTAACCTCTACCGCAGTAAAAATTTGGTTTCCGTTAGGATCTCCATTTGGATCACCCTTTGCGGCCCCAGTAATACCACCGTCTTGTTTCTTTGAACCAAACTCACCACGCGCGACAGATGTACCTGTTGGACTACCTTTCAAAGTAATACGTGCTGGCGTTTTATTTGGATCTTTCAATTCTTCCTGCGAAGCAACTTCTTCAACAACTTTGTTTGCTGGAGCTACTTTAGGCTCAGGAAAACGAACCAAATCCTCTTTTGGCACATACATTGCCACTTGTTGAGGCTTTTCTTCCGGTTCTTGTGGAAGTGGCTCCTCTTCAGGTGGTTCTGGTGGTTTGATCTCTTCAAGGTCTTCCAAAGTAACTTCTGTTACTACTGGAGGCGCTTCAACCGGCTTTTTGGGGAATAGCTTACTTCCATATACACTAAGGAAACTGGCTATAACTACGATGCCGATAACGACAAGAAGTCCCCTGTTAGTCGCTTTAGGCGCTAGTTTACGAAGCTCATACGCTCCGTATTCCTTGTTGCGGCCCTGAAAAACGACATCAAGCCATTCTTTCTTAAAAATATCTAATTTTGACCCTATCATTTTATTTTAGTTTTATGTGTCAATCTAATAACTAATCATTATAGATATTGTCACGTTTTAACACTTCCACTTCTTCTGGAGTAATCTTACCGATCATATAGCGTTTAACGTCTACAATTTTCATCTCATCAAGAATATCAACAAGATTACGTTGTGTACATTTTTCACTAGGTCGTATGATTACGATCATGTCTTTACCGCCTGAAACTCGAGGTACATATGCTTTTTTCTCCATCAACACCTTACGAATACCATCAGCGCCATAACCAGCAACAGTTGGACCTTCGATCGGATTGGCTACTTGACCATATACCCAGGAGACTTTATTGTCAGAACCCAATAAAATTGTTAACGAACGATTATCTGCAGTAAGCAATTCATCGCTTTGTTGCTCTTTAATTTTATTTTTGTCTGGCATAGCCACATCCATTGCCTGCGGTTTATTTAAGGACGTGGTCAACATGAAGAAGGTAATCAACAAGAAGGCCAAATCCACCATGGCTGTAAGGTCGACCTTACCACCATTTTTCTTGGATCTTACTTTCCCGCCTTTGCCTTTTTTACCACTATCCTGATTTAATTCTGCCATTGTTTGTTCTTATTAAATCGTCAATTATTTGTCCTCAGCGCGCATGCCAGTTATGAAACTAAACTTATTTTGTTTTTGATTACGCAAAGTTTCAATAACTAAATTAACCGAAGGATATTTTTCATTCGCGTCTGCTTTGATAGCCATTTTTAAAGGACCGGGATGCACGAAATTGTTATCCGCAGCTTCCTTCTCTTTATTTTCCTCCTCAGCAGCAAGACGGGTATTTTGAACCCAGTAATACAACTCATTTGAAGTGTTTTCTGTGCTATCAATCGGAATACCAGTCTGCACACCTTTTTCAGTACGCTTACTTCCATCCAGTGCCAGCAAACTTCTCAATTTAGCCATCGGTACACCGAAGTTTTCCATCAATTTGAAACGATCGTAATCTTCTTGAGAGAAGTCTACGCCGTATTTTGCTGACATCCGCTTCAATGCTCTTACACGAACCTCTGGATCAGTTGTCCCGAAGAAAACTTTACCTTGATCGCCTATCGTGATCATACCGACATTTGAATCCGGCAACTTATCTTTGGTAGTCGATGCTGGGGTATCCACCGTCAATGCTTCCGGTTGGCGTGCAGTCGCCGTTAAGACGAAGAACGTAAGCAGCAAGAACGATACGTCACACATCGCTGTCATGTCGATCGACGTACTGGCTCTTTTTACTTTTGCTTTACCCATTTTAAATTCTTCTTTTTAAATTAAAAACTCAATCTTCTATCCTATGATGCTTTTAATTTTTGATTTCCATAAAATAAAATCAAAAATTTTCATCATAGTTCTTATTTGTGGTTTGCAGCGTATGTTTGTACGATTGAGAAACCAGCTTCGTCGATAGAGTAAGTTAATTTATCGATTTTTGCAGTAAAGATGTTATACAATACGATAGCGAATGTTGAAGTCGCGATACCAGTTGCTGTATTGATCAAGGCCTCAGAGATACCGTTCGCCAATTTAGCTGAATCTGGAGCACCACCTGTAGCCAAAGCCGAGAATGCTTTGATCATACCTGTTACTGTACCTAATAGACCACATAATGTACCGATAGAAACTAATGTTGCGATTACGTTTAAGTTTTTCTCCAACATTGGCATTTCTAATGCTGTCGTTTCTTCGATTTCTTTTTGAATAGCGATAGTAGCTTTTTCAGTGTTCACGTCAGGATCTACTGAAACTGATTTGTATTTCAATAAACCAGCTTTTACAACGTTTGCTACTGAACCTTTTTGTTTGTCACACTCAGCGATAGCTGAATCGATGTTACCACCATTGATTAATGATTGGATTTTTCTAACGAAGTTTCCTACGTTTCCAGTACCAGATGCTTTGTTGATAACGATAAAACGTTCTACGGAGAAAACCCATACCATTAAGAATAAACCAAGCAAAACAGGCACGATAGCCCCAGCATGGTAAACCATTCCTAAGTAGTTACCTGGATTTGGAGCATTTTCAGAATTGTTGTCAACGAAATTAGCTGGATTACCCATTACAAATTTCCATAAACAGAAACCAACGATGAAACAGATGATGATTGCAGCTTGAGCGAAGAAAGATCCTCCGTTGTTGCTCTCTTGTTTTGCAGCAGTTTTAGGTGCGTTTGCCATTTTTCTAATTTTTAGTTTTTTACTGTTGTTTAAATATATAATGTTGTTTAAATTATATGCATTCTTTGTTGCTTTTGAAATCAATTTTGCAAAGCAAATTTAATATTTAATACCAAATTTAAAATATTCATCTTAAATATATAAAAAAAATCAAATTTGTTTTTAAACTGAACACACCATTACTCCGTGTTGTTTTTCTCAGCAGTTCCCGTTATATAATCATTGTCATGCCATGCTAAATCGCTTATTCGCAATAATTATTTTACAATGAAAGCCATTTTTTTTTTGATATGCAAGAAAATCAAGGATTTTAAACTATAAAAAGTAAGTGATTACTCATGTTTATAAACTACCTAACAAGCCTTAGTTAAAGTATATTCGCCTAATAAACAATCTTTTATATTTAGCATCATTATCACTCACATAGTTGTTTAACCACCAACCAATTTTACACGATATCCCTCTTTAAGTAACAGCTCGTAAATCTTTTGTTTAAAATCTCCCTGAATAATTATCTCCCCATCTTTTACCGTACCTCCGACTCCACACTTCTGTTTCAACAACTTACCCAAGCTCTCCAGATCTTCTATTTTTCCTACAAAGCCCGTAACTAACGTAACAACCTTTCCTTTTCTCATTTTCCGATCAAGCTGCACCTTAAGATTTTGCTGATTGATGGCCAATGTCTCCTCTTCTTGAAAAAAATCTGCCAATTGATAGTTGAAGCTATCGTCTGTTGAATATACAACGCCCTCGTAGGACTGTTTCTTATTTTTGCTCATGATTCTAACAAATTATCTTTAACGCTTTAGGCATAATAGAAATATCCAATTTATCACCAAGTTCTATCGGTTCGCCATCCACATGAACAGGCGAAACGGTATCAACTTCAATTTGTATGTTCTTTCCCGGTATAATTTCCACATAACTAGACTGGTCAGCGGACTTATTAAAAAGATGAAAAATCATTTTTGGCAGTATATATAACGTNNGACTATATAACGGGAATTTATGCACAATACAAACATCCAAAATACCGTCATTAACAGATGCCTGTGGTGCGATATAGGCATTGTTACCATATTGCGGCGAGTTTGCTACACTGATCATAAATGCTTGCCGTTCATATACCTGTCCGTCTATGGTCAATTTATAATGGGCCGGTTGATATTTACTTAACACTTGAAAGACCGATTTCATATAACCTAATGGACCACGAATATTCTCATTCGCAAAATTCTCACTCACGGAAGCATCAAAGCCCAAACCGGCAATATTAAAAAAACGCCGATCGTTGATGACGCCACAATCGACTTCAATCGATTCGAATCGGTTGATACGTCGGATTGCCGCAGCTTCATTCATAGGAACCCCGAGATAGAGCGCCAGACCGTTACCGGATCCTTCCGGAATAATACCCAATGGAATCCCAGAACCGACCAAAGCCGAACCTAATTCATTAATCGTACCATCACCACCCACTGCAATCACCGCATCATAACCTTCCTTTATAGCTTGTAGACCAATTTCATAGGCATGATTGGGTCTCGCAGTCTGTTGAAACGTGGGATCAAATTTTTGTAGATCAAGCACATCCAATACCTGTTTTTTAAAGGAAGTTTTGCGCTTTCCTCCTGAAATAGGGTTAATAACAAACAATATTTGTTTACGTTCTGACATATTCAAAGATAACGGAATTTAGCAATTTCTTAAAATAATGTAATCTTTATACCCATCTATGCATGTATTAAAGCTTTTTACAACGCAAAGATAAATTTGATTTTAAATACTCCTTAAAGTATTGTAGCTTTGTCGCACAAAAAATAGAATGTGGACTGATTTGCGTGCTGTTGCATAACAAGGCAACGACAAGGAGATTGCAACCACAGTAAAAAAGTGCTAAAAACCCTTCGCTATCGCGGCTCTTATCACTTTGCTGTTATTTCATTCTAGCGCAAATTCAATATTAAAATTACGTAAAGCATGGCTTATTTATTTACGTCAGAATCTGTTTCTGAAGGGCATCCAGACAAAGTTGCGGATCAAATTTCAGAT
Organism: Sphingobacterium sp. UBA6711; assembly: GCA_002454415.1. Classification (GTDB taxonomy): domain Bacteria; phylum Bacteroidota; class Bacteroidia; order Sphingobacteriales; family Sphingobacteriaceae; genus Sphingobacterium. The sequence goes on from DKIT01000194.1 coordinate 66,861, forward strand.
GCACTAATAGACAATTTTTTAGCATGGGACGAGGATTCACGCGTTGCTATCGAAACGTTGGTAACGACTGGTCAGGTTGTTCTCGCAGGCGAGGTTAAATCCAATATCTATCTAGATGTTCAGAAAATAGCTCGTTCGGTAATCCAAAAAATTGGTTATACGAAATCTGAGTATATGTTTGAAGCAAACTCTTGTGGTGTATTATCGGCAATTCACGAACAGTCTGCCGACATCAACCAAGGTGTAGACCGTAAGACAAGACAGGAGCAAGGCGCCGGTGATCAAGGAATCATGTTTGGATATGCAAACAATGAAACAGACAATTTTATGCCCCTGGCATTAGATCTTTCTCATCGTCTCCTTTATGAATTGGCAGAATTACGGAGAGAGAATAACGAAATCAAGTATTTGCGACCAGATGCCAAATCACAAGTAACTCTTGAGTATGGGGACGATCACAAACCCAAAAGAATTGATACAATTGTAATCTCTACACAACATGATGATTTTGATAGTGAACAAATCATGTTGGATAAAATTACACACGATATCAAAACGATCTTGATTCCGCGTGTTAAAGCGCAGTTAAAGCCAGAGCTTCAGCTATTATTTAATGATGAAATCAAGTTTCATATCAATCCAACAGGAAAATTTGTTATCGGTGGCCCACATGGAGATACGGGACTTACTGGCCGTAAGATCATTGTAGATACTTATGGAGGTAAAGGTGCACATGGTGGCGGTGCATTCTCAGGAAAGGATCCATCGAAAGTGGACCGCTCAGCTGCGTATGCAACACGTCATATTGCCAAAAATTTGGTTGCTGCCGGTGTCGCTGATGAAATCCTTGTGCAAATCTCTTATGCAATCGGCGTAAAAGATCCTATGGGAATCTATGTTAATACCTACGGTACAAGCAAAGTCAACTTGACTGACGGCCAGATTGCCGACAAAATTGCCCTTTTATTTGACATGACTCCTTATGGCATAGAAACCCGTTTGGGATTGAGAAATCCGATTTATTCTGAAACCGCTGCTTATGGGCACATGGGAAGAACGCCAAGAACAGTAACAAAAGAATTTGAAAGTTCCACAGGTGAGAAAAAACAAGTCGAAGTTGAATTGTTTACTTGGGAAAAACTGGATTACATCGATAAAGTGAAAGTTGAATTTGGTTTATAGAGAAGCCAATTTATAGCAAAATAATTAAAGAGAGACGGTGATGTCTCTCTTTTTTTGTATCTTAATGGTTCTAAACTGTTCAATCATGAAAAGACGTAATTTTTTACTTGCTCCTATGGTTCTTATAACTGCACCCGCATGGGCAAATGCTACAGCAACTGATCAGGACCTACAATCGAACACCATTGTCCACATCGTAAACTTCTGGCTGAAAGAAAATATCAGCGCACAGGATAAAAAAGATTTCGTTGGGTTCTTTGAGGAACTACGCAAAATAGAAACTATCAAGACACTCAATTACGGTGTTCCTGCTCCAACAAATGCAAGGCCCGTTGTGGACAACAGCTTTGACTATACATTGATTGTCACATTTAAAGACCTCAACGATATTACCGTGTATGAGACACATCCAATTCATCTAAAGGCGATTGAAAAGTATCAGCATCTTTGGACAAAGGTGATGGTCAAAGACACTTCCATCATCAAATAAGCCCACGAGCCTTAATCTCTAAGTATTTATTGATCGAATTTATGGTCAGATTTTCCGGAGCCGTATAAATCGTCTGAAATCCGTTGCGAATGAGCTCCTGCACGATGAGCTGTTTCTCATAGATAAACTTCTCGGCAATAATCTGATTATAAATATCGATGCTTTTTTTCGGCTTGCTTTTCGCTAAATCCTCAATTTCGACGTTTTTAAACACGACGACCACAATAATATGGCTTCTATTCAACATCGAGAGATAATTGATCTGTCGCCGTAACGAGTCAAGCGTTTCAAAATTTGTATATAGAAAAATAAGCGATCGCTTGTTGATATGTGCATTCGCATACGTATACAGCTTTCCAAATTCAGATTCTTCGAAATTAGTCGACACCTGATAAAGCGCCTCTGAAACTTTATGCATTTGATTATTCCTTTTTTCAGCGGCAATAAATGCATGAATATCTTTTGAAAAAGTTAACAATCCGGCACGATCTTGTTTTAATATGGTGGCATTCGAAAGCACCAGTGCCGCATTGATTGCATAGTCCAATAGCGTAAGCCCATTGAATGGCATACGCATCGCGCGTCCCAAATCAATAAAGGAATAGATTGGTTGGGATTTTTCCTCCTCATATTGGTTGACCATCAGTTTTTTAACCTTCCCAGACGCCTTCCAATTCATGTGACGATAGTCGTCTCCCTGTACGTATTCGCGCACATGGTCGAATTCCATGGCTGAGCCTATCCGCCGAATACGCTTTATTCCCAACTCATTTAACCTATTACTGGTCGCCAGCAGCTGATACTTTCTCAATTGAATATAAGAAGGATAGCAAGGTATTTCTTGCGCCTGATTGGTTATAAATCTCCTTTTGATGAATCCAAAACGTGCCACCAGGGCTATGCATCGCCCAAATTGATAAATGCCGCGCTGTGTTGGCCGCATGAAATAGGACAGCTCCGTAATTTGATTCGCTGCCAAGCGAGTCTTAAACTCTTTATCACGAATTTGCAGCTGTACCGGAAACTCTTCTAGAATATCGACGGTTGTTGCAAAGGGATAAAATGAGTTTACAGTCAATTTCATTGGGTTTTCATCACCGTTGGATAATTTTTCTGGGTAAACTCGAGTAATCTCAACCCTCCCTTTGCCAGCAAATAGTACAATGAAATCAAAAATCAAAACAGCCAACCATAACCAAAAAACAATCCAAGCGACGACAAACAAACCTTTTATAAAAAAGGAAATCGTAAAGAGGGTCGCTACTCCTAATAATGAATAGAAGAATTGATTGGTCAGAAAGAGCTGTCTAAATTTCTTCATTATCTTGGAATTTCAACAGAGTTAATGATTTGATCGATGACATAGGCCGTTGTAAACCCTTCCATTTCCCTTTCCGGGGTCAACATGACACGATGGCCCAGAACAGCAGCAGCAACCCTACGAATATCTTCCGGTGTAACAAAGTCTCTTCCGTTCATTGCCGCTGAGGCTTTTGCAGACTCCAGCAAAGCAATAGAGGCCCGAGGGGATGCTCCCAACGTCAAACTTGGATTAGTACGTGTTTTTATAATGACCTGCGCAATATAACTCAAGAGTTCATCATGTACAAAAATAGACTTGATCAATCGCTGGAAAGATAAAATTTCCCCTGCCGACACAACCGCATGAACCTGATCTTCTTTGTTCAGCGCTTTCTGCGCATGGTGTTCCTTTAAGATTTCCAGTTCTTGTTCAAGCTCTGGATAGTTCACATTGATTTTAAATAGAAAACGGTCCAACTGCGCTTCGGGTAACCGATAGGTACCCTCATGCTCAATTGGATTTTGGGTAGCAAAAACAACGAAGGGGGTAGGCAGTGCATAGGTTGTCCCATCCACAGACACCTGTTGTTCGGCCATACTTTCAAAGAGTGCGGCCTGTGTCTTCGCCGGAGCACGGTTGATTTCATCGATCAGGACGATATTTGCAAAAATTGGTCCTTTGCGAAACTCAAATTCATTGCTTTTTAAATCGAGTATGGATGATCCCGTTACATCTGAAGGCATGAGATCGGGTGTAAACTGGATCCGCTTAAATTCGCTATTAATTGTTTTGGCGATTAATTTTGCAGATAATGTTTTTGCAACGCCAGGTAGCCCTTCAATCAAAGAATGTCCAGATGCCAAAATAGAGATCAAGAGCATATCGATCAATTGATCCTGTCCAACGATTACTTTTTTTACCTCCGACTTTACCTCAGCCATTTTATCGAATAAAACCGAGACGTCTATCCGGTTATCAAAAGATATATACTTATCGAAGTCACTCATATCATTTTTGCTTTATGTTTAAAATCTTCTATATAATCATTGATCAATTTAAGATCATTCAAGTCATGCAGTTTGGTATCTTGCATACGTACGATCAATTTAACTAAAGACTGTGTTTCCATCAAGGAAACACCAGATCGCTCAGCCAATTCTTCACTAAACTCGTCCTCCCGCAGCGTCAAGGTATCCAAATGGAACCGATTTCGAAGATCGTGGAGAAAATAATCTATCTTTTTAGCAACCATATTTCCGGGTGCACCATTTTCGTAATATAAGGTTGCTATCGTTCCACAAAACTCTTTGGAAAGGTTTGGTTCTGGTTTTACAACTTGCACAGCCCTTTGTTCACGCTTGCTTTTAAAGACCAATAAAAGAATCAAGCCGCCCAACAGCAGGTACCAAGCCTGCCTGAGTCCATCATTTGTCAACAATACGCGCAACGGCGTGCTATATTGATTCGTATTTGCTTTAAAATCATACCATGCAATTGGCTTATCATTGAGATGGGACAATGATTTCGCTACGTAAGCATATTGTGAAGCAGAATTCAGTAAATAGTAATTTGCGAACAGATCAGGCGTTAAATGAACATAGAGCAATCCTTTGCCAATTTTTAATTCAACAAAGTTGGGCAATATAAAATCTTTGTAAGTTATGGCTCCTAAAATAGTCGCATTTTTAGGAAGTTTGCTAAATACACTGCCAAGCTCCGATTTACCATAATAAATTTTATTATTATCATTCATTAATCGTACACGTAGCTGGCTTTTTATATCGACTCCATTTTTATAACCATAGAAATTATTGGTTTCCATTTTTAGAGAATCCAGCAAATAGCTATCGATGCCTTCCGCAATTATTATCGCCTTTCCACCACGGCCGACATAGTCCAACAATTTATTCTGAGCAGCCTCCCCCATTGAAAAATAGTCGGTATAAAATAAAAGATTAATATCCGTTTTCTTTACGCTATCCAAATACTCATACAAGGGCCTTTCAATTGTTACACTTTTTTTATCAAAGATATGTGCTAGCTCTTGATGAAGCACATAAGCTCCAAATGGATTTTTATCCTTCGCGGCAAACGTTCGTTGCCAAATTATAGGCTTTTTGCTCGTGGCATCTATTATGCCAATCAGCAATAGGACAACCCCCAATAGTATCAATCCAAATTTTACTGATCCTTTCATTTGATTTGATTTTGATATTGTTGAAACAATTCCTGATACTGATTAAAATTAGCTTCTGTTAATTCGAACTGACCGAACCAAACATAATCAAAGATTCTCGTGCATGCGATGAATCCGTACCGAAGTTCCTTCTCTTGAATCTCTTGGGCAAACTCGGCATTCGTTTTACTCTGCTTCCATTTTATATGTTCTGCCTGTGCCAATTTCTGAATATTCAGCAGCTGCATATACCGAATACCTAGGGCATAGTTTTTATTCGCAACTGCTTCTTGTATATAGGGCTGTAGGTTGCTGTTCATTAAATTGCGTTCCACATAAGCCAAAACGTCCAGCTCGCCTTCTTCCTGACGATGCTGTATATAATACTGCTTTTTATTATAGAGCACTTTATATAGGATAAATGCCAATGCTATTATAGCTATACAGGCAAAGAGGTAGCCAAATTCCTCCCTAAATTTATAAGGATTGTCGGGCATGATACTACCCAACCAATCAGCAAGACGGGAAAAAATACGCTGTAACACACTGACACGATCTTTAATATTTTCAGAGTAAACAAAATCATCGGTTTCATAACGTTTGATAATATCCTGATAAGGATCCATCTTAAACGAACGTTCGTCAGTATACCTTGGTATCGAATCAAATAACCGAGGGTCCCAGAGATCAATGTCCTCTTTTTCTTCCACATTATCGGGATTCTTCATGCCGGCAACGGAATCGATCCGGACAGAGTCAATCCCTGTAGCTAAAGAATCTATTGTTACACTGGCGGAGTCAATTGTATCTGCGTTGGAATCTTTTCCTTGCGGTTTAGGGTCACAAGCGTAAAACAACGACACAGACACCAAGAAGACAAAGACTAGTCCTCTATTCATGCTCCCCTCCGATCTTTTCGATCATACCATAAATGCGTTCCCCAAATTTAAGATCTTTGGCTGTTTCGTAAATAATACCATTAGCCAAGACACCGGACATATATAAAAACAAAGTAAACAATGTTATAAATAATCCGCCCAAGGTCATTAATAATTTTCCCAAAGATGAATCAAAAAAAGCAGCATCCACTCCTAGGAAGTTAAATGACAGCAGTGCAATGATAATCATGGGGATTATAGAGATGAGCATCACGGCCATTTGGAAAATAAAATTCACAATATAGGTTGCAATACCATATTGAATCAATTTTTTACTGAGCATCATATAGGCATCAGTAAAACAGCTACCTAGATCAGAATAACCTTCTCTGTAAAAGAGAAAGGATGAAAACAGCCAAATTCCGACCATAGATCCCAATATACCAATGGCAAAGCTTCCAATGAAAGGAATAAAGGCACAAATCGCTGCCACAATTGCCAATGGAATAAATACAACTATCAGGGCTAAGATCATAGCGATCAGAAACATAAAGTAACGTCCTAAATTGGATCTGAAATTCTTCAACACTTCTTGTCCGGTAAATGTTATGTTTTTCCGTTCTTTCAGCAGGATAAAATACTCAATCGACACACCGTACACATACAATCCCAAGGCAATAAGCGCTAAAATGAGTAATCCAGCCCAGCTGTAACCGTCGATATCTTCGAATGAACTGCTATTGGCAGAAAAAGTAATTTTGGTTGACAGAAAATAATAAACCAAAGCAATACCCGCTAAAGGTAGCGCTGACAACCCAAATATAGTTGCAACAAAGTGCTTATAGATCATTTTGAAAAGATCTATAAAACTCTGGACGAAGTCCCCTACCTTCCGTTCTTTTTGAAATTCAAAATCTATTTCCATTGAAATCGCTTTGCTAGTCGATAAGGGTTAATAACATAAAAATACAAAATAGCCATCAAGGAGATAAGGATAATCGATAAGCACAACCATATCGACACATTATAATATCTCGTTACAAAACCTTCCAAAGTGCCGGCGATAATAAAGAATGGAATTGTGCTGATCAACACCTTAATCGCCACCTTTGCTGAACGAACAAAGGAGACCAGACGTGTGTAGGATTTCGGGAACAAAATACTGTTGCCAATAGCTAATCCACAGCCGCCCGCAATAATAATTACAGATATTTCGATTGTACCATGAATCCAAATCGCGGACATCGCTTTCCCCATTACGCCATATTGGAAAAACATGTGATGAAAAGCGCCCAGCATAATACCGTTGCTAAACAGAACGTAACCAGTTCCAACACTAAAGAACAAGCCAAAAGCAAAAGCCATAAAGGCTACACGAACATTATTGATCGTAATCCAGATCGCCGACCCGAAATTGCTACCTTTGCCATACACCGCAGCGGGATCGCCCGCTTTTATGCTTTCTATTGTGGCATCTACATAGTAATCCCCCAAAATATGGCGAATAAAATCGATATCGTACATAGACGATAGAAAACCGATTACTGATGCCAAAATGAAAATTAATAGGGAATAGAGCAAAGGTCTCCGGATAGACCATATCGCCTGTGGAATTTCTTCATTTATAAACGACTTAAATTTACTATTGGAGGCTTTCTGATCCTTATAGATTTTTTGGTGAGCGGTCACAGCAAGCTCATTCAAATAAGCCTTGACCTTACTCTCAGGGTAAAAAGTCTGTGCATAGGCCAAATCATTGGTGAGCTCAATATAATTTGAGGCCAGTTCATCCGGATCAACCTGTGTATTAATTGACAAATTATTTTCAATTAACGTCCATTTTTCTTTATTTCGTTCTACAAATGATGCTTCTCTCATTAATTTTTTTAACTGGCTCAACCAAATATATGAAATATCCTTGATTAGAGATACAAACGTGGACAAAATAACTTGTATATTGCATATAGCCTTTCCAGACAATTAATTTGCGTATGAATAAGCTTGAGATAAACACTGCACAAAATGTAAAAATCGAATATAATCTTGCTAGCCTTGGCTCAAGAATGATCGCTTTTGCCATAGACTATTTTATTATTGTCTGCTACTATTTCTTTTGTATGTTTCTTTTGGACAGCTTAAATATTACGAGCGGAGATCCGTATCTATTCTATGGGATTGTTATGGGTATGACATTACCCGCATTTTTTTATACCCTTATTGCTGAAACGGCTTTTGGCGGACAGACAATGGGCAAGAAAATCATGAAGATAAAAGTCGTCAAACTCGACGGCTCCAGAGCCAATTTTTATCAATACTTATCGCGATGGAGTTTATCAATCGTGGATATATGGATGACAATGGGTGGCATTGCAATTACGTCCATTGTACTGTCCAAAAACGGGCAGCGCATTGGCGATATCGCAGGAGAAACTTCTGTGATCAGCTTAAAACCAACCTTAAAACTGAGTGATACAATCTATGAGGAAACTTATGACAATCATCCGATTTTATTTCCACAGGTAATCAAATTAAGTGATAAGGATGCCAACTCAATTAAAGAGGTGTATCAGACAGCATTTGACAGGAGAGATGTCGGCATTTTAACAGCACTTGTACAGCGGCTTGAAGCCGTTATGGAAATCAAGCATCCGGAAAAAATGACTCCAAATGATTTTGTCTTACAGGTAATGAAAGACCATTATAGCATGTTCAAGGATAAATAAGAACAGGCTATTCGATCCCATATTCTTTCGATTTTTCAACGCATATGATTCGGTACTTGTTCGGTGCTTTTTCGGTCACAACCGAAGGAGCACCGAACAAGTACCGAACAAGCTCCGAACGAGCTCCGAATAAACAGCGAATGCATTATACTGAAATAGGTATTACTGTCTCCAACGACCTTGATCTTTTCAATATAAAAAATGCCCCCAAGAAAGTCTTAACTTTTTGGGGGCGATGAATATTTTTCTACGCTTATTCTACGCGGAATTTCTTTATGCCGTTACAGAAGCCGCGGATGTCTGTACCTGGCGATCCACTTTCTTTACCAAACCTTGCAACACATTGCCAGGACCTACTTCAACAAACGCCGTCGCACCACTAGCAAGTATATTTTGGACAGTTTGTGTCCATCGAACAGCACCTGTCAATTGGGCGATCAGGTTTTGTTTGATAACTGCAGGGTCTGTTTGAGGTTGCGCATCTATATTTTGATAGATTGGACATCTTGGTGAAAGTATATCAACTGCTTCTATCGCAGCTTGGAGTTCCACCTTGGCAGATTCCATCAATGGAGAATGAAAAGCACCGCCTACATTTAATTTCAATGCACGTTTTGCTCCTGCCTCTGTCAATAAAGCACATGCCTTATCAATCCCCTCTATAGATCCGGAGATAACCAATTGCCCTGGACAGTTATAATTTGCCGCAACAACGATTTCATCTACTTTGGCGCAGATCTCTTCCACAACGGCATCTTCCAGCCCCAAAATAGCCGCCATTGTAGAAGGCTGTAATTCACAAGCTTTCTGCATCGCATTAGCACGTTGCGCTACTAATTTAAGCCCATCTTCAAAACTAAGTGCGCCGGCAGCCACCAAAGCGGAAAACTCGCCCAAGGAATGTCCTGCGACCATAGCTGGTTGAAAGGAATCACCTAACGCTTTAGCCAAAATTACGGAATGCAAGAAAATAGCTGGTTGAGTTACTTTAGTTTGCTTTAACTCCTCATCTGTTCCCGAAAACATAATATCCGTGATACGGAAACCCAAGATATCATTAGCTTGTTCAAATAACGCTTTCGTTTCATCATTTAAATTATATAGGTCTTGTCCCATTCCTACAAATTGGGCCCCTTGACCAGGAAATACATAAGCTGTTTTCATCCTTTTATTTTTTGTTATTCATTATTACTGTGTTTACCATAGGCTTCCGCNNTTGCTTTTTATATGCAATATAAATGCTCGTCGCCTCCCAATAATTAAATTCCACACTCATTTCGCAGGATCAATCTTCAGGTACAAAACTCAGGGAGAGCATCTTATTCGGGTCAAATACATCCTGAGCGATACCCAATAATTCATCATTGGTTAGGCCCTGAATCTTTTCAATAACTTCGTCCAACAATATAACACGATCATAGTCCATCACGTTTTTGGCCGCTGAGATGATCATACTCATACGATTCTCCTCTGTTAACGCAATTTGTCCAATAAATTTCTGTTTTGCTTTCTTCACTTTCACATCAGACAAAGGCTGTTCGCACATTTTAGCAAGCTCCTTAAAGACCAATTTTTTAGCCTTTTCGACTTTTTCTTCATCTGTTCCGAGATAGATGCTAAATAGACCTGTATCCGAAAAAATGGCATAATTGGATTCGATTGTATAGGCAATTCCATATTTCTCACGAATAGATAGATTTAGGATAGATCCCATGCCCATCCCTCCGAGCATATTGTTCAAAAGTAAGAGTCCTGTTTTACGTTCATCACGATAACCATACGCCAACGAGCCCAGCATATAATGAACCTGATTAATTGGCTTGGCGATGGCAATATGTTGTTCAATGATTGGATTGACATCATCTCTAGTCCGTATTATGCCATTTTCAGCAACCTTACCGAAGACTTTATGCAGCAATCTTTCGACCTCCTTTAGACTATAGTTGCCTGTGATACCAATTACCATATCATGTGTATCGTAATTTGATCGCATAAATTCTTCAATATCGTTCTTTTGCAATGCGAGAAGCTGATCTTCGATCCCCAGGATATTATGACCTAGACCCGAACCTTGGAATATGAGATCCTCAAAATCATCAACAATTGATTCTTCGGGACTATCCAAATAGGAAGCCATCTCGTCCACAATAACAGACTTCTCTTTATCCATCTCTATTTCGGGGAAAGTAGAATGGAAAAAAATATCTTCAAAAAGATCCAATGCCCGATCTAAATAGGGCCTTAGCATAGATGCATGAACACAGGTATACTCTTTGGTCGTATAAGCATTGAGGTCTCCTCCCACCGACTCCAGGTGATTAATAATCTGCTGTGTAGACCGTCTTTCCGTCCGCTTAAAAAGAAGGTGTTCTATGAAATGTGCAACACCGAATTTTCCTGCTGACTCGTCTCGAGATCCAGCATTGATCACCATGCAGACATGTGTTACCGGTACATTTTGATATTGAAATACTACACGTATTCCGTTTGAAAGTCTAATAATTTCGTATTCCATTCAGTGCTCTGAAATTGCTATATTTTTTATGTATTCACTCGGGATGCTAACCAGCGATTTTTTATCTCCGTCTCCAGGCTTCAATTAAGCCCGCAGAATATTTTTACCACCGGTTATTGGCAGGCTATCTATAAGGACCCAAATCGAGTTTTCACAAAATTAGACATTTTTTAATGCAAAACGGTCATAGCGAAATCACTATGACCGTCATTACAGTATAATAGATAGATTATTTAACTTACATGCGCGGTGGTCTCATACCACCAGGGAATCGATTTTCGCCTTCGGGATTTCCCATGGCAAATTTTTGGAATTTATAGGTGAAGAGCAACATAAAATAACGTCCCAAACGATTTGTACGGCTATCCGTAACCATAGATTCGCTCACCGTTCTGGAAACATTTGTCTGCTGATTAAGAAGGTCAAATGCTTGCAAACGAATTGTACCTCGTTGTTGCTTCAAAAACTTTTGTTCAACATACGTATTGATTACAAACGGATTGGCATTTATTCCAGCTCCATAACCGCTATTGAATTGTTTCGAAAGATCGGCACCAAAAATGGTTGTCGGTGTTATATTAACGGATCCAATTAATGTCGGTGTCCAACTGGAGACGTTCGTATTGCGATTTGTCAAAGAATTTTCAGTATGATTGTACTGATAACGTATTCCAGGATTAATTTCTAAGTTTTCTGACGGATTGTATCTAAACATCAATCCTTGATTAAACACGATATTTCTAGCAATATTCTTCTGCCCAACATTATCATCTTTTTCGGTAGAAATGTATCCTATGTTTTTATTGTAAGATATACCCCCCATGAACATAATATTATATGTTTTTTCTTTTAATGATTTTCCATAATGATAAAAAGAATTAACATTAAATGGTTTCTCATTCGTTTCATTTAGATAACGAACTTCGGATATCAAAGTCGAGTTCGTTTCTCCTGTTTGATAATCCATTAAATCATCAAAATAACTTTTACTTAAACTTACGATCTTATTGTTGGTTAAACCCGCATTGACAAAAGCAAAAAAGTTGTTCCCTTTTTGAAAATCATTTTTTCGGAAACGGATGTTTAATTGATGACTAAATTCTGGATTCAAGTTGGCGTTACCAATTACTATACTGGTACGGTTTGTACTCATATCAAATGGTAATATTTGAGTTACGGAGGGCTCTGTAGGCGTACCAGAATAATTCACTGAGATATTTGACTGTCTAGAGAATTTGTATTCAAATCGTGCAATAGGCATCCAGTTCATATTATTTCTATAAATTGGAACGACGAAACCTGAACTGATTGCGTCACCTCTCAATTGAGAAGGCTGTGCCGCCGCACCAATAGAATATGTTATTTTATCCCCATTGTAGAGGTAGTTTGCACCTATTTTGTGCGTAGAAAAGGAATAATCGTAATTGTAATCAAAATTCAATTTTGGATCTTCAGCAATCAAATTTCCATCCTTATCAAACCCTTGCTGCCTATTTGTATTATCATATTTATTTTTATTAAAGTCATACGTAAACTCCAATCGCCCTTTTTCCGAAAGAGGTTCAGTATAATTTAATGATGCTCCCGCGTTCCAACTTTTATTATTTGCCTCTAATATAGTTTTTTCATAAATTGAATCTAAAGATGCATTGGCATTATTGGGATCAGCTAACAACCTGTCAAGAATCGCACTTTGATCTTTTTCTGTCTTCGCATTATTGAAGTTCATATCTAAAAAAATATTTCTTCCTTTGTCATTAAATTTATGATTATACAGCCCACTTATTCCGAATCGTGGTGCCGTAGAGTTTGCAATGATATCTTGATTCTGCGAGTTATTGAACAATTCATTTCGATTAGTTACCGAACTCGTACCTGTTATTACATCACTATTGTCATAACCAAACTGTGGAGAAATTTTAATATAATCCTTAGTTGTTGGCTTCCATTCGACATTTGCTTCAAAACGATGGCTTCCCCCAACTGTATTTGAATTCGAGAACACGCTATCAATTTGCTTGATATCAGGCAGTGTATTTTCTTGAAATCGCTGTGATACAGTCGTATTATTGGAATGACTATAACTGTAGCTACCATAGGCTGTCAGTTTCTCCGAAAAATCCTTGCGGAAATTAACCCCGATTGATCCGATTTTTGTTAGGCCATCTGACCCGCCAAACATACCGCCACCACGACGTCCGCCACCACCTTGACCTCGGCGGGCTCCACCTCCTACTGTGCTAAAATCGAATAATGGTGCGTTGGTATTGTTCAAATTTCCCAGCACAGAAATTTGTTCACCTTCACGCATGCCCATCCACATGCCCGTAGCTTGATAACGGTCTTCTGTCCCTACACCAGCACGTAGGGTCGTCATATGTCCTGTATTGTATTTTGGATCTATCTGAATATTCAAGACTTTTTCAGAATCACCGTTCTTATTCCCGGTAATATTAGCCATATCACCATAGTCATCGATGATTTGCATTTTTTGCACAATATTGGCTGGAAGATTCTGCGTTGCAGTTTTAACATCTCCTCCAAAAAAGTCCTTCCCGTTAATCCGAACTCTTTTTACAGTTTCGCCTTGTGCCGTAACGTTACCGTCCTTGTCAACTTCTACCCCCTGCAATTTTTTCAATGCATCCTCTGCAACTGCACCTTCCCTGAGTTTTAAATCTTTCATTGTATATTCCAACGTATCACTCTTTACCACAACAGTGGGAACACCGTCTACGACCACTTCCTCCAGCATCTGGGAATTTTGTTGCAAAGTTAAACTTGGAATAATATATTTTGTTTCTCCCTTAGGAATACTAAACTCCTTCTCAAAACGTTCGAATCCTAGATTTGAAACTCGAATTTTAAAGGTATCTGCCTTAATCTTATCAAACACAAAAATACCCGCCATACTCGAACTGGCGGACATCGAATCCCATGTTGACGTTAGAGTCACCGTCGCCCCAGCAACAATCCGATTCTTATCGTCTTTCAACATTCCTTGTACACTCTTCGTTTGGCCATAAACTGTCCAGCCCGTAAGCATACTCAACAAAAAAAGCATAAAGCCTCTCATAATATCTACTTTTTATTTCTATAATTGATAAATCCTTTGACTGGACAACTTGTTCCAAGTTTAATTTGGCGCAAAGCAATCCTAGGGCTCAAACAGATTCTTACTCGTTGGCAATCTTTATACATATCACTTGAAATAAACTACGTGCCAAATCCCTACAAAAGAAGCCATTATTAGTGTTAATTAATGTAAATGGCCGATATTCACACAGAAGTTACAATACATAACTCTAAATTTATTTGTAATTTCGTCTATTTTACGGAACTACATATGCTATTATCATACTACCAAGAACAATGGGTTGAGGCGGGTTGCGACGAAGCGGGCAGAGGCTGTTTGGCAGGCCCCGTCTTTGCAGCAGCAGTAATTTTTCCTGCTGACTTCCACCACGAACTTCTAAACGATTCAAAACAGCTCAGTGAAAAGAAGAGAATGGCCTTGCGCCCAATTATTGAACGTGAAGCACTCGCTTATGCCGTAGCTAGTGTCTCTGCGGAAGAAATAGACCGTATAAATATCCACAACGCCAGTTACCTCGCCATGCACAAGGCCCTTGATATGCTAACTCTTAAAGCGGAATACATCATCGTGGATGGCAACAGGTTTATTCCTTACCAAACTATTCCCTATTCATGCATTGTAAAAGGANNAAAAGGAGATGGGAAATACCTATCTATCGCCGCGGCCTCTATTTTGGCAAAAACCTATCGAGACGAATACATGGACAATATCGCAAAGGATTATCCCAACTATGATTGGCTTAACAACAAAGGTTATCCCACGGTCAAACATCGGACAGCCGTATTGGAATATGGCTCAAGTCCACATCATAGAAAAAGCTTTAGAATAACAGACCCGCAGCTCAAATTATTCTAAAGCTTAATAAGAATTTTATCGAAACAGCAGACTAAACTGCTGTTTCTTTTTTACTTCCTCTAAAGGAGAAATATATCGCCGCCCCTATTCCCAATACAAGAACAATAGACGAGATCAGCGTCAACAAGTTACCGAACTTATGTGACTCAGGATCGAAAACAAACTCTACTTTATGTGTACCAGCAGGTAATTGTAATGCTCTTAAGATATAATCCGCGCGAAGGATCGGTGTTTCCTTCCCGTCTACGTATGCTTTCCATCCTTTATCATAAAAGACCTCAGAAAATACAGCTAATGCATCATTGGCAGCTGTATATTCGTATTGCATCTTATCTGGATGATAAGAGGTTAGCTTAATTTCGCCGGATGTAGATGCATTCGATGTCTTAGCCTTAATCTCATTTTGATATTGTTGATTTACGAATGCTTCTTTATGCGGATCGAATGAACTAATAGCCTGCATTTCTTCTGCATTACTCTTGACAAAAGTAACCTTATCGACAAACCAGGCATTACCTGCTGCAGTACTTCTTCTTACAATACGTTGTGATTGACTTTGCGGATCTGTGGTAATCAGGTAACGTACATTAAACATATCCAACACATCTTCGTTAAGTGCACCATTGAATTGATTTTCCAAAATTTCTTGAAAACGCATCAATTTGGCTGCATGATAACCACCTAACGATTTGTGGAAGTAGGAAGGACGAGCGTCAGAGAAAGGATCTGTGGTCAAGTCAAGCACACGATAGCTTGGATCTTTATCCATTAAGATCAATTGATCCACTTCACGCTGCTGGAACACTTGTTGTGCTGTAGCACCCTTCTCCATAAAAGATTTATCATTCAGGAAACGTTTATCTACACCCCATAAGTCAAATAAAAATACGACTAACAGGATCCCTAACAACATGCTTTCATTGAGCTTTTTCTTTAAGAAAAGCCAAATCAGGCCGAAAGTCAATAGGATAATAACAAATGAACGGTAAGCATCTTTGCTTGCTAAATCTTTTCGATCCAGAACCAGCTGGTTTGCTAATTCTGTCGCAAAGGCTTTATCGCCTATATTGTGCTCGAAAGTTGCTATTAAATTGTTATGTTCCGCATTTCTGAAATTTAAAAATAGATCCGGCATCAGCCCTATCAAAAGACAAATGCCACCGACACCTACAAATGTATACAAGACTTTCTTTTCTAAGTTTGGAATTTCCTTTGCGCGTGTCAATAGCTCATTGACTGTCATTATTGCCATGATTGGCACCGTGATAGAAACTAATACCAAGATGGATTCAACAGCCCTAAACTTATTATACATAGGAAAATAATCGAAAAATATATCCGAAACCAATGTAAAATTCTTACCAAATGATAAAAGTAACGCTAAAATTGTTGTTGCCAAAATCCACCATTTGAAGCGGTCCTTAACAATCACAAGGCCTAAGACAAAAAGAAAGAAAACTCCTGCGCCAAAATACCATGGGCCCGATGTAAAACGTTTGTCGCCCCAATAAGTCGGCATACCTTCTGCAAACTGTCCAGCTTGAACCTCGGAAGCACCAGCTCGTTCCATTAAGAGCTTAGCCACATGCGATTTCTCGTTCAATTGTCCTCCAGTCGAACCGCCATAGGCATTGGGGATGACAAAGGTCATCGTCTCACCGATTCCTTGGCTCCACTCATAGGCATATTCTTTATCGAGTCCTTTCTCTTTAGCATTGTTGTTATCAACCTTGGTGATATTAGCATGCCCACGAGTACTTAATTTACTATATTCCCAGGTAGGCAATAAAATAGATGCATTTACCATCAAAGCGATGATAACTGCGATAACCTGTCGTGCCGAAGCAATAAAAAAACCTTTTAATTGCTTTTGTTTAATTGCATCAACGAGCACAAAAATCACATATACCATTAATGCCATCAACAAGTAATAAGTCGTCTGCAAGTGATTGACACGGATTTCCAAGGACAGGAACAGCGCCAATAATACAGGACCCCATAGTCGACTTCCCCGATAACACATAATTACAGCTCCTATTACAGGTGGAATAAATGCAATCGCATTGGCTCTTGTAATGTGTCCGGCCTCGATATAAATAAAATTATAGGATGTAAATGCGATGGCGATTGCACCTACCGCAGCTAGCCATGGCTTGATACGCAATACACTCAAGAGAAAATAGGCTCCCAATAAATAGAATAGCACTGTATCCATTGGGCTCGGAAAGGCAAATTTAACAGCTCTTAAAAAATAGGTTCCGATATTATTCTCATTTTCCTGCCAAATTTGGTACGTCGGCATTCCCCCGAACATGGAATTTGTCCATAATGGTGCATTCCCGTCTTTCGCTTTGTAATCAAATAATTCTTTTTGTGCAGCCTGCGCTTGTACTACATCTGATTGGGCCAATGTTTTACCTTGCCAAACAGGTGTAAAATAAAAAAATACGAGCACAATGAATATCGCAATAACGATTAAATGCGCCGAGTTAGCCTTAAACCAATTTTTCATCCGTATAAATTTCTCTTTTAAAGGTGATGAAGCAACTTGCTTTATTCTTCTTACGCGATAAGCATTCATTCATAACTTGGCTTTCAGTTAGAATTATGAACTTGCTACACTCTTCCGAACAAATCATGATCGTTTCATTTATCCTCTTAGGTTGTTTAAAAGTCTTAAAAGCCAAACATAGATAAATTTGCGTTTATATACAATTATAATTATCGCCAATATGGAAAACAGTTTCATTATATATTCGCGAAAAAGAAGGGCTTCTGAAATATCTCAGACTCACTTCCAATGACCTGCAACAGGACGTAAAAAAAGCCCTATCGGTATATAGGGCTTTTTATTACTATTTCATTTTTACGGCAGTTCCCGTTGCACCTACCATCATCATGCCTCCCGTTCCTACCGTTTGGAAGTCTAAACGAACACCCACGACTGCATCAGCTCCCAATGCTTTTGCACGGTCTTCAAGCTCTCGTAAGGCTGCTTCTCGCGTTTCTTGAAATGCGCGCTCATACGAATTTGACCGGCCTCCAAAAAAATCACGAAAGCCTGCCATCATATCCTTTATCGCATTCGCTCCTAAAACGACCTCAGAAGAGACTATTCCCAAATAACGGTCTATTTCATGACCTTCAATCGTACTTGTTGTTGTCAATAACATATATTATTCTCCTTTTTGAATTAACTTATTAATATTTGACAGCTCACCAAAAACTACCAGAATATCCCCTTCTTCCATCATCGTTTCAGATGTTGCAATTCCGGTAGCTTCTTTTTGTTCTTTGGTCACACCGTTTCTTTTGGTTTCTGTGATCTTAACTGTTGTCAACACAATAATCTTATATAAATTAGTCAAGTTTGCTTCACGCAATGTCATCCCCACATACCGCGCTGGAACCTTTGTTTCCACAATTGAATATTTATCCGATACCTTAAACGAATCTACAATATCAATGTTATCGAGACGCATCGCCAATCGCTCAGCAGCCTCTTCCTCAGGCATGATATATTCATTGATTTCCATCGCCTCCAACACTGTCTTCTGCAAGTCAGACACGATTCTGCCAATAATTCGCCTTACTTTAAGTTGCTTTAAAAGCGCTACAGTCATGAGTGATGCTCCCTCATCTTCACCGATAGCAACGATCACGGCATCAGCATCTTTTAATGGTAATGACGATACAGCCTCTCGATCTGTCGTATCCAAACAAACCGTATGTGTTATTTTATCCTTTAGTTGTTCAACGATAGTTAGGTTTCGGTCCGCCCCAATCACTTCATGACCGAGTTCAGTAAGATGTACACCCAGTGAGCGTCCAAAATGGCCCAACCCTAAAACAATATATTTCATAACTCAAGCTAAGATAAATTTATTTTATTTCAAATTTTTGTGACTTTGTATATGATATTAACCTTTTCAATAGGTATAATTTCTAATGCAAAGATTTACGTCGCTAAAACAGGATCTTCTCCTCCGGAAATATAACATTTCTCCGCATAGTATTTTTGATAAAAGCGACTAATAATGTTAACATGCCCACACGACCAACTAACATGGTGACCACGATAATCAATTTTCCGCCCATGCTTAAGGATGGTGTAACTCCAAGACTTAACCCACAAGTTGTATAGGCTGATAGCGATTCAAAGAGCAGTGCTTTCATACTTTTATCAGGATCTGTAAATATTAGTAGAAAAAAACTGCACGCAACAACAATAAGAGATAATAAAATAATCGCAAAGGCTTTGTTTACGGACTCACTTGCTATCCTTCTCTTAAAAATTTCGATAAATTCTTTCCCTTTGGCCAAAGCGATAATATTCAGCAGCGAAAGTGCTACGGTAGTAACCTTAACGCCGCCACCAGTTGATCCAGGTGATGCACCAACCCACATCAACAACATAATCAAAAAAATAGTTGGCGCACCCACGAAACTCAAATCTATACTATTATAACCTGCAGACCGTGCTGCGTTAGCCATAAAGAAAGATGTCACCCATTCCCCATTGAAGCCCTTTTCAAGAGCAAGTGTATTTTTCCGCTCCAAAAAGTAGAAAAATAAGGTTGCCGCAACAATGATAATGGCATTACATAGTAAAACCAACTTGGAATTGAAGCTAAAACTCCAAGCTTTATGCTTATAATTCTTCTTTGTAACCCAGCGATGATACCGTAGCAATACCGTGTCTTTGATATAGGTATAAAAATTTAATGNNTACGATTCCAAACCCCAAACCACCCAGAATGAATAAAATAGATAAAGCCAATTGAAAAGGATAGTTAAATTTGTAAGCATCATTTGTGATACCGCCGGATAAAATTGAAAATCCGGCGTTACAGAATGAAGAGATTGAATGGAAAATGGAAAAGAAGACCATACTACCGATAGTAGGAAAATTTGCGACTTCCAAGGTGCTAAAAATCAATATTGCTCCCAAAAACTCAAATAATAAGGTGATAAATATAATGGTTAGTAAGGTCTTGATTACTGATGCCACTTTATTTTCCCCTAGGATTTCGCCAAACATCAACTGGTTTTTAAAGGAAAAACCGCCCGAAAAAAAGTATCCAAAGAAGCCTGTAAAGGTCATTATACCCAAACCTCCGACCTGTATCAGCACAATAATAACAGTCTGCCCAAACATGCTGAAGTTGGTTGAAATATCTGAAACGGATAAACCTGTTATACAGACAGCGCTCGTTGCCATAAACAAGGCATCAACAAAACTCAATGGAGCTTCTACAGTGGTCCGGGGAAGCATTAGGAGGACTGTGCCAATCAAAATCAGAATGAGAAAACTGATAACAAATAATATGGTCGGATTAAAATAGAAATTATCGAAGAAAAGGGTACTTTTTGATAGCTCCGCGATAAAAATAATATAGATCCCCAAATATATCCACTGTTCTTTGGAAAAAACAGACAAAGATCCAAAAACTCCTAAACGGGCAATTAGGATAAAAATAAAGTATGTGAGAATGGTCAATCCCGAATAATGCTCCACTGCTACTTTTTTTAATGCGTAAATTGATGACGATTCACGCAAGGCGATCATGAAAAATAGCCCGAAGAAAAGATAGTGAATTGTATTGCCCAATACTTCACCTAATGTTGGGTCGGTCACATAACCAACATTAAAAATTACAATAGCAGCGCAGATCATACTCACATAGAACATGATCTTATCTACAAGCCCATTTTTATATTTGAAAACAAATCGGACAAATCTTAAAATCGAATCTATCATTATAGCTGAAACTAAGATAAATTTGGCAATAAATACAAATTTACCTCCATAGGAATTTTAAGTATCTGCAAAATCAACGCCTCTGAAATGCCTGCAATCGTATTTCATTCATGTGTTAATAAAGGATAGCTTGATCCATGTTGTTACACAAAATCTGTAAAACATCTCGTTTTGTAGTCTTTCCACGTGAAACGGATTCTCAATTCCCTGGTTGTTCCTTCTCGAGTTCCTTTTCAGCCTTTTCACGGTCACGCTTTCGCTTCTCTTCAATCTTTGCGGCCTCTTTGGCCTCGTCTTCTTTTTCTTCCTTCAGCAATTCCTCAGGAGTTTTATGTTTCTTAAATATACTTGAAATCATTTTCTTGGCCTTACTGACACCGCTAACAACCTTTTCAACTTTTCCAGCGGTATTCATCAATTTGGATTCACGATCCGGGCCCAAGCCTACACATTGTTTGATTCCTACAAGCAAAGTTTGCCACATCGCTTTAAAAAATGGGTGATGAGGGTCGCGGCGTTTGTTGATATGACCGACCGTATACTTGCCGTATAAGTCAGGATTCCCCGGGTTAAACAACACTTGATTTACCATAAATGAAAGCAGCCCCTTCTTCTCGCGGCGACCGTCTTCCCCAGTCTCCGTCAGGATATTTACTTTGAGATCATCATAATCCATTTTAAAAGTTCCTTTACTACGATAGTCGTTGGCCCATATATCAAAAGTAAGTTGACTGAGATTTCCTGATTTAACTTCTACGTTTAACAAGGGCCGAATCATCTTATTGACAACCGTAAGATCCATTTTGCCGAGCGTCCCCTTATAGGTATATGCCCCCACCTTGGAAGTCATATCAAAAACGAAATTTGTTGAGAGCTTTCCTGCGTTCATAAAGTGTGTCATCAGATTTGCCCGCATCAGCTTCTGTTTTTGCAACTTTGTCGAGTCATTTGTTACATTTAAAATCGTACCGTAGGTATGATCAAACGTTATCGTGCCTATTTGGCTATATTCCCCGCTCATCTCGGAATAGGCTATTCCAATGTTATCTAAAATCAATGAGTCAATGCCCATCCTTGTTGACATCTTGAGCAATTTCATGTGGGGTGCATTTCCGACTTGATTGGTCGGAGCGCTCTTATAGTGTTTATCACTATAGATGGAAAGTGTGCCATTTTTTAAGCGCGCATTCTGTGCATATATCTTCTTATCACGGGATAACTGCGCAAAATTGAATCCTGTCAAGAGGAGCGTGTCCATTTTAAACACCACATAGCTTCCCCCTTCCTTTTTCTTTCGGTAGTAGGCTGCTTTGTTCATCGTCGGCTGATAAGCGACTTTAGTCAATAGAACATTCCGATCTCTACTATTGATTTTAAGTTTATCAAAATTCACTTTATAAAAGCCATCGGGGGTCTTATAAGTAAAACTTGGAACTTCAATGTCCACCATCTTGGTATGATAAAAGCGCTGTTTATCGTTTTCGGATGTAGAATCAATGAGTACATCGTCTATTCTCACTTTCACCTTCTTAATCTCAAAGTCCTGATAAACGCCTTTCTGAACTTGTGTATATCTGAAATCAATATCATTCAAATTGATTGCATGCACTTGAATCTTTTTGAGATTGTCTTTTATCTTTTCATATAAAGGTTTTTTGGGTCCCCTGCTGACTGTATCATTATAACTATGTACCTCATTGATAATATGTATAGTAGGTTTCTCTACCGTGATATCGTTTAAAAAAAGTTCTTTGTCCATCAAAACTCTCCTGATTCCAAAGCTTTTTATTTTTAGCCTATTCACAGCAATCTCAAAACGGTTGTCGGGCGCTTTTTTGACCAGAGCTAATTTTTTATAGACGCCACTGTCTGGCACAAGACTTAAATTGTCTATGGTTATATTACCCAAAGCGAGATTGACATGGATGTCGTCGTATTTAATCGCATACAGACTGTCGGTTGCTTGCAGCACCAGCTGTTTTATCTTCGTATCTAAAAGAGGTTTCCATTTATTGCTAAAATACCAGATACCTCCGGTCAAAGCCAACAGGATAAACGCCACAATACCAAGAATCCATTTTAAAATAGGCTTCATAAAATCATAATCTCTTTGTAATTTCGTCTTTATTTTATTGAATAACAAACAAAATTAAGCCTATTTTGTTTCAATTAAGATTAAATATGGCTATTATGCTGCGTAAAATAATATTATCTTCATTTCTTGTACCGCTATCTCTACTTTTTTTTAGTTCTTGTACCAAAACAAAACATGAAACAGGCTTCTATTTTTGGAAGACAGTGTTTCAACTAGACACTGTGGAACATCGCGCTCTAAAGGATGTCAAGGCCAAGTCTATTTTTGTCCGGATCATGGATATCGACTTCGATCCATCGGGTATACAGGCTGTTCCAATTAGTCCTATTACATTTAACCAACCGATCCCCGAAGAACAGCAACTGATCCCTGTTGTATTTATCAATCAACGCATTTTTTCGGAAATGGACAGCCTGCAGATCAGAGGCCTCGCCAACAAAATTGTGCCATTTGTCGCGGCCAAAGTTCAACAAGCTGGCAAGGAAAATTTCACGGAGCTCCAACTTGACTGCGATTGGACCAAGTCATCTCGAGATAAATTCTTTTACTTACTCACTTACCTACAGAAATTGCCCGCGCTAAAAGATGTATTGGTCAGTTCGACCTTACGGTTACATCAAGTTAAAAATACTGTTACGAGTGGAATTCCCCCAGTAAAGAAGGTGACGCTAATGTGCTATAACATGGGAAATCTGAGACAATTCGGAAGTCAAAATTCCATTTTGAATCAACAGGATCTCAAAACATACCTGAGTGGTACTTTACGCAATTATCCGATGGAAATGGATATTGCCTTACCATTATTCCAATGGTTTGTGGTTTTTAGAAACAATAACTATATCGGTATTTCAAAACACATGAACGAAGAAGATATCAAAGACTCTTCTTTATTTACTCAAAACCCCAATACAAATCTCTACATTCTAAAAAAAGATCTTTCGAAGGCAAATCTCAAAAAGGGAGATGTGATACGATTTGAATCCTCAAATGAAGCGGATCTCCTACAAACGGCAAAATTTTTGAAGGGAGAATTAGAAGGAAAAGAACATCGGATTATTTTTTATCATTTAGATCAAGCTACATTAGCAAATCATGGCAATGCCGAATTACAAAAAATTATTGCTGCTTTCTAGCACGACATTAGCGTTCTTCTTTGGAGAAATCGCGACAAATATAGCTTGTGGACCCGAAGTGGATCCCTACGACAATCAAACGACATATTATCTTCCCAATTTGGAGGACAATGGATTTTCGGCCTTTCAATTTATACCCTATCAATTCCTTTATTCTGAAGAAGAACCTGTAAAGGAAAGTTTAATCAACGCTGAAGCCTGGGCGAAATACCTGGGCTCGCAAGTCAAAGTCAAAGATGTTGAACAGCTGATGTATAAAAGCAATGCAGCAACGGCCAATTTGGCCAGTAATCAGCAAAAATCAACTTGGGGCAACCTCCCCGATTCTATTCAAGGGAACAGCTTTTTGAACACCCTAATTGATGGGAAACATGAAGCTGAACGTGCTTATTTTATGTTCACCAAAAAACAGGAACCGATTACGAATATTCAGCATAACTATTGGGATCCAGATACTCGCAATTTTAAGGAGATTGCGCAATTTGCCGAACTCGCCGAACAACAGATCGCCAAATACCCAAAGAACAGCTTTCTATATATCCGCTACGCCTATCAGGCCGCTCGTTTATACCTATTTGGACAAGAATATTCCAAAAGTATGGCAATCTATGAAAAGTACCTACAAGCTGTAAAGGGTGACGAGGCTATCTTAAATTGGGCCCTTTCCAATTATGCCGGTGCTGTTCGCAAAAATGGTGACGGGGCAAGAGCTGCCTATCTCTTTTCAAAACTGTTCACCGCCAGCCCTGAAAGACGTATCCTTGCCTATTCAAATTTCCATTACATCACAGCAAGTGATGCCGAGATTTTCCAATATACAAAAAATGATGCTGATAAATTCAATGTCAATGCTATCTTGGGATTTGGCTCCGGTAACCACGCCCTGAAATATGTGACTGCTTGTTATCAACTTGATCCGGCAAATACCGTAAATGCGGTGTTACTGGGCCGCGAAGTCAATAAAATCGAGACCGAAATGAATGAGTCGTTCTATCTCAGCAGTGATCGCTACAATTATTACTCAAGAAACGAAGAGAAAGGAACCACCAAACTGTATTTAGATTCAGTCCGAAATTTTGCATTGCAGCTCTACCAGGATAAAAAGTATGTTCAACCTCAATTGGGCCTTATAACCGCAGCGTATTTAAGTTGGATAAATAAGGAAAACACATTAGCCAAACAATATCTTTCGGAAATAAAGGAAACGGATCTCAGTCCGAAATTAATTGATCAGCTGCAAATTACCAGATTACTTACACAACTAAGTGATTGGCAAGTCAGTAAACAGCTAGAGGAGACTCAGCTAATCAAAACCTTAACTTGGTTGGAGGAAAAAGCACAACTTGACGGCAAAGAAGATATCAGAAAAAAGAGCTGGGGGTATAATGCTTTTGAATATAGCAACTATAGCCTAATCTGTCGAAATATCTTGCAGAATCTTGTGGTAAAACATTATTTAAATACACAAGATACGGCGATGGCTAGTTTAGCCGCTGTAAAGGCAGACACCTATTATAATTATGGTTTTGTGAAAGATTCGCTAGAGGACAATATGCAATGGACGACAATGCATTTTTGGGAAAATAGTCTAACGCCCAAGACTTTGTTAAAAATCAGAAACTTANNCTTCTATTGAAAGATATCAAGCATTTTAATAAAGACTATCTTACAGAATTATTAGGTACAACCTATATCCGCGATCTTGATTTCCAAAAAGCGGCTAAAACTTTACAGGGACTCCCTAAAGACCATAAAATTAAAGAAATAAAAAACTGGTATAATGAGGACGAAAATGATATCAAACCGAACCCTTTTATCGTGACCATAAATGACTATCCCAAAAAATATGGTAAAGAATATACAACAAAATTAAAATATGCGGAACGCATGGCTCGGTTGGAAAATGCGATAAAAACAGAAAAGGACAGTCAAAAAAAAGCTGAGTACTACTTCCAAATGGCAACAGGTATTTACCAAACGAGTACCTACGGTAATGCCTGGTCCATGGTATCTTACGATTGGTCATCCATTGATAATCACGCTTCCTCCACCCTGCATTGGCAACGCAATTATCTACAGACCAAATCAGCGAAAGAATGGTACAGTAAGGCACGGGCACTTAGTTCGAACAGAGAATTCAAAGCCAAATGTACCTTTATGCTGGCCAAGTGCGAACAGAAAGATTTTGCCTATACTAATGAAAATCGCTGGCAATATTACGACTCACCATTGAAAGATCCTTTTTATCGCTTTTCAATGCAAAACAAATATTTAAAGGAATTGAACACGCAATATAAAGATACGCCTTTCTTTACGATCGCTTCAAAAGAGTGCACCTACCTACGGGACTTTTTAAATTAAACGCAGTGCGAATAGATTCCGAATAAACAAATGGGCTTCCAACTGTAGGAAGCCCATTTGTTTTATTAAGCTCGACTATCCTCATTATGATACATACTGAGATAACTATCGTATCGCGAACGATCAATACGTCCTTCTTCCACAGCCTCCATAATGACACAACCTGGTTCGTTTATATGTCTACAATTATTGAATCGGCACTGGTTCATTAACGCACGCATCTCTGGAAAAAAATGCGAGAGCTCCTGCTTTTCTATATCCACTATCCCTAATTCGCGAATACCGGGAGTATCAATCAATTTCCCGCCAAATGGCAAATCAAACATTTCGGCAAAGGTGGTGGTATGCTTTCCCTTATCAGACCAATCGGATATTTCCCCGGTCTTTAGGCCATATTCCGGAACGATAGCATTGATCAATGTGGACTTACCGACTCCTGAATGCCCTGAAACCAATGTTATCTTATCTTTAAGCAATTGTTTGACAACCTCAATGTTTGTTCCTGTTAATGCAGAGACCTCATAACAGGGATAACCGATATCCTCATAAATTGATTTATAATCGGCCAAAATCTCCAAGCCTTCATCACTAAACAGGTCTAGTTTATTGAAAATAATAACTGCCGGTATTCCGTATGCTTCGGTAGTGACTAAAAAACGATCGATAAAGCCCAAAGAAGTTGGTGGCGAAGCCAATGTAACCACCAAAAAAGCTTGATCCAAATTTGCGCCAATAATCTGAGTTTGTTTGGACAGGTTGACCGATTTACGGATAATATAATTATGCCGTGGTTCCAATTCACGAATGACAGCACTTTCAAGATCTGGCTCTACATCAAAATGTACCCAATCTCCTACAGCAACAGGGTTCGTTGTTTTAATCCCTTTGGTACGAAATTTTCCTTTGATCCGACAATCGTATCTTTTATTGTCTTCACCCAAAACCTGGTACCAACTACCAGTCGATTTAGTTACCAATCCTCTCATAAATCTTGCTGCCTTAAATGTGTCATAGCACAAAAATCGGAAAAATTTATTAAACTTACCCTTTGATGAATTTCTTACCTTTGTAAGGAGACTAAAATTCAATTTTGTGAAAAAACTATTTCTTTTAGATGGAATGGCTCTTATATATAGAGCTTATTTTGCTTTGAGCAAAACTCCTCGAATTACCTCAACAGGATTAAATACAGGAGCAATCATGGGATTTACCAATACGCTTTTGGACGTATTGAAAAATCAGCAACCTTCTCATATAGCAGTAGTGTTCGACACAGCGGCTCCTACCGCCAGACATATTGAATTTGAGGCTTATAAAGCGCATCGCGAGTCAATGCCAGAAGATCTCGCCGCCTCTATCCCGTATATCAATCGTTTAATCGAGGGCTTCAACATTCCTATTATTACAATGGACGGGTACGAAGCCGATGATATTATCGGCACACTGGCAAAAAAAGCAGAAAAATACAATTTTCAGGTATACTGTATGACACCTGATAAAGATTTCGGGCAACTTGTGTCAGAAAATATTTTTATCTATAAACCTGCGCGCATGGGCAATGGTGCTGAAGTGCAAGGTGTCAAAGAAATCCTTGAAAAATGGGAAATTTCTGATGTTTGCCAGGTAATCGATATCCTCGGTCTCTGGGGTGATGCCGTAGATAATATCCCGGGCATCCCGGGTATAGGTGAGAAAACCGCAAAAAAACTCGTTCAGGAATTTGGATCTGTCGAAGGTATTATAGCTAACGCGGACAAACTGAAGGGGAAAATGCGTGAAAACGTCGAAAATTTCGCTGAACAAGGTTTAATATCAAAAAAATTAGCAACTATTTTATTGGATGTACCTATTGAATTCGATGAAAAATCACTTGAACTTGAAGATCCAAACAAAGAACTTCTGGAGCCTTTATTTGCAGAATTAGAATTTAGAACACTTGGAAAACGTGTTTTCGGCGAAGATTTCTCTATTCTTGAAAAGAATATTTCTACAAATGGACAAATGGACTTATTTGCCACAACAGCAACGGTNNAACGACTGAAATCATTACCGAGATAACCGTCGACAATGGTCCTATAAACAATATCCACAATACTGCGCATGAGTATATCCTGGCAGATACAAAAGAAAAACAAGAAGAACTTGCCAAGCAGCTTGCATCCCTAGATAGCTTTTGTTTTGATACAGAAACCACAGGTTTGGATGCCAATCTTGCAGATATCGTTGGGTTATCATTTTCTTTTGAGCACGCCAAAGCCTATTATATTCCAACTCCCCCAAATCGTGAAGAAGCCCAAGCCATAGTAGATATCTTCAAAGCGGTTTTGGAAAACCCTCATATTGAAAAAGTTGGGCAAAATATTAAATATGATATTTTATTGCTTGCACGTTATGGTGTAAAAGTACAAGGAACACTTTTTGACACAATGCTTGCCCATTACTTGATTGATCCAGATACTCGCCATGGTATGGACGTACTTGCAGAAAACTATCTAAACTATAGCCCTGTATCCATAACAGAACTGATTGGGGAGAAAGGGAAGAAGCAAGGGAATATGCGCGATGTTGAGATTGAGAAAATAAAAGAATATGCTGCAGAAGATGCGGACATTACTTTACAACTTAAAAACACATTTCACCCTCTACTCGTAGATACCAATACATTACAACTTGCACAGGAAGTGGAATTTCCATTGGTATATGTCCTTGCGGAGATTGAGCGAAACGGTGTAAAAATTGATGTTCCCGCTCTTGAAGAGTTTTCGAAAACGCTGGAACAAGACATTAGGGCCTTAGAAGAATCTATTTTTGAAAAAGCAGGAACAAATTTCAATATTGCTTCACCTAAACAATTAGGAGAAGTATTGTTCGACAAACTCCAATTGGATCCAAAGGCAAAGAAGACCAAAACGGGCCAATACAAAACGGGAGAAGATGTACTACTAGCCTTAGCTCATAAATCAGACATCGTCCAAGACATTCTAAACTTTAGACAATTGCAAAAACTTAAATCAACTTATGTCGATGCATTGCCTGAGCTAATCAACACCGAAACAGGACTAATACATACTTCTTATAACCAAGCGGTTGCCGCAACAGGCCGTCTGAGCTCAACCAACCCTAATTTGCAAAATATTCCAATTCGTACGGAACGGGGAAGGGAGGTCCGAAAAGCTTTTATTCCGAGATCAGAAGATAATGTGATCTTATCTGCCGATTATTCGCAGATTGAACTGCGCTTAATTGCTGAACTAAGTAAGGATCAGAATATGCTGGATGCATTTAGCCAGGGTCATGATATTCACCGGGCTACAGCTGCAAAAGTATATAATATGGATTTTGATGGTGTAACTTCAGAACAACGTCGCAATGCAAAAGCAGTTAACTTCGGAATTATCTATGGGCAATCTGCTTTTGGTCTATCCCAAAATCTCGGTATCTCCCGGAAGGAAGCGGCCGATATCATCAATGAATATTTTAATCAATATGCAGGAATAAAAAAATATATGAGTGATGCCGTTGAATTTGCAAAAGAGAATGGGTACGTCGAAACAATTTTGAAGCGAAGACGTTATCTTAGGGATATCAATTCGGCAAATATGACTGTTCGGGGCTTCGCGGAACGAAATGCCATCAATGCACCGATCCAAGGATCAGCAGCAGATTTAATTAAACTTGCCATGATTGCCATACAAAAAGAAATAGAACAGCAGGGGCTATCTGGCAAGATGATTATGCAGGTACACGATGAGTTGGTTTTTGATGTCCCTAAACAGGAAGTCGCAGCATTTAAAAAAATTATTCTGGATAAGATGACAAATGCGATCAAAACAAATGTCCCCTTGGTCGTAGAAATTGGAGAAGGTAAAAATTGGTTAGAAGCACACTAAACTATGGTTAAAAAACTTATTCACCTCTTGTTATTATTTTGTGTATGTAGTCTTACAAACCTTTATGGACAAGACAATAAACCTGTTTTCTATGAAAAATTGGATCAAGGATTAATTCGCTTTTATTTTGATAAATATTACTATTTGGCCTCGAAAGACTGTGAGTTTAAAACAATTGAGCGTGTAAGCAAATTTGATTTCACGAAGCAAGTTTTTGATGGTGAGTTTCGGGATTTTGCACCAAATGGAAATAGAATACTTGTCGGCACATACAAGGACGGTAAAAAAGAAGGCTTATTTCAGGCCTATCACCCAAATGGTGTCTTGAAATGGGAGGTAAACTTCCAAAACAATTATCCCATCGGTGATTGGAAATATTACTATCCAGATGGAAAACCTCTTCTGACAATTACATATCTTGAAAATGGCTATTTTATTAAAGATTTTTGGGACAACCGCGGAAAACAAGAAGTCGTAAATGGCGAAGGTAATTATGAATTCGCTATTCCGTTCGAGGGTTTTACAGAGTTCGGCTTTGACTTCTATCTACGAAAAGGAAAGGTCAAAGATGGTAAGCCACAAGGGAATTGGAACACCTATTTTTATAATGTAGGTCAACAAATGACTTATGCTATGACGCAACGTTTTGTAAACGGCGTACTGGTAACAACCTACAATGACGAAGGAGAACTCGATAACGAAGATTTTATATCGCTAAGTATCTTACCTTATGATTATTTCGTTCGTGCGGAATTATTCAATGGCAAGTCCTGCAATTTTGACGACTATTCAAATTTTTATAGCTTTTTGACCAAACGGTTTACCGAAAGACTTAACAAAATCGGGATTAAACTACTTCGCCAAATAAATTTCACCTATGAAGTAGACGTTAAAAAATCAGGTATGGCCAATATCCGCAGCATTAAATTAAATACAGATTCAAATGATGAAAATTTCCATCAGATTTTGACCCGAATAGCTCGGAGCGTAGATTTCTATTTCCCTACATACAAACAAAATGAACCTCAAGACGATTTAATTAAAATATCTGGAGCAATTAGCCCGGGGGAAGATGGAAAGATCTATACACATTCAATTAAAATCGAAAGACAAATAGACAATTCGAGTAAATAATTATCTTTGCAGAAATAAATAGATATGAAATTCCATAAAGAAGGATATACCACATTAGCAATTGCTGTACTTTTCATCTTCATTATCAATGCTGTTGCAGACTATTATGATGCGTCACAGTACTTAAAATGGTTCATTTATGCGCTTTCAGCATTCTTATTCATTACTGTTGTTCAATTTTTTAGAAGCCCTAAAAAATTAGTTGTTCCTGAGGATGGAATAATTCTTTGTCCGGCGGACGGAAAAGTTGTCGTGATCGAAGAAACCGAGGAGAATGAATATTTCCACGACAAGCGGATACAAGTGTCCATATTCATGTCTCCAGTAAATGTCCATGTTAATAGAAACCCAATCAGTGGCCTTGTTACTTTTTTCAAATACCATCCTGGAAAATTTTTAGTGGCTTGGCACCCTAAATCATCTACAGATAACGAAAGAACAACTGTCGTTGTCAAAGATAAGGCTGGAAGAGAGGTTCTTTTCCGTCAGATTGCCGGAGCCTTAGCTCGTCGCATTGTATGGTATGTAAAAGAAAAAGATGAGGTCGTACAAGGTAATGAGTTTGGCTTTATCAAATTTGGCTCTCGTGTAGATCTATTTCTTCCATTGGGAACTGAAATCAATGTTAACATTGGGGACAAAGTCACTGGAGCCAAGACAATCATTGGAAAATTTTAACAATTTATTAATATCATTATAAGTAACTTAGGCTCCAAATTAGGAGCCTTTTTTATTCAACAAATGAATTTTAGACAACTATTATTAGCAAACTCCGCTGCAGTCGGCATTGCAATATCCACGATTAGCTTTTATTACAAACACAACCTACAGACAGCTCTGATTATTTTCCTTGTTGCTGTGGTAACGAGTTTTCTTCTATTTAACTATCTTTTTGAAAAATATATTTATCGTCGACTCAATACGATGTATAAATTAATTCACAATCTTAAACTCGGCAAGGACCTCAAAGATGCGATCGGCGAACACGTCAGTGAAGATCCTATAACGGACGCAGAAAATGAAGTAAAAGCTTGGGCTAAAGACAAAAAAAATGAAATCGAACAATTAAAATCTCAGGAAAAATTCCGACGGGAGTTTTTATCCAATATCTCCCACGAATTTAAAACTCCATTATTTGCAACCCAGGGCTACATTGAGACTTTACAAGATGGTCTTATGGAAGAGGATATGGAAATGGCTAAGAATTTTTTAGACAAAGCTGCCCGCAACTTGGATCGATTGAATTACCTGATCCAGGATCTTGACGAAATCTCTAAATTGGAATCAGGGAAAATGGTACTGAATATCGAAAAATTCGATATTGTAGACCTTATTAAAGACACGACTTACTCTCTAGAGGACAAAGCTAAGCAGCACAACATCAAGATAGAATTCAAGACAAAAGTAGGAACCCCCCATTGGGTAAAAGCAGACCGTAATAAAATTCATCAGGTACTATACAATCTGATTGATAACTCACTGAAATATGGCAAAGAAGGCGGAACCACAAAAATAAAGATTTTTCCTCTTTTTGAACAAGTTCTGATCGAGATTACAGACGACGGTTACGGAATTGAAGAAAAAAATCTTAGCCGTGTGTTTGAACGTTTTTTCCGAACAGACAAAAGTAGATCTAGAGATATAGGCGGTTCAGGCCTTGGATTAGCTATTGTAAAGCATATTGTGGAGGCACATCAGCAAAACGTCAATGTCCGTAGTACAGAAGGCATTGGAACCACTTTTGGCTTCACTTTACAAAAGGTTCAAGCTGGAAACTAAACAATTGATGACATTTTTGTGTTTAAACAAAATCAATGTTAACATTAACTTAACATTAAGGTATTATTTTTGCAAAAATAAATTTAAGATATGTCTTTAAATAGCATTTTTCAATACTTCGTTCCAAAGGACAAAAAATTCTTCCCTTTGTTTGAACAAGCCGGCAACAATTTGATTGAGATGTCAAAATTGTTAAAAGATATTGTTAACTCAAACAACCCTGAAAAGAAAAAGGAATTAACACGCAAAGTGGAAGATTTGGAGCACAGAGGTGACAACATCACGCATCAAATTCATTTGGAGCTGGGCAAGAATTTCATCACCCCTTTTGACCGTGAAGATATACACTCCTTGGCAAGTTCATTAGACGATGTAGCAGACTTTATACATGGCGCTGCAAACAGAATGGATCTTTATAAAGTTGAGAAGGCAACTGAACCGATGATTGAAATTGCTGACCTACTGGTGGAAGCGACTGAACATGTATCAAAGGCCATCCACGAGCTTAGAGACTTAAAAAATATTCGCAATATCACAGATTCATGTGTCCGAATCAATAGTGTAGAAAACAAAGCTGATTATATCTTTGACAAAGCTGTGGCGGACCTTTTTGAATTTGAAAAAGATGCAATTTCATTGATTAAACACAAGGAAGTATTATCGGCAATGGAAGATGCAACAGATAAATGTGAGGATGTTGCTAACGTATTGGAAAGCATTCTAGTTAAAAACGCATAATCATTCGATTTAAGTGCACAAAAATTCTACGAGATTATGATGTCAACATTACTCGTTGTTGTGATTGTCCTTGCAATTGCTTTTGATTACATCAATGGATTCCATGATGCAGCCAATTCTATTGCCACAGTCGTATCAACAAAAGTTCTAACGCCAGCAATGGCAGTTTTATGGGCAGCAATATTTAATTTTGCCGCTTATTTCTACTTTACGGATCATAAAGTAGCCAATACAATTGCCAAAACGGTATTGGAAGAATACATTACATTAGAAGTTATTTTCGCAGGTCTTCTTGCGGCCATTGGGTGGAACTTATTTACATGGTACTATGGAGTACCTTCCAGTTCATCACATACACTTATTGGCGGTTTTGCTGGATCAGGAATGGCTTATGCTTTCATTGTCGGAGCAGATCCAATCCATGCAATTAATATTGATGCAACATTAAAGATTATTGCTTTTATTGTACTTGCCCCAATCATCGGTATGACGATATCGGTCATCATCACGTTGATCGTCATTAACCTGGCAAAAAACTCAAGACCCAGTGTCGCCGAGAAATGGTTTAAAATATTACAACTTGTCTCCTCTGCAGCACTAAGCTTTGCACATGGAGGTAATGACGCACAAAAGGTCATGGGTATTATTCTTGTTGCCATGGTAGCGGGGGGATATGTCCCAACGACGGAGCACATGCCGGAGTGGATTCCTTTAACTTGTTATGCAGCTATAGCAGCGGGCACAATGAGCGGTGGATGGAAAATTGTGAAAACTATGGGAACCAAAATTACCAAAGTAACTCCTTTGGAAGGTGTTTGTGCTGAATCAGCAGGAGCTGTGACTTTAGGAATTACAGAGCATTTCGGAATCCCTGCATCGACCACACACACAATTACTGGGGCCATTATCGGCGTTGGTGTTGTCAAACGGGTATCTGCTTTACGTTGGGGGGTCACTATCAGTTTGTTATGGGCATGGATATTGACAATCCCAGTATCTGCATTATTGGGAGGATTGTCGCTAATAATCGTACATTATTTGCTTTAGAAAAAAAAACCTTAATTTTTTTCTTAAACCTATTGAAACAAAACAAAAATTTGGTACTTTCGTACTGGATTTTTGTTTTGTTGTTTCACATTAAATACTTAATTTAGTACAAAATATAGTAAAAACAAAAATTTAACATAATTTTAAGACTTTGGCACGGCAATTGTACTGTTCTGAGTGTTAATACAAGTATAATTAAGTTTGAAAACAATTAAAATTAATAATAACCTTAAAAACAAGAGTATGAACTATTCTACAATTAAAAAAACAGCTGTTGCTGCTACATTAGTTGCCGCTTTAGGTTTCGCTGATACAGCACAAGCTCAACAAGTATTCGGTGGTAGATCACAATACAGAACTTGGTCTATCGGAGTTCAAGGTGGTATCACTACACCGAACAATGTAATCGGTGGTGGTAACGCTTTTGGTCAAAAAGTAGGTTACTTCCAAAATAAAGTAGGTGAGTACTATGGTTTGACAGTTCGTAAGCAATTCTCTCACTTATTCGGTTTAGAAGTAGAAGCAAACCGTGGTAAGATCAAAACTTACAATCACGATCTTTCTGGCCCTGCAATTGAGAACTCAAGAGGTGCACGTTCAGTGGAAACTAGTGTAAACTGGGCGGCTAGCTTAAACGGTGTATTTCAATTGGGTACAATTGATTTCTTGAGAAGAGAAAATGCAGTTAACTTCTACGCGAAAGTGGGTTTGGGAGCTATGGCTTATAACCCTGTTCAATACGCAAACAATGATTTCTCTGGTACAGTTGTTTATGACAACTCTGGAAAATGGGGTGAAGGAATTATAGGTGATCGTGAAGATAAAGGTGATCGCGACAACAAATTGACAGCTTTCGTTCCTGTAGGTGTTGGTGCAAAATTCAAATTATCTGAAGTAGTAGCCTTGAACTTAGGTTACACAATGAACTTTACAGATGATCAAATCTACGGTCCAGCTCGTCAATCTTCTTACAAAGGTAAATTCTCTTCAGTTATGGCTGGTTTAGAATTCACTTTAGGTTCAAGAGACAAACAAAACTTGACTTTTGCTAACCCAGTTGCTACATTGTACGATGAGTTAAAAGATCCTTCATTGAGAAACGAAGTTGAAGCATTGAAACAACGTGTAAGCACTTTAGAAGGTACAGTTAATACATTAAGCGCTGATGCTGATGGTGACGGTGTATCTGATAAATTTGATAAATGCCCTGGTACTCCAGCTGGTACTCCAGTAGATGGTTCAGGATGTCCAATCAAATTCCCAGAGCCAGTGGTTGAAAATGTTGCTTCTAACGGTTACTACGCTCCAATTCAATTTGAATTCGATAGCTCAGTATTGAAAACTTCTTCTTACTCGACTTTGGATAAATTGGCTAAAGAAGTACGTGATAACAACTCATCAGTAACTTTAGACGGTTATGCATCTGCAGAAGGTTCTGAAGCTTACAATATGACATTGTCTAAAGACCGCGCTAACTCTGTAAAACAATATTTAGTAAACGCTGGAGTTTCTTCTTCAAGCATCACTGCTAATGGTTATGGAGAGAAAAACCCAATCGCTTCTAACTCTACAGAAGAAGGTCGTGTTCAAAACCGTCGCGTTGAGATCAAAAAATAATTGTATATAACTTATACCATTATATTAAAAGCCGGCTCTAAAGCCGGCTTTTTTTATTTACAGGTATTTATCCTTAACTTTGTGCAGGATATCCAATTTGTGGAAAATTAGTTCGAGCAAATTAGATAAGAAATTAGTATTTTGAAATCAAGAACAGAATACTGGTTTTAAACTTTTGAGAATGGAAGAGGATTTTGAATTTGAAAACCCCGAGGAAAGAAAAATCTCGGTAGACAGATATGAAGAAATGCTTCGAAACGAGGATCAGTATTTTTTTGATTCCAAAGCTTTTGAAGGAATTATTGATTACTACGCTGAAAAAAATGATCCTGTTAAGGCGTTACAGGTCGCAGAATTTGCCATTAGCCAACACCCTTTTGATATCACATTTTTGCTTAAACGAGCACAGCTCTTTTCTACGATACAACAATATCAAAATGCACTCGAAGCATTGGACAAAGCGGAGTTACTGGAGCCTTCAGAAGGTGATATTTTTTTGATACGCGGTGGTATATTAGGTAGCATAAGTCAATTTGATGAAGCACTTGAGCAGCTATTCAAAGCGCTGCCCTTATTAGATAATAAGGATGAAGTCTACTTTCATATAGCTATGATTTTTCAGGCGCAAATGAACTATGATAAGGCAATCCTATATTTGAAAAAGGCACTAGAACTGAATATGGATTATCAAGAGGCGCTATATGAATTAGCCTATTGCTACGATGTTCTTGATAGGCAAGAAGAAAGCATTTCCTTTTATAAAAAATATATTGACTCAGATCCCTACTCTTACTACGCATGGTACAATTTAGGTAATTCTTATCACAAGATCAGTAAGTTTGAAGAAGCTTTAGATGCATATGATTATGCGATATTAATCAAAGAAGACTTTTCTTCAGCTTATTTCAACAAAGGCAATGCGCTTGTAAATTTAGATCGTTACCAAGAAGCGCTTGATGTTTATAAACAAACTTTTGAATATGAACAGCCAAGTGCAGATACCTACTGTGCAATAGGTGAATGTTATGAGAAGCTCGAGCAAATGGAAGAAGCTCGAAATTATTATAAAAAGGCAGTCAAGCTTGATGCGGAACTTGCGGATGCCTGGTTTGGGATAGGTGTTACCTTAGACTTTGAAGAGCGCTATTTTGAGTCACTTCATTTCTACAAAAAAGCACTAGAACTGGAAGATACAAACCCCGACTATTGGTTTGCCATCGCAGATGCTCGTTATAAGTTGCAGCAAATAGATCAAGCAGAAGAAGCTTACAAAAAAGTTGTTGGCTTGAATCCAACGGATATTGATGCTTGGTTAGATTATTCTTCTATCTTATTCGAACAAAGCAAAGTCGATGAGGCAATTAACGTGATTTCTGATGCTATCACACTGAATCCTGAAGNNGAGTAGTAGCTTACCTATTTGCTAACGGCCAATATAATGAGGCCTTAAACTTTCTAGAACTAGGCTTAGCCACTGATCCAGATAAACATCATATTCTTTTTGATTATTTGCCTCAACTACAAGGAAATCAAATTATCGCTGAAATTGTAAAAAAATATACACGATCTAAAGATTAAGATAAATTAGATCTCCTATGGTATTCGGGCAATCCCGTAAGGCTGCCCGAATATTAAAATATACCAATACCACAAATATTATACACCACTTCAATGAAAAAATTAGGTTTGATAGGATATCCTCTAGGCCATTCCTTCTCCAAAAAGTATTATCTCGAGAAGTTTCAACAAGAGCAGATCTCCAATATTGACTATGACCTGTATCCTATCCCAAAAATTACAGAGTTCACTACAATCATTAACGATAAAGACTTTTATGGAGTTAACGTTACCATTCCTTATAAAATTGACGTTATGGATTATTTAAATGAACTTTCGGAAGAGGCTCAATCCATTCAAGCAGTGAATTGCATTCGTATAATTCACCATGCAGACGGATCTACATATTTAAAAGGATACAATACTGATGCTCACGGTTTCGAAGCATCCCTACGCCCCCTTTTGAATCAACAGGATAAAAAAGCTTTAATTTTAGGGAATGGTGGCGCTGCAAAGGCAGTTATGTATGCATTGGATCAAATCGGTATATCTTATAAATTGGTTAGCAGGACCAAACAAGTAGATAATTTTATTTATGATGAACTTGATGCCTCAGTTTTTTCAGAATATACTGTAATTATAAACTGTTCTCCAGTAGGGACATTCCCCCATATAAATGATGCGCCAGAAATCCCTTATGAACATATTACGGAAAAACATCTCTGTTACGATCTTATCTATAATCCCGAAGAAACAACATTTCTACGTAAAAGCAAGGAACAGGGGGCAAGAATAAAAAATGGCTATGAAATGCTCGTCCTTCAAGCCGAAAAAAATTGGGAAATATGGAATAGTTAATTTTTCGATAGTTAATAAACAATTAAAAACTGTAATTTTACCCTATGCTTACGATCAAAACATTCACATTCAATCCATATCAAGAAAACACCTATTTATTATACAATGAATTTGGGAATGCGATTATCATAGACCCCGGGATGTATGGAGATCAGGAGGAGCTCGAGCTATTGGCATTTATCGAAAGCAATAATCTCAAACCAAAATTTCTTCTAAATACACATTGCCACATCGACCATGTCTTAGGAAATAGCTTCGTCAATGAAAAATTTGGATTACTCCCTCAATTTCATGAAGGTGAGTTACCTATTTTAATTGCAGTACAAAATTACGCGCCACAAATGGGATTCAGATATGAGATTTCTCCAATTGGAGAAACATTTTTAAACGAAGGAGACAGCATTTCATTGGATAATGATGAATTAAAAATTATTTTAGCCCCCGGGCATTCTCCTGCACATGTCTGTTTCCATTCATTCGCACAAAAATTCCTTATTGGCGGAGATGTGCTATTTCGTAATAGTATAGGTAGAACCGATCTTCCTGGCGGAAATCACCAACAACTTTTAGACAGTATCAAAGAAAAACTCTATAGTTTACCTGACGATACCATTGTCTATCCTGGACACGGCCCCTCAACTACCATCGGCTTCGAAAAAAATTCCAATCCATTCATTAGAGGATAAACTATGAACCTGCCTTTTCTATTTGCCAAAAGATACTTATTCTCTAAGAAGTCAGTTAACGCAATTAATATTATTTCCTCCATTAGTGTTATAGGCGTTATGGTAAGTAGTGCAGCATTG
Organism: Sphingobacterium sp. UBA6711; assembly: GCA_002454415.1. Taxonomy (GTDB): domain Bacteria; phylum Bacteroidota; class Bacteroidia; order Sphingobacteriales; family Sphingobacteriaceae; genus Sphingobacterium. Next base: position 106,856 of record DKIT01000194.1, read on the forward strand.
ATTATCTTGCTTTCTTCATTCAATGGGATGGAGCAGCTTATCCTGTCAATGTACAGTAAGTTCGCTCCAGAGCTAAAGATTGAACCCAAAACCGGAAAGCTTTTTGATCCGGAAAACATAGTTCTAAACAATTTAAAAAAAGACAGTAATGTACTTCATTATACGGAAGTTTTACAGGAAAAAGTACTATTACAATATGCAAATAGACAGTTCATCGCGAATATAAAGGGGGTATCTCCAGAGTCTCTTAGTAAAAAACTGGGAGAAAACATTATCGTTAACGGTGAGTATCAACTAATGCGGGATTCCACAGTACTCGCAGTCTTAGGAGCCAGTGTTCAAGCCAATCTGGGAATTCCTATGCAGAACTCAGACGAAAAGATCCAAGTATATTCACCCCGAAAAGGCGTAAGAAATTTATCGAATCCTGCAGAAGAATTTAATATTAGATCCATCAATCCTGGAGGCGTCCTTCGCTATCAACAAGATTTTGACAACCTAATTATCACTCCAATATCTTTTGCTAAAGAAGTGCTGGGTGAATATAATAGAGTATCATCTATAGAATTTTATCTTCAAGATGGGGTTGATGTGAAATTATTTGAACAAACATTACAGCAAAAATTAGGATCAAATCTTGTGGTAAAAAATAGGGAAGAACAAAATCCAACCTTGTATAAAAATGTACGCGTGGAACGGTGGGTTGTCTTTTTTATATTGACATTGATCAGCGTTATAGCGATATTTAACATTGTCGGTTCTTTAACTATGTTAGTCCTAGATAAACAGAAGGATATGACAATTTTAAAAAGCTTGGGTGGAGATAATAACCTTATTCAACGTATATTTTTCTTTGAAGGTCTCATGATTGCTGTTATCGGTTGTGTATTGGGCTTACTAATTGGAGGGCTATTCAATTACATTCAATCTACATACGGCCTTATACGCGTAGAAGATGGCGCAAATACAATTATTGATAGTTATCCTATGGTAAGTAGTTGGACAGATTATATTTTGGTATTTATAACTATTACGGGTATCTCCGGCCTGGTTTCCTATTTTTCCGCAAGAGTAAGTGTGAAAGAACTGAACAAGCTCAAAACAACTGATTAATATTTTGTAGTTTTAGTCCTGCTCTGGTTTCCTTTGGTTATTTGCTGGATGAGGCTTCCCCAGGCGAAAGGATTTAACAGTGGATTCGCATACCTTTGATTGATGACTTTATTATTCATCGTATTAAAACTCTGCGCATTGTTTATAGAACGCATTTCATTACCGTCCCGAGGAACTACTGCCGCCATCGCAGCTAAGGACTCGTAAGATAGAGATCTCCTAACTCTAACGATATTATCCTCGGAAACATCTAAGTTCATGAAAGCAATATTAAATTCTTCAATACTTGCCCAAGGATAAGGCGTCACCATAGGTAATTCGGTGACCAGATTTTGCATTATAATATTAGCTGTATATTTATCTCCAGAAACGTTGGGTATTGTTACAATTAAGGGATCGAAACCAACAGAAGAAAAACGGATCGTATCACCCACATGTGCTACAAAAGAAAAATAACCTTCATTATTTGCTGCAAATGCTTCGTTTCGAAACGACAAATTAGTCGCTGTAGCATAGCCGACCGGAAGACCAGATCCCACAGTTGTTACGATACCAGAATATTGAATTATCTTCTTCTCTTGGGCAATTGATACAGAAGAACAAAAGAAAATAAATACAACGAATAATATAGAAATCAGCAACTTCATAGAACAAATTTACACAAAAGAAGCCGAGTTAGCCGTTAAATTGTGTTAATAGAATAAACTAATTCGCAGAAGGCATTGTCGCATCAGGTGAGTCCGGATCAGTCAAATTAATCGCCTCCACTGCTGTAACCTCCGGAACAGCTTTCTTTATAGCTTGTTCTAAGCCTGCTTTGAAGGTCATAATGCTCATTGAACATGAAGCACACGCCCCCAACAACTTTAAACGCACGACATTATCAGCAGTAATCTCCTCTACACTCACATTTCCGCCATCAGTTTCCAAATAAGGCCTCAAGGTATCCAATGCTTGCTCAACTTTTTCTTTTAAAGTCATACTCGTAATTCTATTCATGATTGTAATATGTAAAGATAATCAAATATTTTAGAATGTCTATTTTTAGGTAAGCTCACACTCATAAAAACAACAAGTCCATGACAATTTATCGTTTGAGTCGCCCGATTCGAGTTAAAGAATGTTAATAAAAAATGTGGTTTTTGGGATCGAATAATTATTAAACTATATTGCGCAGTAAAATTTAATTGATTAGTATAACAAATTCACTTATCTTTGTAAAATGTTTTTAAATAGGCGTATAGCGGCTCTCTGTGCCGGCATGATGTTTCTATTAGTATTTACTGGTTGTAAAAGTAAATTTGAGAAATTGCGCGCAAGCAATAATATTGCTCAAAAATATGAAGAAGCCGTAAAACTTTATGAGAAAAAGAAATATACAAAGGCATTAGTTTTGTTTGATGACTTACGGACAAAATTCCGTGGACAAGCTGAGGCAGAAAATATTTATTATTATTTGGCGTTTGCCAACTACCGTCTGAAAGATTATACCTCAGCGGCATACCACTTTAAAGATTTTTCAGATGTTTATCCAAATAGTGCAAGAGCAGAAGAATGTAGATTTATGCATGCTTACTGTTACTATTTAGATTCACCTAGATCAACTTTGGATCAAGCTAACACAAAAAAGGCTATAGATGCATTGCAGCTTTTTGTTAATCTTTATCCCGAATCTGAACGATCGAAAGAGGCTTCTGACCTGATCCAAAAATTGAGAGATAAGCTTGAGCTCAAAGCATTTGCTAACGCTAGGCTTTATTATGATATGGGACTCAATGACGATTATAGAGCTGCTGTCATTGCATTGCAAAATGTATTAAAAGAATATCCGGATACAAAGTACGCAGAAGAAATAGAGTTTTTAACGCTAAAAGCTCAATACATCTTTGCATCTAAAAGCATTTTTACAAAACAGGAAGGTAGATACGACGAAGCCTTAGATTACTACCGTAATTTTGCAAGTAATTTCCCAAATAGTAAACATATAAAAGAAGCGGAATCCATTCGTGAAGATTCTGAAAAAGGAATTAAAACAGCCGTTTCTCAAGTAAAAGAATATAATAAAGCACTTGCTGAGCAAGCAGTATATATTAAAGAACAAAAGGCGAAAAAAGAACAAGAAAATACCCAAAAAGATGAGTCAAAAAAATAATAATTCGATCCCAAGCTCTACAGTTACTCGTGACTTAAGACAATTGGACAAAGGAACTGACAATATCTATGAATCCATTGTAGTTATTTCTAAACGCGCGAATCAAATTGCAGTAGATATTAAAGAAGAGTTAAACGGAAAGCTTGCAGAATTTGCAAGTAATAATGATAACTTGGAAGAGGTATTCGAGAACCGTGAGCAAATAGAGATTTCAAAACATTACGAACGCATGCCAAAGCCTACTTTGGTAGCAATAGACGAATTTTTACACGATAAAGTGTACTATAGAAATCCTTCAAAAGAGCAGGACTAACCCAAAAAAAATGGCTTTAGCTGGGAAAAATATTGTAATTGCTGTATGCGGCAGTATTGCTGCATACAAAATTGCATCTCTCATACGGCTTCTAATAAAATTGGAAGCTCAAGTCAAGGTCATTATGTCGAAGGAAGCAACTTCTTTCATCACTCCGCTAACACTTTCTACACTCTCCAAAAATCCAGTTTTAGTAGACTATTACCAGCCGAACACCGGTGAATGGAATAATCATGTGGAACTTGCCCTAAGTGCAGACTATATTTTAGTAGCGCCTGCAACAGCTAATACAATTGCCAAGATGGCCAACGGATTATGCGACAATCTTTTGATGGCTGTTTATTTATCTGCAAAATGTCCCGTACTATTTGCTCCTGCAATGGATTTAGATATGTGGAAGCACCCATCAACGCAGTCCAATATTAACAAACTGTGTTCCTATGGTAATATTCTAGTCCCTCCAGGGGAAGGGGAGCTTGCTAGCGGACTAATTGGAGAAGGGCGTCTAGCCGAACCGGAACACATTATGGACTTCTTAATAAGCCTTTCTGATAAGAAGCTGCCCTTATCCGGTAAAAAAGCGCTGGTATCAGCAGGGCCGACATATGAAGCTATTGACCCTGTGCGCTTCATAGGTAATCATTCCAGTGGCAAAATGGGTTACGCCATTGCTAACCAATTGAAAGAGCTTGGTGCCGATGTCACTCTTGTTTCAGGGCCTACTTCTTTAAAAAAGCCTGATCATATTCATCTTATTTCTGTTACTTCAGCAGCTGAGATGTTACATGCATGTGAGAAGCATTTTACGGAATCCACTATCATTATTATGAGTGCAGCCGTCGCAGATTATACTCCAATCGAAGTAGCTTCTCAAAAAATTAAAAAGAAAGAAAATGAGTTTTCTATCTCCCTGAGGAAAACAACAGATATTCTTGCAACTTTGGGAGCAAAAAAGAAGATAGATCAGTTACTCATAGGATTTGCTTTGGAAACTAACAACGAGGTGGAAAATGCGAAGGACAAGCTAGCACGTAAAAACTTGGATTTCATTGTTCTTAACTCCATGCAAGATGAAGGCGCTGGATTTGCGAAAGATACAAATAAAATTACCATTATCAACCGAGTTGGAGATATTCAAAATTTCCCATTAAAATCTAAAGAAGACGTTGCGAAAGACATTTGTTCAATTGTCATTAAACATCCGATTCTTCACACATAAAGAACCAATTTCTGTTTCCATTCCTAATTGCCCAAAAAGCGAATGATTTTATAGATTCACTATCCGTAACTCCTTTGGGTAATAGTTGTTAATTCGATTAGCAAGTATTTTCATCCAGCCCAATGATTTTCCTCGATATTTTGCTAAAGCCCATCCCTGAATCCCCTGCGGAATAGCATCAATGGTTAAATTTTCCTTCCTAAGATAATTTTGAGCTTCCTCAAGCGTCAATTCAACAGATTGACAGTGGATATTCAAATGATTACTTAAAGCTAATGCATGGCTTGGAATTAAGTCTTTCCTATTTAATTTACCAACATTTGTTCCTGCATTTTTCAAATAGAGAACACTTTGCATATACTTTAGGTCGTTCTCATAAGCTTTAGGAAGCACATACACATCATCATGATGAATAAATGAGTAAAAAAGGTCTCCTCTCACCAACCAATCATCTAAAATTCCCTTTGGAACTTCTGATTTTTCAGGCTTAATTCTTTTTCTATTAAATGTAGGTTGCTCGCCAATTTTTTTTAAAACAGCGATAAAGAATCCCTCTCCACCTAATTTATGTGGATAGAAACGATAGCCATGTGCTTGATATTTTTCTGATAAAGTATGATCAATACCCCAATTCTCATCCGAGGGGATTTCAATGGATTCAAAGTTTCCTGAATCAATCAACCAGTCAACAATATCTTCATTCTCTTCCATAGAATACGAACAGGTTGAATAGAATAAATAGCCGCCGGTTTTCAACGTATCTAAACTCTCTACCAATATACGTTGCTGCCTTTCGCTACAAAGTTTAACATTTGCCTCAGACCACTCATCTATTGTATCCGTATCCTTCCGGAACATCCCCGATCCCGAACAGGGGGCATCAACTACCATCAGATCAAAATAACCAGGCAATCGCTTAAAGGCTGCCGGATCATTATTTGTTGTTAGCGTATTTGCATTTCCCCATTTTGTCAAATTGTCCTGTAACACTGTGACACGAGTTTTAATAATTTCATTTGCTACCAAAAGGCTATCTGGATGTAAGCAACTATTCAGCAAAGTAGATTTTCCTCCTGGTGCTGCACATAAATCCAGCGCGCGAATTGCATCTTCGTTTAAACGCAATGAATGAATTACATAATCTATAAACATAGAGGACGCGTCCTGAGGATAGTAAGCTCCTGCATGAAACAGCGGATCAAGTGTAAATATAGGACGATCCTTAAGATAATATGCCTTTTCGCACCAAGGAATTTCACCTGTATTAGGGAACGGGCAGTCGTCCAATTTTCTTGGATTTAACCTTATTGCCGTCGCGCGAATGGCTTCTTCATGTACTTTAATAAACGCTTCCGTATCGAATAATGGATTTATTCCTAACTTTTTTACTAGCGAATTCGGCAGAAAATTACTCATATCGTCCTAATAGTTTGAGATAAAATTAAGATAAATAAAAATGATGTCAAAATAACTGGTAAATTACAAGAAAGCGTAACTTTACCCTATGAAAGAATTCAAGAAATATGCTATTATTACTGCAACTCCAGAGGAGCTGTATCTTGCATTGACGACCGAAATCACTGCTCGTCTTTGGACGGGAGATCTTGTATCCATAGATGCTACTGTCAATGGTGAATTCTCTTTATGGGACGGCGCTATTACTGGTCGTTTCTTAGAATTAGAACCTTCCACAAAAATTGTACAGGAATGGTATTTTGGAGATACCGATACGCCATCCATTGTTACACTAAAGCTACATGAACATAAAAAGGGAACTTCGTTAGAAATAAGGCAGACTAATATACCCGATGAGGACTTCGATAATATCTCGGAGGGCTGGGAAGATCCCTATATCTCTTCTTTAATTGATTTCTATGCAGAAGAAGATTAATCTTCCTTTCCTGATAAAACTAGCTATTGGCCTCATAAATGAGGCCAATAGCTCAATAGATTAAACGCTCCGAAAGATTATTCCCTTTCATTTGTTTAGCTACATAAATTTTATTATACCTCATTATATAATCTAAAAACAATTCGTAGCTGTATTTTCGTTCAAGTAGGAATTGGTCCAATAAATTAGGTTCATCTTTTATTAACGTCGATAAGGCTTTTGCCCTCTGTTTTACATCTTGCCCTAATATATCTTTTACAACATCATTTAATTCTATTATTTCCCCCGAGGAACGCTTAAAAGCACACCAATACTTCGTTGTTGTAAACCCCAATAACGCACCAGAAGTTCCTCCGCCCACTGCAGCAGCGGAGCTCTTAAAATAATAGACCAATATTTCTCCATCTTGGAGTAATTCCGCAAATCTTATTTCTCCTGATTTTTCCTTGTTTATGCGAAAAAACTGAGGTTTTGTATTCTTTACCTTTTCTAATCCCTTTTCTATATAAGAAGGAGCAAATATTTTCCCTTTGCTATTTTGATAAACACGGTAGACTTGATCTGGAAAAACATCCATCTTTGAATTTCCATCATCTAATGTCAATTTACGATCTGTAACTGAAGAGACTTTTCCATATAGACTATCTCCATTCATCAGGACAATACAATCTTGATGATTAGATTTCTTTTGAGCATAAAGTGTTGTTGAAAGCAGAAATACGGAAATAAGAGCCATCATTTGGCCGGACATGAATAATTTAGTCTTTAGCATTTTAATAAGTTAATATCTCCAAAGATACAACTCATTTCAATAATACGCAGTATCTATTTAACCCGCGTTACAACATCTAAATTCTAAAAGAACATTTGTTTTGTATAGCTTTTAGTTATCTGTTCTATAATTTTATAATAAAAGCGGCAAGGATGCCGACAGGATGCAACGGCATGTAGGATGTTCCCTAAGACGGGCATACACAAACGAAAGAA
>DKIT01000213.1 GCA_002454415.1 Sphingobacterium sp. UBA6711
CAAGGATTGATCCAAATGTAATTAGATAACCCAAGTTAAACCAATCAATAGGTGCGACACTACTTAAAGTAAATGTTTTATACTCACCTGTAATGAGTGCCGTGATATTGAAGAGGAGACCCGCTGTAACCATTTGCCAAGCGGTCTTTACCATGACATGTAAATCTTCTTTTTCTTCTTTTTCAGGTTTTTTGAAATATTTAGATATCAATGAACCTACTGTCCAAGCGATAGAGCCTAATACTAAAATAGATAATGCAATCACCTTAAGGACGCCATCTGTATTGTCATTAGTAGCCATAATCTGTTCTGCAAAAAGCATCACAACGCCACAGAAGCCCAGTGCAACACCAGCAACAGTACTAATACTGCTAAAATTCTCTTTCCATTTAGGTTTGTCCAACAAAATAAACCATATTGCGATGTNNATTATTGCAGCAACACCGCCGGATACGTATTGTTCGGCCCAGATAACCCCTGCCATATCGACGAAGAGTAATAAAAAGCCTACGATTGCGGCTTCTTGAATGGAACGCTTATTAAATAATTTATAACCCTTTATTGCACAATAAGTCATTAGTATTGCGCTCGCCGCAACAAACCGAAACGAACCCAAAATAAATGGCGGGAAACTATGCAATGCTTTTTCAATAAAGAAAAACGTAGAACCCCACACCACGTAAATAATGAAATAGGCAATTACAACCATTAATGGGCTAGCAGCTTTTTTTTGTCCTTGCAACATGATTAAACCTCCTTTCTATTATTCAGGTATCACAACCTGCTGATCTTCCTTAACTGTTTGAAGTACAATTGTTGTCCTTGTTGAAATAATCCCCTCAACTTTACTTAATGTATTTCGCATAAGATCTACCAAACCAGTAGAATCTGCAGTCCTTACCTTAATAAGGTAACCATCGTCACCTGCGATGTCATGTACTTCTTGAACCTCAGGGATTTCAGCAAGTGCCAACCCTACACCTTGTTCGCCAATAATATCATTGGCCTTTATAAAAATAAATGATAAAAGTTTTTGATCGACTGCAGCAGGATTGATCTTGGCACTATATTTTAAAATCACATCTTTTTGTTCAAGTTTCTTTACCCGCTCGAGGATCGCTGATGGTGCCATACCTAATTCACGTGCAATATCTGCATTGTTGATACGACCGTTATCCTGCATTAAACGCAAGATTTTATAGTCGATCTGGTCTAAGTTAAATTCTACTTTTGTCATTTCGAGTGCAAATGTAGGTAAAAAAGTATAAAATTCAAAATTATTTATGCTATTGTGAATATAATTCTGATCTGACGCTTGTTTTAATGAATTTTATTCGAATAACTGTAGGGTAGTGATCTCTATATTGGCTTTTGGCGCTGTAAATAAATGAGTTGTATTAAAGGGGACTTCATGATTGTATTCAACAATTATACCTTTTTCTCAATTTCAGAATAATATTCCTTGTTGAAAGGATCACCCCTAATCCAATTAGACAGCCTAAACAGACACAGCCGAAGCGATCCAAAGCGGCGAAGTAGGAACGACTCTGTTGCTCATGAAGATAGACAATGATGAGTGCAACCATAGNNTAGCATAGAGTTGCGAAATGGGAGCAAAATACAAACTGAGTCCAATAGCTGAACCTATAAAGTTAGATTTAGCACGATCGATAGCTATTTTTTTTGATTCATTCTCTTGTGGCGAGATCACTAATATAATCGAGATTAGCGTCCATGATACAGAATACTGGGGAAAAGCTATAAAGAGTGGGTAACCTATAAGGAATCCAATTAACACCCGGATGGTGTATATTATAAAATCAGAATGAAGCGTATAGCGAAGGAATAGATTACGCATATAAGGAAGATATCAATCGTTAATAAAATATTGTAGTACAACAAAAGTACGTGCATTGTTTTAAGGAATGAAATAAAATTGACTTTTATAGCCAAACACTCTATTTTGCGTTTTTATGCGTTTTGTGTTTTTGATTTGTGGGCTTCTTGCATTCTTTTCTTTTTCTGATGCATAAATTTGACTAAATTTGTTTTATACATTAAATGCAGATTAAGTGAAAGATCAAAATCAATTAGCCTTGTTAGCTTCTCAACTCAAGGGGGAACTTTTTTATACCAGTGAAACCAAAGATCAAACGATGTTGCTGGCCTACTCGACAGATGCGTCTGTTTATCAGGAAAAGCCGTTGGCTGTAGCGATACCGGTTGATATTGATGATATCAAAAAATTGATTGATTTTGCACAGCAGCATAGAATAACTATAATACCGCGGACTGCTGGCACCTCTCTTGCTGGACAGGTTGTGGGCCATGGTATTATCATGGACATTTCTCTNNTTTAATGGTATTATTGAGCTTAATGTAGAAGAGCAATGGGTTCGGGTGCAGCCCGGAGTGATTCGTGACGACCTTAACAACTATCTCAAGCCATTTGGGCTAATGTTTGGACCCGAAACTTCAACGGCGAGCCGAGCTATGATAGGCGGGATGATTGGTAATAATTCTTCGGGTCTGCATTCTATTGTCTGGGGGGATACACGACACAATCTGATTTCGGCACAGGTACTTTTGGACGATTGTTCTGAAGCGACATTTGAAAAGCTTGATGAAGCATCTTATTTTAATAAGTTATTATTACCTGGTCGTGAAGGTGATATATATCGAAATATAAATAAATTGTTGATAGATCCAGGACATTTGAGTGCCATTGAAGCGGGCTATCCAAAACGGTCGATCACGAGAAGAAATACAGGTTATGCATTAGATATTCTTAGTGATCGTTCGGAACCGTTCAATATGTGTAATTTGTTAGCGGGATCCGAAGGAACGCTAGCCATCGTTACGGAAGCAAAACTCAAATTGATGCCCCTTCCGCCTCAGGAATTAGGCTTGCTCTGTGTTCACTTTGCCGATATGGTGGAGTGCATGCATGGCAACGTGATTGCCCTGGAACATAGGCCTGAAGCATCTGAATTGGTGGACAAATACATTATGGATTTCACGGTTGGGCATCCAACCTATCAGTATAACCGTTTCTTTATAGACGGGGATCCACAGGCTTTATTAATTGTTGAGTTTAGGGGGCATACAGCAGCTGAAACAGAGGCAAAAGCAATGGCATTGAAAGCTGATCTAGTCAGCCGCGGACTAGGTTATGCATATCCTTATATTACCGGTATCGAAAAGACAAATTTGGTATGGGATGTACGAAAAGCAGGACTTGGTTTAATCCGTAATTTGCCTGGCGACAGTCAGCCTGTAAATTTGATTGAAGATTGTGCGGTGTCGCCTGAGGACCTTCCTGCTTGGCTGGCTGATATTCAAATGCTTTTGATAGAAGAGGGGGTGCACGCGTCGTATTATGCGCACGCAGGGGCCGGAGAACTGCATATTGAACCCTTTGTAAATCTCAAAACAGCAGCAGGGAAACGCACTTTTCGTTCTATACTCGAAAAAACCAGTGATCTGGTATTAAAATACAACGGTTCATTGAGTGGAGAGCATGGTGATGGGCGTTTGCGGGGAGAGTTTATTGGCAAAGTGCTTGGCGAAAAAGTTTATAAATTACTTGAAGAAGTCAAATTGATCTTTGATCCACAGGGGGTTTTTAACGCAAATAAGATTGTGAATACACCGCCGATGGATTCTCATTTGCGCTATGACAACGATCGCAACCGAACAGAATTAAAGACCTATTTCGATTTTTCTAAAGATGAGTCTATTCTTCGGTTGGCGGAGAAATGTTCTGGTTCGGGAGATTGCCGGAAGACTGAAATAACAGGTGGAACAATGTGCCCGTCGTTTATGGCTACACGGGATGAAAAAGATACAACACGAGCACGGGCAAATATGCTGCGCCAGTTTTTAACGAATTCCACAAAGAGAAACCGTTTTGATCATGAAGAGATCAAAGAGGTCATGGATCTCTGTTTAAGTTGCAAAGGCTGCAAAACGGAGTGTCCATCAAGTGTGGATGTTGCTAAGATGAAAGCAGAATTTTTGCAACACTATTATGATGCACATGGGGCCGGGTTTAGAACAAAATTAATCGCCAATTTCACGCAGTCTCAAAAACTCGGGTCGTGGGTTGCACCACTTTATAATTTCGTGGTCAAGAATGAATTCCTGTCCGGATTGGTCAAGAAAACAGTGGGCTTTGCACCTAAACGTTCACTACCGACGGTTAACGGAATCACCTTAAGTCAATGGGTAAAAAAACAAGCCGTATTAGAAAAAGCCAAACGTAGGGTGTACCTCTTTTCGGATGAATTTACGGAATATAATGATGCTGAGATCGGTATTACAGCGTATAAATTGTTGACTGCATTGGGGTATGAAGTTGTTATTCCCAGACATGTGCAAAGTGGTCGGACTTATCTTTCCAAAGGTTTTGTGAAAGAAGCAAAGAAGATTGCGAATCAAAATATCCATTTCCTAAAAGGACTAATTTCGGATGACACGCCACTTTTGGGTATTGAACCATCAGGGATAATTACATTTAGAGACGAGTATTTAAGTTTAGTAGACGATGATTTACGTGCAGAAGCGGAAAAGATTGCAAAAAATGCATTGATGATTGACGAATTTTTGTTGACTGAAATGAAGGCGGGGCATANNAATTTTAGCGTAGAAACAATTCCTTCGGGTTGCTGTGGTATGGCAGGATCATTTGGTTATGAGGCTGAACATTATGATGTTTCGATGAAAGTGGCCGAGCTGGTTTTGTTACCAACCATACGTAAAACATCATCCGATACGTTAATTGCTGCGGCGGGTACTTCCTGTAGGCATCAGATTAAAGATGGTGTAGGAAGAAAATCTTATCATCCTGTGGAAATTTTATATGATGCTTTATTGAAATAAAATAAAAACATTGAACCTATTTGTTTGTTATCAGTAATAATAGTAATATTATAAAGCAATATTCATTGATAACTGATAACAAACAATTCAATATGTACAAGATTCAATCTATAGCATTCCTTGCGACCGCCGCTATGCTGATGGCTAGTTGCGGAAATTCCAATCAAAAGAAAACTAATGGAAGTGATACTGCAACAGCAAATACTATCGAACGGGTAAGAATCGAGAAGTTGACGAATGGAACTCCTGGCCCTGATAAAAAGAACTTTTTCCTGCGGATCACAGATGAAGTTAAAACTGATTCAAGTCGTATTTATACCACCAAGTCGCTTTACAATCAGGATACAGTGGGAGCGAAATTTGAAATTATAGATTTTATCCCAGCAGGGATTATTGATGGTCAACCAAGCGATGATGTTGGTTTTACTAAGGGTAAGATAAAAATATCTTCTCTAGGTACGCAGTCAGATAACTTAGTAAAAGCATTGGGAGAGCTCTTTAAATTACCTATAACAGACGGATTTACGAAAGAGGTGATACTTCCTAATGTGTTCTCATCAAATAGNNATGCGTACAGCTTCAAGCTTTTTTTAGACAATAAAAAAGCTGAACCGGCGGAACTCTTCTTTAATGTGGACACCTACAAACATTCCATTGAGTTTTCGGAGAAAGATCCTTCTTTCCGAGCTGGATTTTTGTCCGCGCTAACGGGTAAGTAGTCAACTTATTATACGGAGTAGGAAATGGACACTAGGCTTTATGGTCATGTCTAATGTGTAGGTTAATTATAAAATAAGGACGGCTGGAATCTACCAGCCGTTTTTATTTTATAAAAAAAGAGATAGATTTGTGCTAATAAATTTAGTTTACTATGAAGCGATCGGGCACTGCAGATCTCCCATTACACTATGGCAAGGTACCACCGTGGCTTTACGAACGTATGGCTACTCTAGGTCGTTCAATCGTGGAAGTGATGCTATTGGATTATGGCAAAGATGAGGTCTTAAGAAGGCTGGCAGATCCATTTTGGTTTCAGAGTTTTGGAGCCGTTCTAGGGATGGATTGGCATTCTTCGGGGATTACAACTGCAGTCATGGGTGCATTGAAACGTGCTATTAATCCAGACGCTAGGTATTTGGGTCTTTATATATGTGGTGGTAAAGGCAAGTTGTCCATGCAAACACCACAGGAACTACTTCAGATTTCTGACCGGATTGGACTAGATGGTGACAGCTTGATACGCAGTAGTAAACTTGTGGCCAAAGTGGATAACACGGCTATTCAAGATGGTTATCAATTGTATCTACACAATTTCATCGTGACGGATAACGGCAATTGGTCTGTTGTCCAGCAAGGTATGCACGAAAAAGATGGTACTGCGCGTCGTTACCATTGGCATTCTGAGAAAATTAAATCATTTATTGAAGAGCCCCATGTTGGTATCAGTGGACCTTCTCAAGGTATCATTCTCAACTTAACAGCTGCAGATGCGTGTGCGAATAGGGCTGGTATTATGACCTTGGTACAAGAGGATTCATCTAAAGTAATGCAAGATTTCGCTAAGCTAGTCATGCCCTCTCATCACGATGTGCGTGCTTCAGATGTCGATCTTAAACGTTTGGGAGCGATGTTGTATGTCGCTCGGGAAAGTCAACCGAGCCAATTTGAAGATCTACT
>DKIT01000208.1:0-608 GCA_002454415.1 Sphingobacterium sp. UBA6711
ATAATAGCCATCAAGCCAATAACGAAACTACCCACAAATTCTGAAGAATATGGTATAGTCCCCCTATTTTTCGCAAAATAATAACCACTGTAGCCAAACATTCCTATCATAAACATTAAAATATACTGGCTCAATGAGGCTTGCAAAAATAAAGAAGGAGCCATGGAGACACAGCCTGCCGAGGCCACTTTATATAAAATAGGATAATCTTTAACATTTTTACTAATTCTAAGTAATTCTTTTTGGTATTCATTAGGATCAATTTTTTTAGAAACTAATTTTCTTGATAAATCATTTATCTCATCTACGGTTTGTAAGTTAAACCCTGATACTCTTACTTTTCTCACTATAGAATTAGCACCATCTGTAGTAGAGACTATTACAGCCGTAAGAGTAACATAACAGGTAACCTCTAATCCCAATGCTATCCCGACATATTCAACTCTTTCTTCTATACGAAATGATTCTGCTCCCCCGGAGAGCAACAATACACCAGTTCTTGATGCTGTATTCAATACTTCTGAATTAGTCATTTTCTCTTATGTAACATTGAAGGCATCACTTCAGATGCCTTTCTTTCCTTATATACGATTATTTTAGAAAGTCTT
>DKIT01000208.1:668-2963 GCA_002454415.1 Sphingobacterium sp. UBA6711
TAAATGAAGAGTTTGGATTACTTTTCACTGGCAGTTTATTATTTATGACTTCTAACTCTAAATGAGTCCCATGATTTTCGTTTAGTTCTTCAATAATAGCAGTCAAGTCACGCGTAATGATGTCACCATTATGCGTAGGAGTAGTTCTTATGCGACCCGTTAAACTAGCTGAAGCAGGTACTGAATTTATTTGTTCTCCCCCCTCTATTAATGTAGTTACAGGAATAATTTTACCCAAAGTGTCATCAACTAACTCTGTGGTTTGAAAATATTCTTCTTGCTTATTATAGAACATGATTAAGTTATTGATTGCATTAATTCCTAAATGAGGCATTGAACTATGGGCTGTCTTACCAGTTGAAGTAACTTTATAATCGTAGGATCCATTATGAGCATAAATCAAAAAATGCTGTTCTTCTGTTTCATTATTTTTGAGCAGTTCATTTATTTTATTATCAGGATAGGGAAACTTCCCAATATTATTTGCGATAGCTTTCTTACTAACACCTGATGGTTCCGCNNTCTTTTCTTCATCTACTGTTGCCAACAATTTGACTTGACCATTTAACTCTTCGCCTGACTCCTTGAGTTCAATCATTGCTATAACTAAAGCTGCGAGTCCGCTTTTCATATCAGACGTGCCACGTCCATAAAGATTTCCATCTTTTTCACACATATCAAACGGATCATGTGACCACTTGCTCTTTTCGCCTATATTTACAACATCCATATGACCAGTAAGTCCTAATACTTTTTCCCCTTTTCCAAAGGAAGCAATCAGGTTATCTCTTCCTGGGGTCACTTCTATATTTCGGGAATGGATTCCATGCCTTTTAAGTAATGAAGCTAAGTAATCCGCAACACTCTTCTCGTCTTTATCTTGGGTATCAATATTTACAATATCTTTTAATATGCTTAATTTTTCTTCTGTTTTCATTTTTTCTATCCTCTTATTTCTGATCTTGGGTAATCCACTCGCTTCGTTAGAAGTCTTACTTTCTCCCCTTTATTATCCAAATATTATTTTTAACTGCTTTCCAAACTTTAAATTAGATTATATATATTTTTTATATCTCTCCTTAAAGTATTTTGAAAACTCAGGAGGACCTATTTTTTCTTGTATATCAAGGAAAAATTCTATTTTTTCTCTTCCCTCACATTTATTTTCAAAGTGATAAATCCAAACTCCTTTTGTACCATAGAGTAAAGTTCGTAAAAACATTCTATCCTCTGCTAATCCTTGGGCTTCTATATCTTTTATAATCTGTTTGGACTCTTCTTTAAAGCCACGATAAGCTAAGATGGTAGAAGCTCGGCACAAGGCTAAAACAATTTCTCTGTTAAAAATTTTAGATTTACATATTCCATCACTATTTTTTTTAAAAATTTTAAGAATATCTATAATATCATCCTTATCCAAAAAANNTTATTCTCCTTACATCTTCAGCGTCATGTTCAGTTAATATAACTTTTATTGAGGAATAAATAATCCAATATCCTAATTCTTCGCAAGTTGTTAAGAGCTCATTTAATTTTTCGATGTTCTCTTTAAAATATGCTTCCTCTGCTTCTTCTAGCAACAAGACGGTGTCAGCTGTTATATAATTATTTAGATAATTATCAAACTGGGATAGTCCACTTCCCATTCGTTGTAGTGCTGCATCAACTTTTGCCAAACTTATCATCGCTCTCCCACACTCAAAATCAGAAAGAGTAGATTTTGGAATACCAATTGAAGCAAAGTCAGTAATGACAAAACCCTGCTGTTTACGAATTGATTTAAATACTTCCCCATACTTTTTATAAATCATTCTTTACTTCCTCATCTCAATCATTAAGACAATTATAATACATTATGTACAAATAGAAAATACACTTTCAAAAAATTCCGCTATATCGGAGCGTTAAAAAAGCCAAGACCTCATGCTCTTGACTTAAATTAAAAATACTTCAATTCACTCTAAAAAATCTAATCCACCTTTTTCACAAAGATAAAATATATTTATAATATTTTATACTTTCCAGCCCCTCCCTAAACTATTAAGTTATGAGATCTTTTCATTCAATGTAATTTTTCCATTTAAAACTTACTCCTGAGACTACTGTTAATTTTGAAGTTCTCAGAATAAATTTTAAGTCTACTTATTATTTACTATTTTTGAAATAGATTGTGATATGTTATAATGTATATCCTACAAAAATAGAATTAATAAAAAATACTTTTGTAAGGTTGTACTAAATTTTTTACTAATAACTCTGTAAGTCATATATTAAGGAATAAATAATGATTATATT
>DKIT01000161.1 GCA_002454415.1 Sphingobacterium sp. UBA6711
TGCTATTTACGGGGGTGCATCCAATGAAAAGAAGCTCGACCGGGTAATATTATCTTTTTCGACGTCTTATCTACGCGATAGACGCGACTCCTCCAAATCCAGCGAATACTCCAATTCTTTGATCACGTCACTATCATAAGCTTTACTTTCTTTAATCTTATATAAGCCATCACGCCTTAAAGCGAGAAGTTCCAGCATGATTTTATTATACAATCCCCTGACCGCGGAGAGCTGTGCGCGGGTATCTTCCTCTTTAGCACGTTCTGACGCATTTACACTCCGAATGATTTGCTCTTTGACCCTTGCGATTGTCTCATATTCTTGCATCTCCTTGGCATAATGCTTATCGAGATAAGCAATAGATTCTTTCCCAAGGCGCAGTCGGATTTCATCAATCTGCTCTTCCATTGAAGCTTGCTCGTCTACTTCCTCAACTTTGATGAGCCTTATTAACAAGGGTAAAGTAAGCCCCTGAAAGACCAATGTTACCAGAATGACCACAAACGTAATAAACAAGATTAAATTGCGGTGCGGAAAAGCTGTGCCATCATATAAGGTCAACTGTATTGCTAAGGCTGATGCCAATGAAACCACACCTCTCATACCAGCCCAACCAACGACTAAAGGCAACTTCCAGCCCGGACTCCTTTCTTTTATACGAACCCGCTTAAATAATAATCTGGGAACAAATGCCGAAAGGTACACCGCGACAAGACGTAATACAATAACAATAACACAGATGGCCAGCGAATAATTAATGGCCTCTTCCATGGAATACTCGCCGAGACCATCAATAATTACCGGAAGTTCCAGACCAATTAAAATAAAAACAAAGCCGTTCAATAGAAAACCAACAGTTGCCCACACCTCTTTGGTTTGAATACGTGTATGGTAGTTCAAATAATCTCCGGCTCTAAAGGAAAGAAATAACCCGCCACTGACAACGGCTAAAACCCCAGACCATTCAAAATGCTCAGCGACAATATACATCAGGTAGGGTGCAATTAAAGTAATTGGTGTAGATATACTGGAGGACTTTGCAATGTAACGTAAAAAGATATAGAGTATATGGCCAATCACAAGTCCCACCACGACCCCCATAACGGATAAGACCAAAAATTGAGTCGTGGCCGTACTCATCACGAACTGTCCGGTTAGAATTGCAATAGATGCAAATCGGAATACGGTAAGTGACGCGGCATCGTTGACCAGGCTTTCACCTTCCAGGATTGCAATCCCTCGTTTGGGGATGCTGACTCCTTTCAATACCGAGCTAGCGGCGACAGCATCTGGCGGAGAAATAATACCGCCTAACAAAAAGCCCAACGCGAGCGTAAATCCCGGGATAATACTGACCGAAAAATAAGCAATGGCTAAAGAAGTGCAGAAAACTAAACCGAACCCCATGATAAAGATAGATCTACGCCACTTTAAAAAGTGTCCCCAATTGGTATACCAGGCAGCTTCGAACAGTAGTGGAGGCAAAAATACCAAAAACACAATATCGGGATCCACGCTAATAACAGGCGATCCCGGAATCAACGAGATCCCCAGACCACCAATAACCAATAATATGGGATACGATATTTTTAAGCGTTGGCTGAGGACAAATAACATGGCCATAAAAAAGAAAAGCACCATAACCAACAATAAATTATTGTGAATTTTTTGACCAGCTTTTCCGCCTACTGTTGATTTAACATCTTGATAAGGTGTGGAGATCGATAGACTATATTGTCTTATTTTCCAGTCCTGCCCTATTTTAGTCAATACACCCGTACCACGAAAGGACTTCGTATTGATTGAAAATAATTCATCAAACCAAGCTGTTGTACTATCTGCATTAAAACTGATATGCCTACGATCGTATTTGTATGCCCATCCGTACTTTGGATTAAAATACTGTTTAGAAAAGGTTTCTAAATGGGCCTTATCCCATCTTTCATCCTGATCCGTTCCCAAAACAATACCGTCAGCGGCAATGATATTTAGAAAAGGTCCATATTTTATCTCGCCGGACGCTTTATGCCAGCTGTCCAAAACGGCATTTATATCATCCGCGGGTTCCCGTGCCATTGTGGGAAGCACAAATAACATCAAACTAAAAATACAATAAATGCTAACAGCTATTTTTTTAATCATAAATTTTAAAACGTTTTCAAAATCAAGGCATTTACCTAATGTAGCAACTCGTCTTAAAACAAAAAGCTGCAGATGCAGCTTTTTGTTTTCTATTTAATTATTTCTTCGATCTCGCTGATAATCTTCTGCGCAATCTGTTCCGCAGCTTCCGGAGTTGGTCCTTCAGAATATATGCGGATAATCGGTTCTGTATTAGACTTACGAAGATGCACCCACTCCTTTTCAAAGTCTATTTTCAAACCATCAATCGTCGAATGCTCTTCATGTTTATATTTTTCCTCCATTTTAGCCAATAAGTTATCTATATCCAATTCTGGAGTCAACGTAATTTTGTTTTTGGACATAAAGTATTGTGGCAAAGATGCGCGGTATTCCGATACTTTTTTTCCAAGTTTCGCTAAATGGGTCAAGAAAATAGCAACGCCCACCAAAGCATCACGACCGTAGTGCGACGCAGGATAAATTACCCCGCCGTTNNACCGCATCCACTTCCTTCATTTTTGTTACAACGTTTACTTCACCTACAGCTGCCGCAAAGTATTCGCCGCCATGTGCCTTGGTTACATCACGCAATGCACGGGTTGAAGAGAGATTGGAGACCGTATTCCCTTTTTTATGCTGCAATAAATAATCAGCTACTGCCACTAAGGTATATTCCTCACCAAACAATTCGCCATCTTCCATCATGAAGACCAATCGATCTACATCTGGATCTACAGCAATCCCTAAATCTGCATTATTTTCAAGCACAGCTGCCGAAAGGTCTGTCAAATGCTCCTTTAATGGCTCTGGGTTATGTGGAAACTGGCCATTGGGATCACAATGGATCTTATAGACCGTCTGAACACCAAGGGCATCCAATAAAGCAGGTATAAACGTACCACCGGTACTATTCACGGCATCTAATGCGACCTTAAAATTTGCTGCTTTTATTGCATCCTTGTCCACATATTCTAAGGCCAATACAGCATCTACATGTTTTTGTAAGTAAGAATAATCTTTATGAACCTGTCCAATTTCTTCTACTTCAGAAAAATCGAAATCCAAAGACTCACCAAGTGCCAACACTTCCTGACCTTCCGCATCAGAAATAAATTCACCTTTGGCGTTCAACAATTTCAATGCATTCCACTGACCTGGATTGTGCGAAGCTGTTAGGATAATCCCACCTGCAGCTTTCTCCATTGGTACTGCTATTTCAACTGTTGGTGTCGTAGATAAGCCAAGATCGACCACATCTACTCCAATGCTTTGTAAGGTTCCAATAACGAGATTGCTTACCATCTCACCAGAAATGCGAGCGTCTCTACCCACAACAATTTTCTTTATGCCACTCTGTTTTACAATGATTTTCCCGTAAGCAGCTGTAAACTTAACGATATCTATTGGAGTGAGTCCGTCTCCAGCACGACCGCCTATCGTACCACGAATTCCCGATATTGATTTAATTAAAGTCATTTTCTTCGAATTGATTAACGCGTAAATTTAGCACAATGGCAATAAAATATCGAATTAAAATTATAATTAATGAATATTTAACGTATATTTGTTGCAACAAAGTTGTTTTTAAAAGAAACAATCGTTTGCAATGAAATTATTTATACTTTTGAAAAACGAGTTTTTTAGAGTTTGGGAATTTCATTGTAATCAGCAACATTTATGATTCAACAATTAGTACACATCGATCAAGAGATTTTTCTAGCCATTAATCAAGGCCTGAGCAACCCTGTGTTTGATTGGTTATTGCCAATATTGCGTAACCCCTATACTTGGGCGCCGTTGTATCTTTTTTTGATCATATTTTTCATTAAAACCTATGGAAAAACTGGTATTCTAATTGTTGCGATGACCTTGATTACTTTTGGAATTTCTGATGGTATATCATCTCATTTGATCAAAAAGACTGTTAAGAGAATTCGGCCATGCAATGATGTGGAGTTTAAAGAGAATGTCAATATCCGTGTGCGATGTGGATCCGGCTTCAGCTTTACCTCCTCACACGCTGCCAATCATTTCTCCTTGGCTTTTTTCTGGATTGTACTTTTCAGAAGAAGGTGGAAATATGTGCTATGGCTCTGTATTGCCTGGGCATTCTTAATTTCGGTCTCGCAAATTTATGTTGGTGTTCACTACCCGTTTGATATACTCTGTGGTTCAGCACTAGGCATCCTAGTCGGCTTGGCTACAGGTTATTTATTCAAGCGGTTTGTACCTAGCTTTTTTAAAACTGAACAAGTATAATGAATTCAATTTTATTGATTTTAATTTTATTCGTCCCTGCATTTGCAAGTGGAATAGCTGTATTTTTCGTACAAAAGAAGGGAACGAATTTCCTTAAGCTCATCCTGTCATTTAGTGGAGCTTATTTATTTTCCATTACTGTACTCCATTTAATCCCACATGTATACCAGTCGACAAACACTTCTCCTGAGGTGCTCGGCATCTATGTTCTTGCTGGATTTCTTTTCCAATTATTTCTTGAGCAGTTTTCGCAAGGAATAGAACATGGTCATATTCATACTGAAAATGAGCACGGTCACCATCATAGCCACAATTTCCCGATCGGAATTATGTTTAGCCTGTGTCTACACGCCTTTTTGGAAGGAATGCCTTTGGCTGCAACCCATCAAACCGAACTGGCTTTAGGGATATCCATTCATCATATTCCGGCGGCATTTGCACTCGGAAGTATTTTGATAAGCACACATTTAAAGAAAAACACCATCATTATCACCTTGGCTTTATTTGCAGCAATGACTCCTTTTGGTTTCCTTTTAAGCAAAGCTATCAGCGCTGGTGAGGTAGGTAATATCCAACAATATTTCGATAAGATTATGGCGGTAGTAATTGGTATTTTCTTACACATATCGACAACTATACTTTTTGAATCTGGCTCTATTGACCATCATAAATTCAACAAAAAGAAAATGATCGCTGTCATAGCGGGAGTGGCTATTGCACTTGGGAGTTTTTTATTTGTTGGAGAACATGATCATGGACACGATCAGCATGAACATCAACATTCGCATGATCACGATGAGCATCATGACCATGCGCATTAATTTCTTAGCCGCGAATTTTATCTAGTAATTTACTGAGCGTGGTCGCTTCTTCTTCGCTGATACGCTCAGGTAGAATATCATTCATCAACATATCATCGTCCAGATTTTTAAGGATCTGTAGTCCTTTTTCTGTAATCACCAAATCCACAGCTCTTTTGTCACCATCAGACTGACAACGGGAAACTAGCCCCTTGGAAACCATCCGATCAATCATACGAGAAATATCTGGGGTTGTGCTCAACATGCGTGACTTGATGAGATTATTTGTGGCCGGTTTAGGATATTGACCTCTTAATATGCGCAAGACATTAAACTGTTTCAAAGTGATCCCCTCTTTGGCTGCTCTCTGCTCAAGCTCATTATTTACCCAATTGTACGTATATAGAATATTTACCGTACACCGATGCCATTCATTACTGAATTTGTTTACCTTGATTTCGTCCTCAATCTTCATTTTGGTTGATAATTAATCTTTCTGAATAGTAAATATAGCTGTTTTTTACTAAATACATAACTATGACATTAGAATCATTCTAAACGGGAGAAATTCTGTATATTTGAAGAATATAAAAAAAACAGGTAGATGCGTAATAAAACTAGCTTAGACAAGCTAAAAAAAGGGGAAAAAGCGGTAATTATAGATTTTGATTCGCACGATATTCCGGCTAAATTTTTCGAATTGGGATTCGTACCCGGTACAGAAGTAGAAGTGAAACATATCGCACCTTTGGATGGTCCTATATGTTTAAATATTATTGCAAATAATGCCTTGATTGCCATCCGCAAATCCGAAGCTAAAGTCATCCTTATTGATCAGAAATAATGAATAACCCGATTATTGCACTTTTGGGAAATCCAAATGTGGGTAAAACTTCTCTATTTAACCGGATTACAAAATTAAATCAGAAAGTAGGAAACTATCCCGGTATTACCGTCGAAAAACGTGAAGGGCAGGTAAAAGCAAACAGCAAAACGTATCGTATTATTGATTTGCCAGGAACATACACGCTGTTCCCAAGCTCAATGGACGAAGAAGTCGTTTTCAATACCTTAGTCAACAAAGAGAACAGTTTCAGACCAAATCTGGTGGTCGTTGTAGCCGAGCCAACCAACANNGATCATCTTGTATCAACAAGCGCGAGAGCTTGGTCTTCCCGCCATTTTTGTTATCAACATGATTGACGAGGCCAAAGAAAAAGGAATCACAATAGACATCCAAAAACTTGAGCTTCTATTAAATACGAAAGTGTACGAAACGAATGCACGTACAGGACAAGGAATCGATCAACTGATCAAAAACTTTGACACTGTACCACCAATGTATATTAGTACATTCAAGTTACCGGATGAAGCCAGCATTGCTTTGGAAGAGGCAAAACGTCTGTTCCCCTTGGATACTGAATACCATACTTGGCAGTATTTGGCCAAAGGCGAAGTCTCGTTTTTATCAAAAGAGAAAAATCATGCGATCCAACAAATTCGCGACAAGCATCAATTGAAAGCCGAAAAGCTGCAAAAAGATGAGGCGATATTACGTAGCAAATCGTTAGATAACAGTCTATCCGAAATCTATGCGAAAGATGATGCTTCCAACAAAAACAAAACCAGTGCAATAGACAAAGTGTTGCTTCACCCTATTTTTGGTTATTTGATCTTTTTCGGTGTTTTATTTTTAATTTTTCAGGCAATTTATACTTGGTCTGGGCCAGCAATGGATCTAATTGATGGTCTATTTGGTGATCTTGCTGCCTATACACAAACTGCTCTACCCTCGGGACCCCTGACTGATCTTTTAAGTAACGGGATTATTAAAGGTATTGGGGGAATTGTCATTTTCATTCCACAGATCGTTATTTTATATCTCTTTATTTCCATCATGGAAGAGACAGGCTATATGAGCCGCGTAGTATTCCTAATGGACCGCTGGCTCCGCCCTTTCGGTTTGAACGGAAAATCTGTTATTCCACTGATCTCAGGAGTTGCCTGCGCTGTACCGGCCGTTATGTCAGCCCGTAATATTGAGAATACAAAAGAGCGACTTGTAACGATCTTGGTAACGCCTTTTATGACCTGTTCTGCACGGCTACCGATTTATACTGTTTTGATCGGACTGGTGATACCGGATACCAAATTGGGTGGATTTCAGTTGCAGGGAATGGTATTGTTTATCATGTATTTACTCGGCATATTTGCAGCATTATTATCTGCCATAATTCTGACTAAAGTTATCAAATCAAAACACAAATCATTTTTAATTTTCGAACTCCCAACCTATAAGACACCGGACTGGAAGAATGTCGCTATGAATGTCTGGGAAAAAGCTTCGAGCTTTGTATTCGGAGCAGGTAAGATCATTTTGGCAATTTCCGTTATACTATGGGCACTGGGCAGTTTTGGTCCAAATGACAAATTTAGCCAAGCAGAAGAATACGTAACGAAAAATAACCCCAACCTATCCGAAGCGGACTTAGATCACGAAATTTCGTCGTACCGCCTGGAACATTCTTTCCTTGGTTATCTTGGCATGGCTATTGAACCAATTGTTGAACCATTAGGTTACGACTGGAAAATGGGTATAGGTCTTATCTCTTCCTTTGCTGCCCGTGAGGTGTTTGTCGGCACAATGGCTACAGTATATAGCCTTGGTGACGAAGTGGATATTGAAGATGAAGCTTCCAAAACAACGGTATTAGGCAAAATGAAAAGTGAAATCAACAGGAATACCGGTTTGCCGGCCTACAATTTTGCTTCTGGGATATCCCTATTGCTATTTTACGCATTTGCGATGCAATGTATGAGTACAATAGCCGCTGTAAAGAGGGAAACAGGTTCTTGGAAATGGACTTTAATACAACTTGGGTTTATGACGGGCTTGGCTTATTTCAGTGCCTTAATCGCTTATCAACTATTAAAATAAAAAGCTATGGATAATTTAACAGTACAATATATCATCGTAGGAATTCTCGTTTTGGCGGCTTTATGGTATGTGGTTAAAAATGTCCGAAAATCATTAAAGGGCAAATCAAGCTGTTCCAAAGGTTGCGGATGCGACTGCAACGTTGAAAAAACGCAAAAGGCAAATTAATTTATCCGTTTGAGTAGCATTTACAAATAAGATTTCGTTATTAACTAGAGTGGCCAAAAATCACACTAGCTACTATTTAAGGAAGCGCCGTTATTTTCGATAGCGGCGCTTTCTAGTTATGTGCATAAAATAATTCCCCCTATTGTTTATAAAAAACATTCAAAAGCAACAAAACCAACATATAATATGCATAAATACCTAAGTGTTTTATTAACTTTATGCGCTTAGGGCAAAACATACACTGGGAGCCACGCCATTTACAGGCATATCAGCGCAACAGTACCAATTTTGGCCGATCCGATTCTGGTTGGAGCTATCAATAGGCCTTCGGCTCTCCATTCCAAGAATTTGTCAAATAAACTAATAACCGTATTAACCATTCACATGGAGAAACAAAACAATAAGGAAGAGTTAAAAAGAGGACTTCAAAATAGACATATTCAATTAATTGCACTGGGAGGTGCGATTGGAACCGGCTTATTTCTGGGCATTGGAAAGGCCGCTACATTAGCAGGGCCCGCCGTTATCCTTGGCTATGCTTTTGCGGGAATCATCGCCTTTTTCATTATGCGACAGTTAGGGGAAATGGTGGTTGAAGAACCTGTTTCAGGAAGTTTTAGCTACTTCGCCAATAAATACTGGGGATCTTTTGCCGGTTATGCTTCGGGTTGGAACTATTGGGTTCTTTACATCCTCGTCAGTATGGCCGAATTGACGGCTATTGGTGTTTATGTTCAATTTTGGTGGCCCGAAATACCTTTATGGGCATCAAGCTTATTTTTCTTCTTTGCCATCAACGCCCTGAATCTTGCCTCTGTCAAAATTTATGGGGAAACGGAATTTTGGTTTTCCATTATCAAAGTAGTGGCTATTATCGCGATGATTGTTTTCGGTGTTTACCTTCTTCTAAGCGGTACCGGAGGTGAGCAGGCAAGTCTCAGCAACCTGACTTCACATGGTGGTTTTTTCCCAAAAGGCTGGTTTAGCCAAACGGCCGACGGGAATTTTGAAGGCCTCCTTTCGGCTATGGCTTTAATCATGTTTTCTTTTGGAGGCCTGGAATTGGTTGGTATTACTGCTGCCGAAGCCGAAAACCCCGAAAAGAATATACCGAAAGCGACCAATCAGGTGATCTATCGGATTTTGATCTTTTACGTTGGCGCTTTGATCATACTGTTCTCTTTGACGCCTTGGACAAATATCACCGCCGACNNACTGGTGTTTGACAAACTCAATGGATTTGAATTTACGCTTTTTGGAAAGACCTTCTATTTCACAAAAATTATCGCAAATGCGTTAAATCTTATTGTACTTACAGCAGCATTATCTGTTTACAACAGCAGTGTGTATAGTAATAGTAGGATGTTGTATGGTCTTGCAGAACAGGGTAATGCCCCTCGTTTTCTTTCAAAACTCAACAAAAATCATGCGCCGATCAATGCTATTTTGGTATCGGCGTTGTTTGCAGCCGTCTGTGTATTTATCAATTATGTTGCACCCAAAAATGCACTGGAAATCCTGATGTCGCTGGTGGTATCTTCACTGATTATCAATTGGGTAATGATTTCCATTACACATTTGTACTTTAGAAAAAATAAACTCGATGCACATTTAAGGACCAAATTCCCGTCATTCCTATATCCATTGAGTAATTATATCTGTCTGATCTTTTTAATAGCAGTACTAGGTATTATGTGGGTAACGGGAATGAAGCTTCCTGTGGAACTGATTCCAGCTTGGCTGGTACTGCTCTATATCAGCTACCTCTTAATCAAGAAAAAGAAATCTTAGTTCACTGAACCTTGATCTTATCAATAAAAAAAGCCTGATTCATTACCTGAATCAGGCTTTTTTGCTAAAATTTAATGCGGGTATTCCTCCTCGAGAATAGCAAATTCATCATTGTCACGCCAACCATCTAAAACAATCCCAACTGTTTCCCCGCATCAGGTAGGCGAAAAAGATCTCTTCTTAAAGGAGGCAGCACCCCATTGTTCATGTATTTTTTGACGGAAAGCTTAAATAAATGCTGCAAACTTTCGGCCATATGGCCATCCCCTTTTATTCTCCGTCCAAAATCTGTGTCATTGATCTTACCGCCATGACAGGCTTCAATCCAGTGCAGCACTTTCTCTGCCCGATCAGGATAGTTTTGATAAAGCCAATCTTTAAAAATACTACCGATCTGTCCATTAAGCCTCACGATGGTATAAGAGGCCGTAATTGCTCCTGCATCTGCTCCCGAACGGATCAAATCTGAAATCTCATCACTATTGATCCCCGGAACGATGGGCGCCATCATCAGCATGACCGGGACACCTATCCCAGTCAATCCCTCGATGAGTTTCAACCGAGCCGATGCGGTTGCCGTCCGGGGCTCCATTTTCTGGCGTACCTCCTCCCGTAACGAATTGATGGTCACGGCAACGGAAACCAGATTTAGTGCTGCAAGTTCCCGCAAGAGATCAAAATCCCGACGCATCAATACATTTTTACTGATGATAGAAACAGGATGTTGGTATTTTAACATCAATTCTAAGATCGATCTTGTTATGCCCAATTTGCGCTCGATGGGTTGATAACAATCTGTATTCCCTGAAAGCATGATCAAATCAGGTTCATAGCTCGCTTTTCTGAATTCCTGTTCGAGCAACTGTGCCGCATTATGTTTTACCAAGATCTTACGTTCAAAATCCAATCCCGCACTGAACCCCCAGTACTCATGGGAATTACGCGCATAGCAATAAATACAGCCATGCTCACAGCCTTGATAAGGATTAATAGACCTTTCGAAACGCAAGTCAGGGCTATTGGATTTGGATATAATCGATTTTGGATGTGTCGGAATAAACTGCGTCTTCTGGGCACCCAAAAATTCTTCATCCAGCCCTTCCACATGTTCCTGCACATATTGATTAGAAAAAAATTTGTTATTGGGNNTTATTGGGATTGATCTGCGCCCCTCTGCCCTTGAAATATTCCGATGAATTCATAAGTTAAAATTACTAAAATTATTAGTAATAACAAACTAAGATTTATCAATGCTCATAAAGTTGAAAATCGCTTTTTATCAGAGCAATAACCTCACACAAGAAACTTATTACATCAATGCACTAACAATCAGGATCAGAAAAACCTTATGGATACAGCCTAGGCCACTTCTCCATATTCCAGATATAGATAAGATGAGCTGCTTCAATTACCCGTTGAAGATGTCTATGAAACTTGCTCAGATAATCATCGCCTCTACTATCACCTGCACAGGTATAGTCCATGCTCACCAGCAACCACCAATAAAGTGTGTCCCGTACATGGGGCAAATTATATTTATCCCATAACTGGTAAAATACCCGCAGTGGATTACTACGTTCTTCTTTTTCAAGGTAGAAAAGGTTATACGCTTCCCACTGAAATTGTTTTGGACTATGAGAATTATTAAAATATCCTATGGCATTGTTCATCTCATCATGATCAGGCATAAAGGTTTTTCCATGCATCTTGTAATGATGTTGAAGTTCAGAATCTGGCGTCCAATAGCTTTTATCCAAACGACAAATCATAAAGACAGCCTCAATCAAAGTTTCTATAAATTCGTAGCGTATAAACGTTCTTAATGTCTGCTCGTTACTCATGTTATAAGATGGTCTGATTGCAGCCGCTTTCCACTCGTCGAGATGTTCTCTCCAAGCCGGGAAATTCTCCCAGCCAAAGAAAAGATTAATTACATTAAAAGGATTCCCTATCTCCTGCGGATGCAATCTCCGCGGCAAATAGTCATAAGGTGTAGGGTTTGCAAATGGCATCGTTATTCTTTTTCTATTAGTCCATTATTCTCATCCCCATCATCTTTCATAATTTCGTGAATACGATTTTCCAATACAGCTTTTTGCCATTCGTCAACGATCTTGTAAACTTTATCCAAGGCGTCTTTCTTTGCATTGGATAACACGGTCTCCATAATTCGATCCACAAATTTTGAATAACGCAATAAGTATTTTTCATCCTCTAGGTTTTGAAGTACACAATTAATGGTAAATATATTTGCCCATCGATCCGGATCAAATGGATCGGAGAAATATAGCCCCAGATCGACATGATCTAAAAATTGCTGTACCAGTTGTTCCACTGTCAAACCAAAAATATCACAGACCTGCGATACGGGCTTCGGAACTCTAATTTGTTCTAAGCTTTTCATACTAAATTGTTTTATTCATTTCCTTATAATTTTCTATAAATCGATCTCGATATACTTCAATTCGGTCAGACAGCCTGTAAAATAGAAAATAGCGCATTTTGAATTCTTGCAGATCGCATAAAAAGTCCTTAAATCCCAAACCATTTAAATGCTCGGCATCAACTAGATCACCATAGCCAGCCTGTACGCGGAGATACATTCCCAATATTGGATTATATTCGTGTCCATTGAGGTGATTTCTAGCGTAAAGGTCAGCCAAAGACACCTTTTGCATCATTGCATTTAATACCGGTATTGCCGGACAATTATGGATCATACTCCATATCCTAAAATCGCGATTAAGACGTATTGGAGTGTCCTCGTCTAGGTAGACGGCTGGTCTTGTCTTCACTTTTGCATTCATGGCTAAAAACAGTTTATCAACTGTTTTCTTCGCACGATTCCGCTTCGTATTCCACGAATAGTTACGGTTCATGGCAAGCTTAAAAAGCTGTTTAAATAAAGAAAAAGACTGATCTGTATCTGTATGTAAATAATCAGTTTTATAACCTCCGATTTTTTCTAACACATTTTCCGCTTCAGCAAAGCCTCTTACCACTAAGTTATACTCAGAATCTTCCTCTGCAAATAAATTAACTAAAGCAAAATGATCGATTATTAGCTGTAAAAAATCTGCCACTTGAATTCCAAATCCTTCACAAGCTATGCGGAAGTCTATCGGCACCTCTAAAACCTCTTTATTTATCCTATTTTCCATCTTAATGAATTATTTATGCATAATAAAACGATAGCCATAACTCCGCCTTTTAGTTCGTTTAAGAGGAGCTGTTCCTTTTCTGCCCCATAATTTATCCAGTTCAGTCTTTAGTTGTTTCGGTTGAAAATAACTGGAAGCATGTGTTTTTAGTGCATTGAAGATCTCTAATGCTGTAACATATTTGCTAAAGCTGCCTTCTTTCAAAAGCATATCTAAAATTATCCCCGCCTGCATCAGCTCTTCTTTAACGGAATTTGGCGCCGATTGATCCCTCCAGCTTCCATCCTCCTCAACAAGATCAAACACAATTACACTCTCATATTCATTTATATACTTTTCCATCCGGTAGCGAATCAGATTCCCTTCAATACTTATAGTATGCTGATAGGTAAACTCAGAAACACCATTTACAGACGTCATCAGCAGGTTACCTTCAGGAATGATATGAAACAGTTGTCCCATTAATTCTGCACTGTAATCAAAGTCGATAAAACGCTCTAGATTACCTATAAAATCGTCGTCCTGCCCGAGTAAAAAAGAAAGTTCTCGTGCGGACCATCCCCTACTAATTCTATTAATGAGAATACAATACAAAAAATTGATGTATTGCGGCTTGCAGACTATCGTATAAGTCTCAATCTGATTTTCCATATTCTTTTTTGATTAAATTTCCTAAAACACAACCCTACTCGCCACATTCTTCACATACACCTTTATATTGTTCATAATTGACAAAATTTTGGTTAATAATAACCGCACAATACATCCAGATAATTCTTCTAATTGTAGATTTAAGGTAGCTTTCACTACATGTAAATTTTCTTTTAACCGCCGAATCAAATCCATCCAATGAATACCTAAAGCTCGAGGGCCTTAAGTTTAGACAAAGCAGTAGCTGCAGATAGCACGACAGTATCAATTTCTAAAGTCTCTTTCATATAGTTATTTGTTAAGGCTTCAATTGGTTGACGATTCTAATAATACCATCAAATAGCATTGATATCATAATCGTATACAAATACGCTCTTTGAAATCCAATTTTTGACAAAAAATCGTCCAATTAATAAATTTTTATTTGCTCTTAAATCTTTCTGTATATTATTTATATACAAATGTAAAAATAAAATTGACAATAATAGATAAATTGTAAATATTTTCTATACATAAAGAAAGAAAAATTAAACTTAAAAATTTAGAATGAAAAACGATAAGTCCTTGGGCTTTGAATGCTGTGCATCAAAAACTACATGACGGTGAAATGCACAATCGACTAGTTAAACGTATGCAATGTGTAGTGCTTGGAACGAGAAAACAGAACGTCAGCTATCAAAGAATAATCCAGAGAAATATATACCGGCTTTGAACCAAACAAAAATCCCTATGCAGATAATCTGCATAGGGATTAAAACTCTTATTCTGAATCTAAAGGACAGATTCCTGTTATTTCATTAAGAAACCTCCACCGAGTAGATCATTGCCTTCATAAAAAACGGCCGATTGCCCAGGGGCAATACCTTTTACATTATGCACAAAGTCTATACGCACTTTGTCACCTTCTTGTGAAATAGTAGACAGTGCACCAGAATCTTTATAACGCACCTTTGAAATTGCTTCCATCGGTTGATCCAGTCCTGCATATTTAACAAAGTTTACATTACGAACGTAAGCGTGTGACTTTTCAAGTTCATGTTCTTCACCCAAAACCACCGTATTACTCTCTGGAAGTATTTCAATCACAAACATTGGTTTACCCAAAGCAATACCTAATCCTTTACGTTGACCGATGGTGAAATAAGGATAACCAATATGTTTACCAACCACGGTACCATCAGAAAGGATAAAATTACCGGGACCGATCTGTTGATCCAAAGTAGGCACCTTATGTCTCAAGAATGCACGGTAGTCGTTGTCAGGAACAAAGCAGATTTCGTAACTTTCAGACTTATTGGCCAATTCTTTTTGTCCCATATCCAAAGCCATCTGACG
Organism: Sphingobacterium sp. UBA6711; assembly: GCA_002454415.1. GTDB lineage: Bacteria > Bacteroidota > Bacteroidia > Sphingobacteriales > Sphingobacteriaceae > Sphingobacterium. Next base: position 15,228 of record DKIT01000161.1, read on the forward strand.
AATCTCCTTTTTCGTGAACGATCCTAAAGGAAACTGGGTCCGTGCAAGATTTTCTTGTGAAACTCCCCACAAAACATAAGATTGATCTTTGTTCTCATCCTTACCTTTGGAGATCACATACCGGCCATTGTCGTGCATACGAATATTGGCGTAATGTCCTGTAGCGATAAATTCACAGTCCAATTTGTCAGCACGTTTCATTAACGCCTCCCACTTGATGTGGGTATTACACAACACACATGGGTTAGGTGTACGCCCAGCGATATATTCTTCTACAAAATTGTCAATCACAAAATCTCCAAACTCATCACGTATATCTAATATATAATGAGGGAAACCATAGTTTACGGCTAATGTACGAGCGTCATTGATACTATCAAGGCTACAACATCCGGTTTCTTTCGACGAACCACCTGCAGATGCATAATCCCAAGTCTTCATCGTGATACCGATAACCTCATATCCTTGTTCGTGGAGCATGACAGAAGCAACGGAGCTATCTACCCCTCCACTCATTGCAACTAAAACTCTTCCTCTTTTACTCATCTCTAATTATTGAAATGCAAAGATACAGCTTATTCCTTTTTCTCTATGTTAGTTTCTTGTAATTTTATCTCGATCAAAATCAACACGTTCGAAAAAAGTAAGAAAATAATCTGCATAAAAGTTTTAGAATTCAAATTATCGGACTATATTTGCATCGCAATAGGGGGACAAACCCATAGCAAAAAGCGGTGCCATAGCTCAGCTGGTAGAGCAAAGGACTGAAAATCCTTGTGTCCCTGGTTCGAACCCAGGTGGCACCACGCTTCAATCTGATGATCACAGATTTAAATAAAAGGTCAACTGGTGCCATAGCTCAGCTGGTAGAGCAAAGGACTGAAAATCCTTGTGTCCCTGGTTCGAACCCAGGTGGCACCACAAAAAAAGCTTGTTCATTTGAACAAGCTTTTTTTGTTTTATCCGATTACCAACCCTTATTCCAATTATTATATATCCCTAAGCGTCGATATTAAAGGATCATACCGAAAGTTTGGGGGGTAAAGATAATTAAGCATACAATTTCATCACACGATATAGGAAAAAAGTAGTATCTCTTACACCACGGAATACACTGCGAAAAGCCTTTAATTTAGCATTGAAAGACTCAGCCGAAGCAT
>DKIT01000177.1 GCA_002454415.1 Sphingobacterium sp. UBA6711
TATCGAAAGAGAAATTGACGGCGACGACCATAAACACGAGTGCATTAATAATATTAAATACTGATCGGGATTTGGGTACTTGCTGAACAGCCGGTAGGATATCGGGAATTAAATAGAGCAAAGAAATCAAAAAAGCAACTGTGATACAGAGCGAAATGTGCACACGACGATTATCATACATCAACATCGAAACAATCAGTGTACACATTAAGAAATATTCGCCGCCATTTTTATATAAAAGGGCGCCTGCAAAGAAGAAAACTGAATTGCTGATGAGTAAAGTAGCTTTCGCACTATTATTTTTACCATAGTATTGTATGCACAATACCGTAGAAGCGCATAGAGAGTTCGAAAAATTGATTACTGACAGTACATAACGGTGATCAATTAAATTAACAATAGCAAAAAAAATTGTAGGTAATAAACATAGTAAGGAAATCAAGTTAGCCATGTGTACTCGCTTGATATCGACATAGGACATATCCGAATGCACACCGATATTAGTGAGTTTTCTCCAAAATGTTAGGAAATGGTTCATAATGATACCTCTGAATTTGCTTTATTTCTACTAAATATCCAAAATTACTATAAATTAGGACTATAGTATGATGTTCGATTTTGAATTATAAAAGTAAATAATAAATTATATAAAGCAACAGCTAATTTGGGGTTAGCACATTGACTACGAACCCAGCCCAATCAGCAATAAGCTGTTGCAAGATATCCTGTTATTGGAATTGGATGGGGGCGTAATTGATTTAATTAGGGAAAAATAGGCGCACCTCCGTTCCTTGACCTTCCTTGCTAAAAATAGCAATTTGCGCGTTGATCCTGTTGAGGGTTTCCTGCACGATAAAGAGTCCAATACCTTTTCCTTGAAAACCTTCTGAATTGGAAGCCCGAAGTCGTTCCAAACGAATATTTTCAAGGGCATGGTGTGGTATGCCGATGCCATTATCCTTGATAATATAAAGTACGCCATTTGTTATTCTTTGGCTATTGATCAAAATTTGTGCGCCTTTATTTAAAGATGAGTACTTTACTGCATTGTTAATCAGGTTGGTGAAGATCTGGTAGATCGCATTTTGGTCGCTGCTCAGTGGAAACAAATCACCCAAACTAATTTCAGTATGAGATGCATTGTACAATACTTTTGCTTCTCGGCACCATTTCGGGATTGATAAATCCATCCTTAGCGGCTGCTTTTTGAGATGGTTAATTGGTGCGAGACTCAACTCGGCAGTTTTATCTATGATATCAACCACATTTTCCAGCGATTGATCAATTACATCATATAATTCGAGCCTTCGCTTAGGATTCATCTCCAAATGATCTTTAAGCAAACCAATGCCTAGCTTAGCGAGCGCAAGAGGATTTTTTGCGTCATGTGACAGGGTATAGGATATCATTCGTAGATTCTTCTCTGGATCGATATGTGGTACTCCCTGTTCAGCTAAATTTATAGCCTGAACTTTGCTCGTCACATCTGTCGCCGTGTGAAGGATTGAATAAGTTCGTCCATTCTTATCAAAAAGAGGTTTATATTCAAAATCAAAATATCTTTTGATTTTCAGATCCCCGTCAGTTATTGTGGCAGGTGTATCAAACGCTTTGTAAGTTACACCGCTATCCCAGACATTGCGGAGGATATCCGTAAACCCCTCTTCTGTAAATCCTGGAAAAACTTCACCAAAAGTCTGTCCAAAAATTTCGTTTTCACTACGCCACATATTTAACATTTTTGGATTGGCAAATGCTATGTTAAGGTTTGAATTATCGTAAATGGCTGTAGCTATTGGCATTTGATTCAACGCCTCGAAAAAGATTGGTACATGTTTTCCTGTTCTTTGCATAATGGATTTTTAGAGATAACGATGCATCACTCTGCTGGCCGTGTTAATTGCAAAAATCAAGCCAAGGATAATAGAAATTTCTTATATATCTTTAGTTTGATCCCTAACTATCTTTTAGCTGATGTAGGATTAATAGATATGGAAGACTATGGATTTACACGCTAATGACTATTCTAAAGGGTAGTGGCTCCGAATACCTTGTCTCTATAAATAAGTATGGCTGTAAAAAATTAGTGCATTGAACTTCGGTATTATTCAACTTTTGCAACATACTAATGGGATTCAATAAATTTTTAAACTGTATGCTTGGGATCCGCAATAAATAAAGAATATGGAGATACTAATTGCAACATTACAAGATAGTGGATATCGATTAACAGCACAACGTATGTATATCATTGCGCATCTATGGGAGTCTACGATCATTACTAATATTGATGAAATTTATATCAAACTGAGGTTGAAAAAGCGAATTAGTTGGGCGACAGTTTATTCCACAATAAAATTGTTATATGATTTGGGTTGGTTGTCATTGACCGTAGGTGAGGGATCAGTGCGTCAATATCGTTGGGCAAGGAGAAAATGATCTATTTTTTAGTAAAATTCTCTTAATATAAAATCTGCCCTATTATGCACCTTAAGTTCACTGATAATATAGTAGCGGTGTAAAAATCCANNACGGGTATTCCAGAATTCGCACATTAATTGAAACCCATCTTGGTAGCTTATTTGACTCCCATCGGGTTTTGTGACTTTCCTTTCGGAAAATACAGGTTTTTTCATCGCGATTTTTAATATTTCTTTGTATTGATAATCTTGTCTCCGTTTTGCGATACTGTCCTTTGTCGCGTTATTAAAGTTCTTTGGCGGAAGCGTCGCTATTTTTTTGAGCGTGTTTGTCAGCGCATTACATGTTTCATATATCNNAGTTGTTTTTCCTTATATAAGCTATCAACGAGTTTTAGTACTAAATTGTCCGTAGGTACCATTCCTTTAATTTTTCGGTAACTGTTTCTTCCTTCGAAATCAAAGGGAAAGCGCATCCATGAGAAACAGAATGTTCGCTCAATTGGTATATATTGAGCTTTAGGTTATAGCTGAACTTGACCAAACGATTCTGAAAATCGGAAAGGATGGTGAAGGAGACTTAAAGTTTGTTTTCATTAGCCTAATTTTTTTCTCAGCCATTGGCGAACTGGTTCATCAAACCATTTTAAACTTATGTAGGCAAGTATCATGCTTCCTATCAATATCGCTAGGGCATAAGGCCAAGCCTGTGTGATTGTTGTTCCATGGTTGTCGCTAATCCAAGCAACGTAAAAATATACCAATGGGTAATGAACTAAGTAAAGAGGATAGGAGATATCTCCTAAGAATTTGCATATTTTACGTTCTGTTGAACTTCGGATTACAGCACTGGCGCCGAGATAGACAATAAGTGGAAAGATAAAAATTATGGAAACTGATTCGTAGATACCATTCATCCAAAGTTTCTCAGATCCGCCTATACGCGGCATGTATAAGATAATTGCAATTAAAATGCTGGACCACAAAAAAGCATTTTTTATCCGTACTGGCCTAGCAATTCGCGAAAGCAACAAACCGGCAAAAAAAGGATATATCGTGCGTGTAATCCCAATGTATATTTGTTCGGTATTTAATGTCCATCCGCCACTGACATCGCCGTTTGGGCTTGTGATAGCGAGATGAGCCAATGCTACCGCTGCAATAAAGACAAAAATACCGAGTGCTGTATTGGATAATTTGCGAATGCCAATAGCATAAAGGATATTGGCAATGTATTCAAAAAATAATGACCAACCAACACTGTTTAGCGGGTGCATTTCCTGCCAACCTCTTATGTCCAGTGATAAAGGAATAGGAAGAATTGTATAGCCAATAAACATGACCAATAGCATTTTCCAAAGCGGTACTGTATGAATAAGCGGCCAAATTGTCGAATCCGTAAAATAGAACCCGATTGCGCCGAGCGTCATACCCAGTACTACCATAGGCTGTAAACGTTCAATACGGNNTTCCTACTGACATTTTTTGCCACCGATCATCATAAGCATAACCGATTACAAATCCAGATAATAAAAAGAAAAAATCAACAGCCAAATAACCATGGTTGACCAGAATATCGAGGTGGCCTGTTCCCAAAGGTTCGGTTAGATGGAATGTCACGACTATTATAGCGGCGATTCCACGCAATCCATCCAACACGGGATAATGTGGCTTTGTTGAAATGATATTGTTATCCATTAATAAAGGGTATAATTTTAATTTGTCTGCTAATAGAAGCTTGTGAAATTAAATAAATATGCTGTGTAAATTTGACCAAATTGTATCAAACTTTGGATAGATCGTCTCATTGATAGCAATAAATATCTGCCTAACATTAAACAAATTTGTAAGGCTGTCTATATGATAAGGTGCTTTAAGGGGTGGGCTGCGACAGTGTGAGATCTTGTAGAAATTCCATAGGGATTGAGATATTGCAGTTCAGGTGTATATACCCGAATTTATTTTGAATTTTACTCAGACTCTATCTTTTTAGAATGTCTATATTGGTTAAGAAAAAAGCTAATCGCAAGATTAGCTTTTTTTTGTGATCCCGCTGGGATTCGAACCCAGGACCCATACATTAAAAGTGTATTGCTCTACCAGCTGAGCTACGGAATCCTACTTCTTGACTTTTGAACTATCGTTCCTTGTTTGAAGTGATGCAAAAGTAGGGCTTTAATGCTATTCTTGCAAATAATTTTGGCTTAAAATTGAGCTCCATTCTTTAAAAAGCTGATTTTAAGCCAAAAAAATTAATCATTTTCCAATTCCATGATTTCTTCCGCTAACTGCTCCCAGTTTGCTTGAAATTGTGTCAATAATGCCTTAGCCGAGTTGTACGTACGTGTAGTGTCCTGTAATTTAGCGGCATCCGAGTATACGGCCTCATCGGCAAGTTTCAATTCCAATTCTTTGACTGAAATTTCCTGTTCCTCGATCTTTTGTTCAAAAGCAGCAAGCTCTTTGTTTTTTTTACTCAATAATCTAGTTTTATCTTCAGTAAGCGGTTGCTTTTCCTTTTTCGCCTTTGGTTCCTCTTTTACTTTTTTCTCAACTTTAACCTCAGGCTTAACAATGCGTTTTGCAGCCCATTCCTCGTACTCTTGATAAGTTCCAGGATATTCCTTAATCTGTTTGTCCTCGATATACCAGATCTTATTGG
>DKIT01000105.1:0-2851 GCA_002454415.1 Sphingobacterium sp. UBA6711
AAAATGCCGCTGTCAAAGGTTTCGTGGAATTTGAAGTGATGTTGAACGGCAAGTCGGCCTTTGTCCGTCAATTCCAAAAGTATATTTTTTTTATTGCCGGTTTCCTGATAACGATAGACCAGATCTTTTTCGATGAGTTTATGGATGAGCTTTGGCAGGGCGCTTTTGGAAATACCCTGTCGGTCTGCCAGTTCGGTCACAGTTATACCTGGATGTTTGCCAATCATTTCAAGAGTATGAATTTCTGATGAGTATAAGAGTCTGTCTGTGCCAAAGTTATTTGGGTGTTTCATTGCCTCAAAAAATTTTCTTGNNACCATTTGTCAACCGTTGCTTCTACAAAGAAGGTAAAGGACCGTCGATTCTCTTTTCATGTTGTTTTCAGAATTACTCTTTATACTTGAATAGAAAGTATTGATGGTCTGATAATTTGTCACTATTTTTCGATCTAAGGAAATACTAGTATAATATAAGAATATTGGTGAGAAATCGTTTAGTAACTTACATGTATCGTATAGAAGGAGATATAGTATGAGGGTATTACTTGCTGAAGATGATGCTAAGCTTGGAAGGTTAATTAAACATATGCTTGAGAAGGCTGCATTACAGGTTGACTGGGTTACGCGTGGTGACACAGCCGTTGATTATGCTATGCATACTCCATACGATATTATTATTCTGGATTGGATGATGCCTGGTGAAACGGGGATTGCGGTTTGCGATTATCTGCGTAAACAGGGATATCAGGGAGCAATTCTAATGCTTACGGCGAAAGATGAAGTTAGTGATAGGGTATTAGGCTTGAATACCGGATCAGATGATTACCTTGTCAAACCTTTTGAATTTGAAGAACTGCTGGCAAGAGTACGGGCATTATCACGACGGAGCAATGTGAAAATTAAAGATGATATTCTGCAGAATGGCAGTTTGGTTTTAAACCGTACGACTCATATAGTAAGACAGGGAAGCAATGAAATACAACTAACTGTCAGAGAGAACCACCTTCTGGACTTACTCATGCAAAACAGTGGACATGTNNCTAGTGCCCAGAGATATTATTTTAGATAGGATTTGGGGGTTAGACGCAAGTGTCTCCTCAAATAATCTTGATGCCTATATTCGATTGCTTCGGAAAAAAATTAATTTAACCGATGAAGTGGAAATTCAGAGTATTAGAGGAATTGGTTATAAATTGGAGGCCCGCAATGTTCTCTCAAATTCGTAACCGATTAACGCTGCTTTACCTTGTTGTTATGACCGTCTTTCTTTTGGCATTTATTGTTGTAAGTTTCACAGGAGTTATTTGGGTTCTGCACCGTGAAGAACAGCAGGATATACAGTCTTTTGCCGATCAAATAGCGAGAGGGCATGTTATGGCACTTAAACATAATAATTCTGCTGCGGCAAATGAAGGAAATACAGATGATGGTGAGAAAATTTTTTTCTATGTATTTGATTTAGCGGGGAATTTGGTAGACAGTGAAGAGCCTGCTGAGAAATTGCGTCCTAAAATACAGGTTCTTATTCAGAATTGGAAGGTACCCGATGGCGAAGGTAAAATGCAAAAATTTTATCTTGCTAATGATGAGCGAGCTATCATCATGATGTGCAGTATGGCAATCTACGATGGGCAGGATGTACTTGGCAGAGTATTTGTCGGTGAAGACATTACTTCTTATTATCAAATTTTTAAGAACTTATTGATTGTATTAGTTGTAGTGGCAATTTTATTTATTCTTGCAGCGGCTTTTATCGGACATTTATTGGCAGGGCGAGCCATTATTCCAATTAGACAATCTTTTAATCGGCAGAGGGAATTTGTTGCAGACGCCTCCCATGAACTTCGTACTCCATTAAGCATCCTTCTTACCTCAGTAGACGTTGTGAGGACTGATGACGACAATCAGCTTTCGTCGTTTTCCCAACAGGTATTAAATGATATGAAAAGTGAAGTAAAAAGAATGGCAAAAATGGTAGGAGATTTATTGACACTTGCAAGGGCAGATGCCGGAGTTAGTAATATTAGTAAGGAAAAATTCAACTTGACTGTAGCTGCTGAACAAATTGTTCGTTCCTTTCAATTATTGGCCGATGAAAAAGGATTGAAATTATGTTTAGACAGTATACCCGATAGCCTCATTTTCGCTGATAAGGAACGAAANNTATCTTTAATCGCTTTTACCGCGTAGATAAGATAAGATCGCGCGAAGAAGAGAGCTCCGGCCTTGGATTAGCAATTGCAAAATGGATAGTTGATGCTCATGGCGGAACAATAAAAGTAAAAAGCATACTGGGTGAAGGAAGCACGTTTATTGTTTATCTGCCAACTTAGGTCAAAGCTAATGAAGCAGTAATAATCAGGGTGGATTGTAGATTTTTTATACGAAGCAGGCCAGTGTTTGAATCATTCAAAGTATAGTTAATTAGCTCCTTAATGATAATTTGCTAATTTTGAACAGATAGGTTATAATATTCTGGTGTCACCTAGAGTACTTAGGTAGCCTCGCGGTTTTAACTGCTATCTTGGTAATATGTACTAGTTGACCTAAATGATTTTTTGCGATATACTACTATTCTCGATAGAGATATTGTCTATCAAAACAAAATACTATCTTATGCTTTACGTGTTCGAGGCAACGCGGCGATTCTAGAAATCGTTGAGGAAAGTCCGGGCAGGCACAGGCTGAAATGCTTGTAGTGATTGTGTGTGGGCTAATAACTCACAGGGGAGTACAAAGTACTTTCACGGCGGTGAAATTGGCTCTCGTAGTCGAAAATAACCCGAAGGTGCCACAGAAACGATATGGTCCGGCGACGGGCCAGTGCAAATGGTAAACCCCACAAGCCTGAA
>DKIT01000105.1:2940-3167 GCA_002454415.1 Sphingobacterium sp. UBA6711
TCAAATCCCTGCCACTCCGCCAAAGAAAAAGCTATTGACTGAAAAGGTCAATAGCTTTTTTTATTTCTCTTATTTTCCAATAGTTAGACTATTGCATCAATAATGGTTCTGTGGTATTATTCAATTAGGCACCATCCTTATAGCGACTTAGATATTGCAAAAGGTACAGGGATTTTAGTTCCGGTTTATTGCAACGTGCTTCAAGTCAAAAGGGTAGTGTATTTTAT
>DKIT01000203.1:0-1924 GCA_002454415.1 Sphingobacterium sp. UBA6711
TCTGTCCCGACATTGAAAGTCTATCTCTTGGTATTTTTCATCCTTATGAGAAGCAATATTGATTAAATGTGGATTAAGATAATTTTGATAGCTGTAACAGTGGCTGGAATTATATTGACAACTTTATTAATTGACTCTGGCATGTTAGAGAATCTCACCATATATTATTCGCTATCAGCGGTAATTGCGGGAGTATTTTTAAAATTTAGGAAACCTGTCATAAGCTAAGAAATGAACAGATCATATATATTTAAGCATTGGGGATGTACTATATTGCTATCAATATACTAATTACTTATGAAGATGTTTACATGCTCTATCAATACAATTTTTGTAAGGGCTGCTATTGGCACTTGATCGAAACCGGAGAATCTAAAGAAGACTGCCTACGCAGAGATAAGAAGATTGCAACTGTTGAGAGGTCAGAACAATAAAAAGGCCCCGCATCCACTTTGGACTTGGGACCATAAATAAACATATGAACAAATTCTTATCAAATATCCAAGCGTCTTTCATAGCGCTTACCCTTAAGTTCAAATATATAACGAACGTAGGGACGATAGAAGTTTTTAACTTGCGCTTGGTGCCGTTGCTGCATGCCTGTTGCTATTATTCTCGTTTGATGATCACTCACAATAAGTTCGCCGCCTTGAGAAAGAATTTCAAAAGAAATCAAACTTACGGGTTCACTTGATCCATTTTCGAAAAGGGTGTTGACATCCGAACTGATATAACCATTTTCTGCTACTCGCTCTCTGTTACTCACCACCGTAAAAACTTGATCTTCGGGACTCACAACCGCGAGATTACAGCTTGCATAAATTTGCGGATTCGCTACCGATATTGCGTTGATAATTGCTGTACCAGATTTCTTTGCTGTAACCTGTCCATGAGCATCCACTGTTGCAATACTATTATCTGAAGAGGCCCATGTGACATTCCGCTCTTTTGCCTCCTCTGGTAGAGCTGTAGCTATAATCTGCCGCTTCTGTCCCGGAACCATGACCAAGCTATGTGAAGATAAAATGATATGATCTACCGTAACCGCTTTTACGGTAACCTTACATAATGCACTTTTTTCTCCATCCTCAGTAGCCACTTTAATCATTGCTGTANNCCTATAGGCACTGGTTGGACATAAATTGTTAGTTCACCTTTGATTGCTGTCCCTTTGATCTCCGCAGTCACCTTCGCCTTTCCAGCGCTAACTGCCTTGAGCTTTCCTCCGTGAACAGTACATATTTGATTATCAGAGCTATTCCATTCGATCTCCACCGGATCTGTATCCGATAAATCTGTTGGTTCGATTATATACGTTATCTCCACTTCTTCTTCTGGCGTTAAGGTGGTCTTACTTACTTGCAATTTTAATGCTGCCGGCGAAACCGGTAAAATCCGAATCAATGCTTTCGCCTTTACGTTTTGACCTCGCACTGAAACAGTTACTTCTGTCTTACCAACACGATGTCCGTATACAACTCCATTCTCCACGGTTGCGACTTTCGGATCTGCTGTCGACCATATGTAATCTGGATCTTTTATATCCCCTGGTGTATGATCTACAAATAGTCGTTCAGATTTTCCCACAACCAAAGAGAGGGTATCATTCCTGAATGTAATGTTGTTTATCCGACTCGGAAAGATATCATCCCGGCCACAGGCCATAAACAACAAGATTACCTGTAAGATGATCAGCTTTGGGTACAGACGGATTAAATTACTTCGCATGTGTAGCCGCATCATAGATCTTTGCTCTAAACCGTCCACTTGCTGAGGTTATATCCAATAACATCGGGCCATAGCCGGCATTTGTTACATTAAACATGCCTTCGACCCAGCCCTTATCTATTTTGGTAATCTGAATCTGACCGCCACTGGGCACAAGGTCTTTTACTATATTATCTACGTATCTGCTCATGTAGGT
>DKIT01000203.1:1932-6884 GCA_002454415.1 Sphingobacterium sp. UBA6711
CAGCGGGTGTTCCAATAGGATATCCTGGCTCGGTCGTCTGATCGGCGCCGGTCAGAGGCGTCAAAAGATCATCCCATTTTGCCTGGGTATAAATAAGTGCGCGTACAGATTGGGTCTGTCCAGGTTCGATAGAAGCTTCATAAGGTTCCAATGAAAGCCTATTCATTAATGACCAGTCACTGAAATGCGTGGTTTCATAGCTCATTGTTTTGTGAACCGTATCTGTTGTACTGGCACCGACATATTTCCAGACCTGATCTCCTTGCTGATAGGCAAATCCAAGGGTTTGTGGCAGTCCGACCTGATCAGTTATAGCCTTCCAGTCGAAGGTAAGGGTTACCGCCTTCTTGAATATGACATTATGTGGTGTCAACCGATAAGATAAACCGATGCCGGCAATATTCGTCTGTTCAATTGGCTGCACTAAAATTAACTTTTCCTCCGTTNNGTGACTGATCCGATCGGTCGCGCTAAAGGTGTGATCGCAATCTCTGTCTCAGATTCTTCCTCATTCTTAATGGGGGCTCTTTTACAGGATGTGCCAAATAGTATTCCACCGAGTGTGGCACAAGTCAGAAAAATATATAAACTATTCAGTTGTACTTTCATTTTTCAAGATTTTTATATTCAACAGTAGCAAAATTAGATGCATTGATTGGTATTCATAAATAGGCTCGATGGCTATCTAATAGCGCTCCTTTTTAAATTTTGACAAATTCAACCCTTCTATTTTTTGCTTTATTCTGCTCACTGGATTCATCAGCTACAGGTGCGGTATCCCCTTTCCCATCTGTTTCTATTTGCCCTATTTTTATCTGATAATCCTTGATCAAGGTATCACGAACAGCGTCAGCACNNACTTCATTTCAGGATTCTCGCGAAGTACTGTTGCCACCTCCTTGATAGTCCCTTCACTATCTGACTTTATTTCTGCGGAATTCGTGGCAAAAAGAATACCACTGGTTTCAAGCTTTCCGCCACTCAATAGCTTGGAGCGCGTATCCCCGCTCCCTTCAGCAATTTTGAAGTTGGATACATAGAACCCCAGTTGATCGTTGGTATAATTGGAGCTGCCCATATCCAACTTGAGCTGGTTAAAGTTGCTGTTCAACGGCACGGCATTGGGTAGATCAAAGACCTTCTCCTTATCCAACCAGATACGGATACGTTCTTTTTGGATACTGATCGCCACATGGATTACATTTCCAACTTTCCTGTCAAAATTGGCTACCCGATATTTATCTGTTTCTAGCTTTTTTGCGACATTCTCATAGGAGGTCAATTGTACCGCTGCTTCTGAACGGTAAGGTGCAATACCTACCTTGAGGCAATTTTTTAGACGGTAATCATAGGACATTATCTCACCTTTATTGCCGCGATCATAGAAAGCGAAGTTAAAAGCAGGCACCATGTAGCCTCCAGCAAGAGGCCAATCCATGATCAGGTCAAACTCTATGGTTGCGTTCTCCCCAATATTGACCACGGGACTGACAAAAGCTCCGGGATAAAGCCGGAGCCATTTACCTTTAGCATTGTTGAGGGTGACAACCTCTCCTTTACTACGGGTATACCATTTCAACGGAAACTGTCCCAGCGCGTCCTGGGAGAAATCATCCGCTAATAAGACCTTACTTCCTGGAATAAAATCGTAAGTAGTTGTACTACTTAATGCTGTTTTTTTTCCAACTGGCTCATTCTCCTGATGTCCGTTATCGTCACCAGAAGCATTGGACGCAACAGATGTCTTCTTATTGGTACCGGTCTTGCCATCAATTACATTCTCCAATGTTTTAGTGGCCATATTTTCAGCCTTTTGTTTAAGCTTATTAAGAAAGCCCTGGGCGATTGCACTTCCGCCAAGCAGAAGCATAACTGAAGTAAAAAATATCTTTTTCATTGGCTATACGTAAGGATAAAATTGTTGGTGATTAAACTGCTGTTATTTGTATTTAATTACCACTGAGTAAGTTTTTTAGGGTTGGTAAACGAATTTTCTATTGATCACGACCGGATTGCCACCATTCTCTACCTTTTTCTCCTCCGCAGTAAGTGGATAACCAGCATTGTCATAGGTATATGTTGTCGTGATTGTCTGATTTAGAGTTCCCGCCGCATTTGTGGTGACCTCTTTGATGATATTGTGCTTGCTGTAAGTGTGTGTAAATAGTGAGAGATAAGAACCTACGGTGGTCATATAGGGATTAATCTTATTATCATATTCATAATTTATCTTGACCGATAGATCGAGTGTATTATTTTCCGTTAGATCATATATCTCCTCACGTTCAACTTCCCCCTGCTGATTATAGAACAGTTTTCTTCGATAATATGGTTTATCCTCCTCAACAAGACCATATCCGGTCACTTCTTTAACTTGTGCCCCCTGATATTCATACTGATTGTAGTGGAAAGTTTCTGCATCTGTGTAGGATATCTCTTCTTTTTCCAAACGATTTCCTGAATAGACAAATTTGATTTTACCTTCTTGGGTTTCCACTTCTATCGGCTTCTTGCTATTGTCATAGGTAATCTTGGATCTTGACCGCCCTTCCCCTTCCACCTCGATAAGTTCGGTCAATACGCCATTTGTATACTTAAATTCACTATAATTATCCGCGTCGATCTCAATCTTACTTAGCTTTTTTTCCACTTTTTCTGGTTCCACTGCGCAAGTCGAACATTTGTCAGAACATGAAAACATGGACAAACCTATAAATGATAACNNAGAGTTCCCTGTTTTGAGTAGAATTGATGTTTCATAATATTTTTCATTTTTATACTTTATTTAAAATTATCACACGATAAAAATGTGCGATCTAAGAGTTTATATTAATAAATGATTATTTTTGTGGTTCAGCATTTTTCACATAACGTTGTACTTCACCGTCACCTAGTGGAACTTCAAGTACTTTTTTGCCGTTATTTTCTTTTATTGTCCAATCTTTAAGAACCATTTTTTTGTTGGGATACAGTTCTGCAGCTGTGTACTTCTTTGTTTCACCAAATCCCGGAGGATTGCTTGACCCACAGCTATTAAACCCTCTGTAATTACCGCTTGCGTAGAACATTTCCAACGTTTTATTGACTGGATCTATTTTTACAGTACCCTCTTTATAACCAAGTACTTGGGTGCGACAGTAAGTGGATGTGCTGGTATAATAAAAGTATTCCTTGGCCCGGCCATCTTTGTAAAGCATGTATCCAACCGCAATTTCATTGGCAGGGCCCTTGTACACTCCATCGTATCCCCAAAAATTACTGATCGAACTCACTCCAGCAATCCAATACCCCACAAGTTCATCCGGTACAGTAGATCTGGGATGATTTCCAAATTCACCTTCAGGCAATTCGGATGCATTTTCTGCTTTTTTACAACTATAGAGTGTACAGCAGCACAATGCACTTACATACAGTAGACAAAGGGCGAGCAATAGCCCTTTTATTCTGCCTGATTTTTTTTTCGATACTTTAGCATTCATTTCTTTTCTCATTTAATTTCAGTCTAGTGTTATAATATATCTTTCTATGATAAATTTTCTTTTTCAAAATTAAGCTCTTATAATACAGCAATGAATCACATCTTTGGGTGATTCGTCGGATTTTACACATCGCCTATTTGATTCTTCAAAATTATCGCAGCTGTGGTGGCGAACAAATGAACAGTACCCACTATCTTAATAGGCAATACTGCCTATGTATCTGGTTCAGCTATTACCTAATCTTGGATATATATTATGAACAGACTTTGGGATTAGGGTATGGATAGCACTATTCTTTCTAATTTGCAACATCTTTATAGGCTAATTGTCAGGACAAATAAAAGCCATATAATAACTCAAAATTGACTAGTTAGTAAGAGATATTTTCATATGTGAGGACATGTCGCGAGGATATTTCCATGTTAAAAAAGAAGATCGGGGTATCCCATAGCCCCGATTCTTTGAAAGAATAATTTAAATAATCGCACAAACATGTGATGGTTCACAAAAAAATTGAGAACTACTTTTGTAGATAAAAACAGTTCCTATTAAAGACCACTAAAATCACTGATTCGATGAAAAAAGACATATTCCTATTATTGATACTATTCCTCTTTCAAATCGCTAGAATCCTTGGCCACCCGCAAAAGGAGCATTATATGCTTTCAGGAAAAGTTGTAACCCCGAACAGTACTGATTTGGAAGTAAATCTCTTCAATCTCGAAAGTAAACTGATAAAGACAGCGTTAGTTAATACGACCGGAGAATTTAAATTCGAAGGGCTAATCAGCGGATCCTATTATCTAAAAATTAGCCGAAACCGAGCAGATATCTATAACTCCCAAGTTCTCCAGATTCGCGGTCAATCGCTACTACTTCCCACAATCACGATAAATGATAAGATATTGGAGACTGTTGTTGTCACCAAAATGCGTCCATACATAGAGCGACAGGAAGGAAAAATAATCCTAAATGTAGAAAATAGTCTTCAAAATACGGGTGGTTCGGTTTTTGAAGTATTAGAAAAAGCACCCGGTGTAAATATTGACGCCAATGACAACATAAGCTTGCGAGGAAAAGGGAATTTACTTATACAGATNNACTAACCCTTCCTCAAAATATGATGCCGCAGGTACTGCTATCGTCGATATTAAACTTAAAAAAGGAACGAAGAAAGGAACAAATGGTTCATTGACTACCGCAATCGGCACAGGAAGATACATCAAAAACAGCAATAGTTTAAGTATCAATCATAGGAGTAAACGTGTGAATCTGTTTGCCAGTTATAATTTCGCCTATCGTGAGATGTCAAATGATCTGCTATTGAACCGAACCTTTTATAATCAGGGGAATTTCGTAAAAGTGTATCTTCAGGATAATTTCATCAAAACAGGTTCCCAAAATCATAGCGGAAAACTGGGGCTGGACTATAATCTTAACGACAAAAACCTCTTAGGCATCTCCGTTGGTTTC
>DKIT01000203.1:6933-7324 GCA_002454415.1 Sphingobacterium sp. UBA6711
ATAATACCAAAACAATCATCCCTGGCCAAACAATGCCGCTCCCTTATCTTCTACAAGGAGATATAGACGGCGGTTTGAACATCTATTCTTTGAAAAGCGATGTAATAAAAGTTTTTAAACAACATTGGAAATTTGAGACCGGAATTAAAACTAGTTTTGTCAAATCCGATAACGACATGATATTCTATGATCACAGTAATGATAATCCAAAACTGGATGTGAATAAGTCTAATCATTATATTTATAAGGAATACATTCATGCTGTCTATGGCAATCTCTCAAAAAAATGGAAAAATATGAAAGCCGTTGTCGGATTGAGAGCTGAACACAGCAATGTTACCGGAACACAGGTCACGATGAATCTGGTCAATAAAAGAAAGTATACACAGCT
>DKIT01000004.1 GCA_002454415.1 Sphingobacterium sp. UBA6711
GATAACGCAAAAGTTCATGAAGGAGCCTCAAAAATACTCAAAGTGGATTTGCTAAAGTTTTTTGATACTATTTCTGAGGAAAGAGTATTTGGTATTTTTGCTAAAATGGGTTATGCAAAGAATTTATCTGTAACATTAGCTAGATTATGTTGCTGTACTCATAATAAAGAGTATTGGGAAGAATACAGCGAGACAGATAGAGAAATACTTAGTGAATTATTTGAAAATCGTCCAGATGTATTGCCCCAAGGAGCTCCTTCAAGTCCTATGATTGCAAATATAGTAGCGAAAAGGATGGACGAAAGGTTCGAAAAGCTTTCAATAGTGCTAGGGTTTTCTTATTCAAGGTATGCGGATGATCTTACGTTTTCTATAAAAGGAGAAGCTAAACTTCCATCGCTTTTTTTAATAAAAAAAATAATCAAAGAGGAAGGTTTTTTTATTAATCCAAAAAAGGTAAAATATATTGCAAAGGGCAAAAGCCAGCTGGTTACCGGTCTTTCTATCTCAAACGGTATAGCTGTGACAAAACGGTATCGAAAAAGTATTATGCGCCATATTCATTTTTGTAGAAAATATGGTGTGGAAGACCATCTTAAGCGACAGAAGACATTTTTGAATAATTATAACGTAATGAGTTTTCACGATTGGCTTTATGGTAGTATCTGTTTTGTTAAATCGGTCGATGATGAGTATAGTGAAAAGCTACTGATTGAATTCAATAAAATTGATTGGATATTATAACGCAAGGCATCCGTCTTACCAAGGATAACCACCTTAATGAAGTCATAAACTACTTTAAAATTCTCATTTACTGATCTTAATAAGGTTTCTATGAGTATTGAAATTAGTAATCCTATTCCATAAAATCTGGGTATTTTTATAGATTTTTTCAGATAATGAGTATACATATGGTTATTGATTCTTATTTTTATACTTCACAATCCAAGAATTGGCCTTATTTTGCTCTTAAAAGTTATTTCAATAGCTGCCAATAAAATAGATTAATTTATAACTTTTTATCGTTGTTGATATTATTGTAACATGTAAGGCATGGTAAAAAGCCCAATGCGTCTAGTAGATTACCTAAAAATTTCAAATCTTTGTTATATAAAGTACGATAATAATCAATCAGTAATTTTTTTAAAGGAACTTTGAACGTCTTGTCATAAACTTTTAAAAAATTCTTAACTGCTGTATCCGAATAACCAGTGTCGTTATCGAGGAGAGGATCAGATTTATAAGCTAAATATGTTAGCTTTTTATATTTTGCTATAACATATTTTTTACGGGCATTAGCAGTTTGGTAATATGAATCTATTTGTCCTAGTAAGTTATTAATGTTATCTTTAACTTGACAAAGATCTAAATTTTCTATTTCGGAAGACCCGGAGTTGTCATAATTTACGTGCTTTATTTGATTTTTTAGACCAAATGCAGCGGCAATACGCATGTTAAAAATATCTGGCTTTTCCAAAAGATCTTTATTTTCTTTGAACCAAATTCTAAATCTGTTAATTTCACTTATCCCTCTTTCTTTAATTTCTTCAGGAATTTCAAAATTAAAAAAATCTTGAGCCAATCGCTCACATTCTAAATTAAAATGGTACCTAGGTTTACTACCGTCAAATACATATTTATGCCTATCTTCGGGTATAATTGTTTTATACATTTTACCGTCCAAAAATTCCCTATCCTCAAACAAGGCACGTGCCGCCGAAAGCTGTTTTAATTCGAATTTGTTAAATACATAAATAGGTATATCATAAATTTCGCCAGTGACAAAATCAATCTCTTCAAAAGATCCAAGCATCCTCAGGGCGTTAAATTGAGTAATATAGGGCATTATATTATAAAATGGTTTTGGAAAATGGCATTCCGTTTCGAAATCAATAGTATAACGATATGCCAAACTAAATTAAAAACGAAATCGCACACTCCCCAAAGGCGAACTTATGAGTCGTTTCATTATTGTTTTCTCTGGTAAGATTGTTATTTTGACAGGCTATCGATCGTCTCTTTCACTTTATCAAAGCCAGGAGATGTGGTAAACTTATCATACTGGGCAATTATTTTAGGTTCTAAATCCATATTACGAAATACCAACCAGTTTAAATTGGCTTAACCAATATATATATAACATGATCAGNNCGCTAATACTTCTACTATGGCAGGAACTTTTTCTCTCATAATCTGAAATTACATTAACTTTTTCATTTCATCTACAGTTGATAGCAACGCAGATTTAATATCTCTATTTTCAATACGCGCGTAGGAGATATGACTAGGAGTATTGACATCTACTGCAATGCAGTATTCTATGGATACTTCGAATTCATCCGAATAGTTTATATCTAGATATCGATATAGTAAATCAGTTACCATAGCCAGCTCCTCTGGTCTAAAACCATTTAACTTGGCAACAAACCAAATCGCTCCAATTTTCTTAATTCCGTTTTCTTCAAATGAATATACGTGGTGAGGCTTCACAAAAAGAGGTAAGTGTTTTATAGCTACGATGGATTTATCTTTAGGCTTCTTGAAAGCAGTCAATTTACCTTGAGGCTTTAATGTGTTAAAATCAAAGTCCTCAAATTCTTGCAAGATGTTGATATTTCTCTGGAACATGTCTTTTGAAATTTTAGCTCGCGCCTCTTCGATTTTATCAATCAGTTTGTCTATCTTGTCTCCAATCAAATTGTGAGAGTTATCGAAAAAAACTCTTGCTAAACAGCTTAATGCAGATATCCAGTAGTCGCCACCGCCATCATCAGGATTATTTATTTTTGGTGCTTTAAGGCTGTTGATTAACGTTTGTCTACCTTTAGGTGTCTTTCTACCAAAATCAACAAGATTAGTTACAGTTATTATATTCATAATTGGTTGTTTAAAAGTTATTATAATCGTATTAAGTCATACTCTCTCAAAAACTGATGTTCATCATTTATAAAAACTAATAAAACTCAAACCAATAAAAACTAGGGGAGTGCCGATCAGTAGCATTACATACCATCCATTCACAATCCACCATAGCTTCCGTTTTGTACTTTTTATCTCCTTAGGTTCGAGTTTGCTAAAGTAGTGTCGCTGTGTTGTTTTAAACATGGCGTAATCTATGGGTATNNGTACATTTTCACAGAAGATTTTCGTTATCTCATAGGATGGAGTGGGAACGAGTGTTTTAAAAATCCTTATCTCATTATAGATCTCACTTATATCTAGTCCACACTGGTGTAGCTTTTCCGCACGTAACTTTTAGTCCTGCGAATTTTCATACTGCGAGAGCACTAGCAGGACAATAGACAGCGCCGTTACAAAATAATTGATCAGCTGAAAATTTATACTGGCATGGCTTCCTACATATACCGATATTAAACCCGCAATTATTAAATACGCAGAAAGAATAGACATGCTAATACTTGACATTCTTGCCTTGGCTCTGAGCCGTTGATCTGCTTGGAATCGAGCACCTTTTGTTGTCCAGACTTTCAGTGACAGCTCTTCTAAGAAACTTTTTTCTAAGTATGCTTTTTCGCCTGTAAATATTGATTTTTCTGACATGTGTGTATTATTTTGAACTTTCACAAAAGTTATGATCTCCTGGGTGACACCAGTGTGGTATATTTTGAGTCAAGTTTAGGTTGAAACTTACTGAAAATGAGGTGCTGTCATCACCTCNNATCTACTATAGCCCCTAGCACAAACCAATCTCCGAATATACTGTCACATTCGACGCAACCAAAAGACATGTAGAAGTTCTCGATAGTATGGCTATATCGTTCTTTTATTCCTCCGATCGTTATGTGTTTCCCATGTTTGGAATGAGTGTAATCCTTTATATTTTTCGTAATTTCGGGGTGCAATACCAATTTTTCTGATGTCCACATTGCTTCGTCATAACGTATCTCTGTGTTACAAGCAGATTTAAAAGGAGCGATGTAATAAATATGGTTGTTTGCACCACATTTCCAACAGGGCATCTCAATAAAGACAATGTTGACTATGGGGAGTGGATTGAGCACGTTGCAGAACTTTATCTCGCCTTGTAGGCAAACCTTTACAAAATCTTTAATTGGGAGTGTTATCCGGCCTTTTAAAGAAACATAAGTTTGATCATTTATTTTATTGACCTTGAATAAAGGAAGATCTCTCTTTTCTTGATTTCGACCAGCTGGCTCTCTTTCAAATAACCAACAGCCTACAATACTCTCTTTTCTATACTTTTCTTGCCTTTCTAAAGTTCTTAAGTGGGTTTGTTTAGTAGTTTGGACTTCAAAAGCATATTTTTTGCCTTCGACAGTTACGAAGTCATCAGCGCGCCAACCTGTTCCTTTATGCTCTTCCTTGGCTTGTAAACCTAATTCGCTGCAAGCTAAAAGTATCTTTTTTTTAACTTGATTGTGAAAACTGATGTTTTTGTTGTATTCCATAATTTATGCTCTCGTTGGTATCCGTTCTCTAGTCACTAATCCAATCGAAAACTTCCAGGTTGTGTTTTTTATGGACATCCTCATTTTCGTAGCCTAACATTTTGTTCTTGTTCATAAGTTGCCCTAAGTAAGGTTAACTAATTATATCAAGTAAAGCTAAATAGTTATGGCTTTGTTGGATACAATAGCTCACGAATATCCACATCAATAATTTTTGCAATTTTGTGCAACTCAGTAAGCGGAGGTTGTCGATGATTATTAACCCATCTTGAAACTGTTTCCTCAGTTTTTTTAATCTTTTCAGCTAATTCTCGATTTGTTATATTCTTTATTTCAAGAACTTCAGCAAGTCTATTAATTTTAGTCATATTTTTTTGTGCAAAAAGTTTGACTTTTTACGTCAAACTCTTATCTTTGTTAATGTAATAGCGAATTTTATATAACAACATTAGTTGTGTTAAAACGAGTCTCTCTATTTGGGAATAAATCCGGCTTAAAATAAATACCCTGGAGAGTACACGTGGATCGTCTATTATTACTGGAAATGTCTATCTTTACAACATATCCAGTAGGACGGTCCTTGCGTTTGTACTTCTGTAGGGTAAGGTAGTGGGCAACTACTATCTGAATGGTTTTACTCCATTAAGCCGGATTTTCCAACTAATTACAGGAGGAGCAAGGGCCGACACCGCTGGTCCCACTCTTGAAAAAAGACTCGTTCACATATAAACCAAAAACGATTATGAGAACGAAACGAACAAACGCCATCCAGTACCCGCATTCGATCAGAGATCGCTTGTCGAGGTATTCCCGCAAATCACTTTTAAAGAACATATTCCGCGCACCTGAATAGGATGCGCTCAATTAAAAACAGGCTGTAAAGAGCAATAAAAAGGGGAGGTCTTGACTTTCCTTAAAACGAAAAGACAGCTGAACCTAGTTCAGTTTAATTCCCCTCTTTTTACGCCTGTCACCGACCTATACATTTATATAATTGCATTAAAAGGTAATATTGGCCAATGATACAGCTTGATTTAATATTTGCACCTTAAAATTAAGCAAATTTTCATTCAGTCCAAACTTTTTACCCGTAGTTTTTATTGTAATACAATTTTGTGGTAGGTCGGTATTTACTTCTTTCCGGCAGGGAGCGCCATAATTAACCCTATTTATTCCTTGAAATTGTATTTCGGCGCTTTTCGGACTTTTAATCTTATTTGTCCATTTCGCATAGGTCGCATTTGGCCTGTGCAATGACAAGCCATTTGAACGCGAAATTTTCGCGATAGGGGAAGCTATGCCTTTATTTTAGCTAGCAACTCGGGCTTGTCATACTTGATGAAACTAAATTATGAACCAACAAGCAAACAATCTGCTACCCTTTGAGCTAGCATGTTATGAAATATATGACAATGGATACGATCCATTAAATACCATTCGGGAGTTCTGGTCCCAACATACCATAACCGACTGTCAGGAAAGCCTGTGGGCACTCTTTGAAAACTATAGAAAGTGTGCAGTGCAGGAAGATGCTGCCGATGTAAAGCAG
>DKIT01000147.1:0-21593 GCA_002454415.1 Sphingobacterium sp. UBA6711
TGATAGCCTGTTGAACACCAAAGGGGATGATAGCAGTATCGGACAATACCTCTTCGCGCCATTCTTTATCAAAAACATTCCCGTATTCAACTTTACTGTCAGACTCCTGAGGTTGATCCATGCTGACCTTTACAGCCTGGTAACGGCCCACCTCAATTTGACGACGCCCCGTTCCGGCAGCCCATATCACAAGTACACCTCCAGGAGCAAAACCTAAAATAATCTTATCATAGTGCTCCTCAAAAGAGCCTGTTCCTCTTTTTTCTATATAAGATGTACTGAACAATGCGCGTAATTTGCCGTAATCGACAGGACTATTCACACGAAAAAAAGTATCCTCAGCAAATGAATACCAAGTCACATCCAATGCTTTGGGCAACGATAGAACTTGTTCATAAGACCCGCCCCCAGCTTGTCCCCATACGGCATGGTAGTTCACTAAGTTCCCTTCACTGAACGTAAACTCATAGTCCTTATCTTTAGGAAAGATAAACCGCCCTTTGTACAGCTGTACGGGGTAAGCGGACGGATTACTCATCGCGCAAGACCATTTATAGCGCCCTTCCCTAATATTATCTTCCTGGGTCAAGCGTTCCTCCCTAAATCCATGAATCTGACGTATTGTCGTTGAAACAGCAACGATAATCGGCATCAGAATAAGGTATCCCAAGAAAGTGGGAACTACATATTTCCACGCTTTTAGTGCCCATGTGATTACAATACTGCTAAATAAAGTCAGAAAGAAACTCAATGTTAAGATCAGCGGAAACATTTCGTTAATCAAACCACCCAAATCAGCATAAAGTTGATGTTCATGTTGATTATCCAACGTAAAGACAAAAAGAAGTATAGGAAGTAGCAACGACAGGAAGAAATAAAAGAAAAATCCATAACTAAATTCAACACTAAATTTTAATCTCTCTAAAGCTGGAAACTTCCTTCGCAACTTATTAAAATGAAAATAAAAAAGTGTGATTGCTNNGCGAGCAGCAAAATGCAGCATACATCAGGTTCAAATCCGCTTCTTGGACACATAAGGTTGCTACAAGGCCAAAGATAGCAACAAGGATAGCGGAAACAGTAGCTCTGAGAATCATTATAGTTTGTTTTAAGCTTAAAAAACATGTCGAAAGTCGTATAAACGAGAACAACAGCTTTCAAAAATAAGAAGAAACGCTTTAGGAAAATAAGGCATTTAATATTCAAATGTAACCATTAAATATTCGCCATTATTCCACAAATATCTTTTTTATTCAAACCTCAGTAGACTTCATAAATCTTTAAAAGATAATGGGTCAAGATGATTAACTTCGTGTTTATACATCAAATCATGAATATGTCTTGTAAAATTAGAAAAGCCCAGGAAAGTGACGCGCATAGTGTACCTGAAATTATGTTGCAAGCAATGGAAGATATTATATTCCAATTTATCCAAAATGAAGATAGAACAGAAGCAATCCTTTTTTTGACTCACTTTTTTGGACAAAAAGGTAATCTTTACAGTTATGAGAACACATTTGTTGCAATTGATGCACACGAAAATATTGTCGGTTCCCTTACTGGTTACGATGCTGATGAGTTCGTCAAACTCAGGGAGCCTATCCTTGCCTATATAAAGGAACGATACGGTAATCCTATGGTTCCGGAAGTCGAGACCATCGGTAATGAATTTTATATTGATTCAATTGCCGTTGCAGCTATAGCCCGAGGAAAGGGTGTTGGAACAGAACTTTTGCAATTTGCTATTGCCCAAGCACAGCAACAGGACTTTAAGCAGGTCGGCTTGTTGGTTGATCTTGAAAATCCGGGGGCACAAAAACTTTACGAAAGAATAGGATTTAAACTCGGGAAAAAAACAGCTCTTGTCGGGGGCGTGTATAATCATATGTATATCCAACTTCCTTAAACTAACGCGCTCAATAATTGTACATTTTATTATTTTAATGTAATTTTGCCGCATTAAATTTTAAGTCTAAACACTAGACAGGGCTTCGGCAACTAAAGGGTATTTGAAATTCAATTTTCTAAACAAGACTTCATGTAAAGATATCTTTATACAGCAATATAGGAATGCTGTGTAAAGCCTTTACCGTGAATTTATAAATTCTACAAGAATCAACATAGATCGTACAAAGTGAATTGCTAATGATCTACATACATTTGCAAAATAAAATGAAACAACATCTTCATCGACAACTACGAATTTACCGCTATGTCATATATCGAGAGACCTTAATCGATCCTTGGGAACATTTTTGGTCATTTATAGGCGCATTTGTGGGTATATTTATTATTGCCTATATCCAAGCACTTCAGTTACCATCAATAGAAAATATCTTTTTGATTGGCTCTTTTGGGGCTTCCTCCGTTTTGGTCTACGGAGCTATACAAAGTCCTCTTGCGCAGCCACGGAATTTAATCGGTGGCCATGTCGTTTCAGCTATTGCAGGGGTAACAGTCGCGCAACTGCTTCCCGACATCATCTGGCTAACCGCCCCATTCGCTGTGGCTTTATCTATCGTGTGTATGCAACATACCCGAACCTTACATCCTCCCGGTGGCGCTACAGCATTAATCGCCGTTAGCAGTGGTACAAAGATTTCTTCGCTCGGTTATTGGTATGTCCTAAGCCCAGTCCTATCGGGATGTTTAATTCTTTTCTTAGTCGCTCTTGTGTTCAACAATATCACAAAGAACAGACATTATCCAGTCAAACAATCACGCTTACGTCGTTCGAGAAGACAGCATTTAAAAACACGTTTTGATCGAACTAAAAGTAGTTCCGAAAACCTGTAAATCAGCAAAAAACACCCGCTTTTTTCTAAAAAAAGTCGTCCCCACTGGCCCAAAAGTATGCCGTGGAACCGTGATCTCCGCTGATTTTTATTCGATCGGTAGTTTGCTCCTATCCATGTAGAATATTTCCCAAGTATGGCCGTCAAAATCCTCGATATTGCGTTGCTGCATAAACCCATAATCTTTCATTGGCATGGGCTCTATACCACCGGCTCTCAGCCCATTTTCAACAATTTCATTGACACGTTCAACACTAGCAACCGAAAGCGCAAATAGTCCGGCTATCTGTTTTTTTGTATCTGCAAGCGGCTTTCCTGTAAACGTTTGAAATTTACGAGGAGACAGAATCATCACAAAGATATGATCGCTCCATACCATACATTTACCCTCATCGTCCGAAAACTGCGGATTATTTTTAAACCCCAATTGCGTATAAAAATCCATCGATTTATTGACGTCTGCTACCGCAAGATTAATAAATACCTGTTCCATCATTTTTAGAATTTAATTGTTCTTTACATATAAAATTGAGGATTATATTTCAGAAAAAACTTGGCATATGCCAAGTTTTCCTATACTGGTTCTTTCCTAGAGATGCTAGTCTTCTCATCCGTGAAAATGATCAGTGGTGACCAAGGAGACTTCTCTAGTCAGCAGAAAGGTATTATCCGCAGCAGTCAAATGGGAGCACATTCACGTGAAAATATCGACGAATAAGCGATGCGGATATTCACAGCTTTACTTTGAAAGCTCGGTCAGTTCAGCCTGTGAAAATACGTGATCGCCCTTGAGATAACTATTCGCTTCCTTCAAGTAGGTGTAGATCACTTTTCGTCCTCCCGGGCTCGGTAATTTATATAAATTACGCACCAAGAATTCTTTATCCCGCAATCTATCCTTACTATAGCTGAGAAAAGATGGTGCATGGGTTTGTACGCTCCATCGAATAAAACGTAAATCTATATTATCGGGATACTTCATAATAACTGATTCCAAAAGTTTTTTCCCTTTCTTAAATTGACCTAACTTAGTAAACGGATTGCCCATATGCTTTGCCCATAAAATTTCATAAGCGGCGAGGTACCCCTTCTCTGTAGCCGAATTGGCAGCGTTCTCTAAAATTTTTAAATTAGCAGCACAAAGCTTTTTATCTTTAACAGCAGTAGCATAGTCAGATCTCATTTTATCAATATCAACTTGCCCAAAACAACATATCACACATAATATCAAAGAGACACAGACAAAAAATCGTAATACCATTTCCAATTCAATTAAAGTAAAAAATAGAATCTGTTTGTGTTATAACAACGTCGAGGGGCTTTGAGTTTTCTTATTTTTCAGTGAAATTAAGAACGACGTTTACTTTGCCACTTTCCGATGGCGATCAATAGTAGCCCCAGAAAAAGAAAAATGAGCGTCACAACCAAGCTATTCAATAACACTTTGTTCATCCCCAATGCTGCAACATTTATAAAAGGATAGGGATAAAAACCTGATAATGAACCGTGATACAGCGTGTAAAAAAAATAAAGCAGCGGAAAGATTAACCAATAACCAATATGACTCCATCGAACTTGTATTTTATCAACAAAGAACCACCAGAACAAAAAGAAACCCAACGGTGTCACAACGTGCAGTAATTCATCTACCAAGCGCATCAAACCTTGAGGTTGTGACAAAAAACGGAGTATTCCATTATAAATAAGACCAACAATGAGAATGTATAAGGTAACCGCTGTCATCGTATGCGGCCTAGAAAAGAACAGGCCTATCCGACTTTTAGATAAGAAGAGCGAAAAGAAACAGCATAATAGAACCATGATGTTACTTAAAATGGTAAAGTAGCTAAAAAAACGAACTGCATATTCAACTCCACCAATCTGCGATTCAAGAGCACTTAAAATAAATTGTCCAGCGATGGCAAACAAGGCTATAGAGCCGATGCAACTGGCAAAAATTGTTTTTAATGCGGTTTTGGTTCCCATAATCATCATAGTCAATACCGTATTAAATATAAAAATTTCAGTGGGTTTATGGAAGTTAAAAGCACTATATGCTAAGGTATTAAGGGCAACTTTGTCGGTATTTTAAATTTTAGATAGTAAATAATTACGGTAAATTGTAAACGAATTAAATTTTCCTTCCTTACAATGATTATTTTTACGGGGCTTAAAAACATAAATACATGATAACGGTAGCCATTATAGAAGACGAGCCAGCGGTGCGCAAAGAAATTAGTTATTTAGTCCAGCAGGAGACTGATACTGAGCTCATCGGCTGGGGTGATTCGGTGGGAACTGCGGTAAAATTGATTGAAGAAAAACATCCTGATATTGTTTTAATGGATATTCAACTCCGCGATGGCACAGCTTTCGATATCCTAAAAAAACTAGCTTTTATTCCACAGAATGTCATTTTTATCACCGCATACAATCATTTTGCAATTAAAGCCATCAAATATGGTGCATTGGATTATCTTTTAAAACCAGTTGACCAAAGCGAATTGAAAGAAGCATTAGAACGCTATCGACGCAAAAGAGAAAACAACCCGCAGTGGATGCAACGCTTGTCAATGACTCACGATGCTTTACATTCAAGCGAGTTACCAGAAAGTATCGCATTGACTTCTATTCACAATGTACGTATTGTACCGGTCCATGATATCGTCTACTGCAAAGGCGATGGACCCTATACTTTTTTCTTTTTGAATGATGGCAGCAAAGAGTTGATTTCCAAACCGCTCAAATATTACGAGGAGTTATTGCCTTTGCCCTATTTTCTAAGAACCCACCAATCCTATTTGGTCAATAGATCCTATATTTCCGGAGTCAATCGCTCTGAATATATCGTGCTCAAAAATAAAGAAGAGATTCCAATCTCCTCCAGACGGAAAAACGCCATCTTAAATCAACTTTTTCCGCAGAAATGAGATTATTACAACACATGCTATTAGGGCTGTCAATAGCCATATTGCTTGCTTCTTGTGACAGGCAAACAGAATTTATATCCCACAACCGCGAAGCTGTTTCTGCACAAATAAAAAATCTTGAAGACAAAAAGATCACTGCTGCAAATGGAGACTCCTTAAAACAAGTCTGGCTGCAATTGGATCAGCATCCCCGAGTAAAACAAGATACCGTTCTTTCCGCTCGCGTAAAATACTATCTTGCACGCCTATACGCCATGAATGGAGGGGACTCCGCCTCTTTTTTTGTTGAACAAGCTCTCGAGCTTATCGAGCCTACAACTGGCAACTTAAAATATAAAGCACTTATATACAATGGCATTGGCAATATCCGCAGCGCAGAAGCCAAACAACGCGAAGCAGGCTACTATTACAACAAAGCTGCAGCCATTGTTTTATCAGATACAACTGCAGGGCTTTCTACAGAAGCCAAATCGGCTATTCTATTGTCCGCTGCTCAAAGTAATCTCAGTTCCTTTCAGTACAATCTTGCCGAAAAGATGAATCGGGCGGTTTTACCGCTTATCGATTCACTCCCGTCAGGGCATATTATCCGTCAACGCGTTTTGGTACAAATGATCCAAACGCTAAATACCCTACAAAAACCGGTAGAAGACATAGCCCCATTCCTACACAAACTGGAAAAACTACATGCCCAAGAACCCGACAAGTATAACATTAGCTTTCTCTATGACTCCAAAATACAATATTTTGAAACTGCCAAACAACAAGACTCCATCTTACATTATGAGCTCTTAAAAATTTCGATAGATGAACGACTTCACCAAACCACAGCATCCGCCGTATTGATGAACAATCTATTCGTCGATTACTGTAATGTGGCGGCAATTTACGTCTCTTTAAAGAACTCCGCATTGGGAACTCGTTTTATTCAAAAAGCGATACGACTAAAAAAACAATTTCCTAAATTGATTTTTCCCAACAACGAAATCACCTTTCAAAACAGTCTAGCGGGCTTATATCAGCTACAAGGAAAAAACGAAGCAGCTATAGCGGTACTGAATGATCTGGTCCAGCTACAAAAGAATATTTATCAATCTGATAATACACAGGCGATTGCAGAAATGAATGCGCTGTACCAACTCCAGGCGAAAGATCAATCCATTCGTATATTAAACGAAAACATCAAGATCAATAAGCTCCAGCTGCAACAAAATCGATTGTGGCTGATCATTTCTTCATTGGCACTTGTTCTATTGGCAATTATACTGTTATTTTTATATTATAGTTTTCGTCAGCGACGTTTCAGACAAGAAAAGGAAAAAGTATTATTGCAGCAACAGCTGCTGCGCACCCAAATGGAACCCCATTTTATTTTCAATACATTATCTGCTGTACAAAGCTTCGTGCGACTGGATAAAAAAGAAAACGCTATCAAATATTTAAACCGTTTCAGTCGCTTGTTGCGTAGTAACCTAGAGCTAAGCCGTGAAAATCTCGTCCCGCTTAGTGATGAGCTGGAAACACTGGAAAACTACTTGATTTTACAGCAAATGCGCTTTGACGACGCATTCAGCTATCATCTCACACAGCCGGAAGATCAAGATCTAACAGCGATTATGTTGCCACCAATGTTAATTCAACCTTATGTTGAAAACGCAATTCTTCATGGTATCGATTTAGAAACCGGCAACGGTAGTATAGAAATACATTTTCAGCTCGCGACAGATATTTTGCAAGTACGCATCACAGACAGCGGCAAGCTCAATCCGGATCTTCCTGAGCTGTCTCACCGTTCCTTATCCGGAACGATCAGCCGTGAACGTATGCAGCTATTAGGAAAAAAGGCAAGTATACAAATCACTAAAATTCCAACAGGGGGTACGCTAGTCGTATTGCATATTCCTGTCAGTCATTAATTCATGTATTTGAATAAGACCGCATCATAGCATCTGTCCTAGTGGACCTAGGCAGATCCAGGTTTATTAGTGGTATAAAAACAAAGCGGCGAGCAATCTAATGCTGCTCGCCGCTTTGTTCATTGACACCTTGTTCAAATTCCCTATCAGTTCCTGCGCTTTAATGGGAATCTATCACTATTTTTGTTTTATTTTATCCGCCAACAGCTTCATATAGAATCCGCCGACCACACTGCGTGCCTTAAAGTTTTCTCGGATTCCTGTCGTCGAATCATAGAAATCATTTAAGGGAACACGGGAGCCCGTCTGAATGGCATGATTGTATACAGGTTTCACCAATGCATCAAATGCCTCCTTCGATGGGGCGAATGAAGCTGTCCATAGGATCCAGTCATTCTTGGTGTAGGCCTTACGACTATCCAATGGAATACCAAATCGGTTTTGTTTTGTCAAATAATACTTAATTTCAGTATCGTAGACCTTCTGAGGAAATAAGTTCAACCCCAAAACTTTATCCCAGATCAGATTATATTTTTGACTCCAGGTATTTTTATCATCAAATGTCAGCGCATAATGATCGCCCGCATCGGCCATTTCCATCCATTTCGGAACCATTTCCGCTGCAATTGCACGATATTTTTTTGCCGTTGCTGTCTCACCAATCATTTCAGCAAGTTGGGCATAACAAGCAATGCCTACAATAGCTTTTACCGAAAGATTAGCATTTCGCGCCAGGTGGCCTGCAAAATCATCCGTACAAAGTTGCGTTTTGGGGTCAAAACCATCTTTCACAAGATAGTCTACCCATGTAGTCAAGGTCTTCCAATGTTTTTTTGCGTAGTCACCATTGTTTTGTACTTTCGCAATTGCCGCAGTTAAGATGATCATATTGCCTGACTCCTCAACGGGCATTGGTTCTCCATAAGTCTGGCCGTTGGCCAATGGATAAGTACCTAAATCATGCGCTGCCCAAGGATAGGGATACTGCCCACTTTCACTAAAATAAAAGATACCACTCAACATACCCTTCAATAAGTCCGGATTGTAAATCAAATACAAAGGTGCTGAAGGATAGGTAACATCGACCGTGTTGATAAATCCCCCACTGTTATTTTCTTTCGAAAGCCAGAGCAACTCATGCTGTGGACTTTTCACCAATGTATGTGCCGCAATACTCTGACGATAGGCAAGAACGCTTAGATGTGCATACTCTTTTCCGCCCGATTGTAGCGCATCAGCATACACAGATTTGTCGAATGACACACATTTATCCATCACCTGCCGATATTCAGCTGCAGCCAAACTCAGCTGATTTTCTATCGTCTCTTTGCCAGAATTGTTCCACCAAGGTCTAAGGTTATTCTTAAAATATTGGATCGCATAAATTTCATCATACCCCAACTCAACAAAACGCTCTTTCGCTTGATTGCCCACATTGCCGAATGGAATCACGGTATTCAGAGCAAGGGAGCTCCCTTTGGCGTGTTTTGCGGATGTTGTCGTTCCCTTTCTGAAGGCGTCTACCGCGCTTGCCATGGGGCCAATAAACTGCTGGACATTATCCCCTTTGGGTGAAGCAACGTAAAAATAACCCCAATCTATACGCATATCGTCAGCAGCTTTCTGCAATATTGGCTGCGCTACTGTTCCTGTTTTTAAAACAGCTAATTTTTCAGTTTCATATTTTTCAGCAATCACCTCCTGCGATGGCTTATAAACCGCGATATTCGTTGAAGCACTCAGAAATACTTTTACCGCATGCTGCTTTCCATCATTGGCTTTTACCTGGTAAGTGATATAACTTACGGGCCTTGACAACAAATTTAAGTCATCCATAAGCAAAGGTGATGTAAAGGTCAATTTCAAGTCTACCTGACCAGCCTGAAAATTATAAATAGTCCGCGTAGCGGTTATCTCTACATCCTTTTGTTGAGCTGTCTGAACCTTCGGGCCATTTTCGCTAAGCCTGTCAACTAAACCAAAATCCAGATAACGGCCCCCGGCTGTATTTTTCAGATGAATCGCAATACTATTTTGTCCTGCTTTCAAATTCGCCTTATCAATCGGTAAATATTGAAAATTGTTTGTCCAACCCACTTTTTCGTAGATCTTCTTACCATTCAAATAAACTTCTACATTATCGTCATGATTCAATTTCAAAAACAACTCATTGATACGCTTTGGATCAACGATATCGAAGGCACGTCGCACCCAAATGTCATCTGATTTCCAAAGTGTCTTTGCCTGCTTCTCATCATCACCAATGGGTGCAACTCCCGACTTCCAGTTTAGCGTTTTATAGGACGGTAACTGCCAATCTTTCTGTGGTTGTGATTCTGTGTATTCAACGGTATATGATTTATCTTCGGCAGTAGGAAGAATAACCTTATAATTAGGTTCTTCTTTACCAAGAAAACGATATACATGACCGTCGACATTAATTAAGCCCAACAGCGAATGATCAGCATCTGTCCAGTGTTTCGTGGTGGAAGCATTGAGTTGATCTGTCATAGACCAGATACTAAAGTTAGGATTGTGTGTAATCAATGGGTAAGCAGGTGCTTTCCGTTCCTGCGCATACCCCTCCAGAAAAGTGGTCATACAGGCAACAATACAGCAAATGCCGATTTTCCCCAGGTTGTTCATTTCACGAATAGATTTTTGAAAAGGTTTAATCATATTTTTTGGATAAATTAGCTAGATCGTTTCCCCCATTGAACCGTTGCCCAATCGTTTTAACAAAGAAAGTTGGAATAAATTACATTATGCTGTCGCATTGTATCATTTTACCTTCAATTTATATCATATTGCTCCGATGGGCATCTAATCGAGATAATTATTATCTTTGAGAAGATGCCCGATAGTCTGAACAACAATTCAGGCGGACGTCCGAATCAATTTATCCGCAATACAATGAGAAGTCTTTACGTTTATTTTTTGATTACCCTATCTTTTCTTTTTTCAGCAAGTATCCAGCTTTACGCGCAAGAAACAGATTCAGTCAACCAGAAAGAACTGGGTCTAAGCTCCTTACTCAATGAAATTCGCCAACAGCAAATCAATGATTCACTTGAACGGGTCAAACTCCAAAATGAAATTGCGGATCTTAAAAGTCAAAATAGTCCAAAAAAAGAAAATTTAAGACAACAACTCAACGAATTTGATGAAGAAAACAACATCCGTAAGCAACAGCTAAAGATGAAGGTAGATTCGATCAAAAAGCATACGAAAAGGTATGCAGTTGCCCCTTTTAAAGATACACTCTTTTATATCTATAACAAACTTGGGTCTTCTTTAGCGAAAGATCGTGCATACAACGTTGACACTCGAATCAATAATCTTTACGAGGATGACTTCGCGAAAGTAGATTCATTTAAAATCGAAAACAATGAAATTAGTGCGGACATCGTCTACAAAGATCTCGTTATTACGTCGATCACAGAGCTCGATGCACTCCTGGAGGGAAAAAGCAAAGAAGAAATTGCAGCGCAGTATTTGAAAAAAATTCAAGATTCAATTACCAATGAACGTGCCGAAAATAGCGTTACAAAACTTCTTATGCGCTGTGGACTTGTGCTCCTTATTCTTTTTGTTTTTTCAATACTCATTCTGCTGATCAACAAATTAAAGAAATATGCTACCCAGCGTATACTCACTGAAAGAACACAACGAATTAAAGACGTTAAGATCAAAAACTACATACTTGTTACCTCTGTCCAGAAAACACGTATGTTCATTAATGCGATTAATATCCTGCGATGGGGTCTTATCATCCTGATCGCCTTCATCATGTTGCCAATTATCTTCAGTGTATTCCCATTTACACAAAGTTGGGCTGCTAACCTCATCGGACTATTTACCAAACCTTTAAAAAAGGCCGTTGTTGCAGTTTGGGATTATATTCCAAACCTGATCACTGTATTTGTGATATTGGTTGTCATGCGCTATGCTGTGCGGTTCATCAAGTACATTTTTAGCGAGATCGACAAAGGCAAATTAGAAATAAATGGTTTCCATCGTGATTTTGCCATGCCGACGTTTACCATTGTACGTTTTCTACTCCAGGCATTCACCTTAGTACTCATATTTCCCTACCTTCCCGGGGCCAATTCAGACATCTTTAAAGGAATATCTGTATTTATCGGTGTACTTTTCTCCTTAGGGTCATCCTCTGCTATTTCCAATATTATCGCTGGCCTAGTAATCACCTATATGCGTCCTTTCCGTATAGGAGACCGTATCACCATTGCCGACAAAACTGGGATTGTCATTGAAAAATCGCCTTTGGTAACGCGGCTTAGAACCATAAAAAATGAAGAAATAACTATTCCCAACTCGTCGGTACTTTCGGGAAATACAGTTAATTATTCGACCTTTTCTGAGGAAGGAATCTGTTTTCAGGTAGAGTTGACAGTTGGCTATGAAGAACCCTGGCAACGTATTCATGAACTGCTTCTCCAGATTCCATCGCGCGTAAAGAGGGTTAATCTTAACCCCGCACCGTTTGTATTACAAAAAAAGTTAGACGACTTTTATGTCCTTTATGAGCTGAACGTCTATATCCAAAAATCTGCAGAAATTGAACTCGCAAAATCTGAGATTTTCCAATTGATCTTAGACGATTTTTTAGCAGCAGGAATCGAAATGAATGGTCCACATATCTTTGCCAAAGCAGACCATGTTCAGCAGTATAACCCCATAATGCCTAACGATTAATTTGGCCTATAATTTTCAGGCGTGTTAAATATGGAGCCTATCATTCCAGCTAAATATTCTGGAGAAAAATAAATGAGCTCAAGCTGGACTAGCTCATTTATTAAAATTGGACCATCACTCTTAAAGCGATTGGCTTTAATTTTGAAACAATTCAAAAAACATTTCATGCACGTATTGCAAGGGCAATGAAGAGGCTATCACATGAAGTAAACAAAAAAAATGGACAAACAGGCCCTAAAAATAGATATTAGCAAAGTAAAACTAACCGATATTGATCTGTTACAGGAAATCGGACGAACAACTTTTATCCAAACTTTTTCAGACACGAATTCCGAAGACAACATGAAGGCTTATCTGGCAGCAGGTTTTTCAAGAGAAAAATTGTTCGCTGAACTCTGTAACGCCGAATCTGAATTTTATTTTGCCGCAGTGGAAAATAATATTGTCGGTTACCTGAAAATAAATACCGGTCAGGCGCAGACGGAACAACAAAATAACCAATCCCTAGAGATTGAGCGCATCTATGTATTACAGGAATTCCACGGACAGCGGGTCGGACAGTTGCTATATGAAAAAGCGATAGCCATAGCCCAAATGAAAAAGGCGCTCTATGTGTGGCTAGGTGTATGGGAGAAAAATTTACGGGCCATCAGTTTTTATGAGAAGAATGGTTTTATTGCCTTTGACCAACATATTTTCCAACTCGGCGATGATAGACAAACAGATATCATGATGAAAAAATTAATACAACCAAACGCATGAGTGAGTTCATTTCAGAAAATATAAACCGAATAAAACAGCGCATAGCGGAAGCATGCAAAGTCAGTAATCGAGATCCAAACCAGGTGAAATTATTATTGGCTACAAAAACTGTCCCCGCAGAGCGTATTAAAATCGCATTGAATAGTGGGCAAACTTTAATTGCAGAAAACAAAGTACAGGAGTTAAAAGAGAAATTCGAGTACTTAAGGGACTTACCGCACGTCAATCATTTTATCGGCCATTTGCAGACCAATAAAATCAAAGATATGCTCAAGTATAATGTATCTTGCATTCATTCAGTAGACCGAATTGATCTAGCCGAAAAATTGCACCAGCGACTTTTAAAGGAAAATAAAACCATGGAAGTTCTTATTCAGGTAAACACTTCCTTTGAAGACAGTAAGTTTGGTGCTTCTCCACAGCAGGTGATTGGACTGGTTCAACAAATAGCCACTTTAAGCACCTTAAAGATCAAAGGACTCATGACAATAGGTCTCCTAAGTGCTGAAGCAGCGCAAATACGAAAGTGCTTTCGACTACTTAAGCATATTCAACAACAAATCATTGCCTTAGAGATCACGAATGTATCCATGGAAGAGTTATCGATGGGTATGAGTGGCGATTTGGAAATTGCAATTGCCGAAGGCGCAACGATTGTCAGAGTAGGCACTGCCATTTTTGGACAACGACCAACTCCAGACAGTTAT
This sequence comes from Sphingobacterium sp. UBA6711, assembly GCA_002454415.1. GTDB lineage: Bacteria > Bacteroidota > Bacteroidia > Sphingobacteriales > Sphingobacteriaceae > Sphingobacterium. The sequence goes on from DKIT01000147.1 coordinate 13,827, forward strand.
TACTGGGATGAAAACAACTAAATCCAATAAACCATGCATGTTCATTTTATACAACACGAAAGCTTTGAAGCACCAGGAGCTTATCTACATTGGGCTGTCAAGCAGCAACACAACATTACTTTTTCTCAGGTCTATCAACAGCAACCACTTCCAAAAGAAATTGATTCGATCGATTTATTGATCATTCTGGGTGGACCCCAAAGTCCAGATTCAACCCAAGCTGAATACCCTTATTTTGATGCTAAATCAGAAATTACCTTTATTCGAAGATGTCTTGAAGCAGGAAAAGCCATTGTTGGGGTATGTTTAGGTGCTCAACTAATAGGCGAAGCTCTTTCAGCATCCTATGAGCATAGCCCCCAAAAAGAGATTGGAGTTTTCCCAATCTTATTGACCCAGGAAGGAATACAAGATGATAAAATAGCCCATTTTGGCGCCACATTACAAGTTGGACACTGGCACAACGATATGCCCGGGCTCACGCATGCAAGTAAAATATTGGCAAGTAGCGCCGGCTGTCCAAGGCAGATTGTCCGCTATACAGATTTAGTTTACGGTTTCCAATGCCACATGGAATTCACGCCCGCAGTTGTTTCTCTATTAATCGATTCGGAAAAAGACCTCTCGCTCCAAAGTCAAAGGCATCAATTTGTGCAGTCAGCTGATGAAATTAAAGACTATGATTACCATGAGATGAATGATAAACTCTACAAATTTTTAGACTTACTAGCGTCTACCTATTTAAAAACATTGGCTAAAAAATAAAACTGTTCTTGCTAAACGGCGGGATAAAATTACTATATACTCATCGGTTAAGTAGATAAAAAACAGTAGATTTGGTTCTAACATAACAAGATATCGGTGCATCTAAGAATCAGTCGGCTGTTAAAAATTAGCGTCCTATTTAGCGTAGGTTTATTTCTATTTTCCTGCGTTTCAAAAAGAGACAACAAAAATCTCACGTGGTATCGCCACCAGGTTATCGAGCAAATTGTACTGGAAAACGACTCCAGCTATAGGGTACAAATCGGCATTATGGCAACCTCATTTTGGTTAGATAATCAAGACGGACTACTCGCTAACAAATTGCTGCTGCTGCAACAGAGCTTCACTCGACGAAACAAAGTGAATGTAGCCGTTCAGCACGGTACAAATAAAATCGTTCGTGTCACCAAGTCAGAATAAGCGCCATACGCGATCCGCGGCAACACAAACGATTTTGAAATACACCAATTATTCCATTTATTACGCGATTTTATCCATCAATATGATCTGAGGAGCTTCCTGTAATTTTTCTCCGGCAACTTTCCCAAACTCAAGAATATAGGGCTGTTGATTATGTGCATCCAATCCAGGCTGATCTTTCCAAATTTCATAAAAGATAAACTGGTTTTCATCATTTTTTACCTGATGAAGATCATATTGAATACATGCATCTTCCTTTCTACTGGCCTCCACCATGGCTAACAATAGGGCTAATACCTCTTCACGGTGCGCAGGAACCCNNAGTCTTTTCATGGCAATAAAGCTATGACTATCCCCTATTTATCTTTGCCTAACGATCCATTTCAGTTCAACGTAGCTTCCAGTTGGAACACTTGTTCCAAATAGTTTTTATACGCCTTTTCATAGTTATCAATGCGTTCTTGCGAAGCACCTTTCTCCATATCATGAAAATGAAAACTGCCCATATGTTCCAAACCCGCAAACTGATTCATCTTATGGAAGCCAAACAAAATTCCTTCGTCAACAGAATGCTGATCAAAAAACTCATGCTCCATGGTAAAGGCTGTTTCAGGCGCATTCCAGCTCGTCGTCACAAAATATTTCTTGCCTTGCATCAGACCTCCTGTTCCGTAATTAATGGCAGGATTCTTACGTGAACGACCATCATTTTTATAGATACCATTATTGTGTCCCGCCGTAAAGACTTCGTCAATATAGAGTTTCAAACGATTGGGAACCTGAAACCACCATACTGGAAAATGATAAATAATGATATCAGCCCATTTAAAATGCTCAACTTCAACCATGGGATCAAACTCATCATTGATATTTGTCACCCGTGTTTCGAATCCATTTCCATCCAAAGTTCCTACTGTCCAATTTGTTATCGTGGTATTAAATGAACCACCTGAATGTGCGAATTTCTGTCCGCCGTTGATAATAAATATATTCATTTCTATAATTTTTCTTATTGATAACACAAATTTCTATCATTTTTTTAAATCATACAAATAATTTAAATTGTACATTTGTATCATTAAAATAATAACTATGAAATGGAACTTAGAATGGCTTCGTACGTTTAAGGCAATTTATGAGACCGGAACACTATCCGCTGCCGCACAGGAACTATTTATTTCGCAGCCGGGCGTGAGCTTACATCTCAACTCGCTAGAGGCTTTCACCGGACATAAACTTTTTGATCGCTCAGCAAGAAAAATGGTACCCACTGAAAAGGGTAAGATCTTATACAATTATGTGATTGATCCTTTAAAGAAACTGGAAACCGGCGAGCAACATTTCCACAAACGTGCTTTGGACGAACGTGCCACAATTAGCATCGGCATGTGCTTTGAAACGTTTCAATATACGCTTGAAGAACATATTGCCCAGCTTCCGTTCAATCTAATCATCAAATTTGGGGAATATCCGCAAATGCAGCAGGATCTTGATAACGGCTTATTGGACCTGATTATTACCCCTCAAAAAGGCAATCAGCAAAATCTGCAATACGAAGCTTTTTCAAAAGAACGCATTGTCCTGATTGCTGGTGGTCAGACCGACACGACGGAGCTGGAAGAACTGTTGCAAAAAAATAAAATCAAAGAGGCTGCGCAGCTTCTGAAAAAACAATTGTGGTACAGTACTGCTGCCGACATGGACCATTTAAAAAATTATTGGTCGACACATTTCGGAGAACATCCAGACTTCAGTCCCAATTATATCGTGCCGAATATAAGCTCTATTATACGCTGTCTGAGCAATAATACAGGTTTTTCTATTGTGCCGGNNGGACTTCCTTTGCGCCGAAGCAATTGCATCGGGAAAAATTAAACAGATCTGGGAAGGGACTTCCCCCGTTGAAAATATACTCTACTTTGGAACGAGAAAGAAAACCATGTATCAAGCGGAAATTGGTCAGCTAGAGAGCTTGTTAAAAGAGAAATGGTAAATCAATAGACTTGTTGATTGTCCTTCAATTGATCTCGAACGGATAGACCTATTTATTCGCTAGCCGTTCTTGCAATTCCCGGCGAAAAGTAATACCAACAGGTAGTGTTGCATCATTGATCTGCACCATTCCATGCTCATACTTACTGACTTTATTGATCGACGCGATGTAGGACTTGTGAATCCGAATAAATTTTGATGCCGGCACCTGTGTAAGAATTTGCTGTGTGGTACTTGCTGTTAAAAAAGTCTGATTCGGGGTGACAATTTTCACATAATTGCCGAAACTTTGGATAAAATCGATCTGGGATAATTTAACATCAATAACACGTCCATCCATCCGGATACTGATGTATTTTGGTTCGTCCTCCTGAGGAATCACAACCGTATTATAGGACAGAAAACGTTGAACGGCTTTAAAGAAACGGGGAAATGAGATCGGTTTCAGCAAGTAATCGACGACACCATACNNAGGCATTTCAATATCCAAAAAGATTAAATCCACTTTATTTTGCCGCAGGAATTCCAACGCTTCAAATGCATTATAACATTGGGCAACCAACTGCAGATCGGCACTCCTTTCAATATAATTTACAAGTACATAATGTGCCGCGGACTCGTCATCGACTACAATACAGCTAATTTTATTCATTGTTAAAGATTGATAACCAATGACATTTCATATTCTTCTTCCCTAGCGCTTGCCGATAATGTATATCTATTGGGATACAATAGTTTCAATCGGGCAGTCGTATTTTCTAGGCCTATTTTTGCCGAAAAAACCTTCCTTTTCTTGACAGGAACAGAATTTCGCACATGCAAATATAAGTTCCCTTTTTCAATCTTGATCGAAATATGTACAAAACAATCTTCGATACTGCAGGTTCCGTGCTTAAATGCATTTTCAACAAAAGTGATTAGCAACATCGGCGCTATTTGATAATTGATATCCTCCTCTTTTTGATAGTCAAATTCAATTTTTGTTCGGTACCCCAAACGCTCACGTTCTAACTCAATATAACTTGAAATGAAGTCTATTTCATCGTCCATGGAAACAAACTCGCGGTCGCTGCTTTCCATCTGATAGCGAAGCAGCTGAGATACTTTAATAATTAATTCGGACGTACGCTCCGGATACTTCAGATTAATACCGTAAATGGTATTTAATGTATTGAATAGAAAATGTGGATTGAGCTGCTTTTTTAAATGGGACAATTGCGTTTGATTGGAAAGCAGTTCACGCCTTGTCTTTAACCGTTGGAAACGATAAAATTCAATAAATTGAATACTACCCAAAATACAGATCAATGAGCCAAGCAGCACGCCAAACTGATAATGAAATGTTTTCTGAACAAGATTTTTGTAGAGAAAACAATTTTTGTAAATCACATTATCCGTCAATTCCTTAAGAATTAACGCGAAGATCAAAAGTAACGCCACGGAAGCCAAAACATACAATAGTGGTTTATTATTTTTGAGCAGCAGGGGTAATAAAAAAAATCGATTCAGTTGCGCATGCGCATAAAGGATTAAGAAATAGAACACCCCCATCAAAAAACCCTTCCAGCTCAGGATCAAAATCCAATCGTTCAACGTAAAAAGGATAAACGAAAAGATCAAGAGGACGATCTCCTGTGTTATCTTGTTCTCCAAAACCTTTCTCATATGCCTTCTTGTGTTTAAAATCTGTTACAAAGTAAGAGTTTTAAGTTCACAACAGCAGAAAAATAAATGACGAATTAAATTGGTCACTTTTAAACGTGATAGATCATTTTAAAAGGGCATTAAAGCTTGTGCCGTCACTATCTTCGTCTCCATAAAATGATAGATAACCTATGCTGAAATTGAATTTAGTGCTGTCATTGGCTGTATCACTTGCGACCTCTTCTTCCTTCGCCCAGACGCTAACGCTCCGCGATGCCGTAGAACAAGGTATCGCAAATTACGGGAATATCAAGGCAAAGGAATATTATCTCCAGTCTTCCCTACAGACCAATGAACAAGTCAAACGCGACTTTTGGCCCAACCTGAACATCGTAGCCCAACAGGATTATGGCACAGTCAATGGGCAAAATGGCCCCTTGTATGGATTTGGTGGACTGGGAGTAGCCTCTTCGGGAGCCGCTCTTCCAGAACAAAATTGGAACGCCGCATTTGGTGCACTTTACTTAGCCAATGTCAATTGGGACATTTACACCTTTGGACGAAAAAAAGAACGTATCGAATTGGCCAAATCCGACACCAAACGACTGCAGGCCGATCTCGGCCAGGAACAGTTCCAGCATAAAGTCAAGATTGCTGCAGCTTACCTCAATTTATTGGCCAGCAAACGACTGGAAAAAAATCAACAGATGAATCTGGACCGTGCGCTGGTATTTTTAAATATTGCTGCGACCAAAGTAAAAAATGGCATATTGCCCGGAGTAGATTCCACGCTCGCTTCCGCGGAAGTATCGCGCGCAAAAATCAGTCTCAATCAGGCCCGCGAAAATGTGAAAGAGCAAAACAACAAGTTGACGGTGTTGATGGGTATTCCAGCAAAAAACCTACAAATAGATACGGTTCTCGTTCAGAAAACACCTGTGCAGCTGACTCCTCTTTCAACCCATTTAATTGAAGGTAATCCCATTCTGCAATTTTATAAAAGCAAAATTGAATTGGGCGAACAACAATTGAAACTATCGACAAAAGAGTACCTTCCCACTGTAAGTGCCTTTGGTGTCTTTCAGACGAGAGGATCTGGTTTTAAAAGTGATTACCTTACGGATTTACAGGCGTACAGCACAAATTATTGGCAAGGGGTTCGTCCCAATAGGCAAAACTATTTGTTGGGATTGGGCATCAACTGGAATATAACCTCGATTGCGCGTATCAATAAAAAAATCAGTGCACAGCGCTATACGAATGATGCCCTGCGGGAAGAATACCAAACTGCCGAAGCCCAATTGACCGCGCAGCTGGATGCCGCTGATGTGAAAATCCAATTGGCCCGACAAAGTGATATGGAGGCTCCCAGACAAGTCTCGGCAGCCCAACAAGCTTACAATCAAAAAATGACGATGTACAAAAATGGGCTAGCAACGCTTGTCGACGTAACACAGACTTTTTATACATTAAATAGAGCCGAAACCGATCGTGAGATCGTTCACATCAATCTTTGGCAGTCGCTTTTACTAAAAGCCGCAGCAGCTGGAGATTTTGATATTTTCAACAAAGAACTATAAAGAACACCGCATGAATTTAATACGTTTTGCCTTACGCAAGCCGATATCTATCCTCGTACTCGTCTTGGGACTTATTGTCTTTGGCATAGGTGCCGTTCGATCGATCAAGGTGGATATCCTGCCAAAAATGAACCTTCCGGTTATTTATATTGCCCATCCATTTGGTGGCTATTCGCCCGATCAAATGGAATCTTATTTTGCCAAAAACTACGTCAATATCCTTCTTTTTGCCAATGGGGTCAAATCCATTGAGACCAAAAATATTCAAGGGCTGACCTTAATGAAAGTATCGTATTACGAAGACACCAATATGGCACAGGCTGCAGCCGAGCTAAGCGCCCTGGCCAATCGGATCCAGGCCTCCTTTCCTCCAGGCTCACAACCGCCCTTCATTATCCGGTTTGATGCTTCATCCCTTCCTGTAGGCCAACTGGTATTGAGCAGTAGTAAGCGTTCCAACAATGAACTGCAAGATTTGGCCAACGTCTATGAGAGGGCGTCGTTTACGTCGATCCCGGGTCTATTGTCGCCGCCTCCTTTTGGGGGAAGCCCGCGTACCATTGAGGTCAACGTTGACCCAGACTTAATGCGAAGCCATAATATGACCGCTGATCAAGTCGTAGAAGCCCTGAAACTCAATAATCAGACCGCTCCAGCAGGAAACGTACGTATTCAGGATAAAAACTATATTACGCCGACCAACAACACCATTAAGGATGTTAAAGACTTTGAGAAAATTCCGCTGTTTAAAGGCGGTGTGCAAAATCTTTACTTGGGAGATATCGCTACCGTGAAAGATGGAGCCGATGTGACAGCCGGATATGCATTGGTCAACGGCAAGCGCTCTGTATATGTTAGTATTGCCAAAGCCGGGGATGCATCGACCTGGGAGGTTGTCCAAAATTTAAAAGCAGCACTCCCAAAAATTCAGGAAAACTTACCCGACGATGTCAAACTATCCTATGAATTTGATCAGTCCGTGTATGTCATCAATTCCGTAAAAAGTTTGATTACCGAAGGTGCTATCGGGGCTATCCTTACGGGATTAATGGTCCTCCTATTTTTAGGGGATCGAAGAGCCGCCCTCATCGTTATCCTAACCATTCCCATATCTGTCATCTCGGGGGTACTCTTTCTCAAACTATTTGGGCAGACCATCAACCTCATGTCGCTCAGCGGGCTGGCCTTAGCTATAGGTATCCTGGTCGACGAAAGTACGGTAACCATAGAAAATATACACCAGCATTTGGATATGGGTAAGCCCAAGGCCTTGGCTATCTGGGACGCATGTAAGGAAATTGCCTTACCTAAATTATTGATTCTACTCTGTATACTAGCGGTATTCGCCCCTGCATTTACCATGACA
>DKIT01000147.1:21652-37199 GCA_002454415.1 Sphingobacterium sp. UBA6711
ATTCCAGGATCATTGTTTCTTCCCTTGGCTTTGTCCATTGGATTTTCAATGATCATATCTTTTCTCCTTTCGCAGACATTCGTTCCCATCATGGCAAACTGGCTTATGAAAGATCATGCGCATAAGGCTCCACAGGTGATCGAACCCAAAGGTCTGAATGCAGATGAAGCTCAATTTGCCGCATCCGGATTGACTGTAGAATCCGAGCAGGATACCCTAAATCAGAAGAAACTATTGGTGGAACGCGAAGATTTTAACAATGATGGAAAGATCAGCGTTTTTGAGCGGTTCAGAAATAGATTCATGCGCATGATCGATAGATTGTTTAAAAGAAAGAAAACCATTACGCTTGTTTATCTTGTGGGAGCAATTAGTCTTGTGGTCATCTTACTTTCCACAATCGGACAGGACGTATTTCCCAAAGTCAATTCAAGTCAGTTCCAAATGCGTATTCGTGCCGCCGAAGGTACGCGTATAGAACGCACCGAAGAGAAGGCAAAATTAGCCCTGGCAGAGCTGGAAAAATTGGTTGGAAAAGAACATATCAGTATATCTTCTGTCTATATCGGGCAACATCCCGGACAATTTTCCGTTTCGCCGATCTATCTATTCATGNNGATATGGATAGCTTCCGCGATGAATACCGGAAACGCCTGAAAGCGGCAATTCCCGATGTACAGGTATCCTTTGAACCGATCGAACTTACAGATAAAGTCTTAAGTCAGGGGTCACCCACCCCTATTGAAGTACGGATCGCTGGAAAAAACAAAAAGAACAACGAGAAATATGCAGGTAAATTGATCGAAGAATTAAAAACGATCCCTTACTTTAGAGATGTACAATTGGCCCAGTCCATCAAATATCCTTCATACGACATTAAGATAGACCGCATCAGGGCCGCACAATTGGGTATCGATCTCAGCGAAGTGACGCGATCACTCATCGCTTCTACCTCGTCTTCTCGTTATACCGAAAAAAACACCTGGATCGATGAAAAAGCAGGGCTTTCCTATAACGTTCAAGTTCAGGTTCCCATCGATAAAATGAAAGATGAGAAAGAAATTGGTGAAATCCCTTTATTGAAAAATTCAGCACGGCCAATTCTGAGCGACGTAGCGACCATCACGCCGTCCTTCACTTATGGCGAAAACGACAATTTGGGCGCCATGCCTTATATTTCCGTTACCGCAAATATAGATCATACCGATTTGAAAACAGCATCCAAGGATGTACAACGCAGCATCAGTGCATTGGGCAAACTNNTGGAAAGGTGTTGGCCGAGACAATGGGTAGCCTCGAATCTGGTCTTGCCGTAGCCATCATCGTCATATTTTTGATGCTATCGGCTAACTTTCAGTCTTTCAAAGTTTCCATGGTTGTGCTCACCACGGTCCCTGCGGTTGTGCTGGGTTCATTGCTTCTGCTATTGCTAACCGGATCTACACTCAATTTGCAATCCTACATGGGTATTATCATGTCGGTGGGTGTATCCATCGCGAACGCCGTTTTGCTCATCACGAATGCCGAACATATCCGTCGGCACAATGGGAACGCACTGGCTGCAGCTCGTGAGGCAGCATCCTTGAGACTTCGGCCGATTATCATGACCAGTTTAGCCATGATCGTGGGTATGTTGCCCATGGCCATTGGTCATGGTGAAGGTGGTGAACAAGTTTCACCTCTCGGTAGGGCCGTAATTGGAGGATTATTATTTTCGACATTCGCCGTGCTTGTCATTTTACCGCTCATATTTGCTTGGGCGCAAGAAAAAAGCAGCACACAATCGATCTCATTAGATCCAGAGGATGAAGAAAGTAAACACTATATTGCCGCATTAAAACCTTTATCGTAAAAGCAGTATAATCTATAAAACATGAAAAATAATTTGTTCAAAATATTAGCGGTAGCTGTTCTGATCGCTTCCTTAACGGGATGCCATTCGGTTGCCGAGGAAAATGCAAAAAAAGAGGCTCCAGAGGCCGCAGCCCCAGTGATGGAAACATTTGCTCCCACCAAACAAAAATTAACCAATAAAATGCAGATCCCCGGGGAAATCAGTGGATTTCAGCAGGTGGAGATTTATGCTAAGGTCAGCAGTTACGTCAAAAGTCTTAACGTGGATATCGGCACCAAAGTGCATGCAGGTCAGCTGTTGGCGGTATTAGAAGCTCCAGAATTAAGCTCACAGCTATCTGCGGCAAAATCACGTCTGAAATCACAGGAGGCGATCTATATGGCGACAAAAAGCACCTACGACAGACTCTTTGAAACCAGTAAAGTCGAGGGAACTGTGGCCAGGCTAGATCTTGAGGTTGCAGAGGCAAAAAAGAATGCCGATTTTGCGCAGTATCAAGCAGCGAAAAGCGCTTACGCCGAAGTACAGAACTTGTTAAATTATTTAGAAATCAGGGCCCCTTCGATGGTGTAATCGCAACAAGAAATGTCAATCAAGGTGCTTATGTTGGTCCCGCTGGCCGTGGCTCAGAAATGCCGATCATGACCATTCAGCAACAACGTAAACTCCGGTTAGCCGTTGCTGTTCCTGAACAGTATTCGGGTTTCTTAGCTGAAAATGAACCCTTGCAATTTACGGTCAAATCATTGCCCGGACAAACATTCTCCGGTAAGATCGCACGTAAATCGGGGGCATGGGACAGCAGGTTAAGATCTGAACGGGTAGAAATTGATATTATCAATACCGACAACAAGCTGTTGCCCGGTATGGTCGCAGAAGTTGAATTACCTTTAACCTCCCAAGACAGTACGTTTGTAGTTCCGAAATCAGCTGTATTTACATCCGGTGAAGGGAGTTTTGTAATTGCTGTCGTTGATAGCAAAACTCAACGCGTCCCTGTACAGAAAGGACGCAGCATCGATGGGCAAATTGAAATATTTGGGGATTTAAAAAAGGAGACCAGACTGATCAGCAAAGCCGACGAAGAGATCTTAGATGGAACATCGGTTAAGTAAGACGCCGTTGATTTCAGGACGTCATCAATAACAAAAAGCGAACCCGACTCTATCGGGTTCGCTTTTTAAAATTCCTTAATTGCCCACCAATTTAAACGGCTGTGCAGACTTCAACAGGCGGTTTGAACTGCCATTAACAGAAATACTTTCTTTAAGGTCTAGCTATCATCGCTCAGCCTGGGTGCTATTGTTCTTCTTTCGGATCAATGGCCGCTGCTGCAGCTGTTAATGCCAAAGCACCTCCAACAATCATTGCCCCTTGTCCTTTTTTCTCTTTAACAGCCAGCACATCCCCACGCTTATTATACAATTCAATAATATTATTAAGTGCTACTGCCCCAGTCTGCCAAAGCTGGGCCGCATAAAATTTTTGTTCTGTCGTTTTAACAATAGCCTTACCCTCATCTAAAATCGAATAACTTAGATAACTACGTAAAATATAGGGTGATTCAGCTCCTTCAAATCGAGCAAGTTTTACCGCATAACTCTCCCCATTCATATCATACATATACACCTTCTCTTTTGGGGATGATCGTACAATGGACTTAACATCATTTCTAAAATCAAAATAATGCCCATCTACATAGGCATGTGGCGGGATAAGTATCACATCTTTAGGCAAGCTTATTGATCCTGTGATATAGCCGTTAACCCAAGTATCGTTGAATATCGAGGATTTACTCGCACCCATATCGGAAACTGAAGCGTCCACCTTTGCATTAAAAGCAGCTTGTTCAGCAGAATAGCTGAACGTTTTACCGTTAATAATTAAGGCCGAACTTTTCATATCCCATAAAACGGGTTTGTCTATGTTATTTTTGATCCGAAGATAAATTTTACCGTCTCTATCGGCAAAAGAATAATCAATTTGTAGTGTATCATTATTAAATGAAAAGATTCCCTTGTCTTCGTCCTTTTTTACATTCTCTCCATTAAATGTCATCAGATAGTTGGAAGAACAGGCTGAAAGAAAAACAGCACAATAAATTAGCAGGATAACTTTGAATACTTTTAGCATAACATCAGGATATTTTAGTGTAATTATAACGGCAACGGTGTCGTTTTTTAAAAATATAAAAACTATTATAAAAAATACAGCAAAACGGCATAAAATAATTCCATTATTAGGGTATTTATCCCTAAGTATCGCTATTCTTTATAAGGCAATAAATGATCTTCTTACACCTCAGTATAAATTTGCCTATACCATCTCTTCTAATAACTAGGGTATTACAGGGGGTTAACAGGGGTATAACAGGGGTATTAACAGGGGTAAATCCCTGTTATACCCCTGTTAATACCCTGTAAAAATACTTTAATTCCCTTCTTAATGGGGAATTCAGTATTCGACTGATAATAATCCAAAAAGGCGAAAGAATATCCGCATCTAGCAGCAAAAGTAGATCAACAAAAACGGCTAAATGAACAGAAGCTTTTTAAACACGTAAGCAAAAGCTATATTTACAAGCAACTAAACCAAATCACATGAAAGAGAAGTTTATTGATAGAAAAGATCAGCAGGCCAATAAAATATTCGAACGAAGAACTTTATCCTCCGATTACAGAACACTACTTCCGCTACTGTCTCCTGGAATGAAAATATTGGATGTAGGCTGCGGTACAGGAACACTCACCAATGAAGTTGCGGCGCATATCGGTGACGGGACAATAATCGGCCTGGATAACACCGCTACTTTTATTGATAGCGGCAATGAACTATATGGCAGCACCAAAAATCTAAGCCTTGTCTGCAGTAATATCTTCGACTACCAGCCGCCGCATCAGTTTGACCTGATTATTACAGCGCGCACCATGCAATGGTTAAGCGATATTCCCAAAGCGCTGGATTTATTTAAATCTTGGCTAAAACCTGCTGGACAAATTTCAATCTTAGATTACAACCATACCACGATCGAGTGGAATCCTGCCCCTCCGAAAAGCATGCTCGAATTTTACCATACTTTCCTAAAATGGAGAGCAGATGCCGGCATGAATAATCGCGTGGCCAACGAAGTCGATGCACTACTCCAAGAAGCAGGGTTCAATGCAATTCAGGTAATCAACGCAGATCAGATTTACAAAAAAGGAGAAGACAACTTTGGTGTAAACTTAGCCATCTGGAACAAAGTGGCCCAATCGAGACAAATGGTCAACGAAGGTTATATTACGGACGNNATGGATAGAAACGGAAGCAACATCCATGACACTTAAAATGAATGATGTACGGGCTCATATATAATCTCCGCTTCGGCATTCTCCTACTACTCACAATCCTTGGGCTAGCTGTCAAAGCACAGCTTCGGGATACCCTGATCAATGTAGGCAACCACAGCCTTCATTTTACTATAATGGAGGGAAAAGGTATCCCGATTGTCTTTGAATCTGGGGCAGGAAATGACGGTTCTGTTTGGAGAAAGTTATTGGACCCCCTCTCCAACAAATTGGGCGCACCTTTAATTACTTATGACAGGGCGGGCTTTGGGAAAAGTCAAATAGACACCGTTAATGTTAACTTGACAAATGAAGTAAAGGATCTTAAAACTGCATTGCAGCAATTAGGGTACCCGGATCGGTATTTCTTCGTTGCCCATTCTTTTGGCGGTAACTATACAATGAAATTTATAACGATCAATCCAGGTCAGGTTGTTGGCACAGTAATGATCGATATTGTATCTCCTTATCTCATGACCATGGAGCGATCCAAATCATTGAAGAGAGAGTATGCCAGTGAGCTTGATAACATCAAGAAAGAAAGCTTAGGGTTCTATCATCTCGTTTTAAACTACGAAGCGTCAACGGCTGTTTTACATGATGTTGCAGAAAAAATCAATGTCCCTATGACTGTCATTGGTTCGGGAAAATCACCTTTTGAAGAACCCGATCGAAATTTATTTATTGCTGCCCTTAAAAAATTTGCTGATCAAAAAAGCAACCGCCGTTATCTTTTGGCTCAACAGGCGGAGCATCATGTCTTTTACGATGAACCGGATCTAATCATTGATGAAATCGTCAAACTATATCAACAAACCGCATTCGAGTAATCCAAAAGTCTATCCTTACAACCGATTTTATTTGTAGATTAGCAAGGCTATACAATACACATAACAACTTATCTTATGGATCATTTCCAACAGGATATCCCAACGAAGTGCCATGGATCATGGAGTATGGCCCCACAAATTTATTTTTAAAACGACATAACAAAAAAAATGGAAATCACTATTATTCAGCTAGGTGACGAAAACATTGCTGAAGTTAAAGGTTCGGGCGTCTTTATCCATAATCTCGATGATGGTCTACAGATTATGGTCGACTGTGGCGCGCAAGAAGCCTACAAAGCAATTATTTATCAAGAGAACATCACAGACGATTTTTTCGAACTTAAAACAAAACTTGCCGGTGAAATTCTTCAAAAATATACGCAATACAGCTTTGACATTGCCATCGTTGGCGATTTCTCCAGATACAACAGCAAAAGTTTAAACGATTTTATCTACGAAAGCAATAAATCAAAAAAAATCAATTTTGTAGGTACGCGTGAAGAAGCTATAACCAGATTTTCAAAACGTTAAGCCATGAAGATTGACTCAGAAAGATTATTGATTCGGCCCATCATGCAGGAAGACAATCAGGCGGTATTCCGTTACCGTTCGGATAAAGAAACCAATAAATACCAAGGCTGGATTCCAGGTTCTTTGGCAGAAGTCGATGAATTTATAGCAAAAAATCCGAGCACATTCAATCTTCCAGAGTCCTGGTTTCAGCTCGTTATGACCGACAAAATATCAAATGCTGTAATCGGTGATATCGGTGTACATTTCTTTGGTGCTGAACATCTACAGGTCGAATTGGGCTGTACCATAAAAAAAGAAGCCCAGCGACAAGGTTATGCCAAAGAAGGACTGAAAACAGTTGCACAGGCTTTGTTCCGCCACTATAATAAACATCGGATCATTGCTTCGGTAGCGCCGGAAAACAAGGCATCCATTCAGCTCTTAACAAGTCTGAAATTTCGTCAGGAAGCTCATTTTGTAAAAAGCTATTTCCATAACGGCACATGGGAAGATGATATCCTCTTCGCCATGCTTGCCGAAGAATGGAATACCGTACTGTGATTTGCCAAAAAGCAAATTACAGCGCAGTATGTTTGAGCCAATCGGCATACGAAAGTACGCCCAATTCGGGTCTGCCCTCACCTTCCAAAAGTGAAATAAACTCCAATTGATTACCATCCGGATCGTTAAAATAGATTGCCAATGCCGGCATCCACGCAAAAACCATCGGCGCTTCAATACCATCCCTTAAAAAATTGTAGGGCGTCAGGTCACGTGTTTTCAGATAGTCCACGGCATAGTTCAGGATATCTTCCTTATTTGCTCTAAAGGCAAAATGTCTCGGCTGAAAATTTGCTTCTTCCTGCCATAGGCCCAACATATAATCTTTCCCGGTTCCAATCCATAAAAAAACAATAGGACGTGTCGGATCGCGATGTGCCACACGTAATCCCAATACCTCCGTATAAAATGCGACAGATTTAGCTAAATCCCGCACCTGAATATGAGTTTCATATAAACCTTGTATCATAAGTTCTATTATTTTAAAATTATTTCACTCCACTGCTCTTACGCGACGAATACAATTGCCGCTGTACAGAAAGACAATGTAAGTTAAATTAGCGAACTAAAACCCTTTAGAAGTTAAATAAGACAGAAAGATGATGATTTGCGATCCGATAATTTGATTTAAGAGAAAACAACCTTATCTTGTACATAAACCCATTCGCCATGCACAACACACTTGTATTTAAAAAATACCTATTTGAAGATTTTGATTCCTTCTATGACTTGGTAAAAGAGGATGACGTCATGAAATATATCACTGGCAAAGGATTATCCGATGAGCAGGCCAAAAGAAAATTCGAGTCGATTCTCGAACTCAACCAAGATCCTGATTTAGGCTATTTCAAAGTAATTGAAGCAGATACACAAAAACTTTTGGGAGACTGTAAGCTCGTAAACTACAAAAAAGATCCTACCGTATTTGAAATAGGCTATTTGCTCCGTCAGGAACACTGGGGGAAAGGTTTGGGAACTCAGATTTGTGAGTGCATGCTCGCACGAGCGACAGCGTTGAATCCAGCTAAAGATGTCATCGGCATTATTGATCCCGATAATACAGCTTCGAGACGGCTATTAAGCAAATTTGGGTTCAAGCGTTTTTTTGTCGGGATCGAAGACGATATGGCGACCGAGAAACTGATTCTCAAACGAACCGGAGCCGAATAAATAGCGCTCGTTCGAACATGATCTCAAAACTGTGCGATTTTTATTAATTTTTATTTATTTCTTATATTTTTGCAGGAAAGGCTTTATTTCTCATAAGGTNNCAAAAAAGGGTAACAACAACCTTAAAAAAAGAAAACTCTCCCCGAAATTTCACCTTACAGATTATTACTCCGGCCCGCAAGTTTATCGGTCTACCCTTTGGCGGTGGCTTTGTCAAACTTTCCAGACTTTATGACGAACAGGGAAAATTAATCCACGCACGCAATTATTCAGATGAATTAAAGTCGGAAATCAAAGCGTTCAAAAGTCAGTATAGCATTCCGTATTTCCAGCTATGGAAAGGATTCCTGATCGTAGCTGCCGCAATTCTTGTCTGGGCAGTCATTTATGGTGTAAAAAATAAAATAGGCAATCAACAGCGGGAAAAAGAAGCTGGCCAGATGATCGATAATCTGAAGCACCTAAAAGCTGGTCAGCTATATGGCGCGACTTTCTTCACAGACCAAGATGGCAACAGTATAAATGGACTTCCTGCAGGATGGATAAAGATCGATAAAATCATAGGGGACACTGTTTTCATAAACCGCTCAAAGAAACTCGATGCATCCGCTGCGCTCTTTGACATGAAAAATATAGCTTCTATCAAACCTCAATCGCCCGACGAATGGCAAGAGAAGACCGAGAAAATGGATTTGAAACTTTTGAACGAGCAATTAGAGGAAACTGGAAAAAAAAGAGTCGATCTGACTTATATTGGCGACGACCACGATAAATATTCCGGTATCATATTGACGATAAAAGGCAGTGAATAACCGCTATTTCCTGGTATAAATCAACAATTCAAGCTCAGCGTGTATACACAAGACCGAGTTAATGCGTAGAAAACTCAAGATCGGGCTCTTCCCTCAAGCTCGATCTTGAGTTTTAATTTTTTAATACTGGATTTTTTCGTCAATATCATATTTCATACTCGGATAGTTCAGCAATCTTCGCATCAATGCGATCTGACCGGCAAGATAATCCTCTCTTCCGATACACATTCCAATAAAATTCAGTTTATTTTCCTCAATAAAAGGGATATTCATATCAATCTTAAATATCTCAGCCAGGAGAGTGTCATCCACCTGTAGCAAAGCAGCATAAACCTTAGCTGATATCGATCTAAAATTTTCTTTTAATTCTTTAACGCTGGGATATGGATAGCTTTCATCGAGGGTCTTTCCCATAAAAAATAAGTCCTGGTAAGGATCATTTTCCTGAAGGCCAAGAACATGTGCCATCGCATACCGTACATTGACAAAATTACCCGCCATCCATATCACATGATTGGTCTGTCCATCGATTCGTTTCAACGCATCGTCTTCCGAAATTCCATCCAAGGCATTCAAAAAAATTTGACTATGCATGCGATATGCGGGGATGATGATTTCTAATTTCAATGATTTCGGTGTATCCATCTCTTTTTGATTTATAATTTTAAACAGCTGATTTACAGTAAAAATAAAAGTTTAAAAACAAATTTCACTTGTCGTATGACAAGAAATAAAAATGAATTAGCTAAGCCGACGAAATCCTATTTTTTCTGCGTCGTTTATACCTGCTTTTTAATGAAAGTGAAATCAGTATCAGCAGCAGTATGCTGATACTGATCAGGCACTTATTCCATTTCTACAGTGCATAAAAAAGCCTCTCAAATGATGACTTGAGAAGCTTTTCCTGATTATAAAACCTCGTATGATCGGTATAATCTATTATCTATATAGGGAGTCTTCTATCGCATTCCACAGTTGGATTCTTTTTTGGAGTGCAATTTTACTGATCTCTTTCATTTCAGCCCATTTCACTTCATCATCCTTTGCCAGATCGGTGATCATCTGCATCGCCAAAGGTCCGTGCTCGTCGCCGTCCAAATCAATATGACGTTGGAAATAATAAATAAAGCTATCCAAATTAGCCGCTGGAAAATTTGTTTTTATTTCTTCCAGAATCGATGTAAACATTCCTGGGATAAGATCCTCGCGTCCGAATGTAAAGGCAGCAGCAATTTTATGGACCTTTCCTTCCTCGATCACTTCAAATGTAAAATTTAAAAAGTCCTTGATTCTTGCGTCGAGAGTCGTCATGGCGATCGCATCGAATATGCTGCTTGATTTTTTAGCGTTGACAATAAATTTATTGATCAAATGGAGGTCAGCGCCCATGGCGCCCATAGCATCCAGATACATCTCAAAATGACTCAAACGACGGCCATCAATATATTCGTCCGACTCCTCCGCCAATACAATTTCATTGATCAGATAGCGCGTTGAAGGATGCTCACTGGCAAACCAGGGCAGCGTGGTACAGGTTAATTTGATCTGCAATGCTTTTAACAACGACATAAAATCCCAAACCGCATACACGTGGCCTTCCGTAAATACACGCAGATTCTTGATCGTCGTGATTTTACGGTATAAAGGATGCTGCAATAATACGTCGCGTTCGTCGGCAATGTATTTATTAATTTCCGCAATTCTATTCATGCCGCAAAAGTATTGTCTTATCTTTATTTATTAAAGTAATTTAAATGAGATTACAGTACCATGATAAAAAAACGTAATCTCTTCTTAAATGGAGGGTTAACGATGAGATATGCGACCTGTATAAACACATCATTTTTAAAAAATGCTTGCAATAAAAAAATAATCTACTATATTTGTAGAGTATTCAGAATTGCATGCTGCAATACCAACCGAGTGGAGTCACCGCGGTGGTAAATTAATACGGGTTTCGACCAAAATAAACGTTGCAGAACGATTATTTTCCCAACAAGATCTGGATACAGTTTATGGTTTAATCCTTTAAATTTTTAAATTGTATGGCTACAACAACAAATCTTTACCAACATTTACTGGAAAAATTCAGTTATTACTCAACCGATGAGCTTATACAGCTCAACAATGACACTATTTTGGGACAGGGATGGGGCTCTTCGAAAGCTACCTTTAGAACAGCTTTGATCAGTACGTTCTCCAAGCGGGGATTGGACTTGTCGAGAATTGTTTCTAAAGAAGATGGGTTCACCTCGGTAAAACATGTCCCCGTTCGTCTGGAACAGAATATACTGATTCCTTTGCAACAGTAACAAATTTAAAAAAGTACAGTGCGTATCCAATGATACGCACTGCTTTTGGTGGTTTAGGAGGTTGCCAATCCATTGGAGGCAATCGTTGTTTTATTTATAGTTTGGATTCTGTACCATTACCCCCGCGCTCTTCTCAATCTCTGTCTGCGGTAGTGGCCAGCGATAGAATTTGTCTTCAAAATGATAAGGCACTTTGCTGTCGACCACCTTATTGAGTACCTCACCTGCGATATGCCAACGAATCAGGTCATAATGACGTAATCCTTCGAAGGCAAGTTCTACCCTTCTTTCGTGACGGATACGTTCACGCATTTCATCTTTGGTATAGCCGGCTGGAAATTCAGGCATTTGTACACGGCTGCGTAGCTTCTTCATCGCATCATAGACCGACAGATCCGGGCCTGCAATTTCATTTTGTGCTTCGGCATACATCAATAACACCTCCCCAAACCGCAGTACGACCGCATCCTGTTGACTCAATGTCGAAAAACCAAAAGGTAAGTTGGCGGGATCAAGAAACTTCAATACACCATATCCGGTAGGCCTTGGGTTAGAAGGTGTATGGATTTTGCCGCCGCCGAAATCGGGATGATCGACAAAAATCGTTTTATTTAACCGGGGATCCCGATCTTTAAAAGGATTGGCAAGATCGGTCGTTGGTGATTCTCCAAATGGCAATCCATCCTTGCATTCGTACGCATCTACCAGATTCTGTAAGGGTGAAGCTGCAATCCAGTCGCCCAAATACATATCCCAGGGCGCTGTATTATTGGGAGCAAGGAAATTCACCGAAAAAATAATCTCCGTATTATTCTTCTGCGTGGCATCTCGGAAAACATCTTCAAAATTTGTACTCAACGTATAATCTTTCATCACATCAGTACATAGGTCTTTTACCTCTTTTAGAATTGCCAAATCAGGCACGCCATTACTCCCATAGGCTGCAAATGAGAGGACTCGAGCTTTCAATGCTTTTGCAGAGCTTGCCGAAGCATGACCGCCATTACTGAAATACGGTTTAGCATCTAAATTGGTGATCCCAAAATCCAGATCTGCCCTGATTTGTTTCAAAATATTTTCGGCAGTTTCTTTAGGCTGACGTTGATTTTCCAAATTCAATGAAACCAATACCAAAGGTACTTCGCCATAGATACTGTATAATTGAAAATAAACAAAGGCACGTATAAACCGCGCTTCAGCCTCCATTTTCTTTTTATCTGTATCGTTCATATCTGAGCCAGCATAACTCTGCAATTTCTCGATCAAACGATTTGCTCTGCCTATCGCCACGTAAGCATCATTATAGATCCCGGTTTCATATCCACCAGTCGTGGGATTTAAATTGCCGCCAACGATTTCATTCACGCTACCCGAATTGAACTGATTATAACCATTATCGGTCAAACAATCCCTAAATGGCATGCCATAGGAGAAGGTCTCACTTTGTAAGGAAGCATAGACACCTGCAAGCGCGTTATCAAAATCAGATTTTTTACTAAAATAATTATCGGAAGCAATCTGATCCAGGGGGTTTAAATCCAACGCACTATTACAGGCTCCAAAAAATAAGCTTGAAACTACCAGGGCAGTTAAAAATTTCTTTTTCATACATTAAAAATTAACTTGTAGACCGAATGAATAAATCTTGTTTTGTGGATATTGCACCAAATCTCCGCTTCCGTAACGTTCAGGATCAAGTCCTTTAAATTTGGTTGATGTCAAGAGATTATCGCCTGAAAAATAGATACGCAATCGGTCAATTTTGTATTTTTTCAATAAGTCCTGCGGTAAGGTGTACCCCAGTACCAAATTCTTCAACCTAAAGTAAGAGGCATTCTGTAGGAAATAACTGGATGCACGGCTGAATTTTTCGGGCGCACTCCAGCCCCAGTAAATACGAGGCATGGTCGTCTATGGATTTTCAGGAGTCCAGCGGTCCAGCCAATCCTTGGTTGGCGGACTGCCCTGCACAAAAGGCGTGACTCCCCATCCAGATACATAAGATTTCACGCCATAAACGCCTTGCAGCATTCCTGAAACATCAAAGCCCTTAAAACTAGCACTCAAATTAAAACTATAGTTTAATTTCGGATCAACACCACCAATAATTGTACGGTCATTTGCATCAATCTTTCCATCGCCATTGACGTCCCTATATTTAAGATCACCGGCTAATGTATTGTCATTAAACTGTTTTGGCGAACTAGCAACTTCTTGTTCCGACTGGAATATGCCAACGACCTCATAGGTATAAAAACTGTCCATGGCATAACCATTCTTCTTAATGGTATAACCGCCGATTTCAGGTTCTCCAAACTTCACCAGCTTGTTTTTGAAACGGTCAAAGTTTGCTCCCAGCTGATATTGTAAACCGTCCAATGCTCCGCTCGTAATTCTGTTGTGATAAGTGATTCCCAATTCGACACCTTTATTTTCGACAGTTCCGTCATTAACCATTGGCGCCCCCAAGCCTACAATTGCCGTTATTTGCGAAGGACGCAGGATGTCAGTTGTACGTTTTCCATACCAGTCAAAGGTAAAATCTAGATTTTTAAATATGCTTAAATCTACTCCAATATCTGTCATGGTTGTTGTTTCCCATTTGAGATTCGGATTAGTAAGGCGCTGCTGCGTAACCCCTGATTGCAGCGTGTTGTTATCAAAAGAATAATTCCCCGTTAGGCCCAGCACCGGTTGATAAGCATAATACAAAGAATATCCATTTTGATCCACAAGATTTTGGTTCCCCAATTGCCCCCATGATCCGCGTATTTTTAGATTATCCAGCCAACCGGAAGCGAATTCCTTGACAAAGGATTCTTCAGATACACGCCAGCCGGCAGAGAAAGAAGGAAACGCTGCCCAACGATTCTTACCATAAAATTTCGAGCTACCATCGTAACGCATATTGGCTTCTATTAGGTATTTGCCTTGATAATCATAATTCAATCGACCAAAATAGGAGCTTAAGGCCCATTGGTTAGTTGTGCCGTCAGCTCGCTGGATATCTGATCCCCCTGCATTTAGCTCAGTCAGATTATCATCAACAAAATTCTGTCTAAATCCTTTCAAAAAGCTGTATTTACTTTTTTCGATACTATATCCGGCCTGAGCTTTGAGGTGGTGTGCCCCAAACTCACGGTCATAATTCAGGTACGTAAATAAATTGGAATAGATTGTTTGCTGATCCTGATCCGTAAGTCCTTTGCCCAGATCCAATACTGTTCCAAGGGCGCCGGAATGGTAATAGTATTCATCCAACGTGGACCTATAATCTTTATACTTATCCATATTAAAATTATAAGCACCTTTGGTATACCACGAAAGCCCCTTAAACAATTGGACCTCCATCCAAGCCTGTAAATTTGCGGCGTAGTCGTCTGTATTATACGTGAACTTGCGGTCTAATACCGCTAAGGGATTCTTGTTGTTGTATTCCCAGTCGTATCCTTTATACGAATACCGTCCGCTACCATCCGGCAAAAACGGACCATAGGTAGGTGCCTGCGACATGGCCGATCNNTATGCCCGGTTTTAAGCAAAATATTTGTCCCAAACTTGATCCCTTCTGTTACCTTGGTTGTCAAGTTGACACGTGCCGAATAACGATCATAATTAAAACCTTTGATCATGCCATTTTGGTTCACGTACCCGAGTCCGATATTGAATGTCGTCCTTTCGTTCCCGCCCTGAATTCCTAAATTGTGATTATATGTTGGTTTTGTCTGAAATATAAGCCCCAACCAGTCCGTATTGGGGTATTTTATCCGATCGCTGCTATTTCTGTAAGTATCAATGATATCGGCAGGATATAGACCGTCGTTCAGATTTGAATTTTTTCGCGCTTCATTATAGAGTTGCATGTATTGCGCCGAATTCGTAATCAGGTCGAACATTTTCGTCGGTTTGTAGATGCCCACATTACCATCGTACTGCACCGTTGTTTTACCGGCTTTCCCCTGTTTTGTGGTGATTAAAATAACACCATTTGCCGCACGGGAACCGTAAATTGAGGCCGATGCGGCATCCTTAAGCACACTTACATTTTCGATGTCATTGGGGTTGACATCCGAAAATTTGCCTTGCACCCCGTCGATCAATACCAAAGGATCCGATCCGGCGCCACTAAAGGTGCCCTTACCCCGAATACGGATGGATACGCCTTCAT
>DKIT01000129.1 GCA_002454415.1 Sphingobacterium sp. UBA6711
CGCACGACCGACACCGACGATTTTACCATCCTTGATACCTATATCTCCTTTGACTATACCCCAGTGGTCGATGACGATAGCATCAGTGATCACCATATCCAATGTACCTTCATCACGTGTATGAACAGAAGATTGACACATGCCATCACGGACAGTCTTACCACCACCGAATTTGGCTTCATCGCCATAATAAGCATAATCTTTTTCAACTTCAATAATGATATCGGTATCTCCTAAGCGGATTTTGTCTCCACTAGTTGGGCCAAAGATGGCGCTATAATTTACTTTGCTAACTTTTAAACTCATGATACTTTGTTTTTAAAGCCTTGTTCTTTTACTTTTTTCATTGCATTTGCTTTGGCAACTTCGGTTTCGGTGTCTCCATTTGCCAGGTCATTATGACCATAGATCCTTTTGGCGCCTGCGTAGGGAACCAATTCAATCTCTTTCGACTCTCCTGGTTCAAAACGGACTGCTGTACTTGCGATGATATTCAACCGCTTGCCGAAAGCCTTCTCGCGATCGAACTCCATCATTTTATTCACCTCAAAAAAATGGAAATGTGAACCTACCTGAATAGGTCTATCACCTGTATTAGTAACGGTGATCGTCGTTACTTCTCTACCTTCATTGCAGATAACATAGCCATCTGCGATAAAAAATTCTCCTGGAATCATAGATTATATTTTTAACAATTATCGAATCGGATTATGAACAGTAACCAGTTTTGTACCATCTGGAAAAGTAGCCTCTATCTGTACATCATGGATCATTTCAGGCACGCCTTCCATCACGTCCTCACGAGTCAACAATGTTGCACCATATTGCATCAAATCAGCAACCGTACGCCCGTCACGAGCAGCTTCCAAAAGCTCACTACTGATCAATGCAATAGACTCCGGATAGTTTAATTTAAGTCCTCTAGCTTTACGTTTTTTCGCTAGTTCGCCGGCAAGATGAAGCAATAGCTTCTCTGTCTCTCTAGGTAATAAATGCATATAAATTTTATTTAAATTTGTTATTTGAATCAAATACGTCACGGTGAGAACAAGTCACGACGGGAGCACACGACTTAAAAAATCGTTCAAAATCGTGATCAATAGGACAGCTATATACTTACGTAGTATATGTACCGCCTGTCAATTCTCAACGTTATAAGAAATGGAAATTTTTATCCCTGAAATGGGATTTTTAAACTTTGGAAAAGAATATATTTTGGTGGTAGGATCAATCGATCCATATAAGGTGTTCTGTTATTCTGAATTTTGAGACGTACAGGATAACAGAATATAAAAAGACAAATTGAAAGCGCTCCCCAATAAAGCAGCTTACTCCATTCATCTTTGAGTTCCATCTGCTCTGTGAGATCATAGAGATCATGATCTTTGATTGCAGCAACCAAATTTTGATGTTCAGATAAGGGGGTCTCTTTATCTACATCAAGATGTAGTGTAGAAAAGCTTAAATCGATAGTGGGTAGATTTTGAATAGTTAATTGTGATGGCATAGCTATTCCTTTCATGAGCAGGGTGCTCAAAAGAAAAACTAAAAAAACTAAACCATACCTCATTCTCGTATTCACAATACTATTATTTGTTGTTCAAATTTACAACCAAAGCGGGCTATTTGACTAGTACAAATCTTGAATTAAATAGTCCAAATTTGTGCAAAAAGCCCGCTTTTTTACATATTAGCCGATATACTGAAATCAAAAAGCGTAACCAACTGATACCATGACATTGCGCGGTGCTCCGGCAAATGCTCTCGTGTAATCGAATCCACCTAAAAAGTAGTATTTATCGAATACATTATTCAGGTTCAATGCCATTTTCATTGCGCCAATGTGATAATATGCAGCAGCATTTACAGTCGTATAGGATGGCCACTGTCCCCATAGCGCATGCCCATCGTTATCTTTTCCGATACTATTGTCCATTCGTTTACGATCGACATAATAAACACCAGCACCAAAACCTAGCCCTTTTAATGTATTATTGGAAAAAACATATTTTAACCAGGCACTAGCCATATTTTTTGGTGCTCCTGGCAATGACTGCCCCACTTCCGAGGCAACGGAAGAAGATTTTACTTCCGTATCATTAAAAGTGTAATTCGCCATGACTTGAAATTCTCGCGTCAGCTGTCCGCGAACATCCAATTCAATCCCTTGTGATAGCGCTTTGCCAGATTGCCTATACTCGGGCAAACCTGAATCATTGATTGCTCCCGTAGCNNGCATATTCCGTCGTTCAATTCGGAATAAGGAAAGATCAACTTGCAATTGCTCCTTAAAGAAACCTGTCTTTACCCCTGTTTCTACCTGAAAGCTTCGCTCAGCTTCAAAAGGTTTATCGGCTCCATAATCACTATAATTCTGAATAAAATTGGCGCCCACAGGTACAAAGCCCTGCGAATAACTCGCGAAATAATTGATCTGTTTGTTGATTCCATAAGTTACACCAAGACGGGGCAATAAAGCATTCTGCGTCGCATGAAAACGGTTTTGTCCATCAATGGTTTCGGAAGAATAATGTTCGTGACGTAAACCTAAAATAACTTTCAAACGGTCGGCAATACTAATTTGATCCTGTATATATTTACCAGTTGTCTTATATGGGCTCAAAAACGGGTAGGCAACCCCTGTACGCCAAACATAGTTTGTCAGATCATGGGTGGTATAAGTAGGATTGTTTAGATCAAAAGTCAGTGGAACAACTTTACCATCTACACNNTCTGGCCTCCCGCAATTGGTTTTCTTTATCGCCTCGATACTGGGCAAAATCAATCCCAGCAACCAGATGATGATCAATCTTATCGCCCAGAATATCCCACTTAAGATAAGCAACAGCATTATCGGTATAATCACGGCCATGACGATCAAAAAAACGCATATTCATGATCGTATTGTGGGGCGCATCAGCGAAAGTATTCAATGTTCTATGTTCATTGACATCTTCCTGATAGATCGATTTCATGTAGCTCAAGTTTAAGCTCACATGTTCTGCCAAACGCTGCGCAAGGCGACCACTCAACGAAAAAGTTTTGGAATTATAAAAATCAGAAGGCTGGCTCAACGTAAATGACCTTGGTAAAGCATAAAAGTTATTTTCCTTAATACCCATCCCTCGATCAAGATATCCATTGAATTGATTATATACCAGATCTATGTCAACCACCGTTCCGTCAGCTGGCTTGAAGGTAAATGAAGGGGCGACCATCATTCGTTTCTGACGATTTACATCACGGAAGGTCTTTGTATCTTCATAACCTGCATTAAAACGATACAAAATACGTTTGGCACTATCTAGAGGTCCTCCTAGATCCACAGTAGTGCGCATCGTTTCAAAACTACCAGCAGCAAAATTGACCTGTCCTTTAAAATTTTCCAACGGTTTTTTTGTTGTCATATTGATTGTACCGCCCGGCACAACATCCCCGAAAAGAGAAGCACCAGGCCCTTTCAAAACCTCAATATTTTCAAGATTGATGGTTAATGGCGAGTTATAATAGCTATTGCCATAACCATACCCCGAGCGCAAACCATTAACAAGTCTCACACCTGTTTCGTAGCCGCTTTTGAAACCGCGAATGACCACGTCATCATAGGAAGATGCTTCTGTCACGCCAGCCAAATCTTGTACCAATGCGGCAGTTGTAAAAGCCTGTTTATCCTCGATAAACTCTTTGCTCAATACAGCGACAGACTGCGGTAAATACTTTAATTTCCCAGCAAACTTACCCCCCAGCTCCATATTGTTCGTTAGATAGGAATTGTTGCGCCGCCCTGTAACCAACACCTCATCCAGCGTTTTATCACCAGCGATCATAAGTATCCGAAGTCCTTTTTTCGCATTCCAAACGGCTTCGTTCACGTCTAACAGAACAGTCTCATACCCAATTGCATCGGCGCGAAGCTGTACCGGAAAGGTACTTATTCCAGCAAAACTAAATTCACCTTGATTATTTGAACTCGTCCGTTGTACGCCATTTGCCAGTGACAGTGTCACCCCAGGGATGGGTTTACCATTTTCGTCCTGTATTTTTCCAAATAGGACTACACCTTGTTGTGCATAGACCGCTTCCGGTACCGAAGCGCTCGTCAATAAAGCGAAAGCTAGCGCTTTCATCATGTTTTTCATCAGAATAAATTATATATTTTTTGGCTAAGCTCTTTTCACAGTTAAATAATACGATCAACGAATAATTCCATATGTATCGTTGGAAAATTCGATTCATCACAAAAATCTTTCAACTGAAATCCTTGCTTTCCCCAGAACTCATACGCCCCTGTCAAAAATGGATGGGTCGGTAGATAGAGCCTTTGAATACCTTTTTCCTTTGCGATATCCGTCAACGCGTTAAACAACGCTGTACCCAAACCCGATCTACGATAACTCGGTGCAACAAAAAGCCGAGCCACTTCCACCGTTTTCCTCTGGTCGATATCCAAATGTGGAAATCGATAATCATACGCAAGCATACCGATCACGCCAATTAATTTGCCATTGCGATCTTTAGCCTGCAAAAATGTACCGGCTTGTGAATTCAAATATACTGTTTTAAAATTCAGCAGATCTTTTGGAAGCTTATTGGCATCCAACATTGGAAACAATTGTCTTCGAAATTCGATGACATAGGGTAATACGCTGTCTATATCCTGCTCAGTGACCCTGGATATTGTAATTCCCTTCAAAATACTCGGCACAGATAGATATGAACTACTGATTCGCTGTGTATTAACTATCATATTGTCTTTAGCTTCCATCCTTTACCTATTGTTTAATGTTTTTTAAATTATTAATTCGATTGTCATAAAGCAGCGTATCTTGAAACTAATTAGAGCTTACTGCATTATTTACTTCCTTTAACGCTGAATCCATCTCAGCTAGCTTACTGCATGAGTTAGCGTCTGTTTGATTAACCATGGCCAGGGGAAAATCAGTAGACATAGCTCT
>DKIT01000139.1:0-493 GCA_002454415.1 Sphingobacterium sp. UBA6711
TTAACCCTGCATTGACATAGCCCGGCGCAATCTCATTGACACGAATTCCGTAAGCTGCATATTCAAGTGCCATCGCCTGACAAAGCATCCGCAGGCCAGCCTTGGAAACACTATAAGCAGGTAAATTCTGATGTACGGCATGTGCTGCCCAGCTCCCCAGAAAAACAATGGATCCGCGGATACGCATATCGACAAATGACTTTGCGCAAGCATTGGCCAGAAAGAAAGCGCCGTCGAGATTAACGGCCATTTCATTCTTCCATTCCTCATTGCTTAACGAGCTGAAATTTTTAATCGTGACACATGCGGCATTCGCGATACAGATGGAAATTGCCCCCAGCTCCTGCCTTATCCGTGTCACCCAAGCGTCCACCTGTCTACCATCCGCCACATCGACCTGATCATAAAATAGGCTCGCTCCAGCGTCATCCAACAAGGGCCACCGCGCTCTAGCCACATGAGGTTCAAACCGATCCGAGATACATACAATGGC
>DKIT01000139.1:512-2920 GCA_002454415.1 Sphingobacterium sp. UBA6711
CTACCGTCTTTATAGAAGGTTCGCTGTAATATTTCCTGTTGAAAAGGGTGCTTCTTTACCTCTGCTTCATTGATTTCAATGCCCAAACCAGCGCGCGTATTCGGTCGAACAATCCGCCCTTTCTCTTGCACCGTAAATCCTTCGGTAACCACATCCTGACGCCATTCGACGTCCTTATGCACACTTTCACAAATAATATAGGATGGTGTTGCAAACCCCAGTTCAATGGAAGCTGCCGTACTCACGGGTCCCTGTGGATTATGTGGTGCCATAGATACCCGATACGCATCGGCCAAGGCTCCAATTTTACGCGCTTCAGTCAGACCGCCACAATGTGTAATATCTGGCTGTATAACACTTACAGCACGCTTTTCGAGCATATCCCGGAATGCATGTACACCAATCAAACGCTCTCCAGAAGCAATGGGTGTTGAGACAGCACGTTGGATCAAGGCAATATCTTCCATGGTCTCTGGCCAGCATGGCTCTTCAAAGAAATACAGACCATACGGCTCCAATGCTTTCGCAAATTGCATCCCCATTCGTGGGCTTGGCCGCGCATGGCAATCCACCATAATATCAATATCATCGCCAACAGCGTCACGCATCGCCTTCACGCAAGCTTCAGNNCGCCAGATCCCCAAATCGCTTGGCATCGTCCGGAGCAGTCTCATAAAAATCCTCCATGCGACCTCCGCCTAAATGACAATACAAACGGATATAGTCACGTACACGACCTCCCCACAGCTCATGACAAGGGACATTGTGAATTTTACCTAAGATATCCCATAAGGCGATATCGATACCACTGATGGCCGTACCGCGAACGATCCCGTTTCCATGCCAGAAATGTTGTCTATACATCATCTGCCACAGGTATTCAATACGACGCGGATCTTCGCCGATCAACAATTGAGAAATATCCTTGATAGCTCCGACCACACTTTGCGTATGCCATTCCAATGTGGCTTCGCCCCATCCCCAAAGCCCGGGCTGGTCGGTCATAATTTTGACAAAAATCCAATTTCGCATGCGCGCATGGCATACAAAGGTTTCAATAGCGGTTATTTTCATAGTTAGGGTTTACAAACTTTTTATTACGCGTTCAGTTGCCTCCAACGTTCTGTCTATATCATCCTCCGTATGCGCAAAGGAGATACTTCCTTGTTTAATTGGTGCCGGGAAATTGAAAATCCCTTCTTTAATAAGCTTTTTACGATATTGGGTATCCAGTTCAAAGTTGTGGTTATCCAAAATATCATGAAAATTGACTGGCGCATGGTCCATAAAATATGTACAGAAGGCAGATCCTTGACGTGCAACATAAAATGGTACGCCTAATTTAGGAAATATTTCGTTATATCCCTGTTCCAAACGCGCACCAAGTGCTTCTACGTGCTCATAAACACGATGCTCGGCGCTTCCTAGTTTTTTCAGGGTCGCGATCGCCGCCGCAGTCGTTAAAGGAAAAGCATTAAAAGTACCGGCAATCATAACGCGCTTCGACCGATCAGGATCGACAAAGTAATCCATATATTCTTTCTTTCCTGCAATAACACCCAATGGGTAGCCGTTTGCAACCGCCTTTCCGAAGGTTGAAAGATCCGGCTGAATACCACAGATCGACTGATAGCCCCCCAGCGCATGTCTAAATCCAGTTTTCACTTCATCAAAGATCAACAGAAATCCATGCGCGTCCGCCATCTTGCGTAAGCCTTCCAAGTAACCTTCCTTCGGCTTTACAATACCGATATTCTGCAGAATAGGCTCCAACAAAATACAGGCAACATCATATTTTTGAACCACATACAGCACACTTTCCAAATCGTTGTAGTTGACAATGTGTACTAAATCGCTGTGATTTTTGGGAACGCCAGNNGGTCATCTGCACGTTGACTGATCACATTGCAGGCCACATCGTTATGCCAACCATTGTACCCCCCCTGCATAACAATCACATGATCACGCCCTGTTACCGCACGGGCAATACGGATCGCATGGTAAGTCGCTTCCGATCCTGTCGTTGTAATCTGAACACTCTCCACCGAAGGAACAGACTGACAAAAAAGCTCCGCAAACTCGCCTTCCAATAACGTTGGCCCAGCCCCCATCAATACCTGCTGTTCCTGCAATGTCTGTAACACGGCAGCATTGACATCCGGGTCATTATGCCCCAGAAAGGATGCGGCAAATCCGGCTTGATAATCTATGTAGCTGTTCCCGTCAATATCTTCGACCAAACTACCATTTCCTTTGACGAAGCAGATATTCGGATCTGACTTTCGATTTAACGATACCACTCCACCGGGTATCCATCTTGCATTCTCCCGCAGTATTGCGGATGATTTTTCATTTTCTTGCATGCCTATTAAAAGTTTTGCTATTTGTTATTGTTATAATTGGACGAT
>DKIT01000139.1:2977-23624 GCA_002454415.1 Sphingobacterium sp. UBA6711
ATATGGTTTTGTGACTCTTTGCAAAACAGCATCCGCTGCTATGATCCAATACACAAAACCTACACAACAATGGCTACAGAAATCGCTGGGAACCCCTTAAAAATGCCCAACGATCTATGTTTTGACCATCATGGCAACCTCCTATTCACCTGCCCGGGAGATGACCTGACAGATGGTACCGGCTACATATGCTGCTTAAATACCCATAAAAAGCTTACGAAAATCCACACAGGCCTTTTTTACCCAAACGGATTGGCCTTTGCAGCAGACAAGCGCACACTCTTTGTTGCTGAAACAGGCACAAAATGGATCTGGAAAATGTACTGGAACGCCTTTACTCACCAAGTCGAACAGATCGAAAAATTCATCGAAACAGGAGGTCTTATTGGCCCAGATGGACTCGCTTTCGATCAGGACAACCAGCTTTATGCCGCTATCTATGGATCACAACACATCCTATCCATTGATACCAAAAACAAAACGACCGAGAAAATACTGACCTTGGGAAAGAACCCAACGAATTGCGCTTTAGACCCCCAAGGTATTCAAGGACTTATCATTACGGAAGCCGAAAAGGGGCAATTGTTGCAGTGGGACAGCACAAAAAAGGGTCTATTGTGAACAATAGACCCCCTATAAAAATCCAAAAAATACTAAACGAGCTCCAAAGCCTCTTGCTCGCCCCGATCCAAATGATGGACCAAAGTGGTATAAGCTTTATTCCAGTCATCCGCTTTCAGCGCATCAACAATAGCGCGATGCTCCTTCTCCGTATCCAGGTAATCTTCCATCTGCCCCATAATAGCCCAGAGCTTCATATGAAATAAGGGAATGTTACTGTTCTTGTAAATAGAAATCAACCTTGAATTGCAAGTTCCCTCAATAATCCGCTCATGAAAACGAACATCCGCCTCGCAAGCACCACCATAATACCCCTTGCTGACCATCTCAGAAAAATCGTTACAGATCAGTTCCAAATCTTCGATAAGCTCTTTACTTTTCTTTGAAAACAGAATCTTTAATGCACCTATTTCCAACAACTCACGCAGCTCACGAATATCCTTCACATCTTCGACCGTCATTTTCTTCACAAAGCAGCCGCCTTTTTCACCAAACTCTACCAGACTCTCGCCTGCTAACCGCATAAAAGCCTCACGAACAGCCACTCGACTCACCGTCAACTTATCCGCCCAAGCACTCTCCACCAATCTTGCCCCTCCAGCCAGCTGACTGGACAAAATTTTCTTACGTACTTCTAAATAAACTTTATAGGCAAGCGAATCCTCTTTCATATTGTATACAATTTTATGTAAAAATAAGAATACAAAATCATTAAAAAAATTTAAACAACGTATTCTTTAATTAATCTTCCCCTCTTGGGCACCATACTGTCTACCCGGCGACAAATAAATAGTTTCGGCTTTAGATTTCCAACTGGTTGTATGATTCCCTTTCAGGACATTTATATTAAAGCTACTATTTTTTAATGAACTTTTCATATTCCAAAAACCATCTTTCAAACCAACCACAACGACCTCATACTGCTGATCTCCCGGTACCGCAAATTCAATGGATTCATTAAGATATTGATTTGGTTTGGTCACCACCAGTAAACGATCAGCCACCCTTATTAAATAATAATTCGCTTTTTCCTCCGAATACACCGGTAATTTTGANNGAGTCGAATCGCCCGAATACAATTTCACCGCACAGTCTCTTAATTGCGGCTTCAGCAAATCAACATAGGTAGCACCAGCGACATTTTTAAATTGACTATGCAATACAAAACCTGTTTCACTTTGTAACGGCTTTTCAAGCGTATTGATCTGCCAGTAGGGCTCAAATTTCTGATCATTGGTCTTAAGCTCGTCCAATAGGACAATGACCGCAGGCACATCCTTCCGCTTCAAATTCAAAAACAGGAAACTTTTAGTATAGGATTTCACTTTAGCGGTATATGCAGCCGTTAGATCCGCATTGAAATAGCTA
Source organism: Sphingobacterium sp. UBA6711 (assembly GCA_002454415.1). Lineage (GTDB taxonomy): Bacteria > Bacteroidota > Bacteroidia > Sphingobacteriales > Sphingobacteriaceae > Sphingobacterium. Next base: position 4,967 of record DKIT01000139.1, read on the forward strand.
TAGCTCGGCTGAATGGGATCCTTACCAAATGCCGATGCCCTGATCTCTCCGGTATGGTACCAGGAGTCACTTAATACCTCCTCAACCGTACGTGGAAAACGCTGGCTAAACCGAGTACCACCATCGTTTGTTTTGGTCCTGAACAACAGCGGCTCAGCAGGATCACGCACCAAAAGCATACTATGCGCAACCGACCGCTTATTAAAGTTAAAATCAGAAGGGGAGCCATAGGAAAGATACAGGCCAAGATCACCGACCTGAATACCATGATGATAGATCTGCAGCGCACCTGCATCGGCATGCTGATGATTGCCGAAATGATAACCACCACCCTTAATTTCTGCAACCACATCGGAACTTCCGTTCTCTTCGCTCCAGCCTGTCCGGGCAACCATAGACCCTAAGATGGGTCCAAAATCCTTTGTCAACGGCATTTTCTCACGGTCAAAATCCGGCTTCAATTTTGGATCATCCAAGAGGAGAAACAAGATTGGATTGTCGGGCAAACCGCCCTGCTTGACAAACTCAGCCTTGATTACCGGATTGCCTGAATAGGCGTAACAAAGCAACATGGTCTGCGGATTTTTCCAATAAAAATCAGCACTGCTGTTGTACTTTACATTAAACATATCCCCGTCGCGTAACATTTTTCCGTCAGGCGTTCGCATATACAACCAGTNNCCGGCATATTCTTGATGTTATCGTCAAAAACCGGATAGCCAAGCATGCGATAATACAACCATGCCCCATGCATTTCCCATCCAAAGCGATAGCCACCATAATCAACACCTTGATTATGGCGCGGCGACTGATACTCAAACTTGCGCATCGGCACCAACTCTTCCAAAATAGAATACGAAGTATACTTGTAAGGCACAGGATCCTCATCATATAACGCAATACTCATTGCTAGCAAATCGCGTGACACTTGCGCCTCATTCCCATGTCCATTGATGATACTTTCGATACCAAAAAAAGGAGGCCAGCCAATCTCCATATCCTGCGCCAGACGCATCATATTTTTATGCAGATTGGTCTTAACGCGTACATCCAACAACGAGTAGCACCAGTCATACACCAATGCTCCCGTATAAATTGCACGACCCAACTCGCGTGTAATATCACCATAGGAAACATTCCCAAATTCCAACATCGTCAAGTATTGATCTGCCAGCCTGACCGCTTCCCTACCTATTTTTTCGTCACCGGACATGAGGTAATAAAACGCTTTTGATTCAATGGCACGTTCGAGCTTTTCATCGTAAAACATTTCCTTATTCGGATCAAAAATAAATTGATCAGGTTGTTGCGCAAGTGTTTTCACTTTCCCCCAAGCTTCTAGATGCTCCGCTTCTTCCAACCGCGCCTTAACGACCGGCAAAGATTCTTTGTTAACCCATAGTCTCGGGTGACCTGCAGGCGGAACAATCTTTGGTTTATAATTTTCTGCCGCAGCTGGCGCAACTGGAGGCACAAAGGCATTGATCGAAACAGCTTTAATCTTAAAATAAGCTGGCAATTGCATGCCGATCATCTGCTTCCCTTTCTCAAAATAAAATTTACCAAGATCTTGCTTCGCGCCTTTAAAGCTGTCAAATACGATCCGTTTGGTCGATCGTGCAGCGCGAACATCAATCATCGCATACAGCGTCATCATACCTGTTTTATCTGCCGCCTTAATTTTATCCAAATCGGTAACCTCGCCTTCAGAAACCAAGGTATAGACACCGGCCGTCGGAACATCCACCTGAACCTGCAGGCGTTGTCCATTTCCCTTTATCGAAGTAACCTTTGCCTGCTGCCCATAGGACGTTCCAAGGATCGCCATAAAAGCGACCCCCAGCATAGTACCTTTAACTTTTATCCATATCCTTGCACCCATATCTTTATTTTACTTGCAACCTTTTTACACTGATCTTCATTTCTTTCGTGGTATTATTTACGCTATTGACAAATACATAAGCATTGTATTTACCATCAGCCGTTTGCAGCCATATTCCTGATTCAGCTTTTAAATTAATCGCAAAATCAGGCGCATCTACGAACGATTTATCTTTCAAATCCACATCGTCCACAAATACACTGTATTGCAATCGCGCTAATTGTTGATCGCGCACGGTCCAAGCCTTCACGATCTTCGTTTTATTTGTCAACCCCACAGGTAAGNNCTCGCCCTGAACGTAAAAGTGACCGATTTACCTTTTGCTGCTGCCGGTATTTTGTAGCTATAACGCAGCGTTGAAGCAGAGGTATCTTTTGTAAATTTCACCTCCATGTTATTCCCATTTACTGTCGCAGGATCACCAACGACGACACCTACATCTGCCCCTGTACTACTGGTGTAATACGATTTGTTTTCAAGCACAGTACCCTCATCACCCGTAATGCTGGCTTCCACAGCAATCGATGTGAGCTTCCCCTGATCTGGCAAAATCGCCGCAGCATAAGCAAAGTCTATGGTAGCCCCAACCACATTTGGCCCTAAAGAGCGCTTAATAATATCGTTTTGCAAACCATCCTTTGCTTTTGGAATTTCATAAGCTTCTTCTTTACAAGAACCTAACAGCAAGAGCCCGAATCCGATGGACAGTAGCCCTATTTTTAAATAATTTGTTTTCATCAGCTCACTTACTTTTGTACTGTCAAATAAACTTTATATGTCTTACGAACCTTTCTATTTCCAGACACGACAGTCCATTCACGTGGCGTATCCAAATTGGAAAAATCTTGTTTTCCTAAAATCTTAGGATCTAACACCGCATCGGTGACCAATGAAAACGGTGGGTATAGATTTTTCAAATCCGTACCAAAGAGCACCTCCACTTTTATGGTTTGCTCAACGGTATCCACTAATGCAGCTTTTGTCCGTACCGTCTGAAAATCGGCGCCCAACAGTTCAAAACTACTGACATAACATTCCGACCTGGTCGTGATCAACAAACCATCCTCATCCATTGGATAATCATCCTTACAACCGGACAAGCTAACGAACAGCATCCCGATTAAAAATAATGTATATTTCATCTTATTACAGTCAAGTGTTACCATATTATTTCCAAGGTATATTTTGTGTTAAATTCGGATTCCTCGAACGTTCTGTTTCCGGGATTTGATAGATATAACACTTTTGATAAGTCAACTCAGACTCATTGAAGAAAAAGCGCTCCCAATTATTCCCAGAACTATCCTGGAACCATTTCCCATCACCGTAAGGTTTACCAAATATTGTTTCCAGTTTACGCCATCTCCGCAGGTCAAACGCACGCTGCCCTTCACCAAACAACTCTACAATCCTTTCCTGTTCTATGGCGTCAAAAAAGGCATCACGAGACGNNACCACCATAATTGCGCACAAATTTACGAGATTGTAATCCCGAGAGATTTGTGGTATTATCGGTGAAGGAAGTTTTGTAAGATACACCGTTAACCGTCACCGCAGTGCCCCAAGTTTTGTAGACAAAAGGAATATAACCTGTCGTTTCCGTAGGGCTCATACTCATAATCAATTCATAATCCCACAACAAAGTCGCTTTCATGCGATAATCGCGATTACGGTACGACTCAGGGTTCACCGCTGAATTTGCCGTAGTACGTGCTGCCGGATTTTTCACTGGATCTAGCTGAACCATCTTTGGCAAGAAATCTCCCGAAATGGTAGATTGATAACGGTCGGCCAATTCATAACGCGGAATAGCTTGGTTCTGTCCCAAAGACACCAATGGCCCGGTCCATACCCGCTGGTATTCCTCGCTCTGTTTTGTCCCCACACCGCCATGTGTCAGCACCATGACCATCTCTTCATCCTGGCTCAGGTTGCCCGTAGAAGGTATAAACATATAGTAATAGTTTGGGAGCACATCAGCCTTCCCCAATTCACCCCATGAACCTGGATCACCATTTCTAAACATTTTGATACCAAAATCATTGATCACACGCTTAAAATCCGCGGCGGCCGCAGTATAGGCCGTTTTAGCGTCTGCAGCAGATTGCACAAACCCATCCAATTCGGGCCATCCATTTTTCTTCCACGAACCCCAGTACAATTGAAACTTACCACGGAAGGCCAACGCTGCAGGCTTACCGGCACGTCCAATTGCAGAACCCTTATTCGGCAATTGGTCCACAGCATAATTCAAATCAGCCATAATGGAATCTTTCAACTGTGCAACAGGCATTCTCCGCACTGTATCAGCCTCTATGGGCGCCGGCGCCGATTTATAAAAATAAGGTACATGNNTCTAAAGTATGCAATGGCGCGCAACAACTTGGCCTCCGCCACGATAGTTTCTAGGGTTTGTTTTACAGCATCAGTTTTTGCTACGGGCAACAAACGCGCATTGGTATTTTCGATCACAAAGTTAGAACTGAATATAGATCCATACAAGGCTCTATACATTGCCGATGCACCGGAGCCATAATTCATCGGACTATTGACCGTTAATGAAATAGGCGCCGCACCAGTATTGTACATTTTAAGGAAATCTCCATGACCATCAAAATGATAGTCACGATCAAAACAAGGTCTAAATATCGAATAGTTCGCCATTAAGGCAGCAAGCGCGTCATTTTCGTCCACCCAGAACGTTTCAGAGCTTGGCGTTGTTGTTGGATTCTGATTCAACAAATCTTTGCGACACGCGGACAAACGAAGAAGCAGCAAAGAAGAAATAAACAATATGTTATATATCGATTTCATAAGTTCAAATATTATAAGTCTACATTCAGTCCAACCACAAAACTCTTCGTCATCGGATATGCATCATTGGTATAGGTACTTTTCTCCGGATCTAAGCCTTTAAAACTCGTCAAGACCGCCAAATTATCTACCGAACCAAATACACGCAACTTCTGGATACCCAGCTTCATCAGTAATTCTTTCTTAAAAGTATAGCCAAGCTGCAGATTTTTCACCCTTAAATAAGACATGTTTTGCAGCCAAAATGTGCTCAAATACGCATTTGGACTCGTCGATCCTAATGTACTTGGAAGTAACTTAGGATAATCAGCATCGCGATTGTCCAGGCTCCACATATTATTCCACTGATCTTCCGTAATAGCCTGATTTGCCGTCCCTAAAAAGTTTGAATTCGCTTTGTTCATCCAAAATTCCTTTCTTCCTGTGGCAGCCTGCAACAGGAAAGAAAAATCNNAACCTTTGTAATCCACCGAACCTCTAAATCCGTAATTTACCTTTGGTCTACCCAATTGGTAAGCGGGATATGCCACGCGGTCATTCGCATCCAATTTGCCGTCACCATTGACATCTTTCAACAAAATATCTCCCGGAGAAGCCCCCTGAGGAACTGCATTATAGACATCCTGCCAAGACTGCGCAATGCCCAACGATTCGAAAGCATAGATAAAATTATAAGGCATATCAATAAATACCGAACCTCTTTGCAACTGCTCATTCCAAGACAGCAGCTTGTTCTTGTTATACCCTACATTGAAGTTCAGCATGTAACCCACATCCCCCTTTCGGTCATTCCAGGTCACATTTGCTTCCAGCCCTTTATTCATCATATCACCAATATTACGTCGGGGAGCAGTGAATAAACCCGTCAGATGCATGGATACATCCGAAGGCCTGTTCATACCGATCGTCTTTCTTTCGTAGTAATCAAACTCGGCCGTCAGTTTATTTTTAAAGAACCCAAGATCCAACCCCAGGTTAAACACACGTGTTTTTTCCCATGTAAGATCATAGTTGATCAGTTTTTTATTGATCAGGCCTTTTACCACGGAACCTGTCCCTGTACTATTATCGATCAAATAATAAGGACTGGAGACCAAAGATTGCTTTTGCTCATACAGCCCCACACCGCTATTATTACCCAAAGAACCATAAGAAGCTCTAAATTTAGCCGAACTCATGCTGATCTTATTCTTGAAGGCTGTCATAAATCCCTCGTCCGAGATGCGCCAGCCTACTGCGGCAGAAGGAAAGAATCCATATTGATCACCCGGCAAGAATCGTGATGAACCATCCACCCTGAAGTTCCCTTCAAACATATACCTTCCAAAAGCCGTATAATTCAGTCGTCCGATATATGACCGCAAACCTTCTGCTGAGGACGATCCAGACACATTTTGCACATCCTCCGATGCACCATCGATTTCATGCAGGCTCGGGTGCAAACGGTCCAGTCGGCTACCCGCCAAAATACGGCTGTTCCAGTACTCTTCTGAATACACCGCCAAAGCAGAGAAATCATGGTTGGCACCAAACTTATGGTCGTAACTCAGCTTGAAGTTCAGCTGTGTTTTATAATTGTTTCTGTCCGTATTATATATTCCATCATTTGTCGGCACAAGATCCCGGATAGACAATCCCGTCCGGATGTTATATAATTTTGTCGGCATATCTGCCTTCCATTGACAACGCGTGTCATAATTTAGGGCATAATCCACTTTAGCCTCAAACCCTTTAAACGGNNGTGCTTTTGATTCATGTGGTTTTGGTTGCGCGTCATGTAATCCGCATAAATGTTATTGGCCTGCGGACTCTCGTTGTAAGACATCGCACCGCCATAAAAACCAGTCATGGGATCATAAGGCAATATACCTGCGGGCGAGGTAAACAAATCCATCCCACTGGTCGAGTTGGCGGTCATGCCGTCCTCGTAGTTATACCGATAATCGGACCAGTTTCCAGAGAACCGGACCCCAGCACCAATGGTATTGGTTACTTTCGTTTCGAAGTTAAATGCAGCATTATAACGTTTAAAATCATTATTGATCTGTATCCCTTTCTCATCCAGCATACCGATAGACAAATAATAATTATTATTTTCAGTCCCCCCATTAATGGAAACGTTATAATTCCCACTTTGGCCATTGCGGAGAATAACATCCCACCAATCGGTACTTGGATACAATCTCGGGTCGATCATACTTAAAGCCAACCATTCATCGATCGTTCCATTTTTAAAATTGAATGCAGATGCGGCGGTATTATAAGCCTGGGCCCTTTGAGTCGCCGTCATTGCTTTTGCATAATTATTGACAAAATCAAAAGAGCGCGTAGGTTTCACCAGCGATTTGTTGGCACTAAAGGAAATAGCCGTCTTACTGTTTCTTTTACCAGACTTTGTCGTAATCAATACAACCCCATTGGCCGCTCTGGAACCGTATACAGCAGCCGAAGAGGCATCTTTTAGCACGGTCACACTTTCAATATCATTCACATTCACACGGTTCATATTCACATCGGGCATCCCATCGACCACGATCAGCGGTCCAGCACTATTGACCGTCCCCAAACCCCGGATCAAAAGATCCGCTGCATTATTTCCGGCCATCCCAGAGTTCTGACTCACCGCAAGGCCGGGGATAACCCCCTGCAATGCCTGGGAAGCATTGGAAAGACCCCGACTTGAAGTCGATTGGTCAAAATTGACACTGGCCACTGCGCCGGTCAAGTTGCCTTTTTTCTGCTTACCATACCCTACCACAACCACTTCATCCAGCGCACTTTCGCTCGCATCAAGCACCAAAGCCTGCACATCTTTGCCCGACACCACTTTTGTATTAAAACCGATTAACCGAAATTGAATCTGATCTGAAACCGAACCCGATAATTTAAAACGACCCTCTTGATCCGTAACGGTAACAGTTGCATTTTTAAGGTTACGCACTTCNNCAGTGGCTGCCCTTTGGCGTCCAGCACTTGCCCGACAAGCTGCTGCTGAAATTTTGCTAAACCCGGCGAAGGGTTTAACACATTCGAGATCGGAATCTTTCCATTATTAAGGGAAGAAGGTACATTTGCCAATGCAGCCATCGAAATAAAAGGTAGCCCCACCAAAAGGCAACTCCTGTTTATTACATCCCGGATTTTAATCTGCTTTAGTATCATGAATACTCAGGTTAAAGTGGTTAAATAAATGATTTATAAGCTCTTTAGTTTATTGGTATTTTTTAAGAAAAGTAATTTTCAAACCCTATGCGATCTCAATTCCTCTTCTTTACTTTATCATAGTGAATACAATAATATATATTTTTTGTATACAATTCAATATTTTTTTTACTTTTTTACAAAAATAGGGCGGCTAACAAGTTCGTGACAATTCCACAACACCGCTCTTTTAGCTGTGTAATTATAAACTAAATCGTATTTACTGTAGACTGACAAAATATTTTTGTATACAATTTAACTTATTTTTTGTATATTTATTTTTATTCAACTACATTTGACTAACCAAATAAATCAAAGGAATAACCGTAGATCCTATATGAAAAAACAAACCTATATTTGGCTTGTATCGCTGATCCCGCTACTATCTTCCTGTTCTTCCGAGACAGAAAGAGAAAGTAAACCCATAAACAACATCCAACTGGAGCACAGCATACTATCGCTAACCAAAGAAGCTACGAAACTCCATGTACCATGGGATTTACAATATGACCGGGTCAACGACGCCATTCTGTTTTCTGAAATCGGAGGAAGTATACGAAGGCTGGATACGAAAACAAAAGTTGTTACTTTGGTGGACAGCCTGACCGATGTATACCACCAGCGCACCCTGGGACTATTAGGGATGGCACTGTATCAACCCGAACAGCAACAAGCCTATCTTTACCTTTCTTACACCAGTAAAAAAGATAGCCTTATTTTTTCCAACCTATATCGATATGAATATAGCCCGGAAGGCAAACTCGCACATCCAAAATTGCTTTTGCGAATACCGGGAAATACGGGACACAACGGCTCCAGAGTCATTGTTTCGACAGACAAAAAGGTCTATTGGGCAACAGGGGACGCTGCAAGTGATACATTTGCGCAAGACAGCACCTCATTAAATGGCAAAATCTTACGCCTCAATCTCGATGGCAGCATCCCAAAAGACAATCCTATTGCAAACAGCTATGTATATGCATGGGGATTTCGAAACATGCAAGGACTTACCCATGATGCGAAAGGCTTAATTTACACATCTGAACATGGCGATGCCATCGAAGATGAAATCAACCTGATCCAACCGCTAAAAAATTATGGCTGGCCACAGATCGAAGGTATGATTGATACGGAAAAGGAAAAAGCTATTGCCAAAAGCTCCCCAAGACAGGAACCCATTAAATCGTGGACTCCAGTCGTCGCACCATCCGGTATGGCGTATTACAGTTCTAACGTTATCCCTGAATGGAAACACAGTTTATTGCTCGCAACTTTAAAAAATCAGTCCTTACGTATCCTAAAATTATCTGCCAACGGGCAGCAGATCGTCGATGAGAAGATCCTATTCAAAGATCAACTTGGCCGGCTAAGATCCGTATTGACCTTACCCAATGGGGACATTTATTTCTGTTCAAGCAACCGTGACTGGAATCCGCAAAAGGGATTTCCAAAGCCCGATGACGACGTGATCTATCGTCTCCGTATTACCGATAAAGCCGCTGCACCAATGATTAAACCCGTCGCTGCCAATGCGGTCAACTCCCCTGCCAAAAGTGGTCAAGCCTTATACGGAGCCTATTGCGCTTCTTGCCATAAAGCAGATGGAATGGGGCTAACAAATACCTTCCCCCCTTTGGCCAACTCAGCTCTTGTCAACGGCGACCCAGCACCTTTATTGCAGGTTATCCTCCATGGACTGAAAGACAAAACAATAGCCAAGATCAAATACGAGAGCGCAATGCCATCTTTTTCATTCCTAAAAAATGAAGAGGTCATTGAAATCAGCAATTACATTCGCAGCCACTTTGGAAATTCAGCCAGCAAAATCAACCAGCAGCATTTAACCTCATTACGATAAATCCTATGGAACAGCAACAGCAGCCAAAATCCTCTTTACTTAAAAATTGGCTCTCTATCTTGGGACCGGGCATTATTACCGCCGCCCTGGTTTTCGGTCCCAGCAAAATGACCATCACATCAAAAATGGGTGCAGATTATGGCTTCTCCCTGTTATGGGTTGTCGTCGTCGCGATCTTTTTTATGATGGTTTTCACCAATATGGCGGCACGTATCGGCATCGCGAGAGACGAATCTTTACTGGCCTTAATTCGCAATAAATTTGGCAAAACCACTTCAATCATCATCGGCCTCGGAATCTTCCTTGTGGCAACCTGTTTCCAGTCGGGAAATGCCACTGGGGTCTCCATTTCTGTTTCGGAAGCAACGGGGACAAACCCCAAAATATGGATCATCGTTTTTAATGTCATCGGCATTTTACTGTTGTTCTTCAAGTCTTTCTATGCGCTACTGGAAAAACTGATGCTAGCACTTATCATGCTGATGCTATTTGCTTTTTTATCCACAGCCATAATGATAAAGACGCCTGCACAGGAATTTTTCNNTTTCGATCGTGGGTGCCTTTTATCAAAGTTATCTTGTGCAGTCAAGAAGAAAACTGTCGTCCAACAAGCAGACTTCGGAACGGCAAATAGTCGGGAGCAGAATCGGCATCATTATACTCGGGATCATGAGTGCTGCCGTGATGGTCTGCGCCGCAAATACGCTCCACCCCCAAGGGATCAAATTAAATTCTGCCGAAGAGATGGGCCGTGCACTGGAACCACTTTTGGGATCTTACGCTTCACACCTCTTTTTTATCGGTCTTTTTGGGGCTTCCTTTTCTTCCTTGATTGGCAATGCCGTATTAGGCGGTTCGTTACTGGGCGATACCTTTGGCTTCGGCAACAATCTCAATCACCCTAAAGTGAAGCTCTTTATTTCGCTGGTCATGATTTTTGGATCTGCCATCGCACTGATCTTCGGAAATCTTCCCTTGGAGCTTATTGTTTTTGCGCAAAGCATCACCATTTTTTTAGTTCCCTTTATTGGTATTATCCTCTTTCTGATCGCAAACGACAAAGAAATTATGGGCGCGCTCAGAAACAGCCCCTTAACGCGGTTATGGGCTATCCTCGGACTCCTATTACTCGTTTTTTTAGCTTTTAGTAATTTCTATAATTTAATCAAATAATTCAGACATGGACCATAACAATTTAGCGGAATTGGAACAGCAAATACTTGCACCATCATTAGATCTAATTGAAGATATAAAAAAGATAACAGGTGATATCCTTTTCTTAGGTATTGGCGGAAAAATGGGGCCAAGCATGGCAAAACTAGCCATGAGGGCTATCCAAGCTGCAGGAATAGACAAAAAGGTCATTGGTGTTTCGCGTTTTTCCACCAAGGAACTTCAACAGGAACTGGAAGATCTAGGCATAAAGACCATCGCTTGTGACCTACTGAATGAGGAAGAACTCAAAAAGATTCCGCAGGTTCCGAATGTCATTTACCTCGCAGGACATAAATTCGGCACCACAGGAAATGAAGATTTCACCTGGGCGATGAATACCTATCTTCCAGGAATGGTGGCTTCTCATTTTCGAGACTCCAACATTGTTGCTTTTTCTTCAGGTAACGTACTGCCATTTGTGCCGATAAGCAATGCCGGCGTTTCCGAGGAAAGAACTCCCGAGCCTGTCGGTGAATACGCACAATCCTGTTTGGGAAGAGAGCGCATATTCGAGTATTTTTCGAAGAAAAATGGTACACCTACCCTGATCTACCGATTGAATTATGCGGTGGATTTTCGCTACGGCGTGCTCGTAGAAATTGCTAAATCGGTCAAAGGGCAACTCCCAATAGATTTGACAACCGAAAACGTCAACGTCATCTGGCAGGGAGATGCCAACGAAATTGCCTTAAGATCATTACTGCACTGTCAGTCACCAGCCAAAATACTAAATGTCACAGGGCCTGAAATCCTTTCTATACGATGGATCGCAGAGCGTTTTGCTGAGCATTTCAGCACAAAGCCGATCTTTGTGAATGAACCCGCCGGAACCGCTTTACTAAACAACGCGTCCGAATGCCATCGTTTATTTGGCTATCCTAAAACAACCATACGGGAAGCGATAGACATTACAGCCAAATGGTTGAACCAAGGTGGCGAACTATGGAATAAAGACACGCACTTTCAAGAACGAAAAGGAAAATTCTAATGAAAACTTTAGACAACAAATTACAACAGTTGCTTTGGGAAGGGACGGTTATTCCGGCACACCCCCTTGCCTTAAATGAGGACCGCAGCATTGACGAAGTACATCAACGGCTCCTGACCCAGTACTACATAGCCAGTGGAGCGGGCGGAATCGCTGTCGCAGTACATTCAACCCAGTTTGAAATTCGGGACCCTGAGATCAACCTTTTTGAAACCGTATTGAGATGGGCTAGCGAAGAAGTCGATAAAGCTGAGCTCCAACGACCATTTATTAAAATTGCGGGCATCTGCGGTGCCACAGAACAAGCGATACAGGAGGCAAACACGGCACTTAAATACGGTTATGATATCGGACTTTTGAGTATGGGCGGACTTCAAAGCTGGACCGAAAATGCAATATTAGATCGAGTTAGAGCAATAGCAGCCATTATTCCTGTTTTTGGATTCTATCTTCAACCCGCTGTTGGTGGCCGCATTTTCTCGTATTCTTTTTGGCAGCAGTTTGCCGAAATTGACAACGTCGTCGCTATCAAGTGCGCCTCGTTCAACCGGTACCAGACATTAGACGTCATGCGCGCAATAGCCAACTCCAGTCGGCGAAACCAAATTGCCCTATACACGGGCAATGATGACAACATTGTCAACGATCTGATGAGCGTGTATAATTTCCCTGTAGCTGGAGAAAACGTCTCCATAGAATTTAAAGGCGGATTACTAGGCCATTGGGCTGTTTGGACGGCAAAAGCCGTTGAACTCCTTCGGGAAATAAAAACATACAAACAGAACCCCAACAACTTCCATGCGAGCCACCTTCTGAGCAAAGCGATTGCTGTAACAGACAGTAATGCAGCATTTTTTGACCCAGCAAATGCATTCCATGGCTGTATACCAGGCTTACATGAGGTGCTCCGTAGACAAGGTTTGATGAAAGGTATCTGGTGTCTGAATCCCGACGAAAATCTATCCATCGGACAGCAAGAAGAAATTGATCGTGTATATAAAGACTACCCAGACTTAAACGACGACGAATTTGTCAAGGAATTTTTAAAATCGAGATCCTAATAATCGCTTCCTTTTATAAGGCCTCATCATCCGGGCTAGTTATAGCTGACGAGGTGATGGGACCTTTCTTTTTGTTCCAATTCATATTTTACGAATCAATGACCGACTAAGAGCAATAGTGCGCAGCATGAAATGTTTGATTTTTATAACTTTGCATCATGACAACTTCTGAAAATATAATTGATTTCTATCAACGGGTATTTCGAGAATCCAATTACCCAATAGGTTCCTCACCCGAACAAATTTCTCATTTTAACGTATTTTCACGTGAGCATTGTCCCTTAAAATCACCTTACAATAGAAAAGATTATTTCAAAATATCCCTTATGATCGGCGAGGGTCAATTGCATTATGGCGATCAATGGATCCCCATTGACCGTCCCGCACTTGTATTTTCAAGTCCGCTCGTTCCCTACTCTTGGGAAACAGACAATCCCGATCAAAAGGGATGGTTCTGTCTCTTTACGCAAAAATTCATTCAAGAAGACAAACATTATAACCATAACATTCTAGAAAGTCATTTTTTCAATCCGGGTGGTAGTCCCGTCTATTTCTTAACGAAAGAACAGGTTCATCTTTTCGACCGCATTTTTCGGCGTATGGAGACCGAGCTCCACTCCGATTTTGCCTACAAATATGAAATTATCCGAAATCAATTACAGTTATTGGTTTTAGAAACATTAAAATTAGTGCCAAATCAGGGCATATCACCCTATCAAAATGCAAACCAACGCATTTCTCATCTTTTTTTGGAATTGTTGGAGCGCCAGTTCCCGATTGATACCGAAAATTTGCTCCGCTTTAAGAATGCGACAGATTATGCGCAACAGCTTAATATCCATGTCAATTCTTTAAACAGGGCTCTGAAGCACAATACAGGGAAAACAACGCAAGAACTGATCGCACTGCGCATCACACAGGAGGCGAAGGCACTATTGCAGCATAGCAGCTGGAATATCAATGAAATCGCTTACGCCCTGGGTTTTGAAGAACCCGCAAACTTCAGTAATTATTTCAAAAAGCATGCGGGCATACCGCCTTTAGCTTTCCGCAACAGGCCTGTTTGATTTTCACAATAATTTGTTTGAATTGTATATCTTTCGAAACAGCTAATGAAGCTACTTTTGTGGACATATTATTCACATGACGAAAGAGAAAAAAGCCGTTTAGGCGAATAAAAAATCTCTCGTCATAATGGGCCGACTTTGACAGCCTCAACGTCCATAGAGACGCGTAATTAAAAAAAATATAAAGGATGGAAAAAAACACTAAACCGCAGCAATCTTTTATCCCAACGATACTTGCATTTGCACTTGTTCCTATTACAGGGCTTGCCACTGATATCTACCTTCCGTCGATGCCACAAATGGCGCAGGAACTTGGCTTAAATGAAAGTAAAATCCAGCTAACACTTTCGCTTTTTCTAATCAGCTATGGTGTTGCTCAGTTCTTTACCGGAGCATTGGTGGATGCCTGGGGAAGATACCGAATTAATCTGATCTCGCTTTTCCTTTTTATCCTCAGCTTCTGGATCACAGCAAGCACGCAGGATATTTGGGTTATTTACCTCATGCGAATCCTTCAGGGAATCTTATCGGCATTTGTCGTTATCTCCAAAAGAGCCTATTTTGTGGATGTCTATGAAGGTGAACAGCGCAAACACTACCTCAGTATTATGACCATCGTCTGGTCAATCGGGCCAATTGTTGCCCCTTTTATTGGCGGCTACCTTCAGACACAATTTGGTTGGCGTTCGAACTTTATGGTTCTGGCTGTTTACAGTGCCGTACTTTTCATCCTTGAACTGATATTTTCTGGCGAAACAATCAAACAGAAGAAACCTCTCCATATGAACTATCTCATCGGGGAATTTAAAATGATGCTAAAAAGCAATGATTTTACCTTCGGCATTTTCATGTGCGGCATATCTTATGGTCTTGTGATGTTCTATAACCTCAGCGGTCCCTTTTTTATTGAGCATCAACTCGGATACAGTGCGATCACAACAGGCTATACCTCACTTATTATGGGCTTAGCTTGGATGTGTGGTGGTTTTATTGGTAAAGCCCTTATTAAAAGAGCCTTGGTTCCAAAGTTGAGAATCGCCAACTTTATTCAGATCAGCCTGATTGTTTGTATGCTGATCGTTTCACCTTACTTATCAAACCTATATACATTAACATTTTTCGCATTTGCTGTACATTGCACTGCAGGATTTATCTTTAACAATTATTTCAGCTACTGTTTGGGCAGGTTTCCATTGTCGGCTGGTATCGCTGGCGGATTGGTCGGCGGAATTACCTACCTGCTTACATCTTCACTAAGCTATATCACAGTAAGCCTGGTAAACCCTTCTTCCCAGTTTCAAATTGGATTAGGATATGGGATATTTGCCCTGTTAGGACTCATCACGCTGTATGTTATTCAAAAACTGGTCAGAAGCATATAACCTATGACCAAATCTTTGAAACAGGAAAGCAGCAATCATCTGTAGTTATCGAGCTACAAAATCGATGATAAAAAGTGAATTATTTTTAAAATAGTATTTAAAACAACTATATTTGTACCANNCCCCGTTTGAAAACCTTTTTTTTTGACCGAAAAAAACCTTCAGTCTGCTTCCCTAGCTGCTGATGCTCACCAAATTATGAAGGCCTTCGCTTATTTTTTAATTGCTACCTTCTTTGATACCGAATTTTTCTACATAGGCAGATGGACTGTGCATAAAAGTAAGATAGAAACGAAACGTAATAGGCTTACAATCCGTTTGACAGATTCTCAATTTTGTGATAAAATCAATATATTGTGACCAAATCAATTTAAAGTGACGGAGTCGATGACAACAAAAAAATATAGTAACGGCTATATCTTTTGGTTTTGCACCATTTTATTTGTTCTGATGCACAAGGGTTATTGCCAGAACATCATACCTACGGGAACACCTTTTGTCAAACAATACAAAAAAAATCAATACAAAGCCGGAAATCAGAACTGGTCATTAGCCGTAGACAAAGACGGACGCATTTACAGTGCCAATACGGAAGGTCTACTCCAATTTGACGGTCAATACTGGCGTATGTTTCCACTTCCCAATCATTCAACTGTGCGAAGTGTTGCTATGGGTAAAGATGGGAAGATCTATACGGGCGGAAGAGGAGAATTTGGTTATTGGACATCGAAAGCTTTTGAAAATTTGAGTTATCATAGTCTTTCAAATTTGGTAAAGGATAAAACTTATTTTCCGAATGAAGAAATCTGGAAAATTATAGTCGATGGTGATCGCGTATTTTTTCATACATTTTCCAAATCATATATTTGGGAAAATAATGCAATTCGTACGCTCACGGCTAATGGCGAACCTTTCTTATTTCCACATCAAATAAACAAACAGCTCTTTTTCGAACAATTGCCCAGCGGTCTGCATGAACTTAAAAATGATAAGCTCATTCCTGTAAAAGGTAAAGATATTTTAAAAGATAAAAATGTTCTCGCATTACTACCTTTCGACAAAAATACCTCGCTTATCGCAACCTCCCGTCATGGGCTTTTTCTGCTGGGAGCTGACGGAACAATTACCCCTTGGTCTGTACCGGCGAATCAGCTATTGAGTCAATCACAAGTAAATAATGGAATTTATTTATACGATGGACAATATGCTTTTGGGACCATTCAAAACGGTGTTATTGTCATCAATAAAAATGGCCAAATCATTCAGCATATCAATAAAAACAATGGCCTCCAGAACAACACTGTGCTCAGTATTGTCAAAGACAATCAAAAAAATATCTGGGTAGGATTGGATAACGGTATTGACCGTATTGAAATCAATTCCCCTCTTTCATTTTACACAGATTTTGTTGGAAAAATTGGCACGGTTTATACATCGATTATTTATCAGGGGAAAATTTATCTTGGTACCAACAAGGGATTATTTTCAAGTGAATGGAAAGGATTAAACAATTACAATTCACTAAATTTCACCCAGATTCCCAATTCAAACGGACAAGTTTGGACCTTAGCGATATTTGGGGATGAACTCATCTGCGGACATAATGACGGAACCTTTAAGCTAATTAATGGTCGACTTGAGAAGATTTCACAGATCACTGGTGGATGGATTTTCAAACCTATATTCGGCACGAAAAATATCCTTCAAGGGAACTACACAGGCTTATCGAAATTTATGTTCGATGGCATACGCTTGCAATTTATCCAGCAGTTTGACGGAATTAAGGAACCGATCCGATTCTTAGCACAGAAGGACAATCATTCGTTTTGGATTGGAGATTGGGGACAGGTGCAGCTACTTGGCTTCGATCCAGGTTTCCAGCGTGCGAGTATTCAATTTTCTTCTCATCAAGACAGCATCGCTTCAAAGAGGCAATTTACAGGAATTTATACATTAGAAAACAACCTTGTATTTGCAACGGATAGCGGATTTCTACAGTTCGATAATATTGTAAAAAGATTTAGTTTTGCTGATGAATTAAACACCGCATTAGGCACGTATAAGAATTCAAATAAAATCATTCCGATCAACACAAACAGTTACTGGTTTATACAGAAAACGAAAATTGCCAAAGTGGATTTTGACAGTAAAGGTAAGTTGAGCATAGATTCCAACCTACTAAGTCCGTTGCAAGATCGAATGATGAACAATTACGAGAATATCTTGCCTATTGAGAACCAATACTATCTTATCGGCTTAGACGACGGATTTGCTATTTATCGTCATTCAGACAAAGATCAAAGATACAAATTGCCGCTTCCGCAAATCTCACAGCTGATTAATTTGACAAGCGGTCAGGCAATCTTGCCCAGCGCTGAGTTTAAGTTATCTTCCTCTGATAACAATCTCCGTATCAGCTTTTCGAGCCCTTACTATTCATCTTCACCGCTTCAATATCAATATTATCTAGAAGGTTATTCGGACAACTGGTCTGAATGGAGCGAAACCAGCTATCAGGATTTCACAAACTTACCGTACGGAAAATTTCAGATTAAAATAAGAGCAAAGACAAATACTGGCCTTACTTCTGAGATACAAGCATTTTCTTTTACAATTCAGTATCCCTGGTATCTATCCTGGTGGGCAAAATCCATCTATACATTAGCGATTATATCACTTATATATTTGACTTATAAACTCAACCTACAACGGGAACGTAAACGACAGTATCAGGCGAGACGGAAATGGTTAGAGGAAAAAAAAGTAGCATTAGAGCGCGAAACAGAACAAAAAGAAAAAGAGTGGATCACACTGAAAAACCAACAGCTGGAAGATCAACTCCAATTAAAAAATAAAGAATTGGCTAATGCGGCGCTCAATATCGTTTACAAAAATGAGATGTTGAATAATTTACATGATGAACTCAAACAACTTAAAGATGCTGAGGGAAACAAACTGAGCTCGGATGAACTGAAAAAAATCAACAAGCTTATTGATGACGCCCATAATGACGATCGTGATTGGCATATCTTTGAACGAAGTTTCAATGAATCACATGAAAATTTCTTCAAGAAATTAAAACAGGAGTTTCCCGATCTGGTTCCCAACGATCTAAAACTATGTGCCTATTTAAGACTTAATATGTCGAGCAAAGAGATTGCCTCATTGCTTAACATTAGTACGCGCGGTG
>DKIT01000209.1 GCA_002454415.1 Sphingobacterium sp. UBA6711
CGTACCTGAAGGCACGTGTGTAGCCTTAATCGTAGCACCCGAAGTGAGACTGCCGTTTGCTTCTTTTACAATACCTGTAACGCTACTTGTTGTAACCTGAGCTTGTACAGCACCGTAACTAGCCATAACAAGAGCGAAAAAGAGTAAAGATCTTTTCATATAATGTGATTTGTTAAAAAATGTTAAGCAAAATTACTAAGAGATTTCAAATTACAAAGGACTTAATATAAACTTAACATACTAAACCACACAGACTTTCGCCTATAACACTTAAAATTACCCGGTTAACGGACAATTTTTAGTTAAAAAAAACGTTACAACACGCTTTAAACAAAGATTCACTTTGTAGATTAGCTGGTCAAAATAATTTTCCACATAAAATCCATATACTGCATTTGTAACAACATTCTTCCAATCTGAATTTAGGTTTTCGAAAAAAATTAACTAATTTCCTATTGATCGCGAATTTGATTAGACAACTCAGTCCTTTGTAGCATTTGAGCTACTGTAAGCCTAATGATTCGAAAAAATCTAAACGATTATAGATGCTTGATGGTTTCTATAAAAACTTGTTTTAAAAACCGAGAACTTTTCAGAAATTCGCACACCTAATAATTTTATGCTTCATGGAGGACGGTATTCAAAATTCTTCTTTTCAGGAACCTGCAGACATTAAGCTGTCTCCTGCAGGAATCTCATTCTTGGCTTCAGCGGCCAAATGGGCCAATTTTCTGGCCATTGTCTGTTTTATTTTCATCGGAATTTCCGCCATCACCATGGTCAGCTTGATCTTTGGAGCCAGCGCACTTTCGCTCGGCGCCGACGAATATGTAACAGCGGGCGCGTTATCTACTTTCGGTGTGCTGTATCTCCTATTTCTCGCTTTCTTTTGCCTACCGATTTATTTTCTTTATAATTTTGGATCGAAAGCAAAGAAAGCCATTGAGAACCGTGATAGCATCCAACTGGAACTGTGCTTAGACGCGCTGAAAAAACACTATAAATTTATTGGTATCATGGTTATCATCACCATCGCCTTTAATTTTATGGGATTGGTAGTTGGCATTGTACTTGGCATCAGTGATGCTTTAGCCGGCGTGTAATACAGTCCTATTTAAGGCGCATAAAAAAGCGGAGTATGCCATTTGCATACTCCGNNCCGCTTTTTCTATGGTATTGACTACTTATTTTTTATAATATTTCATGGCGTTGGGAATCAATTTCTGAATATCCGCGATACGTCTTTCATCACTCGGGTGGGTACTCAAAAACTCTGGCTGTCCCTTTTGGCTACCGGCAGCCATACGCTTCCAGAAATCCACAGCCTCGTTTGGATTGTAACCAGCCAATGCCATAATAATCAAACCTGCAGCATCTGCATCGGATTCGTCACTTCTTGAGAATTTCAACTGTGCCAAATTACCACCCAAACCGTAAAGGTTGTTGAAAACACTTAAGGTATTGTTACCCGAAACACCTGCGGCGGATCCTAAAATTTGTCCTCCTAGTTGCAAGGCAATCTGATTGGAGGCTTGTGCCACAGAATGCTCTTCGATAGCGTGCGCTATCTCATGCCCCATCACTGTCGCTAACCCCGCTTCTGTACGTGTCACTGGTAATATCCCCGTATAAACCGCAACTTTACCGCCAGGCATACACCAAGCATTTACATCGTCACTTTTTACCAAATTGAATTCCCAATTAAAATTGAACTGGTTTGCTCTACCTGTACTTTGCAGGTATTGATTAACAGCGGTAGCCAATTTATTCCCGACACGTTTTACCATGGCAGCGTCTGCAGTTCCAGTAACTACCTTTGAATTATTTTTTGACAAGAAATCTTTGTAAGCCAAAGCAGCCTGTTGATTTACTTGATCAGCACTGACCAATTTCAGATATTTTTTTCCAGTCACAGCTGAAGTCGCACAACCTGACATCCCCGATGCCAAAGCGACACACGCCAATGCCATAGCCGAATACTTAAACATTCCTTTCATAATCAATTTTTAAATACGCGTAAGAGAATACAATTATTGTGCCTATTCTTTTTCCTTCGACTTTTTCTTGAAGAGGTAGATCTTGGACTCATGCCCCTTTAATAATCGTTCTATAAGTTTTTGATGGGTAATCAATAACAATATACAGATCGCGATACCGTACAACAGGACCGATGGAATGGTTGTTTTGAAGATGAATGCTAAACTAAAAGGAAATGCAAATCCTGCGGAAATCGAACCTAACGACACATAATGCGTTGTCAACAGAATAATGACAAACACGGATACACAGACCAAAGCAGCAGGTGTATGAATCGCAAGAATCATTCCACATAAGGTTGCTACCCCCTTTCCTCCTCTAAATCCGGCAAACACAGGAAATAAATGGCCCAATACGGCAATAACACCTAATGCGAGTTGAAAATTCACAAATTGAACATCACTTGTATTTTGTCCAAGCTCAATTAAATAGGCAAGATTTGTTGCAGTCCACCCTTTGAATATATCTACAAACATCACGATAGAACCTGCTTTTGGTCCCAATACGCGAAAGGTGTTAGTAGCTCCAGCATTACCACTTCCATATTCACGAACATCTACCCCATAAAATGCCTGACCCAACCAAACTGCCGTTGGTATGGAACCAAACAAATAAGCTAGTAATACTGCAATTACTAAATAAATCGATATCATTAAATTAAATCAGTTCTTATATTAATTTGGCCTTTAGACTAAGATCCAAGCTCTTCACACTATGTGTTAAAGCGCCTACTGAAATATAATCTACACCAGCCTCTGCATAGGACCGAATGGTTTCGAAGGTAATCCCTCCGGAGGCCTCTGTCTTAAATCGATGGTCAATTAGCTGAACAGCTTTGGCTACATCTTGCGGTGTAAAATTGTCCAACATGATTCGGTCCACTTCGCCAAAGTTAAGAACTTCATCAAGCTCCGCAAAATTTCGGACCTCAATTTCTATTTCTATAGATTTATTTAATTTCCTTCTATAGTCATTTGCACGTTTCAAGGCCTCCGTAATCCCACCGCTATAATCCACATGATTGTCCTTGATTAAAATCATATCAAATAAGCCAAAACGATGGTTAGTTCCGCCACCTATCCGCACAGCCTCCTTCTCCAGCACACGCAATAAAGGAGTGGTCTTACGCGTATCTAAAACCGCTGTATGGGTACCCACTAGGAGATCTACATACTTTCGCGTTGTGGTCGCTATACCGCTCATCCGTTGCATCACATTCAATACCAAACGCTCTGCCAACAAGATACTTTGTACATCACCGCGGATATAGAAAGCTATATCGCCTACTTTTACTTGACTTCCATCTTGGATAAATACTTCGCAAGTCAGCGTATTATCAATATAATCAATAATCGACTGTGCTACTTCAACACCGGCTAAAATACCTTCATCTTTAACAATCAGCTTCGCTTCTCCTTGCGCTCCCTTCTCAATTGTAGATAGTGATGTATGATCACCATCTCCTAAATCCTCTGCGACAGCTTGTTGTACGAATTGCGCTAAATATTCCTTGATTTCCTTATCCATAATTACCATTTATGGGGCTAAGATGTGGAATAATTTTTTAATCGGAAAATAGATTTAGAAAAAAGTAGTGGCTGCGCTAGTTTTTATCGATCCTGAGTTCTTCAATAAGCTGGTTACTGCTTCCTGCACCAATCTTAACAAAAACACGGTAACTGGTCTGCTCTGTCGCCAGGGAAAATGTAAAATACTGATATCCGTTATTTGCGTTACTTGCTTGGGTCAACTTCACTACTTTAGGTTTATGCTGATTAAAAAATGTACCCAACATAATCTCCGATTGATATTTTGTGTATACCCCATTTTCACCTAAAATGGACAAGGTCAGGTTGGAACCAAAATATTTAGCCATATTTTTTGCATTACCGTCTTTCAAGTACGCCTTCAATTCCTCAGAGATACTTCCCAACAGGTCGTCGGCATCACGTAAATCAACCTGCGTGTGGGGATTTAAATCTTTAGAAATATTTCCAAAGGCAGTTGTGTATGCTAGAAGACTATAAACAAGTAAATATGTGCAATAGCTTAAAAATTTCATATAGCTCAAATATTATAGAACAGCTCTATCAAGTTATCAATCATTAGGTAGCTTAGCTTTTACCGAACATAAACTATGCCACAAACCTATAAAAATAATAGTGATTAACAAGGGAAGTTTTTAAGATGCGTTGATAGATTCTAAAATTAAGATTATCTTTGTTATACGATGAATAAGAAAAAAGTTGCACTCATGATCCTAGACGGACTAGGATATGGAAAACATGATAAATCAAATGCAGTTGAAGCTGCAAATACTCCATTTTTAGATCATTTGTTAGAAACTTACCCAAACTCTAGCTTAGAAGCTTCGGGTGAAGCGGTGGGGCTACCGGCTGGTCAAATGGGTAATTCCGAAGTTGGTCACATGAACCTTGGAGCTGGAAGAATCGTTTATCAAGAATTGGGACGTATTCACAAAGCTGTAAATGACGGGGTATTCAATACCGACATCACGATACAGGACGCATTCAAATACGCTCTTGAAAATAATAAAAAAGTACATTTTATCGGTTTATTATCAGATGGAGGTGTACATGCACATACAAAACACTTAAAGGGATTGTGTGACGCGGCAAAACATGCTGGCTTGACGAGCGAACAGGTTTTTGTCCATGCCTTCCTAGATGGTCGCGATACGGACCCTAACTCCGGCATTGGATATGTTAAGGATCTTCAGGAATATTTAAAAACATCCAGTGGCACATTTGCGTCTGCAATAGGCCGTTATTACGCCATGGATCGCGACAACAGATGGGAGCGCGTCAAATTGGCCTATGACCTCCTGGTGAAAGCTGATGGAGAAAAATCCAACGACCTCGTTGCATCTATTCAAAAATCATACGACGAGGGTGTCACAGACGAATTTGTAAAACCAATCTCTTTGGTCAATAGCGATGGTACGCCTGTCGCGACAATTCAGGAAGGTGATGTGGTATTTTGTTATAATTTCAGAACCGATCGCGGTCGTGAAATTACCATTGCGCTAACGCAAAAAGCGTTTCCTGATTATGATCTAAAGCCATTGGATTTATATTACGTAACAATGACTGCTTATGATGAGACTTTTCAAAATGTAAAAGTGGTTTTCCAAAAGGACAATTTGACCAATACATTGGGAGAAGTATTGGAATTAAACAATAAAACTCAAACCCGTATCGCTGAAACAGAGAAATATCCACACGTTACATTTTTCTTTTCCGGTGGTCGTGAACAACAATTCGAAGGTGAAAATCGCCTTTTGGTTCCTTCGCCAAAAGTGGCGACCTATGATCTTCAACCCGAAATGTCAGCTAAAGGAATCACAGAAGCTATTGTCAATGATATGCAAACCCTTCAACCTGATTTTATCTGTTTGAACTTTGCCAATCCAGACATGGTCGGTCATACCGGGGTTTTTGACGCAGTGATTAAAGCTGTCGAAACAGTAGATCAGTGTACAAAAACAGTGGTTGAAACAGGTCTTGAAAATGGTTACTCCTTTATCATTCTGGCTGATCATGGCAACTCCGAATTTATGGTTAATGAAGATGGTTCTCCAAATACAGCGCATACAACAAATTTGGTCCCTTGTATCTTGATTGACGATCATTACAAAAAAATAGCAGATGGTAAATTAGGTGATATTGCTCCAACCGTCTTACAACTTTTGGGCGTCAATATCCCGGCTGAAATGACAGGAAATGTATTGGTATCAGAATAATAAGCTATATAAAAATATCGGTAGAGCACTTCCACTTTTCTTGGGCAGTGCTCTGCTTTTTTGGAGCTGTGGCTCAGCTACAACTCAAAAACCGGACAAAGGATCATCGGATATCTTTTCGCTAGATTCTTTTTTTAACGCCGAAGCTAATCGCCTGCAACAGGTGAACCCTTTGATCTTAAAATCGGTCAATAAAGACGGTGAACAGGAAGAACGTGAACTCAAAATTGGCAATTGGAAAAATGAACTGTCTGCTTTCCAATCTGCGGATATCAGCAAAAATTTCGATCCCACGCTATACGAGGTCAAAGCCATTGATTGCGTAACGGAGTTCACTGCCAAGAAGAAAGATCTACAAATCCAAAAGCTACGGATTGAATTTGATAGAGATGAAAAAGTAAAACACATTTACATCGACAAGAAAATAACAAATTCATTGTATGATAGCCAAGAAAAACTAGACTACTACAGCGATTCGTTATACCGGATCGTCAAACTTCAAGATGTTCAAGGCCTGGATGCCAACCAATATGAGATTATTGGAAAGTTCATTCACGCTACAAAATAGAAGAAGATTTCAAGATGAATATCAGGCCCTCCATACGCTAATAATTTATGGAGGGCCTTTTATGAATACCCCAACTTCTCCCCTTGCCCTCCTATTTCACAAGCTTAGTTGTAGAACGAACGTAAAATAAATGCAACACAATTGCTTCATATATTATTTTCACTATATTTGCCCAAGTAAAAATCCTTTCCATACGGATTGGAATTCAACATAGTGGTTTCGAAGTGAGCGTCATATCATTGAATAAATTAGCAGCGTTAACGCTTTTAATGACCTTTTTAATTGGTCAGTTCATTGTGTATACACATGCTCACCCAACGTCAGTCATTCACGTCGTTGACAGTTCGACAAAAAAACACCACGCGGATCATCCCAAATGCTCCATTTGCGATCAAAGTACGCATCCGCAGATGCTTTTTCATTTTAAACAGAGTGCATTTATCTTACCTGAAATTCAAATTGAATTCGGCCTATTTGTGCCCGGAGATCAGATGGTCAGGTCATTGCTATCTGGAAATCGTGGACCGCCCGCCTCTAAGGGCTAATTCTTCTCTTGATATCTTAAGAAATTAAGAACATTTTAATCATAGACTTATTCATCTCAATGGAACTTTTCGCGTTGCAAAAAGGGCTTCATGGGATGACTTAGTTGATCCTATTGATGGGCTAACAGCAAAGCAGCCGCATTGTCAGCTCATCAATTCATACAGGTTATAATAAATTTTACAAATGAAACTCAAAACTATAAGTGGCATTCTACTCATTGTCTGCTATTTCTCTATATTACCGATATTTGCCGCTACCATAAGTGGTC
This sequence comes from Sphingobacterium sp. UBA6711, assembly GCA_002454415.1. Taxonomy (GTDB): domain Bacteria; phylum Bacteroidota; class Bacteroidia; order Sphingobacteriales; family Sphingobacteriaceae; genus Sphingobacterium. Next base: position 7,183 of record DKIT01000209.1, read on the forward strand.
AAGTGACCGATTCAAAAACAAGACTCCCTATCGCAGGGGCAACCATATCGTTGCTACAACTTCGTTCCAGCACATCGTCAGATCAGCAGGGACATTATAACTTTAAATCGCTTCCTTCCAGTGGGCGATACCTTGTGGAAGTACGCTTTATCGGCTATCAGTCCATGGTCAAAACGGTTGAACTGACTGCAGAGGACCTTTCGGTAGACTTTGCATTGACAGAAAGTATCATTGAAACCAATGAGGTTGTCGTTACCGGTACGCTCGTCACCGCACAAAGTCGTCGCAACAGTACGTCCGTCTCAGTCGTATCGAAAGATGAATTACAAGGCAATGCAACAAATCTTATTGATGCACTAGCTAGGCAGGTACCGGGGCTGAGTCAGATTACAACTGGACAAGGTATTTCAAAACCTGTCATTCGTGGTCTAGGCTATAATCGTGTAGTTACCGTAAGCGACGGTGTGAAACAAATGGGTCAGCAGTGGGGAGATGAACATGGTATCGAGATTGACCAAAATCAACCCGATCGTGTCGAAGTTTTACGTGGGGCAGCATCCCTTATGTATGGTTCTGATGCCATTGGTGGTGTGATTAACATCCTCGAACCAAATGTCCCTACTAGTGGTCAGATAAAGGGCGAGGTATTGAGCAGCTACTCAACCAACAATGGACTTACCAATAGTTCTGTCATGCTAACAGGCAATGAAAACGGATTCGTATGGCGCGGTCGTGGGTCTTACCAAAATGCCTATTCTTATCATACCCCTGCTGGTCGATATATCAACAGTGGATTCAACAATAGCAACTTCAGCGGGATGTTGGGCATGAACAAACAATGGGGATATTCACACCTTAATTTTTCCTACATGAAAAATAACATCGGCTTCCATGAGGCTGATCCTGGTGATCTCTTATATAATGACTCCAAAAGTCGTACATTGGATTTCCCAAGGCAGGATATCCGTCATTATAAACTTGCGCTTAATAATAATTTTGTCCTCGGTGGCGGTAACTTGAAACTCGATTTAGGGTACCAGAAAAACCAACGCCGTGAACTGGAGGAGGCTACACCATCTTTATTTTTCGACTTGAACACCTATTCCCTTGATGCCAAATATTATCTAAGCGAAAAAAATGGCTGGCAGCATGTCTTTGGAATTAGCGCGAGCCAAGAGCATAGCGTCAACAAAGGGACCGAATTTTTGATACCTGCTTACGATCAAATCGAATTAGGTGCTTTTGGCTATGCAAAGAAAACCTGGGGCGAAAATACATTTAACATGGGCTTACGCTACGATTATGTGGATAACAAAGGTAAACAGCTTATCATTGACGATGAAGAACAATTCGCCGGCTTTAAAAACAGATTTGGCAATGTAAGTGGCGCACTGGGGTATACGCACATCTTCAGCGAAGATCTGAATTTTAAAGCGAANNCCAAATCCGGCAGAATTGGGCTCTAATGGTGTACATGAAGGAACCTTCCGTTATGAAATCGGGAATGAAGACCTTAAACCGGAAAGAAGTTATCAAGCGGATGCCACATTGGAATTCGGACATAGCATCGTAACAGGAAGCATAGGAATCTATGAAAACTACATTCACAACTTTATCTATGCATCCACCACAAAAGGTGATACAAAAACGGTTGTCGGGGAAGACGGTGATCCGCAAACGTACGATGTTTACCGCTATGGTCAAGTCAATGCAAATCTCTATGGTGTCGAAGGAAGCTTAAACTTCCATCTGATGAATTGGATTCATTTGGACAATACGTTTAGTTACACTCATGCCCAAAACAACTCATTTGATCGGCCTCTCGCATCTATTCCCGCTGGTGTACTTCACAATACCCTACGCCTGGAGCCTAAGGTAACTGGACTCCATGCATTTTATCTCTCGGTTGGCCTTGACAACTATTTTAAACAAAATCGCTTTGACGATACTTTCGAAACCGGTACGGATTCTTATACATTGTTAAATGCGGGTATAGGTACAACTTTACGTCTGGGTCCACAGCATTTAAAGGTATTTGCGACGGCATCTAACTTAACAAATAAACGTTATTATGATGCGTTAAGCAGACTACGCCCAGGGCGTCTATCTCAGGAAGATCCCAATTTTGNNTTGGGGTGTATAATATGGGGCGAAACATCACTTTTGGAGTTTACCTCCCTTTGAGTATTAAATAAAATCATTGAAAAAGGCAGGAATTTAAATGGATTCCTGCCTTTTTTGATCAGTACCCTTACTTCGGATCTTGAGCAGTTGCTTCACGTGCTAAAGTAACTTCATCTGGCATCGCCTCCAAGGATGAATCCAAGGCAAACAGGGACTCGTCTGACGCTCGGTCTCCACCCGCGATTTTCAATTTATCAATTAACTCCAGCGCCAGCTTTTCTTCTTCAATTTGTTCTTTAACAAACCATTGTGCAAAATTCCAGGTCGCCCAGTCTTTCTCTGCCATTGCCAAATTTACAATTGAGTAAATTGCTTCGGTATTGTCAACTTCATGTTTAAATACGCGGTTAAAGCATTCTGTCAATGTCTGTGGATCCGCGGGCGGTTGTGCTATTGCTTCAATTCTTGGACGTCCTCCTCTTTCCAAAATATATCCCATAATCTTCGTCATGTGATTACGCTCTTCTTGTGCATGTCGGTACAGAAAGTTAGCGACACCTCCGTATCCCTGATCATCTGCCCATACTCCTAAAGCCAAATAAATCTGTGCCGCTTCAGCCTCCTTAGTCATTTGCCTAATTAAGACCTCTTGCATTTCCTTTGACAATCGATTCGTTTCCATATTATAAACTTTTGATATACTAGAATAACAGTATTATCTGGTTTTTCGTTTGAAAATTGTTAAAGATCAACAGGAAGCTCCTTCGGGCAAAAGTCCTAATCCGCCCCACTTGGTCACTTTGGCTTAATGAACAAGAATGTATATTTTTCAATGTCAACAAAAAAAGGGAAAACCAAATGGAATTCCCTTTTTTATACCGGAGGTATAGCGATCTTATTTCAAGTTATCTCTATATACCTTTGCTTTTTTGATTTCAGTTTGAATATCCTTTTTAGAAGCGTCAAAACTCAATACTTTTTCGTAATCTTTGATCGCATTATTGTAAGCATCGGTTGCCATTGCCTTGTTATAGTTGGGCGTACCAGCTGTACCGATCAAAATACCTAAATCGCGGCTTGCGATAGCTCTATTTTGATAGAATTTTGAGTCATTCGGAGTGATTGTAATCGCTTTTGAATAGTCTTCTATAGCGCCACGCAACAACTGTTCCTTATTGGCTACAGAAGTTTTATTTGTAGCTTGAACAGCAAGATTGTTTGTTGCTTTAGCTTTAAAATATAATGCATTCGCATTTTTACCATTTAATGCAACAACTTTGCCGAACGTCTCAGCTGACTTTTTATAATCACCATTCTGAAACTGAGAGTATCCTAGCATATATAATACATCCGGATCCTTTCCTTCTTGGGGAAGTGCTTTTGTCAAGTATGACTCAGCATTCTTGAAGTCACCATCCAAAAGAGCCTTTTGCCCCATTCTCACATTAGCGTTGCTATGCTCAGTCTGTTTTGGCTGTTGTGCGTTAGCGCTTAGTGCAACTAAAGCAAAAACTCCTGTAAACAAACCCAATTTAAATGATTTTATGTTCATATCTAAATAGTTACGTTTTTTTTCAATTGATTCTATTGATCCTTATTACCTGCCCCTGCTACGCTGGAAACTGCCATCGGTAAGTTTTCACATTCCAATATTACAATTATTATGCCTATTTCTCCAACAAATGGCAGATAAATTTTATTTAACCTGCCTTTTTTTCATATTCTACAAAATAGATTTGTAATTTTGCTACTTTTTAGCAATTGGCACTTCCCTTGCACTATAGGAGAAACACTATTTGAAGCTTAAAATTTGAAAGTCAGCCGTCAACATGTCAGCGACTGCCAAATACACAAAATAAATACTATGAGCAAATTTGAAACTTTTGATTTCAGTCAAGCAATTCCAATCGTTGCAGAGGATACCGAATTCTTCCCTTTATTGACTCAACAGGATGAAGATGATATGGCGAATGCTGAAATTCCAGAAGCATTGTCTATTTTGCCTTTACGTAATACCGTACTGTTCCCCGGTGTTGTCATTCCAATTACCGTAGGTAGAGATAAATCCATCAAGTTGGTAAAAGATGCCTATAAAGGTAAAAAGACTATTGGTGTTGTATCGCAAAAGGATATGACCGTAGAGGATCCAGGATTTGAAGAACTAAATAAAGTAGGTACTGTTGCCCACATTATTAAAGTACTCCAGATGCCTGATGGTAATACCACGGTTATCATTCAGGGTAAACAACGGTTCAACCTGGTAGAAATTGTCGAAACTGATCCATATTTGAAGGCACGTGTCGAAAAATTTAATGAGCCAAAGCCAAAAATGACCAAGCATTTCAAAGCGACAATCTCGACTTTGAAAGAGATGGCTTTGCAGATTATTCAGCTTTCGCCAAATTTACCTAGTGAAGCTGGCATCGCCATTAAAAATATCGAAAGCCCCTCGTTTTTGATCAATTTTATTTCGTCCAATATTAATGTCGAAATGATCAAAAAACAAGAGTTGCTGCAGATGCCTAAGGTTGAAAATCGGGCTAAATTGTTATTGGAGCTTTTAACCACAGAAATTCAGATGCTGGAGTTAAAACATCAGATCCAAAACAAAGTCCGTGTTGACCTTGATAAACAACAACGCGACTATTTTTTGAACCAACAATTGAAGACGATCCAAGAAGAGTTGGGTGGAAATACGCCTGACCTCGAATTGGAAGAACTTAAAAAACGTGGTAAAACAAAAAAATGGAGCCTTGAAGTAGAAAAACATTTCAATAAAGAGTGGGAAAAGCTTTCCCGTATCAATCCTGCGGCGGCGGATTATTCCGTGCAGCTGAATTACCTTGAGCTTCTACTCGATCTTCCTTGGAACGAAACGACGAAAGACAATTTTGATCTAAACAAAGCGCAGAAGGTTTTGGAAAAAGATCATTATGGACTTGAAAAAGTAAAAAAACGTATCATAGAATACCTTGCCGTATTAAAATTAAAAAATGATATGAAGGCTCCAATCCTCTGCCTAGTAGGGCCTCCAGGAGTGGGTAAAACTTCGCTGGGCAGATCAATAGCGAAGGCTTTGGGCCGCAAATATACGCGTATGGCCTTAGGTGGAGTACGTGATGAAGCGGAAATCAGAGGTCATCGCAAGACTTATATCGGAGCGATGCCCGGACGTATCATTCAATCGTTGAAAAAAGCAGGTGCTGCAAATCCTGTTTTTATCCTTGATGAGATCGATAAAATGAGTGCTGATTTCAAAGGCGATCCTTCTTCAGCACTTTTGGAGGTGTTAGATCCCGAGCAAAATACACACTTCTACGACCATTATGTGGAGATGGAATTTGACCTTTCAAAGGTGATGTTTATCGCAACAGCTAATTCATTAAGTTCCATTCAGCCTGCTTTGTTGGACAGAATGGAAATCATTGAGGTAAATGGATACACTATCGAGGAAAAAATAGAAATCGCCAAAAAACACTTACTGCCAAAACAACGTGAAATGCATGGCATGGCAGCAAAGGACGTGGCTTTAAAAGGCAAGATTATCGAAAAAATCATCGAAGATTATACGCGGGAATCGGGCGTACGTGGTCTTGAAAAGAAAATTGGCTCGATCGTTCGTGGCATCGCCACACGCATTGTCATGGAGAAAGATTACAACCCAAGTATCAACGATCAAGATGTTGTCGATATTTTAGGAGCTCCAATCTTTGATAAAGATATTTATGAGAACAACAATGTTGCGGGTGTCGTGACAGGCTTAGCCTGGACTTCCGTTGGCGGCGATATTTTATTCATAGAATCCTCATTAAGCCCGGGCAAAGGACGCCTGAGCTTAACAGGAAACTTAGGCGATGTAATGAAAGAATCTGCATCCATTGCTTTGGCTTACCTAAAAGCTCATGCAGCAGATTTTGGCATAGACTACCATGTTTTTGACCATTGGGATATCCATATTCACGTGCCAGCGGGTGCCATACCAAAAGACGGGCCATCAGCAGGTATAACCATGTTAACGGCGTTGACTTCACTATTCACCCAACGTAAGGTGAAAGAAAAATTGGCAATGACAGGTGAAATCACTCTCCGTGGAAAAGTACTTCCGGTAGGAGGAATAAAAGAGAAGATTCTTGCAGCTAAACGTGCAAATATCAAAGACATCATTCTTTGTAAGTCCAACGAGAAAGATATCCTCGAAATCAAGGAAGATTACATTAAAGATATGCGTTTCCATTATGTCACTGAGATGTCGCAGGTCATTCAACTCGCCCTTTTACAAGAAAAAGTGAGTGGTGCCATAGACTTGACACAAGATATCCAACCGACTAAAACAGATAGTTAGTTTGATCGCTATAATCAGACAAAAAAGAGCCCGATTCGCACATTGCGAAATCGGGCTCTTTTCGTTTAGTTCCTTTTTAGTCTCCTATTCTTGAAGCGTGTTTTGAGCCCAGTTTTTCATGCAAAAGTTCTTCATCCAAACTATTTTCATATTTGGAAATCACAAGAGTTGCGGCAGAATTACCGATCAAATTAGTAATAGCCCTCGCTTCGCTCATAAAGCGATCCACACCAAAAATTAGCGCTACAGATTCTACAGGTACATGTCCAACCACCGGCAACGTGGCAGCAAGTGTCACAAAACCACTCCCAGTTACCCCCGCTGCTCCCTTCGAAGTCAAAAGCAATACCAATAATAAGGTAATCTCCTGCTCCAAGGTGAGGTGCATATTGAGGGCCTGTGCTATAAAAACAGCCGCCATGGTCAAATAGATACTTGTTCCGTCCAAATTAAAAGAATATCCTGTAGGAATGACAAGTCCGACTACAGGTTTCGCACAGCCTGCATCTTCCATCTTCTGCATAATACCCGGAAGGGCCGATTCCGACGAAGATGTCCCTAAAACAATCAAAATTTCTTCCTTGATGTATTTCAAAAATTTAAAGACATTCACTTTAACATAGAAATGTAGTACGGCACCTATAACGATAACAATAAAAATGAAACAGGTGAGGTAAAAACTCAACATCAGCATCCCTAACTTGGATAATGCCTGAATGCCAAATTTACCAATCGTAAATCCCATCGCTCCCATCGCACCGAGGGGTGCCAAATACATAACCATTTTGATAATGGAAAAAAGTACCTTGAGAAAGGACTGCAAGACATTGAGTACAGGTTCAGATGCCTTTTGACCGATTTTTGTCATACCTATACCGAAAAGCACCGCAAAAACCAACACCTGTAACATATTGTCCGACGCCACTGCAGCGATCACATTCCCCGGTATAATACCGATGATACAATCCATGAAACTATGTGGTTCTTTGGATTCAGAAATATAATGGGAGACTGAAGAGACATCTAAGCTGGCTGGATCAGCATTCATCCCTGTTCCGGGCTGAATGAGGTTAACAAAGACCAAACCGATAACCAATGCGATAGTCGTCATGATCTCGAAATAAATAATGGAAGTTAGTCCAATCTTTCCGACCTTTTTCGTATCCTGCATACCAGCAATACCAATAACGATAGAACTAAAGATCAGTGGAGCGATAACCATTTTTATCAGCTTGATAAAGGCATCACCCAACGGCTTCAGCTTGACAGCAAAGTCAGGAAAATAAATACCACAGATGATACCGACAAGGATACCCAGTACAACTTGAAAATAGAGACTTTTAAAAATATGTTTCATTACTTCTATCGGTTAACAGCAATTCCTTCTGCTTTTAACATACTCTTGAATTTCGGGTTTCGGATATATTGATTAAAATCATGACTTTTCATCCCAGTAAAATCAGTATATTTCATTATGGGATACTGCTTGACAAGTTCATTACACACGTCTACTTTATACCCTAAATCGGTAGCCTTCAATTTATTGCTAAGAAAACCAACAAACTTCTTCAGCATCACGTCTGTATTATTGACGGTGATATGAATCTTTTTAACTTGTTTGCTCAGGCTACAGTAGGAATCGGTACCGGTCACCAGATCCTTTATCTTAAAATCTTCTATACCGATGGCAGGGGCGAGCATAATGCAGGTGATGTTATTCCCGTTTTCTGCCAGTTTCTTCGCAGCGTCCACGTCTACATTATGGTTTTCCAATGTTCCTTTAGCAAAGCTTTCGCTGAAAGTGGCACTACTTAGCGCGCTCAATACAACCGATGCGCCACGGCTATGCGAAATAATGATAATTTTTTTATTGGAGATGCTATTCAATAAATTCCTTAGCCCAAATTCGCCTGCCATCTGACTAAAGGAAGTCGCGGAAAACCATACTTTGGCGCCTCCAAAGGGGTTGGTGGTATGCAAACCATCCCAATAAAACTTTACAACCTCATCTTTGTTAGCGTTGAGTTTTAACAATTTGCGCATATACTCATAGCTTTCATTGACCTCATCTGACGGTGCATTAAAACCATGCACAAAGATAAAGACACGGTCTTTTGACTTCACTTTACTGGATATAGCCAACAATCTGGTTTTTTCGAAACCTTTGAGTTCACTCTCGATCCCCTTTTCAGTGGCTATTTTCATCAACGAATAGGCGTTGATATCACCACTTTTCGGGGGTTCACCATAAGTCTTACGCCAATTGTCGGGATAAAAATTACCATTTTGGTCAACAAATGAATTCACGATATTCGGTTTATCGAAAGAATTAGGATAACGATTCTTCGGCACATTGTGTGCAATACCACAGGAGACAAAAGTAAAAAGAAATAGAATATAGAAAAGCTGTCTACTCATGAAGTTCAATATTTAAGATTACCCTGATAAGTCACATGACCTTATAGGCCAGTCAAAGTATACGTTTATAATGGCAAAATATTCCAGTATCCTTCCCAGGACCATTTAGTTCGTAACACGAATATATAAAAAAAGGGATGCAAATCTGCATCCCTTCTTATGATAATTTTATACTTAATTGCTGAAATATGCTCTCACATTTTTTCCTTCAATCCAGTTCATGTAAGCTTTGTTAACAATCTTGTTGCCTCCAGGTGTTGGATAATCACCAGAGAAGTACCAATCACCAGTATGTGCAGGACATGCTTGATGCAAATTGTCCAAGGTTTGATAAACGACTTCAAGCTCAGCTTTCAAATGATGAGGTCTTACTATACGACCTATCTCTTCTGAAATTTCCTCGTCTGTAAATGGTGCGTAGATCGCTTTGACATAGTTCTCAATATCGTTAACGTCTTGCGTCATCGACAACACACATTTTTGATAAACTTCATCAATAATATGTGCCATTCCACGTTGTTTTAATAAATTTATCGCTGCCTCAAAAGCAACAAACTCTCCCATACGTGACATATCGATCCCGTAACAATCCGGGTAACGAATCTGAGGAGCAGAAGATACAATGACAATCTTTTTAGGATTCAAACGATCCAAAATTGTCAAAATACTTTGTTTTAGTGTCGTTCCTCTAACGATAGAATCGTCAATGGCAACAATGGTATCTTCATGGTCCTTCACGATACCATAAGTGGTATCGTAAACATGCTGTACCATATCGGTACGGTCAGCGTCTTGCGTAATAAACGTACGCAATTTTGCGTCCTTCACATTCAGTTTTTCAAAACGAGGCTTAATGCTCAGAATTTCATTCAATTCCTCATCGGAAATTTTATCTGCGCGGTTCAATAAGGTCTCTTTTTGAAAGTCTCTCACATATGCATTAATACCATCCATCAGCCCATAGTAAGATACTTCGGCTGTATTTGGTATAAATGAAAATACGGTATTATTAATATTATTTTTAACAGACTCCAATACTTGCGGTACCAATAGCCTGCCCAATTCTTTCCGCTCTTTGTAGATATCGGCATCAGATCCGCGAGAGAAATATATGCGCTCGAAAGAACAAGAACGTTGTTCTACCGGCTGTCTAAACATTTCTTGGGATACCGTACCATCCTTTTTAGCGATCAAGGCATGTCCCGGTTTGATTTCTTTCACAGCACCAATAGGCACATTAAAAGCCGTTTGAATAACTGGTCTTTCAGATGCCACAACAAGAATTTCCTCGTCCTGATAATAGAATGCTGGTCGGATACCTGCAGGGTCACGCATGACAAACGCATCCCCATGACCAAAAATCCCGGCAATGGTATATCCACCATCCCAAGTTTTTGCCGAACGTTTCAATATTTTGGTCACATCAATATTTTTAGCGATCAGCGAACTGATTTCGATATTGGAATGACCTTCTTTTTTGAACTGATCGAATAGGTCTTGGTTCTCATCATCCAAGAAATGGCCAATTTTTTCCAAAACGGTTACTGTATCCGCCTTTTCTTTTGGATGTTGTCCCAACTCATACAATTGTTGCAACAATTCATCCACATTGGTCATGTTGAAGTTTCCGGCTACAACCAAATTACGAGACATCCAGTTGTTTTGTCTCAAAAATGGATGACAGCTTTCGATACTGTTTTTTCCGTGCGTTCCATAACGCAAATGCCCTAAGAGTACTTCTCCGGTAAAACTTACATTATCTTTTAACCATTGTGTATCTTTTGATTCATCTGGAAAAGCTTTCTGAACAGAAGCAAATTTTTTCTGCACATATTCGAATATGTCTGCAACAGCAGTTGAGCCCATAGCTCTGTAACGCGAAATGTATCGATTTCCAGGTTTAACATCAAATTTAATGGTTGCAATTCCAGCCCCGTCTTGTCCACGGTTGTGCTGTTTTTCCATTAATAGGTACAATTTGTTGATGCCATAGAATGGCGTACCATATTTTTCCTGATAATAAGATAAGGGTTTTAACAGGCGAATTAGTGCGATTCCGCACTCGTGTTTAATAGCGTCGCTCATATCTTGATTTGATGACGCAAAAGTAAGAATTATTTAGAACTTACTGACCTCTCTCACACTTTTTCCGCAATAAAATTACAGTGCATAGACAGTCGCCCCGATATGGCACTCATTACGATCTATTGCGCGATAAATACAGGCACCTTCACGGCATGTCTGAGCTTATTGACAGTCTCACCGAACACGAAATCTTTCACACCACTATGCCCATGGCTCCCTACAACCAACAGATCGGCCTGGTACCTATCACAAACCTCGGCAATACTTTTGATCCGGTTATTATAACCGAGTTCATATGCTGTTTGGTGTCCCTTCGATAATAAAAAGTCCGCATAGAGCTTTAACCTTTCCAAATCTTGACGTGACTCAAAGTCGTCTGTGGACTCTCCTGTATATTTAACGGAAGCACTCTCAACGATGTGCACAACGACAAAGCTCGTATCGGCATGTGACAACTGCAAAGCATATTGAATCACTTTTTGATCAGAGTTTGAAAAATCCAAAGCGATCACCACTTTTTTGAACGACCCCTTATCTTCAAAATGCAATGCTTCGAATGGAGGGTGGACCTCCAGTTCTATCGGTTTTGATTTTCTCAAAATAGGGTACAATACGGTCATAATAAGTAAAGCAAACAATCCCACCGCACCCAATATCAACATGACCGTGATCAAAATATGATTGGCTTCTCCGATCCAACCCACAATTTCGTCGTAGACCAACTTGAAATTTAACACCGCGATTATTGCCGCAATCAACCAGGCAAAGATCTTCATCAATGGCTTTATCGCAAAGGCCCCCATTTTGGCTTTGTCACTCACGAAATGAATCAAAGGAATTACCGCAAAGGCCAATTGCATACTGAGGATAACTTGGCTGAAGATAAGCAATTGTCCCACACGTCCCTCTCCTGAAATCAAGATTACTAATATTGCAGGTATAATGGCCAAAAGTCGCGTAATAATTCTTCGTAATGTTGGACTGATACGCAGGCGAAGATAACCTTCCATCACAATCTGTCCGGCAAGTGTGCCTGTGACAGTTGAACTCTGTCCGGCCAGGATCAAAGCTACAGCGAAGAGCTTGGATGCCCATTCTGTACCGAGAAGATTGCCCAATAAATGGTATGCATCTTCAAGTTCGGCGACATCATGCATGCCGTTTTTATGAAATACAGACGCTGCTAAAATTAAGATCGCCGCATTTACGAGGAAGGCTAAATTCAATGCGATAGCACTATCCCAAAAATTATACTTTAGGGATTTACGGATAGAGACTTCATTGCGATCAATCTTTCGCGTTTGTACAAGTGCAGAATGTAAATACAAATTATGTGGCATTACCGTCGCTCCTATAATTCCGATCGCAATATATAATGCTGCGCTATTTGGAATACTTGGAATAAAACCTGTCGCCACCTCGGCAAAATCAGGTTTTGCCAAAAACATTTCGACCATAAAACACATGCCTATCAGCGCTATCAGTCCGATGATAAAAAGTTCCATTTTGCGCATGCCCAGTTTTTGGAGATACAGCAGCAAAAAGGTATCTGCGAAACTGATCATCACCCCCCAAAGCAAATCGATCCCAAATAGTAAGTTAAGACCGATAGCCATTCCTAGAACTTCTGCCAGGTCACAGGCTGCAATAGCAATCTCGGCCAGTACGTAAAGCACAAAATTCATGCGCTTCGGATAAGTTTCACGGTTGCATTGCGCAAGATCTTTCCCACGAACAATGCCAAGACGCGCGCAGAGATTTTGCAACAACAGGGCCATGATATTACTCATCAACAATACCCAGATCAATGCATATCCAAATTGACTTCCACCGGCTAAATCCGTTGCCCAGTTACCAGGATCCATGTAACCTACGCTAATCAGGTAGGCAGGCCCAAAAAAACTGAGTATCTTTTTGAATTTGGATTTTCCTTGATTTACATCCACACTTTCATGGATGTCAGATAATGATTTATGGTGGGATTCGTCGTAATGCATAGTTTGTTGTAAATACAATATCATCTATTGCGAGGCCTAAAGATAAAAAGCTTTACATTACTAGACAATTAAACAGCCATATAATTAGAATTTAAATGCAAGTTGGCCTGAATTCGCTTTGGTTTGGTTGCCAAATTTCACAAAATCGATCATTTCATATTGCCCAAGATGAGGATTAAAACGTCTCACATGTATCCCTTCACACATAAAGCTAAGGTCGACCGAGCGCAACAATTCCTTTGCGACATCAAGGCGCTCAGGTTCCAATTTCCGACCGATAGAAATGTGTGGTTCATCACTAATTTCTATTAAATCAAACTCTTCAAGGACACGAACCACCTTTCGGGCCCGATCCTTCAAATAGCTACGTGCGTGAACTGTCGGAGCGATATAGAAAGCGCCACCTGTAAAACTGGAAAAATGATCAAAGTATACATATTGGCTGCGCTCATTGACAAGGGCTTTTTGCAATTCGGCAATAGCAAGGGCCAATTTGTCATCATCCGCCGTAAAGGCGCATATGGTCACATGTGCGCTAGAATTACAGCTGTGATACCAGCCCTTATGTTTATCTGGAAATCGTTCAGCCAATGCCGTGCGCAATCGTTGTTTTAGTTCATCCACGAATACCAAACCAGCCTCATCGGGTTGAAAGACAAACGAATATTTATTGACACTACCCTCCATAACAAAAATCGATTTTGATCAGTAGGTAAGATAACAAATATAGGGGAGATAACAAACTTTTTATCTACCAACCGATGCCATAATCTTCACCATTATTGCTACTTCCTCCCCAAAGGGTATTGTGCTCCTGATCAAAATAAATAGCGTTGATCGGTCCACTGGTGCGTTCTCCTAACTGAATGCTATACCCCATTTTTTCAAGTTGCTCGATCGTAGATTTCGGCGTGCGCTTATCCAAGAGCAGGCTCCCGGACCGTGGTTTTCTATCGTCCGACTTTGTACCACCCAAAGACAACCATAATTGATTGCTATTGATGTTGGGAGCCTCAGTTGCTTGTTGTGGCGTCATCCCGAACTCAACCATATTTAAAAAAAACTGCAGCAAGTTTTGATCCTGAGTATCTCCTCCCTGAACCGCAAAAGAGAGATAGGGTCTACCGTCCTTCAATGCCATTGACGGCGTAAGAGTGACACGTGGCCGTTTGCCAGGAGACACGACATTAAATGGATTGATTAGCGAATCCAACACAAAACTTTGTAGGCGCTGACTCATTCCCACTCCTGTCTTTCCAGCAATACAGGCGGGCAACCACCCCCCACTGGGTGTGATTGAGACCACCCAGCCTTCTTCATCTGCCGCCTCAACACTGGTAGTCCCACGCAATAGTCGATCCTCATATAGACTGTCCACAGCCAGGGAAGCCGAAAGCGAAGCTTTTGATTCCATCGAGGAGCTTGGTGCAATTCCCGCGTCATGTTTGGGTACAAAGTCTTTGTTCAGGTCCATATGCGGCGCGAATTTCGCCTTACGCTCCTGTAGAAGGACGGCATAAGGATTTCGTTTCCCCTCGTAGGGATAAGGATCACCAGGGAAAACATCCGGATTATTTTGTTGATGGTCGATTGTGGAAGCTCTTTCTTTTGCGTAAGAATCACTTAATAAACCACGAATGGGTGTCTTGGGATTTGTGTAGGGATCCCCGTAATAAAAGTCCCGGTCGGCAAAGGCCAAATTCATAACTTGATAGACGGTATGTATATAGGAAGGAGAATTATAGCCCATGGACTTCAGATCAAAATTCTTCAGTAACTGTAGGCTTTGAAGCATCGCTGGACCCTGTGTCCATTCCTGCAGTTTATATACGTCAATACCTTTATAACTGACATGCAAAGGTTCCTCCACGATAGGTTTCCAATTCGCCAGATCTTGTTTGGTGATCAATCCGCCCTGTTCTTTACTGCCCCGCACAAATTCATCCGCAATGTCCCCCGTATAAAATCGATCGTATGCCGCCATAATTGCCGTTTTTCGATCCTTACCTGCCACAAGGGCTTTTTTTTCAGCTTCAACTAATTTAGACAAGGTTTCAAGAAGGTCTTTCTGTATGAAAATCTCCCCAGCCTCGGGAGCTTCACGCTCCTTTCCTTCATGCACCAAGAATACCTTTTTGCTATAGGGCCATTCTTTGATACGCTCTTTGCCGCGTTCGATACTTGTTGCTGTTTGCGCGTCAATAGGATAACCGGCGGCCATTTCCATAGCTGGAGCCAATACTTCGGCGAGGCTCTTTGTGCCATAATTAGCCAGCATATAGCATAACCCACCAGGCGTGCCTGGCGTAACGGCAGCAAGAGGACCATATTCAGGTGGAAATTCATATCCTTTTGATCGGAAAAAATCTACGGTTGCACCTGTTGGAGCCACTCCTAAAGCATTGATTGCTATAACCTTCTTAAGTTTTGGGTGATAAATCAAAGCTTGGGTCTCCCCGCCCCAGCTCAGTACGTCCCACATGGTACATGTGGACGCGAGCATGGCACAAGCTGCATCGACAGCATTGCCCCCTTGATGAAACAACCGCGCTCCGGCTGTTGCCGCCAAAGGCTTTCCTGTGATGGCCATCCAATGTTTTCCATGTAATGGTGGTTTTTCGGTCCGCTGTGCCCAAGCCGAAAGAGGAACTAAAGTTGCCCCCCAAACCAAGGTTGTTAATAGTCGCGCATAGGTTCTTTTCATAACTGCATGTTCGTATTTTAAGCAATCGTCGTATTCACAGAGCAAGATACAATAAAAAACCCACAGCAACTTAAATTGCTGTGGGTTCTCTATATAGCGTACGCAATCATTGTCTTACCAGTAGATCGAATATAATGCAGTTACCAATAGGGCAACAATCAGTGCAATGACCATGAATGCTCTATGAGGTTTAAACATTTTAGTATCGACTTCAAGACCCGCAGGTACAACACCACGTTTGCCATCGATCAGACTGATGACAATCATTCCGATAATACAGATGACAAAGACAAATCCCATTCTATCCAAAAATGGAATTTCGTAAACTCCAGTTGTTGGATTCGGAACGGAGAAACCTGTCGATGCCAAGAAAGAAAGATCTGCCCAGTCTGGTAGTTTTTTGAAAATAATCGAGAAAATAAAACCGNNTTGCTTTTTTCCAGAAGAAACCCAAAATAAACATGGCAAAAATACCTGGAGAAACGAAGCCTGTATATTCCTGAATATATTGAAAACCTCCTTTTTTGTCGATACCTAGATGTGGTGCAATAAGAACCCCTAGCACCATAGCAACGACAACAGTGAGTTTACCAATATTAACCAACTTCTTATCCGACGCCTCTGTATTAAATACCTTTTTGTAGATATCCAATGAAAAGATCGTCGCAATACTGTTTGCTTTACCAGCCAGGGACGCCACTACAGCAGCAGTCAATGCGGCAAAAGAAAGTCCTTTTAGACCCGCTGGCAATAAGTTCAACAATACGGGATATGCGTGATCTGGATTGACTTCACCATGTTGCATCATTTCATTTTGAAACAGACCATCTTTCCACATAACGTAGGCTGCGATTCCTGGCAAAACAACGATAATAGGCATTAACAATTTAAGGAAAGCGGCAAATAAAATTCCATTTCTTGCCGTTTTCAAATCAGCGCCCAGTGCTCTTTGGGTGATGTATTGATTACAACCCCAATAGTTCAGGTTCACAATCCACATACCACCGATCAATACCGTTAATCCTGGTAAATCAAGATAATTCTCATTTTTACGGTCCAGAATCATATGGAAATGATCGGAAGCTTTTTCCGTCATTAAGTGATATCCCTCCAGTACGCCTGAACCGCCATAATGCTCAGAAACGAGATTGAGAGCCAAGTATGTCGTTGCCAGACCGCCCAATACCAAAAAGAAAACCTGAATAATATCAGTATATCCAATTACCTTCATCCCACCTAAAGTAATGATAACAGCAAAGATAGCAATGGCATACATACAAGCTTCCAGACTGATGCCTGAAAGACTACTCACTGCAATCGCCCCCAGATAAAGTATAGACGTTTAATTCACAACGACATACAATAGCAACCAAAAAACGGCCATTATCATTGCTACTGTCCCATTATAGCGTTTATGTAGGAATTGGGGCATCGTAAAGATTTTATTCTTCAGATAGACCGGTATAAAGAATACAGCCACTACAATCAATGTGATTGCAGCCATCCACTCGTAAGTAGCAATAGCAAGGCCCATCTTAAATCCCGAGCCACTCATTCCTATAAATTGCTCCGCAGAGATATTGGAAGCGATCAGGGAAGCACCTATCGCCCACCACGTCAGAGATCCTTCAGCCAAGAAATAATCTTTGGATCCTACAGACTCCGACTTCTTGCGATAATACACCCATAATCCATAGCCTGCTACAATGACAAAGTATATCAGGAAAACGATGTAATCTTTTGTACTTAAATAATTATTCATGTGTTGGTAATTGGTTTAAATTAGATCGCCTAATATAGAAATATTTTAGAAAACTATATATATCTATTGATCAAATTTTCTAAATACTCCTGTTTACCGCTGATCGTCTCAGGCTCACCCAATTCAACTGCTAAATCCCTTAAATTCTCCAAAGTCAGCTTTTGCTGTTCGAAAGATGCGCCATGTCCAGCATTAAAAGAGGCATAACGATCCGTACGTATTTTTCTATATTCCGAATCTTCCAAGATGCGCTCCGCAGTAATCAACGCACGTGCAAAAAGGTCCATTCCACCGATATGCGCATAGAACAAATCTTCAGGATCTGTAGAATTTCTACGGATTTTAGCGTCAAAGTTAACACCACCACCTTGGAAACCACCACCTTCCAAAATGATCAACATGGCCTCGGTCAGCTCATTGATATCATTTGGAAATTGATCGGTATCCCATCCATTTTGGTAGTCGCCACGATTGGCATCAATAGAACCAAGTTTTCCTGCATCGACCGCTACTTGCAATTCATGTTGAAATGTATGTCCAGCCAGGGTCGCATGATTGACCTCTAAATTTAGTTTAAAATCTGCCAACAGGTCATACTGACGAAGGAAGCCAAGGACTGTAGCCGCATCATAATCATATTGATGCTTGGTAGGCTCACAAGGTTTAGGTTCGATAAAGAATGTACCCTTGAACCCGTTTTTGCGCGCATAATCCTTCGCCATATGTAAAAATTGCGCAAGGTGTTCTTGCTCACGTTTCATGTTTGTATTCAAGAGACTCATATAGCCTTCTCTTCCTCCCCAGAAGACATAGTTTTCACCGCCCAAAGCAATTGTTGCATCCAAGGCAGCCTTAACTTGAGCTCCTCCATGAGCGAGCACATGAAAATCAGGATTGGTTGCGGCTCCGTTCATGTAGCGTTTATGGCTAAAATGGTTGGCTGTACCCCAAAGCAACTTTATTCCACTCGCTTGCTGCTTTTCTTTGGCATAATCCACGATTGTCGATAAGCGTTTTTCATTTTCAAGTACATTATCGGAATAATCAATTAAATCCACATCGTGAAAACAGTAATATGGGATGTTCAGCTTGCTGATAAATTCGAATGCAGCATCCATTTTGTCTTTCGCACGGGTGATCACATCAGCACTTTCATCCCATGGAAATTGGTGAGTAGCTCCTCCAAATGGATCCGATCCATTACCATTGAAAGAATGCCAGTAAGAACAGGCAAATTTAAAATATTCCTCCATCGTCTTTCCTGCAACAACTTGTTGAGGATTATAATAGCGGAATGCCAATGGATTTTTGCTGTCCTTCCCTTCGAATTGTATTTGACCAATTCCTTTAAAAAACTCTTTTTGTCCTGTGATAATATTCATTTTATTTTTTATTTATTTTTTCGTTTAAAATTTCTTTCCACTGTTGATAATGCGCTTCATATTGAGCGATATCCTGAGGTTCGACGGTATATACAGGTTTCAAGGTGCTAAATGCTTCCTTGAAATCAGCATAGTATGCACTACCTATACCTGCTCCGACAGCAGCACCTACGCTTCCGTCATGATCGTATATCTCAACAGGAACATTTGTCGCGCCCACAAATGAGGCTCGGAAGACTGGGCTTAAAAATAAATTTGCATGTCCTGCGCGGATCAATTGTGGATACAAACCATTTTCACGCATGATATCTAGACCATATCGGAAAGCATAAGCGATACCCTCCTGTATAGCTCTTAAGATATCGCTGGTTTGATGTCTATTCAAGTCAATTGCACTGATTGATGCGCCCACAGTCTGATTATTCAGCATCCGCTCTGCACCGTTGCCAAATGGGACAACTTGTAAGCCTTTGCTGCCGATTGGTGATGTAGCAGCCATTGCATTAATACGCTCATAGGACAAGTCGTTGCCTACCAACTTTCTCCCCCAGCTATTCATGATCCCGGTCCCGTTGATACAAAGCAAGACTCCTGTACGTATCTCGTCTTCGCGATAGTTAACATGAGCGAATGTATTCACTCTCGATTCGCGATCAGCGATAAGCTGATCACTTACGCCGTAGATCACCCCTGATGTACCTGCCGTCGCAGCAACCTCGCCTGGCTGAAGCACATTTAAAGAAAGTGCATTATTGGGTTGATCACCAGCTTTATAATTGATAGTCACCTTGGCCGACAATCCAAGTTCCTCCGCAACAGCGGATTTAATCTGCCCATGCTCAGAAAATACGGGTAAAATCTCAGGAATAAGATTATCATCAAAACCATAATAATCCATGATGGCACGTGACAGTCCGTTTTCTTGAAAATCCCAAAAAATCCCCTCTGACAAAGCGGATATAGAAGTCGTTATCCGTCCCGAAAGTTTCATTGCTATAAAGTCCCCCGGCAACATCACTTTGTCTATCTTGGCATACACTTCAGGCTCATTCGCTTTTACCCAAGCCAATTTCGAAGCTGTAAAATTACCTGGTGAATTAAGGTGATGTGCTAGATTGAAGGATCTACCTATTTTCTCAAAAGCGTCATTACCCAAATCCACCGCGCGACTGTCACACCATATAATGGAGTGACGCAATACCTGTTGATCGCTATCAACGACAACCAGGCCATGCATTTGATAAGCAATACCGATTGCTGAAATCATTTTGGGATCATACAATCCGGAAGCATTAGCTTTGGACAAGGCCCGTTTAAAATAATCCCACCAATTCAAAGGGTCCTGTTCAGCCCAATTGGGTTGTACCGAAATAATAGGAGCTTCGGTCTCCGGATATTGTACCGAACAGACCTTAAGCTGAGAAGATGCCTCGACAATGGAAACCTTAACAGATGAAGTACCAATATCTATACCTAATAAATACATTGTAAATTATTGTAACTGGTTATGTAAAACAACGACGGAGACAAACTTGCAACCGGTTGCNNACATAATGTCCCTACAATTAGTGAGGCGACACGGCAATTAGTGCTCGATAAAGCCAAAGAATTAAACTATAGTGTCAATAAGATTGCCTCTTCGCTTTCCTCAGGCAAATCCAACACCATCGGTGTTATTGTTCCTACTATGCAGATCCACTTTTTTGCAGAGGCTGTGCATAGTATTGAAAAAGAATTAAAAAAACACAATTATAGTCTATTACTTTATCAATCCAATGAGTCATTGGAGGATGAAGTAAATGGTGTTAAAACCTTATTGGAAGCTCAAGTTGATGGCATCATTGCCTCCCTTTCATTGGAAACACAAGAGACGGCTCATTTTCAAGAAGTAATCAAGCAAGGTAAATGTCTGGTTATCTTTGACCGTACCCATAAGAATATTCCATCACCGGTCGTGAAATTGGACGATGTCAAAGCAGGATATATCGCTACTCAACATCTGATTCAACAAGGCTATAAGAATATCGCTTTTATAACGACGGATAAGGAGATATCGATTTTTCAAGATCGTTTTAGCGGCTTTGAAGCTGCGCTAAGAGAGGCTAATATCGAACAGCGAGAAGAACTGATCATTCGTGGTGATTTATCAATCGAAGCAGGAATCAAAGGAACTGAGCAGATTCTGCGATCTGGAATACAACCGGATGCTTTTATTGGTGGGGATGATTTTACAGCGGTGGGTATTATCCAAGCGCTCAAATCTGCAGCTATTGATATTCCATCAACCGGCGTTATCGGGTTTGCCAATCAAACTTTTTCTTCTTTTATTACTCCTACTTTATCAAGTATTGATCAACAAGCAAATAAGATGGGGGAAGAATGTGCGAAGCTTTTCTTAAAAATGGTCCAACAAAGAAATCCATATGAAGTCATCGAACAGATTGTCCTCGATCCTATATTGGTCAAAAGAAATTCAACCAGCAGAATAGACAACTAATTTACTCATGAAGCGTTTATTTTTTTTCTTGACACTCCAGTCTTTCCTATGCACTATGTTATGGGCGCAGCAGCCGACGATAACGATGCTAAATCAAGAGCGCAACAGCAGCTATCGAGGCCTTAGTGTTGTTGATGATCAGACCATCTGGGTCAGTGGCAGTAACGGTACTGTTGGACTTAGTGGCGATGGAGGAAGAAATTGGCAATGGGTCAATCCTATAGGCTACGAAAAAACAGACTTTAGGGATATTGAGGCCTTCGATGAAAATCACGCGCTCGTAATTTCGGCAGGCTCACCAGCGATCATCCTATCGACCGACGATGGCGGCAGAAGCTGGAGAGAAGTTTTCAGCGACAAGCGACCTGAAATATTCTATGATGGTTTCGCTTTTACCGCAAAAGGCACGGGAATAGCTTTTGGAGATGCTATAAATGGGAAAATGCCCTTATTAAAAACTGCTGACTTTGGAAAGACCTGGAACGATATCTCCTCCAATCTGGCGTATAACATCACCGCTGGTGAAGCAGGTTTTGCAGCCAGCGGAACTTCAATTTATTGCAATGATCGGGGGCAATTCTGGATCGCAACAGGTGGCTCCATTGCGCACATCTATCACAGTACAGACGAGGGGCAACATTGGGATCGTTACAATTGTCCAGTTATTCAAGGAAAAAATAGCACCGGACCTTTTTCCATTGCATTTTATACATCCACAGTAGGTACGGTAGTTGGAGGCGACTACAGAGACGATAAAAACAAAGTGAAAAACAGTTTCTCGACCCATGATGGTGGTAAAACATGGTCAGCTCCTACAACTGCACCGGCAGGTTTTAAATCAGCCGTTATTTATCTTTCTAGAAAAAAGCTGGCATGTACGGGCACTTCTGGTACCGACCTATCAGATGATGGCGGTAAAAACTGGACAAACATTTCAACCGATAGCTTCAATGCAATTCAAAAAGCAAAAAAAGGGAAAGCCCTGTATTTGGTCGGGGATAAAGGAAAAATAGCAAGATTAACGCCATAGTTATTCTTGCTATTTACGGTGGTGCATCCAATGAAAAGACGCTCGACCGGGTTATATTATCTTTTTCGACG
>DKIT01000043.1 GCA_002454415.1 Sphingobacterium sp. UBA6711
TCATGAATATTTAATGTGGTTAGATGCTATAAATTCGACAACGCTTCATCCAGAAGTAGATGATTTTTTAATTGCGAGATGGCAAGCCCTAGGAACTTTAATGGAAATAACTGGTTCAAGGATTTCGGAGGTAAGTCAAATCACAAAAAAAATGATACAAAATGCCGCTGCTGACATGTTAAATCCCTCAGTAAAACATATTATTAGAGACTTAAAGATTGCTAAAGGAAAGTACAAAGGAAAAAGTCGTAATGTCCCTGTGACCAAGGACGATATGCAAGTCATTTTAATATACCTGAATAAAGTAGAGGAACGATTCCCTGATATTAAACATGATGGTATATTTGTAGATGCGAAAACGGGAGAGAAATTAAAACAATCATATCTTAAGAATTACGCGAGAAAAGTTATTAATAACTCACCCCATGCCCAAGCACTAAGACATATTGTGAACCATTCTTTTAGACATAGATATATTACTTTGAATATTGCAAAAGCAATTAACAAACTTTCTAAACAAGGAAATTTTTCTAATATACTCAGTGTCGCTGCAGAGGCGTGCAGAAAACTAACCATGCATGCTTCGGATAAAACCTTAGCACACTATGTTCACTTAGCATGTGAGATCAACCAGTACAACAACTTAGAAGATGAAAGTAATGAATCACTATCTAGCCATGTTCGTTCAAGAATAGCAAAGTTAGTCAATATATCGGACAGGTTTGAATCCTCCTCGTTAAGTAATTCCGATGCATTATCCCTCTTATTGAGTGAAATACACGAGCTAAAAAAATTAAANNTGGGAATATTGCCATTTGGTTTAATTCCAAAACACAATGGTATGCTCACGACCAAAAAGCTAGCATATCTTAGTTAGATGCATCGTTCACATTAGAATTTGGCCAAAAAAACTCTATGCTTATAAGCATCAATCATTTTCTATAACAGAAATTGGCCATAGCAATGAAAATTAGCACTTATGGGAGTTTTAGATATGCCAACTAGAAAGCCAACATTTGAGCGTGATATCGCTAAAGCAGCTGCTTATATATTGCAAGAAAGCTTTATTAAAGCCGCCCATAGCGGAAAAGTACTTTACGTAGAGAATGATATTCTCTGGAGTAAGACTCCACATGGTCAACCAGTTTTCATTAAAAAATTGTCTGATCGAAATCCTAGTCTTTCCAAAAGAATTACTAATCGCGGAACGTTTAAAATTAAAAAACGGAATGTTTAGATAGTAAATAATTATAAATCAATACAGTAAACACTTTACCACTAATATTTGCATAATCTTACTAATTTAAACAAGGTAATCTTATGTTTATTTGAGCACCTGTTATTATCTTACTTGGAAGTTATTAAACTACGAGGTTAGCTTCTCCTCATAAGTACTTTTTAATTCATTCAAGGCACTTATCAATTCATCTATTTTCGAGATATTCTTACTGATTTTCTACCATGTGTATATTGTTCACTATAGAAGCTGAATAAAGGATATCTTGATGATAAATTCCTAGCCAGNNAAAAAAAATCAGCAGATCATCTCTTTAATATTTTCTTCTCTAGATAGGTAATTATATGTTTTCGGCCACTCATTTTTATCTTTTGTAGAGGGTTTTGCTGTTATTTGGGGATGTGAATGCCACTCGCCTAAATATTGAAGGCTACCTTTGCTCTCTAAATGTAATTGGTCAACTAGTTCTTGATGACCGTCATTATTCCTTTTGCAAGAATATCTAGTTCGATTATCAGTTGGCATAGGAGGGGTGAATTTTCTAATAAAAAAATGTTTATCCTTTCGTTCGCCAATAATCACACCACAAGCTTCTAGTTGAGAGACTTCTTTTTGTCTAAAACAGTTAATTTGATCAAAAGCAATTTTATCTATGATAATAAATATCTCATCTCTAATCGTATGATCAATAATAGTTTTCCAAATAATAAGATCACTCATTGTGGCATACTACAACATGGGCAATCCGATGCTTTTGGAGCATCATTGGATATTATTTTACTACCTTGCCATCGTTCAGAATATCTTGTTCTATATCTTGGCGACAAAATGCCATTAACATAATCAAGAACAATATCAGTTCCTAGTGCTGCTGCTGACATGCTTGCAGAAACAGAATAAGGAGTGAAATCACTACATGCGGCATATGCATGAGTAGGTGTATTATTTTTTAAAGCATCATATTGCTCGAGGAAGACACTGCCTGCATTTTGTAAGCAACTTCGACACGCAAAATTAGAGGCTGAGTCTTTTCTATTTGGCTCACTCAATAAACCTTGTACACATTCACCATTATCTCTGATCCACAAATGTATTAAACATGGTTGAGGATAGTCTAAATTTAACCTCCATTCAGATAAAAGCTCACCTATGCTTGGTTTAGCTGTAGCATCAAAAATAATATCAGCCTCAGTTAAATCAAAACCATTTACTTTTGTGCCTATGAACTGCTCAATGGAGTTTTTGACAGTTTTAATATTAAGTTGCGGAAGATCATTTTGAAGTTGATCTTTCAGTGCTTCTACTTTAGGACGACCTATGTAATTTTTACCTAAGAAATGTCGACCAATATTATCTTCAGATAAATTATCAGGATCAATGAGGATTAGTTCTCCTGTTTCAGATCCTGCACCAAGCCTAGCTAAGTTATGCGCGAGGTATCCACCAATAGCACCAGTCCCCACTACAACAATAGTTCGACAAGATAGATTTTCTTGTTCCATTGCCTTTATATTCCTATTAAAAATGAATTCTGCAGTAGTATTAATTGTACTTGTAGGCACTAAACCAATCTGTGCTAATAAACTTGAAGATTGGATATTTTCTAAGTCACTAGTTACTCCCAATAAATTGATTTCTTTAGATAGAGCTTTGTAGCTTGAGAACTCTTTTAATGGTTTAGGGAGTACTAAACAAAAAGAAAGAGGGATACCATCTATAAGAAGACAGCAATAAAACTCTCTTTTAGCACATGTATCTGATTGCCTGAATAACTCATAAAATAAGTCTTTCCATAGTTTTAAAGATGATCTTTGCCACACACGTAACCAAAATATTAAGTCTATTAACCTAAGTATAGGTACATCTTGGCTGACGATATGATTTTTACTTTCATGGACATTTGCTTGATAATCAAAAATTCTTCTAGAAAAAATTGCTAAACTCGGTAAAGGTTTATTACTAGATGGAGAGTTTAAAACTAGAAAAAGAGTCTTTATCTTATGGAAGGTATCCTTTTCTTTAATTTTCCATGGAACAAAACTTATAAAGGATTCGTACTTAATAGTTGAACTTTCTATTAAGTGTACATATGAATAGGCGCTTAACACGTAAATATTGAAATGTTGTAGTAAATTATTTTCTTCTTCTGTTAATTCATCAGGTAGTTGATTTATCCCACTTTTTTTCAAGTTATTATTAATTTTTTCAAATAGATTATCTAATTCAGTCCTTTTAGCATAATTAAAGTCAATTTCACTGAAATGCAGAATATCACTTAATTGTGCCCACATAATGTTCAAGTCTCTTCTGATATCCTCATCACGAGAACTTACATCAACTAGTGACTCATTAAATAACTTAATACATTGTTCTAAAATCCATTCAAATATAGCTATAGGATTGGTTCTTGGTAGAGAAATTTCATTATGTAGGCTGTAACAGCATTTTATGTAGTATTGCGAACTTTCTTCCTCAGTGGCTAAGGGGTTGTAAAAAGGCATAGGTAAAAAGTGAGCTAATCCAATTAATTGTTGGAGTTCACTGCAAAGAGGGCCCTTTATATATACTTCAGGAAGAGAAATAAAGTTCCAATCAATAATTTGGATGATTATATCTACCTTAGCAATTTCATCATTTGGT
>DKIT01000015.1 GCA_002454415.1 Sphingobacterium sp. UBA6711
GGATGGTTATGGCTTGATCAAGCGGTAGTCATTCATAAACTCATGCCGAACTCAACAGACCCTGATTTTCTACGTGGGAAGCTTGCCGCGTGTGATTATTTCTTTGGCTGGGAAATGCCGAAAATTATGAGTTGGCTAGCGGTACTTGATCCGGTAGAGACGACTCCACTCAATATGTCAGAAGAATGGTTCTAGTAAGAACCATTCCTTAACCGCGCCGTTTGACAGAAAAGGAGAACAACCTGATTTTATAGAAAATACCTAATAAGAATCACTATGTAAAAACAAACATCAGGCGTTCAGTAAAGAGTGCCCTAATATGTAAAAATAAAAATCTAGGACGGATTAAAAGATGAAAAAGAAAACATTAGTCATGGTCATGGCTTCATTTTGTACGAGCCCACTCTATGCAGCAGCATTTGATCGAACAGGACAATCAATTTCTGCATTTCTACAACCCGGTAATTATTTTGAGGCAAGTTTATCTGTTTCAGACACTTCGTTAGAAGGACAAGAAGCGGGTACAAACCCAACACGTAATAGTATTTCTGATATTGCAAACTCTGATTATCGTCCCAGTGCAGCCTTGAAATTACAGTTAGCACCTCAGTTTTCATTTGGTTTTCTTTACGATCAGCCCTTTACCTCCGACTCTGAATATTTTGGAAATAACAGCTTTGTTGCTAAGCCGAGTGATACGATTTTAGTACCGGGCATTGATTCAGCAACACTTGCCCAAAAGACTGGTAGAGAAGTCGTAACAGGTAACACCAAATCGAATTTTGTTATGCAAAATTTNNTTTAAGAGGTCAAGTTTTCAGTTTATATAATGGCTATGACTTTAATGCCAAAGAAGTTGGAGATTGGGGGTGGCTGGCAGGATTTAGTTATCAAATTCCCGAAAAAGCCATAAAAGCCTCATTGACCTATCGTTCAGAAATTATGCATGAAGTGACTGCCAATGAAAATGCGCCACTGGTTGATATGTTGAGTACACAGCAAGGCCGTGATTTTCTTGATCAGCATTTGGCGTATATGGTTTCTATAGGACAACTCACTGAATCGCGGAGGGAGGCACTCAATCGTATTGTTGCGGGCTTCCCCGAAGCAGGAACATCAGGCTCAACTAAGTTTAGAGCGCCAGAGTCAGTAAATTTGGAATTTCAGACCGGATTACGCAAAGGGACTTTATTGTTCGGTAACGTGCGTTGGGTTCACTGGAACGATTTTGAGTTTAAACCATATCGTTTTGGCGAAATCTCAGAAGTTGTTGGGGTTCTATCAACGCCAAGTCGTCCAAATGGTTTTAATCTGGTTCGTTATTATGATGATCAATGGTCTGCCAATCTTGGAATTGGACAACGCCTAAGCGATAAATGGTCGGGTTCAGTTTCTGTAGGTTGGGACTCGGGAGCAGGTGAGCGCGTATCCACAGGCGGACCAGCTAAAGGTTATTACAGTGTTGGTCTTGGTGCGCAATATAGTCCAACTTCAAAATACTTTATTTCAGGTGGAATGAAGTATCTATGGCTTGGTGACGCCAAAGGTCAGCTTGGTGCCCAGGCAGGCAGTGAATATTATGTGGGTGAATATAAAAATAACTATTCAATCGGTTACGGTTTGAAAATTGGTTATAAATTTTAATTCAACTATTTGATGGATCGCTTAGTTATATAAACAGTTTATTTCTGCACGAGAGTAAGCAGATTAAGAGATTAAAGAAAATATAAAAAGTGGAGTAGGAACAGTTCCATTTCTCCCTCTCATAAAAGGACAATAAGATGACAAAACAGATCTGGTTAGACGAATATAAGCAATGGAATATAGAAAGTACGATTACATTGCCGGATGAACAAACTTCACTTCTCGATTTATGGGACAACAGTTTTAATAAGTTCCAGCAAAGAAAGGCTTTTATATTTGCAGATCAATCTTTTTCTTATGCTGAAATCGATTTATATAGTCGACAAGTAGCAACATTCTTGCAAAGTTTAGGGCTAGAAAAAGGTACACGTGTTGCCGTAATGATGCCCAATATTATTCAGTACCCAATTATTTCACTTGCCGTCATTCGTGCTGGTTATATTCTGGTCAATATTAACCCCCTCTATACAGCACGTGAGTTAAAGCATCAATTAAATGATGCAGGCGCAAAAGTCTTATTTATATTAGAGCAGTTTTTACCTGTTTATGACGCTGTCAAAGAGCAAGTGTCGATTGAGCAGATTATTACCACCACCATGACTGAAATGTTGGTCGAGCAACCTACTGAATTAGACAGCTTAGATTCTAAAAAATACGCTTTTAAGCAAATCTTATTGAAGACAAATGCCCAAGACTATATACGTCCTAAGCTTATTCTTGAGGACACTGCGCTTTTGCAATATACGGGCGGAACAACAGGTGTCTCCAAGGGCGCAGAATTAACCCATAAAAACATTGTTGCCAACTTATTACAAAATAATGTGGTTTTCAAAAGCTACTTTGGTGACCGAGATGCTTTTGAAGATGAAATAGCGATCTGTGCCTTACCGCTTTATCATATTTTTGGTTTTACTGTCTGTTTATTGCACAGTGCAATGAATAAAGGTTATGCCACTGTTCTAGTTCCAAACCCGCGTGATTTAGATGCTCTTGTACATTGTTTTGAAAAATATCGTCCTACGGTTTTTCCTGCTGTAAATACTTTATTTAATGCACTGATTAATCATGAAGGCTTTAATAAGCTGGACCATAGCCGTTTAGAAATTACCACTGGCGGCGGTATGGCAATTTTGAAATCCACTGCCGATGGATGGGAAAAAATGAACGGACGTATTATCCGTGAAGGGTATGGCTTATCAGAAACTTCACCTGTGGCGACCTTTAACCCGCCAATCTCTAATACTTTTAGTGGCACGATCGGTATTCCTGTGCCGAGCACGGATATTGCAATTTTGGATGATGAAGGTCACCAATTAGCGCTCGGTGAAATTGGAGAAATTGCAATTCGTGGCCCGCAGGTCATGAAAGGTTATTGGAATTTACCTGAAGAAACGAAAGCAGTCA
>DKIT01000096.1 GCA_002454415.1 Sphingobacterium sp. UBA6711
AACAAGGATGTCATCCATACCGTCTTGGATCAGGGCCAATGGATACGGGACGATGCCACTTCCAACCGTTTTCAATATACTCAGCATATTGAAGCCATCTACGCCATCTACTCCGGCAAGTACAAACGATTTGAATATCAGGCTGGCCTACGTGGCGAATACACCTTTATAGACGCCAATCAAGTTACTTTGAACGAGAAAAATGATCAACGTTATTTTGACCTGTTCCCAAGTGGATCCTTGCTCTACCACCTCAATGATAAGAATACGCTAAGAACATCTTTTAGCAGCCGTATTGAAAGACCGGGGGATCATGACATCAATATTTTTAGGATTTACGAAGATGCCTATAGTTACAACGAAGGGAATCCCAATTTAAAACCTGAGAAGAGCTATATCACAGAAATAGGCCATGGGTACAAGAACAAACTATTCACTACATTGGGGATTTCCTACGGCCGTGATATGATCAACTGGATTGTCCGGCAGGGAGATCAGGTGGGCGAAAACCTGTCGCGTCCAGAGAATATTGGACGCTACCTGAATTATAGCGCTAGTGTGATGTACAACCAGACATTGCTTTCGTGGTGGACAGCAAGCCATTATGTCAATGCCTTCTATAACAATTATTCTGGCGAGATCGGCTCTGTCAACCTGGATTCAAAAGGTTCCAGCTGGACAGCCAATAGCCGACATACCCTGCAGTTTAAATACGGATTGCGTGCTGAAATAGCACTATACTATCAATCAGGAATTACCACCGGACCTTCACGGACCGACAAGAGATATGGCCTGGATCTGGCCGCAGAAAAGAAAATGTTCGGCGACCGCGGCATGGTCAAGCTGGCTGCAAATGGTTTGCTCCGAAATGCGAATCCACAGTTGATCAGCGAATATGGCGACCTTAAGGTGTTTTATGCTGATTTTCCTGACAACAGGAAAATCTTACTGTCATTAAGTTATCGATTTGGAGACTAAAAACAGGAATGTGGCACCTAGAACTGCATTTTTGTCATACTTTTTAAGATGGCACAAAAAGTGCAATACATTAAACTCATAATTTAGGTTTATAATTGGTTAGTTTAAAAACGCTTGCATCTCCCCGATCAAGCGTTTTTTTATGTCCACAATTCCCGACCTAAGATCATCTGCGAGATGACTATTGGGGAGAATAAAAAAGCGGCTATTACGCTTGCAATAGCCGCTTATAAATTATTAAAATACAATCAATTTTGGTGCTTTATTGATAAACTGATCCAGCACACCATCGGCGATCATGATCGGTCCATCAAAACGGGTGGCGCCAGGTATGGATTGGACAGCAGCAGCCTCTTTAGAAAATTTAGCCGCTTGCTCAAAATATTGGCTTGCTTTGCTATCTGCTTCATTTGCGGCCTGAAGTCCAATTACAGTAGATTCAAGCGCTTTACCCCACAAATACATGGCGTCCAGCCAAGGCTTTGCTTCAGCGAGAAATGCCTTATCAACTTTTCCATTTCGGATCACGGCAGGGGCTCCGACAAAACTTGCTGCAGTATGCGCAAGCTCAGCGAGTACCTGCTTACGGCTTTCTGTATCACCATTTGCAATCACATCCTGCACATTATCGAGTATAGATTTCAATTTCGGAGCTTGGGCTTGCCAAGGATGCGAACCAAATATGGGGGCAAGACGTTGCGTGTCAAAAAATGTCAACAGCGCTTCGGTTGCTTCTTTGTCCCAACCCGCCAGTTCACGTGCGGCAAACTTCCAAGTTGGTTCCGCGTCATAACCTTTATCGTTCCAGGCGAAAGCAACCAAGCCCGTCACAGCGATTCGGCTCGCCATCTCCTGATTCATTGGATTAGAGACGATACCCGAAAGTTCGCCCGATAAACCAGCTTCGCGGCGGGTATATGGAGCTAGAAGTAGTCTTCCCCTCGATTGGTAAAAATCATTCACAGGATAGTTGTCCCATAAAAAGGTCTTGCGACCGAATGCTTTTGTTGCTGCACGGGCATCTGAAATCGAGATCGCCGGTGGCACAACATCGGTACCTGTCCATTGTACGACTATAGTGGAATCAAGATTCTTGCGCAGCGCCGCTTTATAAGGACTTTCTTTCGCATCATAGTATTCAGTCGGCACCATTATCAATGGCGGTGCTGTCGGATCGACAGCTTTCATATTTGCTTGCACAGCATTTAGCAGATGAGCCTGTGCCACTGCCGCTGCTTCTGCACTGGATGGTCCAAAGGTGATCGAATCCAATTCACAATTCCACTTTGTATACTCAATATCGTCAAGCGCAACATAAAAACTATGTATCCCCACCGCCCGAAGCGCAGCAAACTTGCTTAACAATTTTTGGAGGTCATTCGAATCCGCGAAACAAACCGTTGGGCCCGGCGAAATGGCATAGACAAAGTTAATATGATTGGTTGCCGCGATACCTGCTAGCTTCTCAAGCGATTTCAATGTCTCTTGCGGATAAGGTTCCCGCCAACGGTCCCGTGCATAAGGGTCGTCTTTAGGGCTATAAATAAATGTATTGGCCTTTATGGTCGATAGAAAGTTCAAGTGTCTTTCGCGCTCTTCCATCGACCAGGGTTTGCCATAGAAACCTTCAATGGTTCCTCTTATTGGCAATGCGGGATGGTCATTGATGACAATTTCCGGAAAAATGGATCGATTCGCCAACTGTCGGAATGTTTGTACCGCGAAATACAAACCATCGGCATCCTTGGCCGTTAAAGTGATCACTGATCCCTTATCGATTAACTTACTTGCGAGTGTGTAACCGCTTGCATTGGTATCCAAAGAAGCTGTAATTTTCTTCAATCCATCAAGTACAAGTGGAGCTGTATGCGTACCGATTAGCATATAGTTGCCATCAATAGTCTTCGGAAGCTTTTTCGCCTGTTTTATAGTTTTCACCCCCGCATCCGCCAAAACTTTTGATACTAAGGATCTTGTCCCTTGGCCAACAGTACCCGAAAAGATCAGGGTGACAGATGTCCCAAGTTTGAAATTGCCTTTTCCAATTTCGGTTGATACCGGAGCAGGAAAAATCGCTGGCATTGCGGAAGGAACTATTGCGGAACCATGGGCCGCTGGAGCTGCTTGAACAGACTGTCCGTGGCTTTGGCTTATATTCAAAAGTGAAATGGCCAATACACAGACGCGTAGAATCTTAAGGTTATTTATCATGGGCTTAAAAATAGGAAAATTATAATCATCATAAACTATTTAGCAACAATGATACAATATATGCCCATTTCATCATTTCTTTTTAGATTTTTATAAAATCGAAAACAGATTCGCCTTCTTTTAGCAAAACACGTTTTTCATCCGGTTTAAATTCCAACACAACTTTTTCATCCTCGTATTCGAAAATATTATTCCCTTTATATCGAAACGGAACATACATCTGTCCGATCTCAGAGGATTGGAAAATTAAGTTTGTACCGTCCGACGAGATGTTTATTGTAATCTTTCCACCATGCTCCAAATAAGTTCCCTTTATTTGGGCAAATTGTTCTTTATTCAGGTCTTTCGTTTGCTCGAAATCAGGTAGAGCAAATTCTTTCCCATAAGCGTACTGAATAAGGGCATTTTGACTTTGAAATAGCGCCACATTAATAGCATTGCTCAATGTGACAATGCCGAGTTTTTCTTGTGGGAAATACCAATACTCAGCTAAATAATTATTGATCCTTCCATTATGTGTATATCCTACTGGATTCTTAAATGATGTTTTCTCAATGCCCATTCCATATTCGCCTTTATTTTCGGGAAGCATAAGATCTAAGCTCGCTTTAGAAATCAATTTACCATCAAATAATGCCGCAAGAAATTTATTCAATTCGATCGCCGTGCTTGCTATCCCTCCACTAGCGGGATGATTGGAAAAGTTCACAGTTGAATTTTGAATATATTCATTTTGGATATTATACGAAATAGCTTCATTTTTATCCACATCTGTCTCCGTGGAAAAATAAGTATTGATCAATTTTAGAGGTTTACATATTTTTTCCTGCAACAGATCCGCGTAAGTCTTTTGGTATATCTTCTCCAGGATAAATCCCAATAAGGTGTAATTCGTGTTGCTGTATTCATAATCCGAATTAGGTTCAAAGTTACTTTTTTCATTTGCGACATATTGGACAATCTCAGCTTCCGTATGGAAGTCCTGTTCCCAAATATCCTCCCCTTCGATGTCAGTAAAATTAAATAGCCCACTACGGTGTTTTAATAACTGTTCAATCGTGATTTTTTCTGCATTTTTAATTTGAGGATAAAAATCAGAAAGATAAGTGTTTAAGTTTAGTTTTTTTTCCTCGACAGCCTTTAGAATTAAAACGGCGGTGTAAGTCTTGGTTATAGACCCAATACGAAACTTCGTATCCTGATCGTTTTTCGCTTTTCTATGCACATCAGCATAGCCTATGGAATTTGCGTAGTATAAGCTATCTCTGCTCCAAATAGCTACGCTTCCCATCATTTTCTTGCTGTCAAAGAGATGATTAAAGAAGGCGTCAAGCTTTTCTTGTCCCATTACTTTATTACTAGCGGAACATACAAAGAGCATTAAAAAGAACAGGAAAATATGGCGAATACTGATGGAAAAACACATACTGGTGAACAAGTTAAATAACTGATTTATTTATTCGGGAAGATAGAGAATAAACTTCAAAAATTTAACATAAAAATAAAAAGGCTGGGTCAACCACAAACCCAGCCTTTACAAAAAACAATCCTTTAATCTACATTACCTATTTAACTAAATACCGTATACACAGCATAAACAAGATCTGTAAATAAATAGTTTTATATTTTTTAAAAAAAATGTAAGCATCCGAATCCAGCAGATCTCCTAGTCCTGGGCCTGTGGTTGATCAGGTGTATCCACCAATTCACGCATCCAACTATTGAAATCCATATCTGAGGAGATGTCAAATTTTTTACGCAGTCTATTCTTTCTGATTTGCACAGCTCGAATGGTGACAAAAGTATATTCTGATATATTTTTTGTCGAAAAATTGAGGAAGGCCATGGCGCAAAATTCCAGCTCAGTACTTCTGAGATTTGGATCAAGAGATTTCAAAGCTTGGATAAACTGCGGATACAATTCTGTAAATAGCGTCAAGAATTCCGGATTGTTGTTTTTGGCAAGCTCAATCAGATTATTGAATTTGTTTTCTCCGATCTGTTCAGTCAGCTCCTTATTAATGGTTTCAGTTTCTTGCAATGCCTCTTCTTTTTGTCCCAAAATCTTGCGGTTATGTCTTGACCGCCATACGAAAAACGAAATAGCTAGTGCAAGCACCATCAGAGCAATGATTGAAATTGTCACTGATTTTGAAATTTTTGTTTCCGATTCTTGGTCTTTTAATTTTAGTATTTGGTTGAGCACTTGATCAACGACCTCCCTATTTTCATTTTCAAGTGAATCATTCAACCGGCTAAAAGCCATTTCGTAGTGATCCGCTTTCGCTTTGTCCAAATTTGTCTTTCGATAGAAATCAGCTAAAATCCGATACGTATTCCGCATACCATCTCTACTCCCAATTTCCCTCAGATTTGCCAGTTTTTTTTCATGATATTCGGCAGCCTGTTTATAATTCCCCTTACCATATTCCAAACCTGCCATAGCATCATACAAATTATATACGACAGGAATTTCATATTTTTTGACCAGTGCAAGCGATTGATCGATGTATTGTTGTCCTTTTGCAAAATCTCCCTTGGAGGTGTACACTTTCGCCAAGTTTTCATACACAATCTGATGCCGTAATGCTTGTGTATTTTCATCAAGCCCCGACAAATTCTTTAACTGAAGCGCACTATATTTTTCCATGGAATCTAGCTGCCCTAAATTTTGGAAAACAACACTTAAATTTTCGTAGGTAAATTGATAAGATTTTGTCTTGTATTCACCCGTTAGATCCTTGATCAGGCCCAACTGCAATCGAAATTCCCTTATAGCTTGTTGATTCAATTTAAGCCCACCGTAGGCTCTGCCGCGCACCCGGTGCACTTCAGACCGCATTAGTGTCTTTTCCCTATAGTATTTTGTAGACTCAACAAGTTCCAATTGCTTTAGTCCTTCTTTAAACAATCCTGCTACAACAAGGCCGTCTGCCAAATAAAAGCGTCCCTTGGCTTTTCCCTCTTCATGATCAGCAATATAGGACAAATTAAGCGCTTTTATCGCCGTTTCTATATATTTCAACAAATTCCCCGCATTCGCAAATTCTCGCGATTTGGCTAATAGTGAATCTACTTCTTGCTTCTGATGATCCCCTGCGATCACCCTAAATGTAAATAAGAATAAAAATGAAAGTAAAAGGTATTTTTTCATTTAAGAAATTATCAATCGTTACAGGTTGTTTTTCATAGCGATCCTCGGGATACTTCCTTCCCTAAAATGCGCGATACAAATCTATGAATTTTATCATAGTAAATTGCAATTGCACAATTTCTAACATTTCTATTATACTAACTCAATTTTAACCATATACCTCTGATATAAAGCAAAATAAAACCAAAACTACCGACCTTCTGTAGCCAGGACTTTATTGACAACCGATAATAATTCCTGTAGGTCAAAAGGTTTAGAAAGAAAATAGTCCGCTCCCGCATTGGTTGCAATCGTTTTTCCTCGTTCTGAGGTTGAAATACAGATTATAAATAGTTTATTATACTCACTATACTGACGAATTCCTCGAATAAGTCTTTCCCCACCGAGTCCAGGTATCTCTAATTCACACACAAAAATATCGGGCTTTTCCTGCAAAATCTGATCTATAACTTTTGAGCTATTGCTTTCACTTAAAATGATTGCCTTAGTTAGGCTCAGGACCATTTCCAATGCATCCAAAACGGGACGGTTGCTGTCACATAAAAATATCTTTTTGTCCATGCGTTTTTATTTTTGGGAGGTCACAATTTTGAATTGCTCCTGTTCCCCATGGGGACTAAGTAAAATCTGATCCCGCATCCAGTTGTTAAAATCTACGTCAGAAGCGATATTAAGCTTTTTTCGTAGCCTATTTTTACGGACCTGCACCGCACGTACCGTTACAAAAGTATATTGAGCGATATTTTTGGTCGAGAAGTTCAGAAAAGTCATCGCGCAGAATTCCAATTCGCTACTTCGAATTTTGGGATTGATCATCTTTAACGAAGCCACAAATCCAGGATAAATCTCACTGAACACAGTCAAAAATTCTGCATCATTGTTTTTTGCTAAAGAAATTAAATAATTGAAGTTACTCCTATCCATATAAATCGTTATTCAGTAAATTTCTTTTCCTATTTACCCTTCTTTGAGAAATCCCTTTGCTCCAATATTGCTATTTATTGTCTATTTCAAGAGGGAATAGCGGACTTTTAGGCAATTAAACTCGACAGGATCAGATGCCCCTGTCGAGTAAATCCAAAAAATATTATCACAGCCCCCTACGCAATAAGGTCTTGGTGATAAATCCAGTTTCAGTAAGCAACCAAAAAAGCTGTCCACAAACTCTTTTGCCGCTGAAATTATCCAGCTTTTTTCAACTGGACTATCCTACCTGATTCTGTTTAACAAATATTTGTATTAAAAGAAAGAATCAAAAAAAACAGCCTTTCACATAAGTATCACACTTTACAAAAACCTAACTAACAACAGTTTAAAGGGATAAAACCCAGCATTTGAACAAGCTTTTCTTTTTGGTAGCATAGCGCTCATCAGCAAAAGCAAAGCATTTTTAGAATGAGATGGGATAAAAAAGCCCGACAGAAATTGAAATCTGCTACGTAAAATTCGATGACTTAAAAAAAATGTCATCTGCATTTTTACTAGTTGACCAATCGCTTGCTTGCCAAAAAAAGCCTGCGTATCAGCATTATTTCAATCGATGAACTTATACCAGAATATGGCAGCTATATCACAGGGAAAAATAACATAAGAAAAATTGTGAAATGAGCAGGAATTACAAACTTAACAACGAATACACTTTAAAGAAACAAAAACAAAAATAAAAGATATCAACCAATAAAAAAGCCTCTTATCCTGAAATATATTTCTACTAAAAACAAAAACATACACCACAAGAGAGACCTCAAACTGGTCAATAAACCTAAATGTGATAGGTGTGTGATAACAATGTGATATTTTAAAACCCTCTTTCTCTTTCATTATCAAGTATCTTTGAGCAATTATTTGCATATATGCTGAATGGACCCCAGCTAAATATTCAAATTATTAAGTGCCAAAATGACAGCTAATCATTTAATTAAAAAGAAACTTACATATAAAAACTGAATAAATCGTCATAAAAACGAAAAGTATTTGAAATCTCAACTAACAATAGGCATTGCTATGCAGCATACTTCTTCTTTTTGGTCAGTCAAGAAGTTTGAGGTGCTGTATATCATAGCTCAAATCTTAAACCAAATAATATAGAACACATGAAAAAAAGAACTGAAAAAATGGCTTACGTGAAACCCGTAATCGAGCAGTTAAAAGTGGAGATGGAAGAGGGAGTTGCTGCTGGATCCGTGCGATCTGCCCAACCGGGAGGTGGGACTGGCGTTACAGAAAACGAATGGAATAATGGCGGATCTGAAACACAGGATCCAAGCGGAGAATNNCAATCAAACAATTATTTAATAAAGATAATGAAAAAGATATATCAGATTACAAAAACAAAATTGGCTTTGGTTGCCCTGTTAACTATTGCTGCTTCCTGTAGTAAGGATAAAGCAGGCAATACGGTTGACGCAAATCAAGGCGGTTTAAAGCTTTCTTTAACAGAAGCAGAGTTTACAAGTAATGATCTAGTAACGAAAGCTTCAACAAAATCCAGTACGAACAAACCACTGAGCATAACACAAGAAATTCAGTCGGGGCCATTCTCTATTACTGCTGAACTCACAGAAAATACATCCAGCAATGTGGCGCTTAAAGCATCCAGCGGTAACAAAGCCGCCACTTCCTTGGCCTTGAGAGGTACAGTACAATATCGGGTCGTCGCCTATGAAACAGATGGTACTTATGTAGACCAAGCGGTAGGCAACGCTGCGGATGCAAGCCAGGTCTTTTTTGGTGATAAGTTGATCGCGGGCAACAAATACACCTTTGTGGTATATTCTGTGGGTTCCACAACAGTCGCTCCGCCCGCTGCCCCGACAACAAACTTGTATGCTGCGGGTGCATTATTCTTCGATTTTTCGACTTATGAACAGGATGGCGGAGACCTCATGTATGCAATCTCAAAAGATGTGACGATCTTAGGCAACAATACCCCTACGCCACTAGCGGCACCACTACAACACCTGTTTACACGTGTAAATATCCTTGTAGACAATAGCGACGCCACAGGTACATTTGGTACGGCAAACTATGTAAAAGGAGGTTATCTTTCCGAAGTTCCCGTGCAAGCGCAATGGCTTTCTTCTTTTCAGGATGTCGAAATTGACCTAAGCACCGGAGCGACTGTATCTTCAGTTGCGGATAATTCGGTCGCCGCTATTTCAGATCTCAACGCTACAGCACGGACTTTTATCGTCAACCAGTTGCAGAATCCGAATTTTTCAGTTTCCCTGCGGATACCAAGCACCCAGATCAAGATTGGCCACGATATTAATGCTCAAAATGTAGACTTTAATTTTTCAAATGCTGGCCTGGGCTTAAAACCGGGTTATTCGTATACCTTAAAATTGCGTTTCAACAGTGACCGTTATGTTAATCCAAATAATGTGACCAGAACTGCTACAGCCGCGGATGCCCGTTATGCGGTAATCGGAGGCCACCGTTGGGACAGATATAATCTTGGCGTGACCGGTGGTGTAAGTCCAGCTACCAATAATCCTGACGCTATTCCATCCAACCAGGGTTTATATGGAAACTATTATCAATGGGGTATTCAAACGCCTGCTGCCAATGCTTACAGTGGAGATGCCGCAATTGCCGGATGGAACACCACACCTGCTCCAGATGGGGCTTGGAACAGCGGTACTGCAACCGCTCCGATAAAAACAGCAGCAGATCCATGTGGCGCAAACGATCGAGTTCCTACCCAAGCTGAGTTTGCACGATTGGGCGCCTATACACGCCATACATCCATTGGAAACTGGACCGGTTTTCAAACAACTGGAGCTGGATTGTCAGACTTTACGGCTGCGCATATTATGACGAGTAGAAAAAGCAGCGATATTAAGTTAAGCTTTCCTGCTGCTGCTCATAGAGAAACAATTAGTGGCGCACAGCGCGCGAGACAGGGTTCCGCAATTTATTGGTCAAATACTGCAGTTGGAGGAAACGATAGAGCATTTCAGGGTCGTGGATTTGTAAGTTCATTTGATACATCAAATTATTTCAAAACCGCAGCCTATCCTGTACGTTGTATCCAAAATAAATCGTAGTTAAGATTAACGCTTTTACCTATATTTTACCCTATTTTCTAAACACTTCCTATTATAAACAGTAGGAATTGAAAAGCCCAGCATGGATGATCCATCGCTGGGCTTTTTCCTTTCAACCTATTTTCATCCTAGGTCGCGCAGATCGAATGAATATAGACAACACGATTACCATGTTCTATAAAGCTAAGTAGCACGCTACCATTCGTGCAGACCTACATAGATCATGAAAGATAAGGATATAATAGTGACTACACAACCTATAAACCAATAACAAGAGTATAATAAAAATCTAATTATCAAACAATTACAAAAGTGTGATAGCTATGTGATAGCTACATTTTGATAGGCTTTCCAAATCTAAAATTACCTTTGGAATAGAAAACGTTATAATCCAATATATCAGGATGATATCGTTTTCGATTCAACAGCTAATTGTTTAAACGGATAATTATTAAAGAAAAGATTTGCCATAGATCGTCTCAAGAAAAGTAAATACGCATGTCCCATATACATTATCCAGAAACTGAACACACAAGGCAACTATTTCAATCTTTCTAACACAGATCTAAATACATACCAAATAATATAAAACATGAAAAAAAGAACAGAAAAAATGACTTACGTACGCCCCGCGATCGAGCAGTTGACCTTAGCGATGGAAGAGGGTATCGCTGCGGGATCCAATGGATCAGCCCAACCTGGTGGTGGGACTGGCGTGACAGAAAATGAATGGAATAATGGCGGAACAGAAACGCAGGACCCAAGTGGCGAATGGTGGAACTAATAACAATCAAAACCTTTAAGATGAAAATGAAAACATTATATAAAAAAGCAAAAGTAACCTTATCACTGCTCGTACTGCTATCCATCGCCATTTCCTGTAATAAAGGGAAAAATGAAAATACGATACCAACGGATCAAGTGGGTATCAAACTTGCGCTTACTGAACGTGAATTTACTGGAAGTGAAACACCTGTTACGAAAGCTTCGACCAATAAAAATTCAACGACACCATTTAATGTAACGAAAGAGGTGAAGTCGGGTCCATTTACAATCACAGCAGAACTTACAGAAAATACAAATACGAGTTCTGGCCTGAAAGCAGCGAGCACAAAGGCAGCGACAAAGCCCCTATCTTTAAGGGGAGACGTAAGATATCGAATTGTCGCTTTCGAAACGGATGGCACCTATGTTGATCAAGCGGTGGGTATTGCCTCTGATCCAAACCAGGTATCGTTCGGAGATAAGCTCATAGTCGGTAAAAAGTATAATTTCTTTATCTATAGTTTTGGATCCACGACACAAGATCCGTACGCAGTAAACCCCGGAACCAATATGTTCCTATCCAATGACCCCGAAGGTTTCCGTCCTGCTTATAATTATATAGAGAATGGAGGGGACTATATGTGTGCTGTTGAGAAAGATGTCACTATTCTCGGTAACAATACACCTACACCATTGACTACTGCTTTGCAACACATGTTTACACGTGTTATACTCGAAGTTGATAACAGCGATGCCACAGGTACTTTCGGACAAGCAGGATATCAGAAGGGAGGATACGACTCCGAAGTTGCTGTACATGGTACTGTGGATTTTACGAATGGGATGATCAACGGTGCTACGATCGATATGAGCACAGGTAAAGTTGTCAGCGGCCTAAATATGCCAAACGATGCGGTACTTGTACAGAATTTGGGTACCACTACCAAAACCGTAATGGTCAATCAGCTGGGCGTTTCGGATTTTACGTTTAGATTCAATGTAAGAGAAAGAAGTATAAAAGTTGGACATGATATAAATGATTATCCAGTAACATTTAATTTTTCAAATAATGGTCAGGGGATGAAGCCCGGCTATTCCTATACCGTAAAGTTGCGTTTTAACAGCGATCGTTATGTAAATGCAAATAACGAAACCAGAACGGCTACTGCAGCCGATGCGCTATATGCCGTAATCGGTGGTTATCGTTGGGATCGTTATAACCTCGGAGCGAGCTCGTTGAATCCATCTTCCGGCAATCTTACCAATGCGTCAACACAAGCGCTACATGGTAATTTTTATCAATGGGGGCAGAAAGCTGTTGCCGCAAACGCGATTACAAGTGGTGATGGGGAAATCCCTGGATGGAATTACAACGTTTATCCTCCGGCCAATTCGTGGAACAGCGGAACGGAATCCCTTCCTGTCAAAGTTTCGGCCAATGATCCTTGTTCGGCAGGTACGAGAATACCTACTAGAGCAGAATTTGAAAGATTATCAGACCAGACCATAGCAACACAGTCAGGTACCTGGGGTGATGTGTCAACGATTGACAATATGCCCGGATATAACGCGGCCATGATCGTCACCAGTAAAAAGAGCGGTGATATCAATTTACTATTCCCCGCAGCAGGAAGACGCGAACTCTATACCGGCGAACTATCGCATCGGGGACGGGAAGGCTATTATGCGACTTCGACAGAATTGGGCACAAACAACACTTTCAATCACTTCTTCTTGGTTAGAAATCCACTTATTGTCGGTGTAAGTGCGGTAGACAAACCTGTCGGCATAAATGTGCGCTGTATTCAGGATAAATAAATCACATCTACGATAAAAACGCTTATTGGAAACAATAGGATAAAAGCTCGGCATGGATCATTCATCGCCGAGCTTTTTCAACTGCAGCAGGTTACGCTCAGGTGCAATTAACAATGGTGCAAAAAAGTGTGATAGCGATGTGATATCATGGTTTGAGTGTTTTTTTTCCTGCTCGGTTATCTTTGCGAAACAGCTGTCTTCCGTAATTTTTGACAGCCCATTCCATCTTCTAAAAATTAAAAACAGCGCAACATGGGAAAGCTAACTGACATGGATTTGGCCACATTGGTATCAAGAAGAATAATGGAGCTTCTCGATTTAACCGGCTTGTCATTACAGGGTTTGGCTAATTTTACGGGCATATCCTATTCAACTTTAAGAAGTGCCTGCAAAAAGTCCCGCTCCCTCTCCCTTGATAGCTTTTCACGTATATGTAAATCTTTTCAAATTGACATTGCTGATTTTTTCAATGCGAAAAGAATACTTTCGATCGACCACAAAATCCTTGCAGAATTAATGCGATTCAAAGTTGTACTTCGCGAATCACCAGATAAACAACAGGTTCAATATGTCAACCTTATCCAACCGGAAAAGATAAATACTGAACGCAAGCAAGAGCGAGCATTTCTTGCCGACTTAATATACAACTCGGACTACTTTTTAACTGCCCGTACCATTGATCAAATGGTAGCTGATTTTAAAAAGAATTATAAAACACACATAAAGGCCGAACGTTTGAGTGTACTGCTCAAAAAATACATCGGACTCGAATTATTGGATAAAAAAANNTAGGCCATATCTCTATTACAAAAATGTGTCACTTACAAAAATTGAACGCTGATTTTTTTAAACTACGTTCAATTTTGACCTTAAGTTGGCCAGAAGCTAAATTACTGGCAAATAATAAACTACATGGAGCCATCTTTTCCGAAAAAAACTTTTTCAAACGAAGCTACCCAAGGGTTGTTCTTCTTGGAAAAAAGTTTATATGGCACATTTAGAAGTAAAACCTAAAAACACAGCACCGTGGTGGCTATGGATCCTGCTTTCACTGATTGCATTGGGCTTAGTACTCTATTTTATCAATCGTTATAACAGTGATACTAAGTTAGATGATCCTACCCCTGATACAAGCCTTAGCGAAACGGCTTCCGGAGGAGACACCCTAGCAACAACCGTCCCGAACTGGAATTCAGTCGATTTTAACAGTGCTGAATCTACCGATCCGAATATCACAGA
The DNA here is from genome assembly GCA_002454415.1 of Sphingobacterium sp. UBA6711. Classification (GTDB taxonomy): domain Bacteria; phylum Bacteroidota; class Bacteroidia; order Sphingobacteriales; family Sphingobacteriaceae; genus Sphingobacterium. Next base: position 14,215 of record DKIT01000096.1, read on the forward strand.
CAAAGATATCCGTGTACGATCAAGCGATGCTTATATGATTTATTCCCTCGGCGAAAACATTTTGTTTGCTAAAGATCAAAATACGATACAAAGCAGTTCGGAGGCGAAACTCAGCCAGATCTCAACGGCATTGGATAAGGATTTTAAAGGAGCCTATATCGGTGTTTACGGCAATACAGATTCTACAGGAACAGCATCACATAACAAGCAGCTCGGTATCGAAAGGGCAACTGCGGTAAAGGACTGGTTAGTGAAGCAAGGTCATATTGCCAAGGACAAGATCAGCGTTCAATCACGTGGCGAAAATTCGCCCGTTGCTGACAATGAAACCCCAGGCGGTAGAAACCAGAACCGGAATGTAGAAATTGTAGTTTTTCGGAACAAATAAAAAATTGATAACAAAAAAATTGAAGACATGGCATTAGAAGAAAAAAAATATGATCATTTGATTGAACTGGGCGGTAGCGATTACGAAATCGTCGACGGAGAACCTGATATTAGGGGGTGGAAGGTAAAAAATGAAGCTGGCCAACTGGTCGGTGAAGTAGATGATCTGCTCTTTGATCCTCAGAGCCAGCAGGTCCGTTACATTATCGTGGACTTAAAGGATGCCGAATTTGTTGTCGAAGAAGACAAGAAGGTATTGGCTCCCATTGGTCTTGCAGCCTTGTATGATGGAAAACGTATCCAGGCAAGTAACGATGAAGCCTACCTGACTCCACCTGTCGAGCCCATTGACCATAGCGTTGTATTAACCGCGGATGAACTTCCAACAGAAGTGCCGGCAACAGATTATCTCTATAATCCTGCTGATGATGGCGAAGTCGTGGTGATATCCGTCACTGAGGATCAGTTAATCCGATTGCCGGCTTACGAAAAAGATGGTGTCGATCCAGAAACAGAACTGTCCACCCGCCACGTGTTTGAAGGCACCGGCGACGTCGGTTTTATCGTGAGTTCCCATACCTATGACCCAAATGAATTTTACAGTCATTATCACTTTGATGAAGAGGCCTTCTACAACAGAGGACAACAAACGGAGAATCTTCCGACAGATCAGGCCGAGCGTACAAGAAGAGTGGCTGCCCGATACGACAAAGGTACCGGACATGAGCCTGGCACACTCGATAACAACGCGCTCTAAAACGAGTAGTCCATTATAAATAATACACGACATATCAATCAGGCTTAGCCGAGATCGTTCGCTAAGCCTGATAACCTTGACCTGTTACCCTCCGCTTACGGCATTCATTACATTTCATCGTTAAAAACATCCCAAAGGAGACATCTATTCACAATATCCAAACAATTTACTGTTCTGTGTTGTCCTATCTGTAAACTTAAATCAACAATACATTGAACAGATTTGCCCGCATTGCTTTAAAAACAATCTTGTGGATTATCGGAGGAATAATCGCGCTTTTTCTTTTAATCGTTTTTTTACTCCGCCTCCCCTCCATACAGAATTATATTGCCGGAAAAGTGACCCACTATGTCGAAGGTAAGATCGGTACACCCGTTAAAATTGGCTACATTAATATCGATTTTCCAAAAAAATTGGTCCTCGAAGACATCTATCTCGAAGATCAGAGCAAGGATACCTTAGTCGCGGGAAAAAGTATTTCCGTGGACATCAATATGCTGAAACTATTGAAAAACACGGTGGAAATACAAAGTCTGGAAGCCGACGGCATTACCGCTAAAATACGTCGTACCTTGCCCGACAGTGCCTTTAACTTCGATTATATCGTCAAGGCCTTTGCTTCTGAGAAGGAAAGTGAGCCTACTGCCGACACAACTTCCGCTCTTTTGTTCAATCTCGATAAGATCAAGTTCGCAAAAATACATGTTGTCTATGCCGATGAGGTGATCGGTACCAGCGCAGATGTATATTTGGGCAATTTAAATACAAACATTAAGAAATTTGAGTTGACCAATAACATGGCCTTTGATCTTCCAAAAATCAACATCGATGGACTAAATGCGACTGTAAAGCAATGGAAACCTGCTCTGGATGGCTCAGCCCCATCGGTTGAAGACTTTGGTATTACTGACAAGACTGCACAGACGACCTCCCTCCTTCCCGATGTTGGAATCCATGAAGTTGACCTCAGCAATATTGTCGTCCGCTATGAAGACGAGTCCAGTGCGCTTAAATCGCAATTTATCCTAAAAAGCCTATATGCAGACATCAATAAGATCGACCTCAACAAAGAATTTGTTGATATCCAAAAGCTTGATCTGAATGGTTCGGACAACAATGTCCTGCTCGGGAAAATTCAAAAGGCTATAGCCAACGATGCAAAAGTAACCGAAGCTAAAGCTAATGAGGCAACAGCCGACACCAGCACCGCAGCCACAAAGATGAACTGGGTCGTGGCGGCAAAAGACATTAACGTCAATAATACAAGTATTATCTTTAAAGACGACAACGTTCCACGCATCAAGGGTTTTGACTATTTCAACATCCACATGCCGGGACTCAAAACCAGGCTGACTGACCTATACTATAGTGCCGACTCTATGAGCGGTTCGCTGAAAGAGCTCATCGCAGCTGACCATTCCGGCTTTGCCATCAAACAGCTGAAGGCTGATTTTAAATATACCAATACAGGTGCCGAAATTAAAAATCTGTATGCGGAAACGCCACGTACGTTGATCCGCGATTATTTTAAAGTAAGCTATCCTTCTCTGGATGTTATCGCCAAACAACCCGAACTGGTCTCGGTCAATGCCAATCTTACAAAAAGCCATATCGATATGCGCGATATCCGATTTTTTGCTCCGTTCTTAGATACGATGGAAGTGATGAAACCGTTGCTGGACAAGAAGTTTTATATCGACACGCGTGTCATCGGCCGCGTCAATGACCTGAATATTCCCAATATCGATTTCCGGACGCTTTCCAATACCCGGCTGATCGCCAGCCTCCATCTGAAAGGACTTCCAGACATGAATAAACTTTCTGTCGACCTCAACTTGAAAAAGCTAACGACAGGCCGTTCGGATATCGAAAAATTGGTTTCCAAATCCATGCTGCCCAATGGGATCGAACTACCCAATACCATCGGACTTAACGGTACCTTTAAAGGTGGAATGGCTTCCTTTAAGACCAAACTTGCTTTAGTGACGGAAAAAGGTACAGCCAAATTAGATGGGCAGGTCGCTATGGCCAAGCGCGATACCAGCTATGATGCATCAGTCATCGTTCGAGACCTTGACATCGGAAAAATCATGAAGATGGACAGTACATTGGGTATCCTCTCTTTTGAGGGCAAAATTAAGGGCAGAGGCACAGATCCCAAAAAACTAATCGCCAACTTTGACGGGAAAGTAAACCGCATGGATGCCATGGGCTATCGCTATCATGATATCGACATGGATCTCACGGCAAACAAAGGTGCTATCAAGGCTTCTATACTGAGTCCCGACCCGAATATCAAGCTCAAACTAGATGCCACAGCACAGATGGATGCCACTTATCCGAAAATCGCCTTTGCGTTGGTGGCCGATAGCATCAACCTACAAAAGTTAAATCTGACACAGGACGCCATCAGCTACCACGGTAAGCTAAGCGGTAATTTCAGCACAGCAGATCCAAATTTTCTGAACGGTGAAGCACATATCACCAATTCGCTGATCCGATACAACAACGAGCGTTATGCCCTGGATACCGTATCACTTCTGGCAAAGGCCGACACCAACCGCAATCAATTACTGTTACGGTCCGATTTTTTGAATGCTCACCTGGTCGGCAAGTACAAAATCCTAGAACTGCAAAGTGCTGTTCAGGATATTCTGCAGGTGTATTATAAACCTGAAAATCCTGTTAAGATCCCCGCCTATTCACCGCAGCTCATCGAATTTTCGGCCCAGCTGACCCGAAATAGACTTATTCAGGATTTTCTTCCAGCTCTTACTGAAATGAAAGCCATTACACTGGACGGTCTGTTTAATAGCGAATCGAAGCTCTTGTCCGCCAAACTGGATGCCCCACGTGTGGTGTATGGCGGCACAGAAATCAATAATGTTACCTTGGATATCAACAGCCTCGACAGCGCGCTCTATTATTCGGCCCTAATCAACAAGGTTAAAGTCAGCAGCATCGAGCTCACCAATACCATTTTCAGTGGAAAGGTCGCCCAGAATACCATTAATTTGGGACTTTGGATAAAGGATAAAAAGGACAAGGAACAATATCATCTAGGCGCAGATATGCAGGCTAAGAATGGCCTATTTATATTCAGCTTGCTCCAGGACGGCTTAATGCTCAACTACGACAAGTGGAATGTAGCATCCGACAACAGCTTAAAATTCGGCAACTCTGGCATACAGGCCAATAATTTTGTCCTGAGTAACAAGGGCCAGGAGCTGCGAATCGCCTCTCAGGACAGCATCTTTAATTCACCGATCAATGTCGCTTTTAAAAACTTCCGTATCGAGACCTTAAGCAAAATGATCATGAGTGATAGTCTGGATCTGGGCGGCGGTATCAACGGACAAACGACCCTCTCCCGATTGGAAAGCAGCCCCGTTTTCGTGGCCGATATGGTCGTGGAGAAATTTTACTTCGGAAAAGATACTGTGGGCAATATCAACATCAAAGTCAACAATGAACGTGAAAATACCTACAACGCAAACGTAAGCATTACCGAAAACGGCAATAACCTGGTTCTTAGTGGAGATTTTATCAATCCGCCGCAGGGGGATGCGACGCTCGACTTTACGCTGGACATTGCACCGCTGACCATGAAGACTGTACAAGCCTTTAGCATGGGAAACCTGAAGGATGCCAAGGGCAACCTCGAAGGTCAGTTAAAAATAGCAGGATCACCTTCAAAACCGCAAATCAGGGGCGATCTCAATTTTAGAGCGGCTGAATTCAATGTGGCGATGCTCAATGCCCTGTTCAAAGCAAAAGATGAGCAGATAAGTTTTGATCAAAACGGCATATCGTTCCCAAAATTTGAACTTGAAGATAGCAAAGGTAACGTTGCCCGGGTCAGTGGTTCCGTCAACACGCAGACCTACACCGCCTTTGACTTTGACCTAAACATTGCCATGGATAATTTTGAAGTCCTAAACTCCACGCAGGCAGATAATGACATGTTTTATGGAAAAATGTTTCTTGGCACCGATCTACAGATTGGCGGAAATCTGGATAAGCCGATTGTGGACGGTACCATCAAGGTTCTTGACAGCACCGATTTCACATTGGTCATGCGCAACAATGATCCTGGCATGGCAGATCGTAAGGGTGTGGTCGAATTTGTGGATAAACGCGACACGGCTACCGCAAATGCACTTGCCAGACTGGATTCCATGACGGTCACTAAACTGACGGGAATAGACGTCGATCTCAATCTACAGACCGATAAAGACGCCAAGTTTAAGATTCTGCTGGATGCCGGTTCGGAGGATGCCCTAAACATTCAGGGCGAAGCCGAATTGAATGCGGGCATAGATGCCAGTGGTAAAATAACCATGTCCGGAACATTTACCGTGGAGCAAGGAAGTTATTCGTTCAGCTTTGGACCTGTAAAAAGAGACTTTACCTTCCAGAAAGGAAGTACAATCACCTGGAATGGAGATCCATTGGATGCACAGCTCAATATTACGGCCGTGTACACCTTAAAGGCCCCCACCCTAGAACTTGTCGCGCCACAGCTCGGCACACAGAACGCAAACCTGTACAAGCAAAAGATTCCTTTCGATGTACTGTTAAAAATATCAGATCAGCTGTTTCAGCCACAACTCAACTTTGACATTGATTTGAATGCCAATAACGCCATTGTATCGCAGGATGTCATCAGTAAAGTAGACAATGCATTGGCGACCCTGCGCGATAATCCATCCGACCTCAATAAACAAGTGTTTTCACTGATTGTACTCGGACGGTNNTCGGCTAATCCATTTGAAAGCTTGTCCGGTGGTGGTGGTACCGAAGCCCTGGTACGCAATAGCGTCAGTTCATTTTTGAGTTCACAGCTCAACCGCTTGGCCTCGGATTTAATTACCGGCGTCGAACTTGATTTCAACCTCACCTCTGAAGATGACTATAGCACTGGATCAGCACAGACTAGGACCGACCTGAATATCGGCGTTTCCAAAATGCTGCTCAACGACAGGTTGAAAGTCAGCATCGGATCCAATTTTGAAGTCGAGGGAAATTCACGTCCCGGTGAAGCATCCAATAATATCGCCGGCGATATACAGCTGGATTATCAGCTTTCGCAAGATGGCCG
>DKIT01000095.1 GCA_002454415.1 Sphingobacterium sp. UBA6711
ATCAAAAAAATGGTTTTGTGGAATATGCAAATAGCGTAATAATGGCAAAAGCAACAATGGAATCAATAAAGACAAAGGATAAATTGCAGACCAAGTGACAAGGTATTGTTTCCAACGAACGGGTATATTACTATTATTTTCTGGAATTTCGAATAGAAAATCCAGACCTGAGCGGATCTGATAATGATCATGTCTGCGAAATAGCGGTGCTGCCTTTTCAATCCAAGTCTTCCGTTGCTCCGATTCCATCCAATTTTTAAGATTATCGACCGTATCGAAANNCCGAAACGAATTATAACGGTATAGACAAAGGTTAATTTAGGGATGGGCTCAATGAGCTGAAGATCGATAAAGCCCTTTGCTTGCTTGGTTAACGGAACAATTTCTTTCAGCCATTTTTCGTATTCTAAAATCTTGTCATCTAAAATATGATGTGTAATGACAACGGAGGCGCCCTGATTTTCCATAAAAACAGTATAAAATTAAAGAGTTCAATAATATCTTCAAGGTATATATTTTCTATTTTTCAATACTTTTTACTGCATGAATAACAGGATAGGGATCAAGCAGATGCCCACGCACAATAAAAGCGCGTAACGTAAGGGTTGAAACTAAGTTTATGACTTTAGTTTTTGGTTCTGTCTAAAAACTTTAGAAATATAATTACCTCAGCAAGTGCTAAGCCAATAATATCCTTTACATCCTCTATGTCCTGCTGTAAATCTTGCTGGATTTGCCCCATATTCTCCAGCCGTTCCAGTCTTTCCTCCAACCGCGGCAGCAATCCCATCATTGAAACAGAGAACTTAAGATCGTGCGCCCGCAAGCTAACCACTTTAAAATCCTTTTCGTCGAAAGCTGTCACCAACTGTTTAATATGTTCGGGTATCGTATCTAAAAATTGCTGAGCTACCTTCCGTTCAAACACCTTATTTCCACGGCTAATGGTGTTCATATATGCCAGGTCAATATAGAAAAAATTGGGCGATGTATCGGCAACGGTTCCTTCTGTTTGATTGATCTGCTTGTTGCCAAAATGGGAGATAAGCGCCAAAAGCTCATCTTCTTTGACTGGCTTGGATAGATATTCATTCATACCACGGCTCAAACATTTTTCCCGTTCTCCCGCCAGCGCGTGCGCAGTCATTGCGATGATCGGAATATTTTTATTCAGCGTCTCTCTGATCTCCTGTGTAGCCGCATAGCCATCCATTTTTGGCATCTGGATATCCATCAATACGAGATCAAAATGTTTGCTTTTCAATTGCTCAATAGCTTCCAATCCATTTGAAGCCATATCAAAGTCGATATTCCATTGCTCAAGAATATGTTTCATTAGACTCTGGTTCATCAGATTGTCATCCACAACCAATATCCGTAGCGAACGAGCAACCTGATCTTTTAACAAGGTACTATCCAGCGCACTGACTTGAGGAAGTTGTTCTTCGGCAATTCGATAAGGGATATAAAAATCAAAAGTAGTACCTTGTCCTATTTGGCTACGTACATCAATATTACCATGTTGCAGCAAGACGAGATTTTTGGCAATCGAGAGCCCCAATCCTGTACCACCATAATTTCTTGTAATCGAATCCTCGGCTTGGCTAAAACGTTCAAATATCGTATCTAGTTTTTCCTTTTCTATACCTATTCCACTATCCTGTATCTTAAATCCGACCACGAGCCTAGACTCATTACGCTGCTTCAGATATACCTCAATACGCACATTTCCATGTTGTGTAAATTTTATAGCATTGCCAATCAGGTTAACCAATATCTGTGTGAGCCGGGTCGCATCGCCGACAAGCGTGTCGGGTATTGAAGCGTCTACATGACTGGAGACCACAAGTCCCTTTTCCTTGCTCCGTTCCAAAAATAGGGTTTCTACGGAATTGATAAGACCATTGATGCTAAATATACCCGGACTAATCCGCATCATTCCGGCTTCAATCTTCGAAAGGTCAAGAATATCGTTGATGATCGTCATCAGATTTTCACCCGATCGTTGTATAGAAGCTACAAATTCTGCAGATGTGCTATCCAGCGCTCTTTTATGCAGAAGATTTGTAAATCCCAGTATACCGCTCAGTGGGGTTCTAATTTCGTGGCTCATATTCGCAAGGAAGTTCTCCTTGGCCTGAACAGCGATCTTCGCTTTCTTCTCAGCAAGATCAAGGTCATGAATTAAGCGTCTTTGTCTACGAAATTGACGAACGATATGAAAGCCGACGACCGCTCCGCCCATGACCAAAAGCAGCAACAAGGACATGTCATATAAGCGAGCTTTATCGCCCATTTCTACGCTGCGTGCCGTCAAACTCTCCATCTGGAGCTTTCGTTGTAGATAGATCTTTGCCGTGATTGCTGTAATTTCGTTGGAAATAATCCTCGCACGTGGATTTGCGATAGGACTTTCGTCGTTCATATTCCCCAAGCTTAAATAGCGATGGAGCAGCTTTTCTTTCACTTTCTTTTTTTCAAGAGCCAATACACTCAGCCGTTTAATAAGTCTTTGCTGCGTCGTATCGTGGTTACCTTTTGACAAAGAATCCAAGAAGTTTTCAATCAGATCAATTTTTTGATCTATTCCTTCCAGATGCGAAGTGTCATCAGTAGCAATAGAGGCCCTTATCCGGCTTTCCACGCCCAATATATCCCGGTCAATTTCACGAAGATGATTCACCGCCCGCAACTCATTGAGGAGCCTATTGTTATTTTCTATAAGTGCCTTCGTATTGCGGGCCGAATTGATCTGTACAGCGACCAAAAGGACTGTTCCCGCGATAAACGCGAGTATAATTAAGTAGCTAAACCGTCTGTTGCCCATAATTGAGGAACTATTAATCATAAAAAAGAAATATGGTGATTATGGACACAAGGACTCTATTTATTAAAAGACGTTCATCCGTATATTGAGCGCCTTTCGGTACGCATCAGCAACAGGGATAAATTGCCCATTGACTATCAAACCACCGTCCTGCAAGGTTTCGATTTTTCCAACAGCGATAATATAGGAGCGATGTACCCGGATAAAATCCCCTTTCGGAAGACGTTCCTCTGCATTTTTCATTTTACCATGAACAGCAAACATCTTTTCTTTGGTATAGAATTTCACGTAATCCCCCATCGCTTCGGCATAAAAGATATCGTCCAACTTCAGGCGACGCGTGACATTGGAATCCCTAATGAACAAAAACTCATCTTTGGTCACCTCCACATTTTCTTTTCGGCTCTCTAATATCGACTGAACTTTGCCAATAGCCTGTAAAAAACGGGCCGGTGTAAAAGGCTTGTGCAGATAATCAACAATATTGAGTTCAAAAGCTTCCAAAGCGTAATCTTTCTTCGCCGAAGTGAAAATGATCATTGTGTTCTTATCCGCTAAGGTCTTCGTTAGTTCGATACCAGTCATTTCTGGCATTTCGATGTCCAGCAAGATCAAGTCTACCTGTTGTTTTTGCAAATGATGATAAGCATCGATTGCATTATCGTATTCATTCACAATTGTCAAATTGGGAACAAGTGTGGCCAGATGAGCTAGGGTTGTTCTTGCTATTGCGTTGTCATCGACGATCAGGGCGGTCATAAGCGTATATCTATGGTTAAACAAAGATACCTAATCCTTCTTATTTTTATACGTCAAAAATACGATTAAGCAAAGTATGCCCGAATCATCCACGCCATCTCTTCATGTTCTTCCATTAAACCTGTAATGAAATCACTCGTACCATAGTCTTTGTGTTGCTCAGCAAATGGGACAATGTTACCACGAATAAATTCAATTATACTTTCATGATCTTGCAGAAGGTCTTTCAAATAGCCTAACCCATCATTCGTTCTTTCACTATATTCAGTCAGGTGGGTCAATTCTAAATAAACTTTAAGTGTTGCAGGGGCAAAATGTCCAATTTTGCGCATACGCTCGGCAACACGATCAATTATTCCGTCCAATTTTTCATACTGATTTTCAAAAAATAGATGCATCGCATGAAAGTTATCTCCTGTTACATTCCAATGCGCGTTACGGGTTTTCGTGTAAAGCACATATTCGTCAGCAAGTAATTTTGCAAGTTCTTCAGATACAACTGCACGGTTGCTTTCGGTCATTCCAATATTGGTTTTCATCTCGAATTGATTTAGTTGATGAGCACTATTGCTCTTTCATGAATTAAAGTTGCAGAACTATAATCTAAATGCCAGCTAGATTTCGTTGAATGGGCATATTCAATCGTTGAAAAGTTTATTATCCACGATTTGGCTACAAGATCAGTTGATCAATGCCGGAAGCAAATACTCACTTACTATCCGGTCAGCCTGCTTGTGGGCGTAAGGCTGGCCGTAAGCGCTGGCTATAATCACAATAACATACGGAATATTCTTCATGACAATAATATAGTTTCCGCCGTTGCCCGCACAGTAATAAGCATCATAAGTGTTGTGTGCAACGCGATAATATTTATTCCAAAATAAATAGCTATAATTTTCTTGATTTCTTTCTGGAATGATGAGTTGTTTAGAAAGACTCTTAGAGACCCATTCCTGTGATAAGATCTGTTCGCCTTTTAATTTGCCCCCATTTTTGTACAGCTGACCATACTTGGCGAAATCCAATGCATTCATGCGGATTCCACCTGCAGTGTTGGGAACACCTTGCGGTGTGTATTCCCAACGATATTTTGTAATTTCCAAAGGAGCAAACAATCTTTTTTGGGCATACTGTTCCAACCCGCCCTTTACGTGCCTGTTTATTATATCCCCCAACACAACTACACCAGCTGTAAAATAATGCCATTGCTGTTTAAGCGCTTTGCGAAATGGAAGGTTTAGCGTAAATTCCACCCAATTAGCTGACGGATACATATTCTCCTCATTACCTGGACTAGTCGGATCTTGCTCATTGCCGTCAAAACCCGAGCTCATGGTTAGTAGTTCATAAATTGTCGTTTTGCTCTTACCAGTGTCTGTGTGCTGATATTTACTGAAATCATAGAATTTTTCAAGCGTTTGATATTCATCTTTGATATAACCATCGTCAATGGCCATTCCCATCAAAGTTGAGGCAAAGGTTTTACCCACAGATCTGGCGTCATGCAGGCTATCTCTATCCGTGCCATTGAAATATTCTTCAATCAATAAGTTCCCCTCTTTCAAGACGACGATTCCATTTATCTTTTTGAAGACACCTTGCGCAATCATTCCTTTCAATTGCTGTATTTTATCACTGTCAAATTTCGCTTTTGAGCTATTTAGACCCGGATATACAATTGGTTTCCGAAGCTTATATTTATCGGGATCTATCACCGGGTTCAACCTAACCTCAAGTTGAAGTTCACCACTTGCAATGATATCACCTACCAACAAATTATTTGCCGTTACGTAAGGTCTGATTTCCATTCGAAGATGATGTTTTCCATCTGTTAGAGCCTTTTCACCACCATGATAAAGAAAACGGTTCCAAAAGGATTCAGACCAAGATCCCTGCCCCTGGATATTGTCCATCAACGGCCGTTTAAATGTGGTTTCCAGATTCTGCTGTTTCTGCATCGGAGCTCCCGGGAAAAGGTTACTTCGATAGATTACCTTTCCATCTATCCATAAGGTAAATTGAAAATTACCTTGCCCAAAGAGTTCTGTATCTGTAAACTTTGGCGCAATAATTTTCTGATAATAAGTTAATGGTTTCTGTAAGGTAAACGCAAAAAACAAATTACTATTTGGAGTGAGCAGATAATGATTCGAAAATATATCCTTATCCAACGAATCACGGGAGCCGGCAAATAAAATTTCCCCTCTTCCTTCATCGGAAAATTGAAAGGTCAGGGTATCCAGCCCGGGTTGTGGCCTTGCTTCGAGCAACAGTGCAGCACATGCACAATACATAAAAAAAAGAAATTTCATAACATTCGTCATTCGATCAATTGCTATAAAATTAACCCTTGCACCGTAGATAAAAATAGAATGAAATTAACTTTTTTCAGGAATTTGTTCTTTCGCGATACTGTCCCGGTGTCACGCCCAAAAAATCTCTAAAGCAACGTATAAAATGACTTTGATCAGCGAAACCAGCCATGTAACCTATCTCGGTTAAAGAAAGTGAGGGTTGACGGAACAACAGTAATGCATTTTCTACTTTCAATTTACGAATGTAACTGCCCATAGTCACGCCAAAATATCTAGAAAACTCTCGGGACAAATACACCGGATGCAAATCAAGTATACCTGCTATTGCTGAAAGGCTAAGATCCTTTTTATAGTTTTCTCGTAAATAATCACGCAAAGTATAGGCCCATTCCGGAATGCGACGTTCCCATACGATCTGCTCCTCTTGTATGAGAGAAAATGCATTTAGCAGCAAACTGTCTGTCGCCAATGCGGCGCTATTATCTTGAATAAAAGATTCAAAAAAAAGCTGATGAAAGAGCAGTCTTATGGCCGGAGAACGGATATCCATATTCCCTTGCAACTGATCTAAACAGACTACACCATTCCAACACCAATTACGACCAAGCTCAATATGGAAGCCTCGGGTGAACCCGTCAGGTTTACTATTGTAATGCGGGTCTTGCCAATTGTGAAACAAAAGGTCTCCCGCTGTACATTGATGAATCCCTTTCCTGCTCCCTTCTAACAGATTCCCTGCTATAATAAATGTAAAATATGGATTTTCATGGTAATGCCAATCCACTTTGTCCAATGTATAGACAGCATCGGAAATAATGAGTTCATTAGATTTAAATTTTCTATTGACAGCACCATAATAGGTACCTTCCTTAAGCTGTTGCATCTGGAGGGGTTATCTTATTCTGCATAGTAGCCAGATACACCAATGCCTATTGTCCAGAAGAATTTTGACTTTTCAAGATCTTCAAGCAGCATATCAGCATTGTCTTCATACTCGCCATCGGCTTTGATTTCTTCAATCTCTTCTTGCACATCCTCTTCTGTTATCTGCCGCCATACCCCCACAGAACTATTTAGAAAAGTGTAGCAATATCCAGCTTCCGCATCGTCGATCGCTCCATTATTTTTTTCGCTCAAGATGTTGACAAGTTCATTTGCTTCTGTCTGAAATGGATTGACAGCATAAATACTGACTTCTGTCTTTTCAGGATAAGGACCATTGGTACTTTCTATAAATTCCAAAACTCCTCTTCCATTAAAATCCAGTCTCAGTTCGAGGTCATCGTAATAATATTGGTCATCCAGGGCATCTGAGGGAGCTCCTAATAGGGCTTGGACTTCATCGCGGCTTGCGCCAAGATTAATCTGGCCAATACCTTCAATTTGAATTCCAACAAGCGGAATGAGTTCGATTTTTTTCATGCGTATTTGATAAGTGGTATCGATTTTATAACAATTGTTTAGCAATAATCGTTTTATCAGAAGATTCTTTCGCCATGCACATTTGCTAAATAAATTTACAATAATTCCTGTTAACTAATTATGATCATTTCAAATTCAAACCCCAGCAGTTTCAACAATCTGTATCATCAAAATCTCACGCTATGATTTTATACCCAGCAAAAAATAGGAATTTAAACGAATAGATAATACCTTTGAACAGATAACAAAGACAGCGCTTATACGAATCAGACCTTGATGAAATCGAAGAAAACAAATACCTGTGACCACTCTTGCCTTATGTGCCGTTATGTCCTTCAAGATTGGCTAGGACAGATTGATCTTCACCGAAAGAATATCAGAGTAAAAAAAGGAGAACAGTTTATCACTGAAGGAGAAGCGGTTCGTGGTATTTATTTTGTCCAGTCGGGACTTGTTAAAGTCCACCGCAATCTTGGCGATAAAGAAACCATTGTGCGCTTTGCTAAGAAAGGGGACATTGTCGGCCATCGTGGCGTCTCATCCGAACAAAGTGTGTACCCTATTTCTGCAACGACACTTGATGTAACACAACTATGCTTCGTGGAATTGCCTTTTTTCCTATCCACATTGCGCATCAATCCTGAATTAAGTTACCGATTAATGTTATTCTTCGCAGACGAATTACATCTTTCAGAGCAAAAGATGGCAAACTTGGCACAGCTTTCCGTTAAAAACCGGCTGGCATGGAGTTTATTGCTACTACATCGCGTTTTTGGCGAAGGGATTGATAACGAGTATATCGGTATCGACCTAAGCAAAAAGGACCTTGCTGCTTATGTAGGCACCACCTACGAGACAGTATATCGGACGCTAGCAGAACTTGTCGACTCGGGCGCCATAACAGTTGACAAAAAGAAAATTTTCATCAAAAACAAATCATTTTTAGACTCCTTGGCTGCTGAAAAATATGGGGAGTAAAGCGAACCAATTGGCCATGCTTTCTCCCCAACGTAAATATTTCCCTAAAAATACGTCATTTTAAAATTTATACCCAACTCCTATTCCTAGCTTCCATTTTCCGTCAGCTGTGCTGGTTTTAGCGGTATAAAAGGCTGGCAACTGGATAGCAATATGCTTCAATACAGCAGTAATACCAAAACCCAATGTCGGCGTCACCCAAGAGTTTCTAGGTTTTGCTTCCTCAACTTTATCTTCCTTTATTTTCAAACTCGGCAACAAACCTAAAAGAATACTAGCCTTCGGCGCGCAATTATATTTGATTGCAGGCCCTGTACAAGTGAGGTAGCTACCCTGATCCACATAGCCAGCCACCACTACACCTTCAAACAAACTCCCCTTAACTGTCTTTTCCTGCGCCTGAAGCCCATGGCTAATGCATAGCAACAGGAATAATACCAATAAATGTTTTATTATGAGCATAAGTACTAGTTTTGGGAAGTGGACACCTGTTCTTTCCGATGGTAAGTATAATAGATAGCCATTCCCGTAAATAATAGTCCCCCGACAATGTTTCCAGCTGTGACGATCAACTGATTGTACAACCACCAGTCGGAAATAGTCACCTTTGCTCCGAACATCATTCCCGCTGGGATCACAAACATATTGACCACGGCATGCTCGTAGCCCAGGGCGAAGAATATAAAGATTGGAATTCCTGCTGCCAGAATCTTACCAAGCGTAGATTTCGATGTCATCGACATGACCACCCCCATGNNATAAAATAGCCTTGACAAATGCCGCAAATAAACCCGCTGCACCATGGTCGCCATATCCTAAGGTTTTCTTTTCACTAATTAAAATTAGGCTATGTTCAATATTTCCGAGCTGACTTGCCTGTCCTGTTTCTGTACTTGCTGCCCAAAACAATATAGCGAAGAGGACGCTGCCCAATAAGTTGCCAAGGAAAACCCAAAACAGGTTATTCGCCATGGCCTTAAAATTGATCTTCCCTTCAAACCAAGCCAAGGGGACGAGCGAGAAACTTCCGGTAACGAGCTCTAGTCCGAGAATGACGATAATGACAAAACCAACAGGAAAGACAAATGCCCCTACCAGTCCCAGTCCAGTCTGAGCCGTAGCCAACAAGGCGAGCGTAACGGAAATTGCCAATAAGGCACCTGACAATGCTCCACGGATCAATAGATCTTTGATCGGAAGCGAAGATTTGTAGACAGCAGTATTCATCATCACACCTGCTACTTCTTTGGGGCTAATATAATCCATCTCTTATTTGCTAAAAAAGGTTTTTATTTCAATTTCTAACAGCTCTTTATGCTGTCATACCTATGTACACACTCCCATTCTCGACCTTGACGGGATAAGTTTTGATAGCACATTCATCACCCGAAAGACATTCCCCCGTATCCAGCGCGAAAGTCTTTTTGTGAAATGGGCAAGCCACTTTAGGGGTATCACCCAAGGAGCCTAACATTCCGCGACTTAAAATCATCTGTCGTTTATGCGGACATTCGTTCTGTGTAGCATACCACTCATTGCGACGGGCAAAGTAAAACAGAGCAACTTGCTCATTATTCAACTTAAGGCAAACACCTCCGTTTTCAATAGCATCCTCTATCCGGCAGGCTTTCAGCCATTGCATATCAATTTGCGTGTTCATGTGATTTTTATTTTAAAGGTTTAGCGATTCTTAGTTATGATTTTTTAGAACGATTCCATTTCAAGCACTAATGCGTCTTAAGATTCCAGTCGGCAGCTTTCTTTTGCCCGCGTAAGGTCTCAAACCGCACCGTTTCGTCCCTCTCCTCAGGCGCATTTACAAAATGGACAAAACGTTTACGGATTTCCGGATCTTCAACAGCGGCTTTCCATTCGCAACGGTAACTATCGACGAGCAATTGCATATCCTGTTCCCACGCTTCGCCCATGTTAAGGCTATCTTCCACAACGACATTCCGTAGATAGTCGATTCCACCCTCCATTTTGTTGAGCCAAGTAGCCGTACGCGTCAGTGGATCCGCAGTACGAATATAGAACATTAAGAATCGATCGATATAACGTATACAGGTATCACTGTCAATATCCGAAGCCAGAAGCAAGGCATGCTGCGGCTTGCTTCCACCATTGCCGCAGACATACAAGTTCCAGCCTTTTTCTGTCGCGATGATCCCAAAGTCTTTGCTCTGCGCTTCCGCACACTCACGTATACAGCCACTCACNNTTATGCGGTGCCCTTAAGCCACGATAGCGTTCCTCTACCCGTATTGCAAACGACACACTGTCGTGCAGGCCAAATCGGCACCACGTGCTACCCACACAACTTTTGACCGTACGCAAGGCTTTACCATAAGCGTGTCCACTTTCAAAGCCCGCCGCAATCAGTTCTTCCCAGATAAATGGGAGGTCATTCAGATGTGCACCAAACAGATCAATACGTTGTCCACCCGTAATTTTTGTGTACAGGTTGTATTTCTTAGCCACTTCGCCAATAACAATCAATTTGTCTGGTGTAATTTCCCCCCCGGGGATACGAGGAACGACGGAATAGGTTCCACCCTTTTGTATATTAGCCAGGTAACGGTCATTACTATCTTGTGCTACATCGTTACCTTTCCCGAGTATCATCTCATTCCAGAGACTGGCCAGCAGAGAAGACACCAGCGGTTTACAAGTCTCACAACCGTGCCCACGTCCCAGCGCATCCAAGACATGATCGTAACTTTTTAGTTCATGAATCTTGATCAGATCATAAAGCTCCTGACGGCTCAGATCAAAATGCTCACAGATGGTACTGCGGATATATTTTCCCTGCTGTTTCATCGTGTAATTGACCAGATCTTTCACCATAGGCACACATCCACCACAACCCGAACCGGCTTTGGTGCATTTTTTTACCGCATCCGCATTCTCACAGTTTCCGCTGACCACAGCATCACAGATCTGCGCTTTGGTCACCCCCTCACAACTGCAGATCAAAGCCTGATCAGGCAGGGCCTCCAGTCCATTGGAAGCCGATTTGCTTTCTCGCTGTTCACCAAAAAGCAAGAGCTCCGGATGTTCCGCCAAAGGAACACCATTGTTGACCATCTGCAACAACATATTGTAACTTGCCGCTTCCCCTACAAGTATCCCGCCGAGTAAACGTGTACCATCCGTACTAACATTCAATCTTTTATAAATACCCTTATTATGGTCCTCCAATAAGATCGTTCGTGCGTAGGGCTCACTGATAAATGGGTCTCCGAAACTCGCGACATCTACGCCCATCAGTTTCAATTTGGTACTCATGTCAAATCCTTTAAAGGATTTCTCTTCACCTACAATGTGAGCCGCCGCAATTTCGGCCATTTCATACCCCGGCGCTACCAAACCATAGATCATATCGTTCACCAACGCACATTCACCGATCGCATAGACTGCGGGATCCGAGGTCTGCATTTGCGCATTCACCAATATCCCACCCCGCTCACCGATCTTCAGACCAATTTTCTTAGCTAGCTCATCACGCGGACGAATACCCGCTGAAATCACCAATAAATCCGTTTCGATCGACGAGCCATCTTGAAAAGCAATTCCCGTCAGTCGTTCATCGCCCAGCAATTGACTTGTCGATTTTTGCAATAAGCAAGTCAAGCCCAATTCGGCCAGTTTGTTTTGCAAAAGTATGCTCGCGCTATCGTCAATCTGACGTGGCATCAGGCGCGGAGCAAATTCGATCACGGCCGTCTCTGCTAAGCCAAGATCTACCAATGCTTTTGCAGCTTCGAGCCCTAAAAGTCCACCTCCCATCACGGTGCCCCGTTTAGCTTTTGCCGAATACGCTCGGATCAAATCCAAATCTTCGATGGTACGATATAAAAATACTCCCTCCTTTTCAATACCTGGAATAGGAGGGACAAAAGGTGCAGAACCGGTCGCAAAAACCAGATAGTCGTAATGGACGACTAGACCTTTCAGAGACTTCACTTGTTTCTCTAAACGATTTATCCCAACAATAGGGTCGTTTAAATGGATTTTTACATTATTTTCCGTGTACCATTCATTTTTTGATAAGAAAAGCTCGTCAATAGACGAAACTTTGAAGTAATCTGTTAAATGAACACGATCATAAGCCCGAATTGGCTCTTCGGCAAACACAATTATGTCTAGATCATTGGATTTCTGCTTTAATTTTTCGCAGATCTTATTACCAACCATACCGTTTCCAATAATAACAACCTTTATTCTTTCCATAATTACTGTTTTTTTATGATTAAAAATCAATTTTACATTTAAACACCACTAATTTATGGAATAAAAAATTAAAAAATCAAAATAAATATGATTTTTATAATATTTTTTCACAAAAAACTATTTAAAAATTCAATTTTTAATGATTTATATCAGATTTTTTAATAGATTTACATATAAATTCTTACCAAAAACAGTAATAACATGAAAAAATTAGGAACAACATCGTTATTTATAGTAGGATCTGGCCCTGGAGACCCCGAATTACTTACCTTGAAAGCTTATAAAGCAATAGAAAATGCAGAAGTTATCCTATATGACAACTTAATTAATGAAGAAATACTTCAAATTGCAGGCAAAAACTGTATAAAACACTATGTTGGCAAGCATCCATACGGAAAATATGTACCACAAGAAGAAATTAATGAACTTATTTTGCATTATTGCGAACGATATGACAGTGTAGTTCGTTTAAAAGGTGGAGATCCTTATCTTTTTGGAAGGGGATTTGAAGAATGGCTTACCGTAAAGGGCAAAAACATTGCAGTGAACTATATCCCGGGCATCAGCAGCATGCAAGGTGCAGGCATCAATAACATCCCATTGACACATCGTGGTATCAGTGAAGGCGTATGGGCGCTTACAGGAATGAAAAAAGATGGCAGTTTGGCTACAGATCTACCTTTAGCTGTTCAGAGCAGGTCCACGGTGGTCATCTATATGGGTATGCGCAAGCTCGACGAAATAGCCCGCACCTATGTCCTTTACGGCAAAGGCGAAACACCGGCGGCCATTATACAGCACGCCAGTTTACCACAACAGAAACAAGTCGTATGCAAAGCCAAGGATCTTGTTAGAGCAAGCAAAGAAAATGGACTTGGCCATCCGGCTATTATTGTTATTGGCGAAGTGGTAGATTTACAGTATTCCTTGGCAATGGCAAACGAACAGCGGCATATAATTTAGCCTCATTTATATGGCTATCTCAATAGAGATCTGTTCCCTATTGGGCAGTCGTCATTTAATTTGCCATTTTGCATAGCCTGCGCTAATTCAGTCATGTAGGTATTGATAAATAGATATAGCCTTCTTTAATACGGCCCATCGATAGCTTTCCTTTACCACTACATAATGCAATATTGCCCCATAGACTTTACACCAACCAATGGATATTGAACAGCGTTGCTATTTTCAACCTATCGAAATTTTACACATCATTTATTCACTTATTCTTGAAAGTGCTTAAGTCCAAAAACTTATTGAATAATTTGCAGTATTTTGCAAATATGTATAATATTGCAAAATATAAATAGATTTATTCATGAAAATAGAACACTTAGCGATATGGGTCGATGACCTGGAAAGAATGCGAGAATTTTATATGAAATACTTCCGTACCAAAAGCGGGGAGAAATACATCAACTCCAAGAAGGGATTTGCATCTTATTTTCTAACATTTGAAGAAGGCGGCGCACGACTTGAAATTATGAACCGCAACGATATAAAAGAAGAACAGTGCAACAGAAGCTTAAGTAAGGGATACACGCACCTGGCCATTTCAGTCGGCAGCAAGAATACTGTTGATCGGCTTACCGAACTACTTCGATCCGACGGCTATACCGTCGAAAGCGAACCGAGAACAACTGGAGATGGTTATTACGAAAGTGTGGTGATTGATCCCGAGGGNNAATCAATCAATCAATCAATCAAGATCCATTATCCTGCCATGCTCACCACAGCCGATACTATGGGGTTTACAACAAAAGCCTGGTCATCTAGGCTTTTATTTTTGGATCAATCCAGTAGTAATCATGATGGGTATGCGAAAAAAACTCCATCGGAGTTACATGGCAGTCTATCGTATCGCTCAATCCATTGTCCGTATAGCTGACCACCTCCTCTGAAGGGATTACCATGCCGCTCAAGATGGATCCGTAATCCAGACAGTGCAAATCCGATATCAGCACATTCACCAGATTATCCGTTACCCATTTTTCCATTTCTTCTTTGCTGACACGTCTGACCCGTTCGGACAGAAACTTTGCTTCTTCAACCTCTTTTTCGACACTATCAGGAAAAAACAGTCGTAAAAAAGCTTCATATTTATCGAATTCCTTCATACGGATTGCTTCGTTGCGTAGAAAAAGCTTTTCGCCCATCTGTCCATATTGCGCCGCATATTTTTTGAGTTCCATTTCCGCAAGCTCCTTGTCCGACCATTTCTGAAGTTCTGACAATGCATACACATCTGTACCGTGGCGNNATATCAAAACACATGCGCTATCTGAGATTTCTAGCTTTGAGTTCCGCATCTACTGCTTTTTCATTCTTGCCGAAGTATTTATAGGCTACAAAAGCTAAGACCAATGGAAAAATCGTTGGCCAGCTTAGTCCACCTTTGATCACGCTATAGGCTGCAATTCCAAGGCAGAAGCCAATAATTGAAGCATTGAGAATCTTATTGGGCATCGATTTTTTCTTCTTTGCCAATAACTCTTCATTGGTCAGTTCGTTTAAATTCTTTTCATCCATTTGATTTGTTCGCTATTGGTTCATTCATATGTTTGGTTCATCCAAAGATAATTAATCCGGCGAACAGTTTTCAGAAAAAATATTGCAATGAAGCAACGGGGCCGTAACATGATGAACCTCTACCGGGTTACCTTAACCCGAATAGCAAAAGCGCAATTGACGCATTGTACAACAAAGGTTGCACTGAATTTCAGGCAACCTTTGTCTCGTATATAATAATTAAAAAAATGGGGTACTACGCCTTACTTTCTTTTTTGTAGGAATAGAAGAAAACAATTGGCAAGATGGAAAATGAAAGAATCATACAGATAATCAATCCGCCCACAATCATAATAGCCAAGGGCTTTTGTATCTCAGCTCCCATACCATTCGACAGTGCCGCCGGTAGCAGCCCCATCGCGCCCATGAGAGCGATCATTAAGATGGGTCTGATGCGACTTTTAACAGCTTCATAAATAGCAGGTTTCAGGCCCATTTTATGAAGAAGATTTTCTTTCATGATTCCAATCAATACAATACCGTCGATGGTGGCCACGCCAAACAGAATAATAAAACCGATACCAGCGGAAATTCCAAAGGTCGTACCCGTTAACCAAAGCGATACAAATCCGCCGATAAACGCAAAGGCAAGGGTCAGGGACGAAATTAGGGTATCTTTGATGTTCCCAAAGTTAGCATAGAGCAGCAGTAAGATCAAAATCAGGGATACGGGCACAACCTGCATCAGCTGTTTCGTCGCACGCTCCTTACTTTCAAATTCTCCTGCCCAAACGACCTTATACGATTTTGGCAATTTAATATCGTTTGCAATTTGCTTTTTCGCATCTGCAATGGTGCTGCCCAAGTCCCGCCCTTCAATACTGAACCCTATACCTATGTAACGGGAATTACCCTCCCGATAGATAAACGCCGGACCAGTATGATAATCTATTGTCGCTATTTCCCTGAGTGGCACCTTCTGGTCGTTCATCGTTGGAATAATGATGTTACCAATCTTTTCGGGGTTGTCCCGATAGGATTTCTGAAAGCGCAGGCGTACGTCGAAAATGCGTTCATTCTCGTAAAAATGGGTCACCGATTGCCCACCGATCGTCATCTCGATGACCGACTGCACATCTTTGGTCGACACACCATACTTCGCCATCTTCGAATCATGCAGCTGTATGCGGAGCTCAGGCAAACCGATATTTTTAAAGACGTTGACGTCCGTAATCCCGGAAACCTTTTTTAGCGATGTAGCAAATTTATTGGCCTTATTCTCCAGATCCTGAAGATCCTCACCAAAAATTTTGATCACCAAGGGGCTTTTTACCCCTGCGACATATTCTTCGACATTATCCTGAATCGGCTGGCTAANNAAAAATTTATCCCAGGAAAAGTCTGTAGGCTGTCGCGCATCTGCGCAATCAATTCTTCTTTGGAAATCTTCCTTTTCCACTCGCCCTCGGGCTTCAATTCGATATTGAATTCGATATTAAAAAATCCCGTTGGATCGGTTCCGTCGTTGGGCCTTCCTGTTTGGGTCATCATAAAATCGATTTCATCAAACTGCTTGATCAGTTTTGTTTTCATCGTTTTGGTCAGCTTTACCGATTCCTCGAGGTTCACACTGTTGGGGAGCGTTGCCCGAACATAAATAGCTCCTTCATTAAGCTTAGGAAGAAATTCAGAACCGTAGTAACTAAACCGAACGATACAGACGAGTAAGGTGGCGATAAAAATAGAGATCGTCCATTTCGGATGGTCAAAGGCCTTTTTGAAACCTTTGAAAATAACCTCCCGGCTGACTTTGGTGATTTTATTTTCATCTTCCTTGATATTCTTTTTCAAAAGATACTTACACATTGCCGGCACATAGGTCAAACTCAGAATCAGTGAGCCCAACAATGCATACCCCAAAGTAAAAGCGAGCGGTGAAAACATCTTTCCTTCCACTTTCTGAAAGGAAAAAATCGGTGTTAGCGCGACGATCAATATCAATAGCGCAAAAAAGATATATCCCGCTACCGAGCCAGCGCTTTTCTTGATTATACCGAGCTTGGAGACCCTGTTGAAACGTTCCGTACCGAGGCGATGCGCCTCCCTCTCCAGCGAAACAAAAACAGTCTCCACAATGACCAGCGTACCTTCGAGCAGTAAGCCAAAGTCCAGTGCACCCATGGAAATCAAATTCGCGGGCAGACCTTGTATTTTCAGTAAAATGATCGCAAAGAGAAAAGCCAAAGGAATAACGGAGGCGACAATGAAGGTGGTCTTCCAATTGTTCAAAAAGATAAATACGATGATGGAAACCAGAATAACCCCCTCAATAAGATTTTTGGAAACGGTATGCACTGTATTGTTGACCAATTTTGTGCGGTCGATCACGGGTTCAATCTTCACGTTTTCTGGCAAGCTACGTTCATTCAATTCCGCAATTTTTTCTTTCAATCGCGTCACCACTGCAGTGGGATTTTCGCCCCGTAGCATAATGACAATTCCCTGTACAAGATCATCCTCCTGATTGAGCCCCACCTGCCCCAGCCGGGGCTTGGCCCCTAATTCTATTTCCGCCACATGTTTGACCAAGATAGGCGTATTGCCTACGACTTTGATTAGAATATTCCCGATGTCATCGATCTTATCCAATAGTCCCACACCGCGAACCACATAAGCTTGATTCCCTTTTTGGATCACGTCGCCACCGACATTGATATTTGAACGTGACACCGCTTCATACACATCCAAGGGTGACAAATTGTAATTCGCAAGTTCTGTTGGATTGATCTTTATTTCATAGATCTTCTCTTCTCCCCCAAAACTCACTACATCAGCTACCCCCGGCACACCGACCAGCTCCCGCTCAATCACCCAGTCCTGAATAGCCGAAACTTCTTTGATGGGCAAATTACTTTTAACCACATAACGAAAGATCTCTCCCGTAGCTCCTGAGGGTGGCTCTATGGAACTTTCGGCACCTTCGGGCAGTGTGATGGAACGCATTTTATTGCTGGCATATTGCTGTGCATAAAAATCTTCCACACCATCATCAAACTGAACGGTAACCACAGAAAGACCAAACAGCGAGATCGAACGTACATCTGTCTTTCGGGGTATGGTGTTCATCTCCTTAGTGACAGGCAGCGTGACGAATTTTTCGATTTCCTCGGCACTACGACCTGGCCATTGTGTAATAATCCGCACCCGCGTGTTGCTCACATCCGGAAAAGCCTCGATCGGCGTGTGGATATAAGCGTAAATCCCACCGAATAACAAGGCAACCGTAAAAAATAGAACAACCAACGAATGTTTCAACGAAAATGAAACGATATTTTGTACAAGTTTCTTCATCCTATCTATTCATCAGTTCGTCAAATACAATCAATTCATTTTCTGTCAGTACACGGTCGCCTTCGGCCAATCCATTTTCCACAAAGGCATATGTTTCATTTTCCGAAACGATATCAACAGCTTTGACCGAAAGGTCACAATCACTCTTATAGATCACCACAAAATTCTGGTTGTTATGCAAAATAATGGCATCCTTTGGTATAGCCAGCAATTCCTGTTTGTTGCCGTCTCCCACCTTATCCACCAGCACATCCACGCTCATACCCGGCTTCAACCTCATATCTTTATTAAGTAACCTAACCCGTGCTTTAACCACCCGTTCCTCAGGGTCGAAAAAATTGGCTACCTGATCAATGTAACCTTCAAAATATTCGCCTTTGTAGGCCAATGTGCTGATGCGGACATGTGCTCCTTTTTTTACATATGGTAGGTTGTTTGCATAAATATTGATAGAAGCCCATACCTCGTTCAGTTTGCTGATGGAGATTAGATCTGTGTCGTCGCCCACCGTCATGCCTGGACTCNNTGTTCCCTGTTCAGAAGAGCTGTTTAACAGGCTCATATTCGCTTTGACATGCTGGATGCCAATCTGCAAGCCTTTTAGTTCGCTTTCGATCTCTTCCAGTTCTCTTTGCGAAGCCATACCATCCTTCAGCATGCTGCGCAAGCTATTCACCTTACTTTCTGTCAGCCGCTTACTATTTTCCAGCTCCCGCAGTTCCTTTCCCAGGTCATTGACCGAGGTACCTTTAAGCGAGACAAGGATCTGTCCTTTTTCCACGTAGTCCCCCATACTGACAGTAACCGACTGAACTAATCCTTGGATCGGGCTTTTCAAGGTGGTGAGTTCATCCTGATCGTATTGAATAGCTCCGTTTAAAGCGATCTGCTCCGCAACTGCCCGCTTTTGAATGGAGTCCATTTTAACATGTTTTTTAAAATCTGTACTTAAGCAAAAACCTTTCGTTTTTACGACATGGCGTTCGTCATCAGGTTTGGACTGACAACCGAGAAATAAGGATATGACCAAAAGTGCTGGCCATATTGACAGTCGCATCTTCATGAGGCAATATCCTTTCCAATTAAGTAAGCAAGTTCTTCTCCATATTGCAGATAGTTGGCCCTACGCTCCAATATGGCCTCTTTGTTTTCCATATAATTATTGATAAAATCTATAAATTCGACAATGGTCAGTCTTTGTTGTTGAAAATTGCGCACATAGCGTTCCAGCGCGATATCCAATTTACCGTCGAATTGCTGATCCGTAGCTTTTAAACTTGATTCCAAGTTACTTAAGCGTGCCGCTAGAAAACCGATTTCACGTTCGATATCAATACGGAACTGCTCGATTTCAACTTTATTTTTTTCAAGCTCGAGCTGTGCTACCTTAATGTTTCCCTGATTTCTATTAAACAAAGGAAGGTCCATCGCCAGACCAACACCAACAAAATCGCGCATGATGTTACCGCCACGGTCATAATTCAAGGATACCTGTAGATCGGGAACACGTTCAGCCTTCTCGATTTCCAGCTGGGCCCGNNTGGATGAGCTTATAGTCACTACGATTATCCAACGCCATCAATTTCCATTCACTCGCCTTGTTACCGATAAAAACAGGAATACCCAGTGTATCTATAATGGACAGCGCTTGTCCCTTGCTCCCTAGATATTGTGCCACAGCGTTCATTTTCTCAATCTTCTGCTGCTGAATCTCACTCAGCTTATTTGCAAAAGCAATAGATTGACTCTGTATGCGCAGGTAGTCCATCTCACTCACATTCCCTTCCTTCCACTGTTTTTGGTAGGATTGAGCCAGTTTGTGAAATATCGTTACTTGATCACTGTACAGCCTTTCCCTTTCCTGCAGGACCTGTAGCTCAATACATTTATTTCGGAGGTCGTATTTGAGATTACGTAGAAGCTCCTCAAATTGAAGCTTGGCATTCTCCTTTTCCAACAGCTGAAGCTGGATTCTTTTCTTTCTTTTGCCGGCTAATTCGATGGTTTGCTCCAGTTCTAGGGCCACTTGCTGATTTTTCCCATAATGACCGATCAATGCTGGAAGTGTTTCACTTGATGGATTTTTCCAGAGGTTGACCTCGGAGATTTCGATTTTGGGATTGGGCCACAATTTTGCCTGCAGCATCCCGGCCTCCGCCTGTTGGATGTGGAAACGCTGCGCTAACAAGGTTAAGTTATGCGCTAAAAAGACCTGTTCGATTTCAGATTTTTTCAAACGGTTTTGCTCCGCTTCCTGCGCCATCAGCCTGCTATTCAGGCCAAGAAGAATCAATAATACAATGCGGATTTTTCTCACTTTATTTTGAATTTCTTCAAAACTAAGCGCCAGGCATTATAGGCTTCTTTGGGATAGATTAAAGTTTGATTAGAAAAGATTAGAAAATGGTTAAGAAGCGCTTAGGTGCTAATTGATGCTAGTATGCAGGAAAAAGCAGCGACACGGTCGTTCCTAAAGCATTCGATTGGATTGTAAAGTCGACTCCCTGGTCCTTAAAAACGATTTGCGCAAAGGAGAGACCAATACCGCTTCCCTTGATTTGGCCCACATTGGAGCCCCGGTAAAAGGTCTGTTTCACGGCATCCAGCACAGCTTGCGGGATCCCAATTCCATGATCGATGATATCCAGTGCCAATCGGCCATCTAGGCTTTTCATCCGGACAAGTACCTCCTGACCATTTGCATATTTGAGTGCATTTTNNTACCGGTTGCCGCGAACATTAAAATAATGGGGATCTTCAACCTGAAGATCTACCTGGAGCGGCACGGCAAATGCCCGGGTAAATTTAGGCACCAGATCCCAGACAACTTCATCGACGCGAAAGATTTCTGATGATCTTTTTAGGGCCTGATCTTCCGTAAGCAAGAGAAAATTACCAATCAGATGATTCAGAAAGTTGACATGATCCGTGATGGTCTGTGCCAGTTCCATATATTCCTCCTGACTTCGGGCTTTGGTTCCAAAAACTTCCATGGATCCAAGGATGCCGGCCAAGGGCGTCCGAAATTCATGCGAAACATAACTTACAAAGTTTTTACGGATAATCATATTTTCACTGATCCGTCGTAGCAGCGCATTGTAGCTTTCAATCAGGTCCTGTAGTTCGTCCTTGGTTTTCACAACAGTAAGGGGTTCCTGAATGGTCTTTAGATCTTTATGCTGAATTTCCTGGATAACTTTACGGATCGGTAAATAAGCGTACTTACTCAGCCAGAGCGAGAGAAACACAATGCTGATTAGCGCAACAAGAAAAACGATGATCAGCGTAATCAATAGACGATTCAGCTGATGGTTAAAGTCTGCATTCGACTCCTTGACAAAGACAAAAAAATCACCTTGATTATCGGGGTAGTATAAGCCAAAATAAAAGCTATCTTCAGTTTTAAAGTAAGTCTTTTTTTCTGATTTCAAACGTTGCAGCAGATTTTGATCGATCTGCGGATCATACTTCATCCCACCATAGCTCACCTTACCTTCAGCATTATAAACCGCCACCATCGCACGCTTCACCAGACTTTCATATTGATTTTTGGATTCCAAATGTTTCAAGGAACTTTGTTCATCCGCCTCGAGGTAATAAATACCCGCGATCTTCGCATTCTTTTCAAGTGAGCTGATCAAAGAACGTTCAGATGAGGTAAAAAATATCCAATAGATCACAATGGTGGCCAGACCGAAAATAATCGTGAAGACCAAAAAAGAAAAAAGTGTCAGTCGAATCTTCAGGTTCATGGTCAATCTGTTTTGAGCATATAGCCTACGCCTTTTACCGTTTTGATGATTGAGAGTTCGCTCTCATCATCGACCTTACCTCGGAGATAGGAAACATATACATCTACCACATTCGTATTGTTGTCAAAATCAATACCCCATACCGCTTGTAAAATTGCGGTACGCGAAAGGGTTTTGTTCCTATTTTCTATTAGAAATTTAAACAACTTGAATTCTTTCGGCGACAGGTCTACCAGCTGATCGCCTTTATGGACCTCATAGCGTTCAAGGTCGATTTTTAGATCACGAATCTGTAGGCAAGTATCAGTGGGCACATTTTTATACCCCTCCCGCCTTACAAGTGCGTTGATACGGCTGACTAACTCCTTAAAAGAAAAAGGTTTGACGAGGTAATCATCAGCACCGCTATCCAAAGCCTCTACTTTATCTTCAATCTCACCCAAGGCGCTTAAGATCAAAATAGGGATATGGTTTTTCCGATATCGCAGCATCTTTGTGAACTGTATACCATCGATTCCCGGGAGCATAATATCGAGCACGACAATATCCAGCGAATCCGCATTGACCCACTCGCGGGCAGCCTCGGCAGATTCCGCCAAAATGACCTGATGTCCCATTTCCTCAAGGCCTTTTATCACAAAACTACTTATACGACGATCGTCTTCTACCAACAGTATCTGCATACAATTCGATTATGTTTTTTCCTACCCAATCTTACAAGTATACAAATTACAATTTAATAATCGAGCCAGGCGCCACGGGAACAGCACTTTTAATAGAGAGAAGATCAGCTTCAGCACCAACGATCCTATGACTCGTCGGAGCTGCAGTTACCTGTACTTTTTAATGCCCAAGCCATCAGTATCGGTTGGAAAAATAGACGCGCGAGACGCTTACCGTCACTATCCAACCCAAAACCGTCGCGACGGTCTTTATACTGGGCAATATTCCCCGGAAACACCGCAGCGAAGAAAGCTGCCGCTATTTTCCCCACCTTGGCCTTATGTTTCCCATTCGCCAAAATGAGTGCGCTGCCTAAAGCTATTTCGGCAAAACCAGAATATACAACAGTATCATCCTTGGAGATGGGTACCCAGTCAGGTACCTGAGCCTGAAATTCCTTGCGGGCAAAAGTAAGATGCCCAATTCCTGCAACTACCAAAAAAGCTCCTAGTCCGAGTCTGCCAATTTTTTGTTTAAGAGATCTATCCATTACATTTTTTTATATAAAGACAGGCTTCGACTTTAAATTGTTTGTTAATTATTATTCCACAACAAAAAAGAAGCACCCTATGTCTGGGGGACGAAGGGTGCTAAGCCATTTTTCTACCTGTTTATGAGAATCCCCCTGATGGGGAATGATTGATATATCCGAGAACAGCAGTCAAAATATAATGGTTTTAAAATTTTTAAAAAAAATTACATTTTTCATCTATTGCAAGTGTTAAGCCTGTGGAATTATTTCTACCAGTACCGTATGGCCTGCTTTATCATAATAGGTACAGGTCATATCTTCCATCAAGATGATCCATTTCTCTATTCCAGTTTTCGCACACATCCTGATAAAGTTCGGATAATCTGTCTTACCCTGCTGATGTGCCCTGAGCTGGGTCTTAAACTCTTCCTGGTCTACCTGATCAGCCACTCCCAAAGTTTCATATTTTGCAGGTACCTCTACCCCATGACCATCTGTTCCATGATAGTCAATATGACCATCGCTGACATATGCCTCATAATGCGTTACTCCAAGGTCCTTAATCTCTTTGATATATGCCGGAAAATCAGCTCCTGATTTTACTTTGCCATGGGCAGTCTGGATTTGTTCGAGTGTAAACATACATTTTGTTATTTGGTCATGAATTGGCGCCCTTCATTATGCCGTCAATGGCAAGTGCTGGCTTAATTATGAAATTAACAAAAAAGCGGCCTATTTCCAAAGAAAAAGGCCGCCGNNAAAAAAAAAGCGGCCTATTTCAAAAAAAAAAGGCCGCGATTCATATGGACTGAATCGATCAGTGTTGTCAAAAGCTGAACACAGCCCACATCAAAATCGTTTCGTCTACTTTTCATTATTTTTGGTCATAGGACAATAGAGTTCAAAATACAGAAGAGTTAAGCCAGCAATGGTATTCTATCCTCATTGGGCAATAGCCTTGCAAGCACAAAAAATATCGTGAAGCACAAAAACCAATATTACTCCAAATAGGGCGAATCATAAATCAAGCCCAACGGATATAAGTCGATCCTATATTATTTCATTTTAATGTGCAATTTGTATAAACAAAAAAGCCGATCACATGAACAAATATATTATCATTTTCAGTCTATCCTTAATTACGCTAAACGTTTCTGCGCAGAATAAAAAGAAAAAACAGATACCGCCACCCAAGGTGGAGGCACCACCCGTAGTCGAAAAAGTTCCTGTTGTGGATTACGAAAATATAGTCGTGGCCCCGATGCCGGCCAGAGATTTCACCAATATTGATGGGAAAACCACCAGCGGAAAGGAAGTCAGTTTTAAGAATTTCGATGAGTTAGCGCAAGCAGATTTATCAGCATTGAAGGAACTTTCGTTCAAAACATTTACTTCAGATAAAACTCTACCAAGCAACATCTTGCAGAAAGTTATTGATGAAGCAAAGGAGTTGGAAACTTTGGAAGTCAACAATTTTATCCTGACGGATTTCCCGGCCCCAAAAAATAACAATCAACACTTAAAAAAGATTATCTTAAGCCATAATAAACTGAGAACCTTGCCGAACGAGATTTCCAATTTCAAGGCGCTGAAGGGTTTCGACTGCAACAATCCTTTGACAGCCCTTCCCGAATCTTTCGCACAGCTGAAAGAATTGGAACAACTGGGTTTAAACAGCAACAGCTTTACCGTTTTCCCAAACGAAATTTTTAGTTTGAGCAAGCTCCAATTCTTATATCTTTCCGGCAATTATAAAAGCGAAAGCAAACTCCCCGAGCTGCCCGACTTATTTGCTCAACTCCCGGAACTGAAAGAGCTCGGCATCGAACATATGGGCTTATCATCCCTGCCAAAATCTATCGCCAGCCTCAAAAAACTCGAAAAGGCCAATTTCTCGTTTAATCAATTCACAAGCTTTCCGCCTGCTTTATACAACAATCCTAAACTGGGATTTGTTCCTTTTACCAATAATCCGCTGCAATGGGATACATTTTTGGCCTCAGTCAAAAAAATAAAATGGACTGGACTATTCTTTATCAACGACACTGGCCTTAGCAAAAAACAATACGAACAGGTACAGCAAATCCTCAGCAAGACCGACGTGTATTATAATGAAATGAATGACTAGCATCCTATAAGCTTCCGCTTACTCCATCCCACAGGATCGGAAGCAAAGAAAAGATTATTGATTACAGATCAGCTCGATATCGAGTTTAAGACCAATCGCTGCCTCAGCTTTTCGTCTGTAAAGACCCGAAAACAAGAAACGAATAGCAATGTCAGACTGTTTTACCACGCTTATCAAGCGTCCGTGAAAACAGTCTGACTGATCGCTTGGCAATACCTCAAAGAAAAAGAATATTATTTTTCAGAATAACTTGCATAAGCCGTTTCTTTCTTTCTATATTTGACTGTAATTTTTAATCAATCTAAATAAATGTATCTATCTTATTATTCAGTATATGTTAAACGGTATACTAAATATATCCTAACAGCACTCATTATTATATGCTTATGTCTTCCTGCACGATCTCAGTCAGCAGATCGGCAAACAACGTTAAGTGGCCTTGTCGTCGATCAGGCCAAAAGTCCGGTAGCTCATGCGACCATTATGTTGGATGGCAAAAATGTAGGCAAAACAAACGCGAAAGGACTTTTCACAATTTCATTTTCTAAAAATGCCCCGCTTAACCTACGTATTTCCTCGATAGGAAAAAAGGTCTTAAGCGAGAAGGTATCAAGAGACGAGCTCAATGCAGGTACCAAGGTTTTCATGCTAGAGGAGGAAGTCAATCAGCTGGAGGCCATTGAAATATTAGGCTTGAGTAAAGTGGACGAAGTCAACAAACAATCCTTTAACGTAACAGCTTTGGACGCGACAAAATTGCACAATACTTCCATGGATGTCGGACAGCTAATTAACCGCGTTTCTGGTGTTCGTGTTCGCGAATCCGGGGGCTTAGGATCACAGACAGCAATTAGCCTAAACGGCTTTACGGGTAATCAGGTCAAATTATTTCTGGATGGGCTTCCAATCGATAACTATGGAAGTTCTTTCCAAATCAATAACATTCCAATAAATTATATCAATCAAATCGAAGTTTACAAAGGTGTTGTTCCCGTATGGCTAGGATAAGATGCATTGGGTGGCGCTATCAATTTGGTAAAAAATACCAAAGTTGGGAATTTTTTAGATGCTTCTTATTCTTATGGTTCCTTTAACACACACCGTGCAAATTTTAACTTGGGTTATATCGCAAAAAATGGTTTCACGTTGGAGTTAAATGGGTACAAAAATTATTCTAAAAATAATTACTGGGTTGATATTAATGTCGTACCTGACATTGAATCAGGCGTAACCATACCAGACCGTGTAAGACGCTTCCACGACCAATATGACAATCAGATGCTCGGTGTAAATGTAGGCGTAAGCAACAAGAAATGGGCTGATCAATTCTTGGTGGGACTACAGTTGGGAGATAATCATGCCGACATACAAACCGGTAACCGCATGGATGACGTGTTTGGGGCTCGGTTTAGAGAAGGTACAATAATTCTTCCTTCACTCTACTATAAAAAAGATGACTTCCTCTTGGAGGGATTGGATATTAGCTTACGAGGGAGTTTCAATTTAGGCAAGGAAAAAAATGTAGATACAGTATACAGGCAATTCAACTGGTACGGAGAAAGCATTCCTAAAGGCCAGAACTCCTCTGGCGGAGAAGTTTCCAGAGAGTTGTATACGTATAAAAATAATAATGGCAATGCTGCCCTCAATGTGAAATACGCTATCAACCCAACAAACACCTTGTATTTCAATAACACATTTACCTCCACCGACCGTAAAGGAGAAAACCCATTGCAACCGGACAACGACTTTTATAAACAACCCAAACAATTACAAAAAAATATAACGGGTTTAGCGCTTGGAAATGCGGATATAAAAAATATGGTCAATCAGGTGTTTATAAAACACTATGCACAACATGTTCATTCTTATCAAGTCAATAATAGCGTTTATAGTGACTACGAGGAAAGTAGAAACATGTTGGGCTATGGATTGGCCTCTTCGTACGCTCTCGGAATAAATTCACAGGTAAAGTTTTCTTACGAGAAAACATATCGTATGCCCGCTGTGGATGAACTTTTTGGTGACGTGATCAACCTTACCGCCAATCCGCAGTTAAAACCTGAATCTTCACACAACTTCAATCTAAATGTCAACCATACTTTTCTATGGAAAGAAAAAAATGCCCTATCGATAAGTGCAGATGGAATCTATCGTCAGGCCAAAGATTTTATTCGCTATGTTAATTCGGCTTCGAATAACAATAATAACATGCTGCAGATGGCGCAGAATCAGCGCGATGTCAATAACATTGGGGCCGATTTTGAAGTACATTATGCTTATGAAAGGAAACTCAATATCGCTGGTCNNGGTAGCGTAACCTACCAAAACCTTCGTAATAGGACGAAATACGAGACTAGTACAACTGATGTCAGCATCTTCTACAAGGATCGTCTTCCAAATATCCCCTATCTCTTTGGACATGGCGATATTTCTTATGAATGGAAAGACGTTTTGCTCCCAAATAGCAATCTAAAACTAGGGGCTTATGTCTATTATGTACATGACTATTTCTTGAGATGGCCTTCGGCCGGCGCTGCCAACACAAAAGAGGTCATTCCCGAACAACTGTCTTATGATGCCAGTCTTGTCTATTCATTTGCCAGCGGCAAATACAATATAGGCATCGATGGCAGGAATCTTTCTGATGCACTACTCTACGACAACTATATGCTCCAGAAGCCAAGCCGCAACTTCAGCATTAAATTTAGATATACAATTACAAAATAACATACACCAAACAATAACATGAACTTAAAATTCTATACAAAGATTGCATTTCTAGGAATTGCAATATCCGGCTTATCCGCTTGCAGTAAAAGTAACGACGATACCACACCAATCGACAACGGTGGCGGCGACAAATTTGTATTTGTTGCTTATTCTGATGGAACAGCTGGCGAGGCTGCTAACTATATCATTACCGCAAGTGACCTGAGCAAAGGCGAAATCTCCGTTAAGAACAATGGCGTTGAAACCAGTGCATATTCATTTTTGGTCCAAAACAATACACTTTTTGGAATTACATATGCCAACTACGGTCCTACCCAGGCTTTCAAACTAAATAGTGCAGGTCAGATGGAGAAAGCCGGCACACAGGTAAACACTGAATTTACGGGTGCATACACACCTATAGACAATGATGCTTACGTAGGTGTTTCTCTTTCCGGTGGAATTGATAATCCGGAGGCAACCTTGTATAAATATGATGCAAAAAACTACAAGGTATCCTTACGCAAATCCTTTAGCTTAAACCTGTTCAAAACAGGCGAATTTGCCAATTACAACGCGGTAAAAGAAATTGNNGAAATTGGAGACAAACTCTATATGCCACTGAACTCGGCGACGGGCATCACAGGCAAAAGTACAGCATACATAGACAGTGCCTGGATCGCGGTATTTGACAAATCTACTCTTGCTTACAAAAAGCTGATCCGCGATGGACGTATAGGATCTATCGGGAACTGGTTTGGTATGCAAGGTGTTGAAAAAATTGCCAACGGTGATGTATACGCATGGTCTACTTCTGGGAACGCCCTGAATAAGACATTGACCGCAAAAAATCATTCGGGGATCATCAAAATTAATCCCACAACGGATGAGGTGGATAAATCATACTTCTTCGATGTAGAAGCAGTATCAGGGCACAAAATTGCTCGTGGAAACTACCTAAAAGATGGTAAATTCCTAATGACAATGTATCAGACTAGTGAAGTTGGAGGTGTCTCTGGAGGTATTGTCAACCTAGCCATCATTGACGTCATAAACAAAACTTACACGGCAGTTGCCGGTGTCCCCGATCACGCCCAAATGCCATATGATAACAAGACCTATGTTGACGATAAAGGGAACACTGCATATTATGTCATGAAAAATAACGAAGGCAATTTCTATGTATATAAAGTAGATATCGACAAAGCATCCGCCACACAGGGGGCTAGATTCGTGGGTGTGTCTAACATTACAGCCATATCTAAATTAACTTATTAATCCGACTCCCCAATTTTCATAACAAAACAATAACTTTCCATCACCAGTAGAAGGTTGGAAAAAATAACCGATACCTGCTAGAGTGTAGTGGGTATCGTTTTCTGCTTTTACAGAGCCTCTATAGCAATGACTCCGTCAGTACGAGCGGTTCATCGCTGTCCGTCATCTTTAGAATAATCAAAGCCGTCAGCACCGCAAGCAACTTGTAGTAGATCTGGACTCCTCTCATGACATGTCTCCTTGTTGAGAGGCAAAATCAACCGCGATTTAAAATTGAAGCCAACACCTCATTCCTCATATTCCGGGCAATCGGAATTTTATAATCCCCGATGTGCAGCTGATTTCCTTCAATGATTGCTATTCTACTTTTGTTCACAAGATAAGATCGGTGACAGGCTATAAAGCGATGCCCTGGTAGGCTGCTCATCATTTGTTGCAGCGTACAATACGTTACTTCACGAGAACGCGTCGTCTGCACGACCACATAATTGCCCATACTCTGAACGAATAGGATATCTTGAACAAAAACTTTCTTCAACAGTTTATCCACCTTAATAAAAATATGCTCTTCTTGAATATTTGTAAGCGTGCCAGTGCGCGCAGCAGGTATACTGAGCATATCAAAGGCCCGGTTAGCCGCCTTAAAGAATCGTTCAAAGGACACAGGCTTCAATAGGTAATCGACGATCTCCAGCTCATATCCACGGAGCGCATACTTTTCGTAGGCAGACACAACGATTATCTTGGGCGGATTGCTTAGACTTGCGATATAATCCAAACCTGAAATTTCGGGCATCTCTATGTCAAGAAATATCAGATCAATGGGGTGTGCACGCAGATATTGACTCAGTTCAATCGCATCCTCGCACTCAACAACAAGTTTCAAAAAGTCTATCTTTTCGATATAAGATGCGATTCCCTTCCGTGCAAAAGGTTCATCGTCCACTAGGGCACACTTTATCTCCATCATATACGGATTACATATTAAGTATTAATTCAGCAAAAAAATGCTTGTTATCAACCTGTGTATTTAGGGTATGGCGCTGCGGATACACCAATGCCAACCGTTTTTTCAGATTGGACAGACCTGCCCCCGATTCAGGACTTTCAGCGAATAGAATGGCTGGTTTGACCGTCGAATATTCGGATAAACTATTGGTGATTCGAAAGTATATCTTCCCTTCTTCCTGTTTTAGGCAGATATCGATCGCATATTGCCCACGCACATATTTAAATGCATTTTCTAT
The DNA here is from genome assembly GCA_002454415.1 of Sphingobacterium sp. UBA6711. Classification (GTDB taxonomy): domain Bacteria; phylum Bacteroidota; class Bacteroidia; order Sphingobacteriales; family Sphingobacteriaceae; genus Sphingobacterium. Next base: position 30,706 of record DKIT01000095.1, read on the forward strand.
CAATGGCTGAAAGAGTAAAGGAAAGACTGTGACACCTGTCCAATCCTCGTCAATGTCCATATTCACGGTCAACCTTTCGGTCAGGCGCTGCTGCTGAAAAGCGATATACGACTTTAAAAAAGCAAGTTCCTGTTCCATAGATACCTTTTCATCCACATTGTAAATCTGGTAGCGCAAGAGTTCCGATAGCTGTTCGACACTTTTTTTTGCCAAGGTATTGGATTCCTCAATCTGAAAATACACCGTGTTTAGCGCATTGAAAAGGAAATGTGGGTGATACTGGCTTTTTAACAATTGTAGTTCTGTATTCAGTTTATCGGCCTTGATCTGTTCAACATAGATGCGATTATCAGCCATATTCTTATCAATATGTTCGTTACGTAAAAACATATAATAAAGCAGAAACAATGGAATATACACAGCGTTGACCAACATATAATCGATATACCCATCCCCCATGTATATCCAGCCAAAATATTCGAAGACGAACACCGTCGGATTAAATATCGCCATGATTTGCACAATAGCGATCAGATACTCTACCCATACATTTTGCGCAGTGCTTGTTGTGGCTGCAAAAGTCCTTTCCAGTCTTCGCCGCCACAACAGCGTTATCACATAACAGAAAGCCACTGAAATTAGCAGACCTACCAAATGGATCTTAATACCGCCAGACCAAAATTCGTCTTTTTTGGTTAAATCGGTCACGACCCGTAAAATATTAAAAGAAGCGATTCCCCAAAGTGCAGGCCCCAGATAATACATCGGATGTAAACTCGATTTTGTAATGCTCGTCTTCATGATATCAATAATTAATCCTGCTATTTTCCTCCAAGCGATCGTTGGCATGCTCACGCTTCAAATTACTTTTCTTTCCGCGATCTAGCCGGTAAGAAAGATTCNNCTCCTTCCATGAAATCACTATTAAAAATTATCTTAGGCCGGTTGGACTTGAAAAGGTCATTGGCATAAAGATACAAAGTAAGTTTATCTTGCAAGAAAGTTTTGCGCACAGCGGCATTTATGGACCACAGCGAAGCGATGGTAGCCTGTCCCTCGGCAGAGGATCCATTCCAAAAACAGTTGACATCCATATTCATTTTCAAAGGCAGATTTACGGTATTTTGCATCTGGAAGGTAGGTGTGAGCCGCCTATTTCGATGGACATCATTTTCCGTGAACCATTCAAAATAGGTATATCTTAACGTACCATTTAACTGTATGTTCCACTTTTGCACAGGCGAAATACTGCTCGCGTTAAACCGTAATCCCGTACTAGAAGCATGTTGCACATTCATAGGCATGACCACAGTCCGCCTATGTTCATCCAGGCTATAACTTTTGCTGATCGCCTCCTGCCTTACGCTATAGTAAAGCTGCAAGGAATAAGAATTTTTAAGCAACCAGGTAAACTCCGTCGTATTGACAAATTCGGGTTGCAAGGCTGGGTTTCCTTTTTCATACAAATACGGATCGTTGACTTCGACAAAAGGGCTCAGGTCTTTAAAATTGGGGCGGTTGACCCTCCGATGGTAGTTGAGCGAAAGTTTCTGTTTATTCTCCAGCGCATAGCTCATGGTCAGNNGGTCAGATTTGGAAAGAAATTTCTGTAAGACCGTACGACAGCAAAAGCTGTCCCCAACCCATTTACTGTCCGGCTATCAAAGGCGGCGTCCTCATAACGAAGTCCCAGATCAACCTGAAACAAGTCACCGGGGCTATAGCGCGCCTGCATAAAAAGTGCCTTAATACGCTCTTTATGATCAAATCTATTTGTCAGATCGGGGCGCTCTTCCCAATCATTATCCTGGGACTGCTGGTACAATGAACTTGTAAGCATATCCACTTGCGTGAGTTTGCCACCCAAGGAGGCCACAATATTTGGCCGGATGTCCAGCATGAATTTCGACTGTATGGTTGTCAAATTTACCTGTCCTCCTGTCTCGCCCCGCAGTTGTTGCCTTAACGAAACCGGTGATCCATCAGCCGCAAATTTATCCAACAGTTGATGTTGCGTTTCAGCCTGTTTAAAGTGTTGCCGATCAAGATAATTTTCCCATTTGGATGCATCAGCAAGTTGTAAGCTTACGTGTACTCCCGTACTAAGATTTTTAAAGTTGTGGCGCAAGACATTTCTTGTCATGATGCTAGAGTCCGGCTTTGAAGAGCTTAAAAAGAACGCAGAGCCGACGGTTTCTTCTTTCGTCCTTTCATAATCCGTAAAAAGTAGATAAGCACCCATTTTCATTTTATCATTTGGTGCGTAATCGAGCATACCGTTATAATACTGATTCTTATATTTTTTCTTTCTCATGGCATCCATATCCAATCTTAGGTCTTTATCTTCAGCATGGAGCGCCTTGTTCAAGTTTCTGGTCGAATGAACATCAATTAAGTCGGTACCGTTTCCATAAGAATACGTATGCGATATATTTAATTTAGGCATATTAGCCGCGATGGCAATATTTTGGAAGTTTCTGGTATAGCTCCCCTGCTCGGTGTTGTTCGACAGGGAGACAGTTATGCCATTTGCGTGCTGGCTGATTCTTTTCAGATTGATAAACCGAGCATCACCGTTGGCATCCATTGCGGCATCAGGCTGTGTAATAAGTTCGACTAGATCAAGGGATGAGGCTGGCATGGAGCTCAAAAAATTAAGCAGATTTTCACCATCCATAAAATTGGTTTTGCCGTCAACCAGGAGTTGTATGCCCGCTTGACCATTTAAACTGATCTTACCATTTGACAAAATTGTTACTCCGGGCATTTTGCGCAGCAATTCCAGCACACTGCCCGAAGAGCCTGCAGAATTTTTATCCACCTGATAACTCAACTTGCCGGGAACGATTTTTATTGGGTTGATCCGCCGCGACACTTGGACCTCAGTCAGTGTTATTTTCTTCTGTGTTGTCGTATCCTGTACAAGATCGCCTGTCGCCCCATAAGCTACCCTGGAAGCAAAAAGCATCAGGGCAAACTGCATAAACATACATCTTTTAGACATCATCCGTGTTCTTTAATTTACCACGAATGTATTTGCTTGGCAGCGTCCGGCTAAATAATTTATTTGAACGGCCCTATCTGCGGGACGAATGGTCACACAGGTCCTGGCGGAAAATCGCTCCTTTATGATCATCGCATTGTATACGAATTAGTTTAGACCTTCGATGATTGCTGTATGACTTTTGGTTTCACGCCGAAATGCTTTTTAAAACTCGCCGAGAAATGCGCAGGATTGTTATAACCTAAAAAGCGTGAAATTTCATTTATCGGCCGATCTCCCTGCGTAAGTAAGCTCTTCGCTTTTTGCATTCTAACCTCGGTCACATAGCCATAAATGGTCGTACCGTAGCATAGTTTGAAATATTTTTTTAGATAGTTTTCATTTGTCCCCAATTCGGCAGACAATTGCGCTAAAGATGGCGGATCCGTTAATCTGCTCTCTACGATTTCTTTTGCTTCAGCCATCAGCTTTTTCATTTCGGGACTCAGGTTATTATCCGTTCGGGACACCGTATTGCCAAACTTATGCTGATCAAATGTTAGCGCCAACAATTCCATAAGCTTACCAAAACAAAACAAGGATTTCCATTCGTCATCCACCTCCGGATTGACCAACTCAGCTATAAGACGCTTCTGTAGCACACTGATTAAAGCCGAATCGTCAAATAAGCTGCCCGATTGTGACTTTTCCAAAAACTTTCGCAGCGCTACCCGAAAAGGGCTATCTATGGGCAAATGGGATTCGAATAAAGAAATGGGGATATTGATTTCAACAAAACTTTCCGCATCGCGACGATGCCATAACCCGACGACCTGCGGTGCTGTAAACAAATAACTTTGGACATGTCCAGCGGTAGAACTTCCCAACAGATGACCATCTACATAATACTGACGGTCGCTATTTAACGCAAAAAAAACATGTATATAAGGCACAGCGCTATCAATACAGATATAACCATCACTAGGAGATGTTAGCTCCCCATGCATCAAATGAATGCCCTGTGGCATGACGATCTCAGCTATTTCCATCTGCGAAGAATATTGCTGCAAGGAATTTTTCCGAAATTGAAAAGGCTGATTTATAAAAGATCGGATATCAAACGCATAGCGGGGCGGGGCACCTGCCATTTCTTGCGCTACCTGTTCATCCAGGGACCATGTATCCCGCAGATGCGCATTATTGGAAAGGACTTTTTCTAAACTATCCCTGTGCATGCCAACGTATAAAATTCCCGAATTGCATATTTTTTCTCCCACAAATATAAGTTTAATCATCGAATTTTGTCTCCTTATTAAGATTAAATTTAAATAAGATGCGAAAATTACCTATGCTTGTCGCAACAATATGGAGTCTTCAACTCACGCAGGCGCAAGAAAAACAGCTTTTCAATGGGACAGTCTTTGATGAATATAACACTCCCCTGGCTGGGGCTACAATTACGGTACTGAAAACCAACCAGCATACCGCGACAGACAATCGTGGACATTTTATATTGTCCACATTAGCCAAAGGCAGTTATGATATTCGAATTAATGCAATCGGTTACAAAACCATTAAACAGAAAATATCGATCGATCCCGAACATCCAACGACCTTCTCATTTCCGATGTCCCGCGCCGAAGAATCTTTACAAACCGTGGAAATATATGGGCGCAAGGAAAAGTCTTATCGCAACACGCAGTCCTTTATCGGAAGCAAGACCGAAACCAAATTGCGTGATCTCCCCCAGTCGGTCTCCTATGCGACAAAAGAGCTTATTGCAGACCAAGGATTAATGCGCGTGGGCGAAATTGTCAAGAATTTTAGCGGTGTCAACCAGTTTACCTTTTACGACGATATAACGATCCGTGGCTTTCGGATCAACGGTGGATCCAATACCCAGCTGGTCAACGGCATGCGTACAACAACAGGATTTTGGAAACAGCCGCTGGCCAATTACCTGGAACGGGTGGAAGTATTAAAAGGTCCCTCTTCGGCCCTCTTCGGAAATGCTAGCCCGGGCGGTGTTGTCAATCGCGTGACAAAAAAACCGCTTGATGAGGCACGTAGATCACTGCAATTTTCTGTGGGAAGCTTCAATAATCTGCGCGCTCTTGCCGATTTTACCGGCCCCATGACTACCGACAAAACCTTGTTGTACCGCCTCAACATTGGGTATGAAAATGCACAGAGCTTTAGAGATCTACAGTTCGACAAGAACTTGGTTCTGGCACCTTCATTCTCCTTTATTCCTTCAGAAAACACCCGTATCAACTTCGATATGGTGTATAATGATTCACGGTCCAGACTGGATCGCGGACAATCCGTATTAGCCAACGGTGATCTCTATTCGACACCTATCAGCCAATCCATGAGTACGGCCAACGATTTTTTGAATGAACAAACCTATATGGTCACCGCTTCTCTGAATCACCGTTTCAATGAAAAATTGAGCTTCAATGCTTCCTATATGAAAACTGGCTACGCAGAGGACCTATCCGAACATCGATCGGCCAACGCCTATGCTGTAGACGGAAAAGGAAACAATATTGAGAATATGGTGGCGAGACAGGTTTTCATCCGCAACAGGANNACATAAACTCATTGCCGGTTATGACTATGCGCAGGAAGTGTTGCCGGTAGGTGGTTCGCAGCTGACAGCGAGTGGTTACAGAAATAAAGACAATACTGGCACCATTGCGCGATTTGATCCCAAAAAGATCGGTGATTATCTACTCGATAAAACGGGCAACCCCGTACCCAATGTCACCAGTTTTGACCTCAGTAATCCGCTAAAAAGCCAGCAGTTGCAAGATGGCAGTAAATATTTTTATGCGTCGACACTGGTTGCACCGACCTATTATCATCTGAATGCACTCTACCTACAGGACCAACTCACCCTGGGGCCCGTTCAATTACTGCTGGGACTACGCTATGAGAATTACAAGGATATCGCCAATTATAAAACCGACCAGGCCGAGAATGTGCACCAGGATGTTATACTGCCACGCTTTGGCGCAGTGTATACCATCAATCCACAGATCAATCTATACGGAACTTACGTAAAAGGCTATAATCCGCAGACAGCTTCGGCACTGGCAAATCCAAATGCCGGTGGCCCATTTGATCCGCTCGAGAATGATATGACCGAATTTGGGTTGAAGACTGCCTGGCTGGATGGAAAACTGCAGGCGAGTACAGCAATCTATCAGATCAATCAAAAGAATACGCTCTACCCAGCGCCTACTGATGATAATGCCGAATTAATGGAGCAGATCGGAAAGGAAAGATCCAAAGGAATAGAGTTTGACATTCAGGGCCAGATTCTACCCTATTGGAGCGTAATCGCTTCCTATGCCTACAATGACGCCAAGATTACCAAAGGTGGCAATCAGGAAGAATTGAATAAACAAAAACCAAATGCTCCTCAAAATACAGCAAATATCTGGACCAGATTCTCCATTCCTACAGGAAAAGCAAAAGGTTTGGGAATAGGTGTCGGTGCGAATTATGTGGATAAGAGAAACCTTTCCATTAATCAGAACCAAACGATTCCATCGTACAGTTTACTGAATGCAGCCTTGTACTATACGATTGGGAAGGTGCAATTGCAGGCAAACTTTAACAATATTACCAACAAAACACATTGGGTGGGTGGTTATGATTATATCCGTCTATTTCCCGGAGCACCGCGCAATTTCCTATTTACCCTAGGTTATACCTTCTAATCATGAAATTCAAAACCATGATCCTGTTTTTACACCGCTGGATCGGATTATTTTCCGGTCTGGTGGTTTTTATCGTAAGCATTACAGGTGCTATTTATGTCTTTGAGAAAGAGCTTTTCGCCTTATTTCACCCCAATTTAGTCACGGTAGAGGCCCAGAAAAAGGGAAGTGTTCTTCCGCTGTCGATCTTGAAGGCAAATGCGCAGCAGGCCACGAGCCAGCCCATTAATATCATTCGCGTGCCCCCTACAGCTGATCAGGAGCAAGTCTATATTTTTGAATCCCTAAAGCGCCGTCCCAAAAAAGATATCGTCGGTGTATTCATTAATAAAGAAATTATCTATTGGGACCGCATTTTTGTGGATCCCTACAGCGGTCACGTGTTAGGAAAAATAGATGTTGAAACCAACTTCTTTTGGATTGTGCGCCAAGTTCACCAATTTTTGTATTTAAGACGCGACGTAGGTAGCAATATCGTAGGTACGAGCGTCCTGCTATTTATCATTACACTTATTTCAGGAATTATCCTGTGGTGGCCCAAAAACCGCAAGGTAGCAGTCAAACGACTAAAAATCGATTTCAGCGCGAAGTGGAAGCGGCTCAACTATGACCTTCACCAAGTACTGGGTTTTTATGCTTTCGTATTCGCTATGGTCATTGCCTCGACTGGTTTAGTCTGGTCTTTCAAGTGGTGGGAGACCAGTATATATTGGTTTATGGATGGTAAACGACCCGATACGCAAATAGAAGAGCCAAAAATTCAAGGTAGCCCGGTGGCGGACTCCCCTGTATCACCTTTAGATCTGATATGGTCTGACGTTGTAAAAAAGTACGGCACACATCAGGGCGTTTTTATCAGTTTACTTCAAGAGGTTTCCCAGGCCAATGTAACCATTTATGAAAAAGGAAACACTTGGTGGTCGGCCTCAGACTCCTATGCCTATGATCTTCGCAGCGGGAGCGTTTATTACAAACGTCTACAAGATGATAAAACATTGGGCATGAAATGGCGAAACTCCAACTACGATATTCATGTCGGAAAAATAGCTGGCCGCACAGGCATGTGGATCGCTTTTGTGACTAGCCTAATCTGTGCTTCACTGCCACTTACAGGCTTTTACATCTGGTATGGTCGAAAATTTAAGAAGAAGAAAAGCCACATCTCCCGACGTGGCCTTAACTAAACATAAACATATGAACCACCACCTCATTTAGCGGTTTGAACTAACTCTTATTTCACATTCACGTTGACTATAAAAGTCGCTTGCACAGTCTGACCGCTGACTTCATTGTATCCTATCGCCGTTGTATGCTGAATACTAATTTCGTAAGGCCATTGCTCATCATTGGTATCGTCATCATCCCAGGCATGTGGCTGATAGACTGCTGGGGCACCGGTCACAACAAACCACAGCTTGCTACAATTTGGGGGAACAGTAAACGCTACCGTATTTTCAATACCTTGCGTCCTATCACCGTACACCCGCGTGCCGTCTTTCAACAAGGCAACATAGCCATATCGCCAGCCTGCACGACTGGCATCCACCTGGTTAAACCCGACTGCATTGGGCAATCCCTTAAAGGCGACCGAAACCCGTGTGCCCGCAGCCGGAACTTCCAATGGAATCACATTATAGCCCGTAGTACCCGGACAGCGGTCACCGCTGACACGGAGGCTTCCGTTGGGTTGCCGGGTAAACTTTGTCGTGAGTTTACCGATATAATTCTTGCCATAATCCCTGATGCTGTTCAGATCCCAGGTCACAAAGTGCGTTGCCGCTTCATAAATCTCATTGTTGAACTGTTGTACATCAATACCCGTCATACGCATATAAGCCTGGACCGGATCTTCCGGTTTTAAGGCTTCACGCCAGATACGGCCTATTATATCGATCCCGTGCTTATTGGCCCAATACCAATGGATGAAATAGCTGGCATATCGATATTTCTCGTGATGAATATGGCGATTGTAATTTTCGGTATAGACTGTAAAATCATGTCCCGAGAATGCTTGATCTGGATACGTTTGATAGGCTTGCCATTGCGCTGTCTGTTCCCAGAATCCGTTGCCGTTCGTTCCGCCAAAACCATATCGAAACCCATGCGCTCCCTTTAAATCCGCGAACACCTGGTATTGAAAGCTATGTCCTATCTCGTGCGCGATCACAGCGCCGACAGGCTTACAGGTCGCCGGATTAATCCACAAGGCTCCGATCGTATCGTCGTAACCACCACCATAAGCCATCCAATCTGTCGTGTAGTGAACAAAGATCATCATCTTATATTTATCCAGATTGGATAGATTCTTTTTACGTTCTGCAAATTTCAGTGTGTTAATATTTAATTGATAGAACTGTTCGGCTTTGGCCAAAAGATCATCAATATCCACACGATATTCTTCCGGTACTGCGCTCGCATTGGGATCATTCTTCCCATAACTTGCTCCCCAGAAGACGATAAAATGTTCCGACTGACGACTCCGTGAATACGACCATTTACTACCTTTATCGTTGTAGTCCATTCCTTCAAATTCCTTTGGTTTGTAAATCAGCAAAGAATCTGTTCCCACCGTGGTGGGCGGGATAGTCGTCTCTTCCTCAACAGGAAGCTGCACCTTTTTGCCACAGCCCGGCGAAACAAATACAAGCGCTGAGATCAGTGTCAGCAGAATTTTATTCCATACTATACCTTTCATAATTTGAGCTGTTAAATAGATTGCGATCAACTATGTGTGACTGTCAAAAAACGAAAGCGAACGATGTAGGTCCCACTTCTGTAGAATTTGATGGTCGATACCGGATTGAGATTACGCCCCAGCGTAGTCGCCGTTCCCACAATACGGTAATAAGAAATAGGGTCGCCCGACCAAAATTCTGTGCCTACATAGGTACCGTTCATGATGGGGTATACCAAGCCCGAGACGTCAGGATAGCGATAGACCAAACTGGTCTCCGTGACTTCCTCCGGATAATAAGGAGACCAGTTTTTGAAGGTAGGTCGGTCCCCACGCTTGATGATCTCTCCTTTTTTAGGATTAAATGGCTTGCCGTTTTTATCTTCCCATATATAGACGATTTTGTTTTCCCCTTCAGCCTGATGCTCCACATTGATCTCATAATCTGTATAAGGCAAGAAATTGGATTCCGCGCCGTAGTCCGAACTCGTACATGATTTAAATAAAACATCCTCTTTTTTAGCACCGATGATATTAAAATCTAAGATATTCCTAACTGTTTTCTGTCCGGCGATATTGCTTACCTCCACATCGATCGTGTACTGTCCCGGGGTCACAAATTGCGTGGCCTGTGAAAACCCTACCCGGCCACCGGTGGCATTGAGCATCATTGGTGGATACTTCGCCTTACCAATTTTTGCTTTCAGCAGCTCCAAAGTGGTATCCCGCCAGGTGACCTCAGCAAGGTAGGTGGATATCTCATGCTCCGCTGAAAATTCAGTTGTCAGTTCGCCGGTTTCCTTATTCCGCACCGCGAGCAGATTCACCGTCAGCGGCGTCGTGCTTCCATTGGCGACAAGCGCATCCGTGTACACCACAGCTCCCTGGTTGACTTGCAAATTTTCAACATTATAGCGCATATTATCACTTAGATAACCTATTTGGTCACTCTTGCAGGAATCCAATACCAACATGGATAAACCTGCCAAGCCTATTATAAAACTTCGTTTTTTCATCTGCTTTATTTTTTCATTTGTGATGAAGCTATCCGATTTATCCAGCACCGCAACTGGATAAATACAGATAATCTCATAATTTATTTGATCTTAATGTTGAATACGAAAACAGCATTCAAATCACCTTTTGTCTTAGACTTGTACACCAGCGATTGTCTGACGGTATAGGTGCTACCCACACTGGTCTGCCCCGGATACTGCAGAATACTAAAAGTCATCGTTGAGCTTGCCAGCTCCGATACGATACGTGCGTCTGTACCCCAGGAACAGGTCTGCCCTTTGGCGTCAAACCAGTGTCCCGGTGCATTGGCGGTACTGTTTGCATTTAAGTTGCCATCCGGTTGCACGGCGTAGTAAGTGATATCCCTACCCACCAGCCCGGATATTGCCCCACTCTCCAGGCCATAAAAGCGCGCTAAACGTGGAAGCATGAGATCCACCGTCGTACCCGTATAACCAGTCGCATCGTATTTTATGCTCAAGTCATAAGTAAATGTTAGTGTAGAGCCTGCTTCCACAATTTTAGGTCCCGTAATGATGCGCGGCACAAAATCGCCTATGAAAGTGTGTGTATTCGCCAATACATTCAGTAGCGTTCCCGACGCCGTTTTAATCCCGGTAGTCTGACAGTATACCCGCATATCGGCCTGATCTTCCTCTTTGACCGTCACAATACCATCAGGGCTGATCTGATCCGCTTCCCCACGCACTTTGACGTAGTACAAATAATAAACGGGCTGCGACGACCAGGCCGCTTTGGGCTGCCTTTGCATATGATAGACAAATCCACTCAAATTGGCCGCATTGTTAATTGTTTTATAGGCCGTGGTGGCCGTTTCTAAATTGTAAGCCGCATCATTATACATGTATGCCCTGACTGAGTCTATAGGGATATCGTCCAAAAACTGCTCAAAAGAATACTGTGCATTTTCATCCACATACTTGACCGAGTCCGCCTTTTGCTTATAATAGCGGTTGACCGAATAGTCCGAGGGCGCCCAAAAGGTTTTCGCTTTGTTCATTTCCTCTTTCAGTTTAAAATGGTCAATAACCATCAGCAAGGTATCAAACATACCATTGGGATGAGCGGCCAGGTAGTCGTAAGTAGACAGATTCACTTCCGCTGTATGGAGACCATCATCCGTCAGATAAGCCGCTTTCTTGCAGCCCACCACTGTCAGTCCAAAGGCCAACAGCAACGCAAATCGATATAAGGTTTTCATTTTTTTCAAGTTTAATGGTTTACATATTGACAGTTCCCCAGTAGGACGTCTGATTAAGCAACGGATTGGCTGCGAGCAATGTTGGGTCAAACGGCCAAAAATATTTCTTCGCATTAAATTGCGCCTGGTTCATTTTACTTTCTGGGAATTTATAGACATTAAAATGCTTATATAGCCTAATGAGGTCGTAATACCGATGGCCTTCCAAAAATAGCTCGCGCGCCCTTTCATCAAATATCGCCTCAATGAGTGGCTCCTCGCTTTTATAGGCAGGCAGTCCTGCTTGCGTCCGGATTTCATTTAAGATGGTTTCTGCTTCACTATTCTTCCCTATCGCCGCCAACCCTTCCGCCATGAGCAGCTTGATATCTGAAAACCGAAAAATGATGATGTTATTTTTAAATACTGCATTCGCATTGGATGTATTATTGGAAAATTTGACGTTCGCATATTTCGTACATAGCGCATAGCTACTGTTATAAGCAATATCAAACACACTTTTAAACCGTTTGTCATTGTCGTCTTTAAATAGCGTTTTAATATAATCCGGATTGATTCTTAACAGCGGATCAGTTAAAGGCCCNNCGAAAGTAAGGCCCTGCCAGCGAAAAGTATCCAATTCCTGAGTTTGTACCCTCATTTTCTCCGTTTTGGGAAATTTCAAAAATACCTTCATTAGATTTTCCCTGATAAATACCGCGATAGTTCAGGCTATCCCTACCCACAAATGAATATTGGCCGCTTTCCAATACCGATTTCGCCGCATCGATACATTCAGCATATTCACCTCTCCAGGCACTGAGATGCGCCTGGAGCGCGAGTGCAGCTCCCGTATTTCCTCGCAACGCAAAATCATCTTGGTCGATATTGTCCCATTGGAGCAAAGTCAATGCTTTGGATAGATCAGCCTGGCTCTGATCCAGCACATCGCTCTCTTTGCTTGCCGCAAGATTTACGGCACTGATTGGCAGTACGGATTCCGTTATAATTGGGACAGTACCCCAAACCCTCGCCATATAGAAATAGGCAAATGCACGTACAAAATAAGCCTCACCGATATAATAATCCCGAACAGACAAGTTATCAAAAGCATTTTCGTCCATCTTGGGCAGTCTTTGGATTACACGGTTTGCCTGGTCGATGGCCTGATAGAAGATATCATAGCGCCGTAGCTGATAAGCAGGCCGACCAGTTTCCAGAGCTGCAACCGGCGTATTGAGCTGCATATTGACAATCGGCGTAAATTCTGGATTGGTCGAAGAATTAATTTCATCCGTGAGCAAATCCCCATACGCATAGAAAGCCATGCCACTGCCTTGGTTCAAGGCCTTACGCAAAAGCGCATACATGGCGTTGGTTGCGCTATTGGCATCTTCCTGTGTTTTCCAGAAGTTCTCATCTGTTGCCGAACTGACAGGCTCAATATCCAGGAACTTGGAACAGCCCGAAGCGAGGTACATGAAAGCACTCAGCATTAAAAACAATATTTTTCTTTTCATCTGTAAATAATTTTAAACCACCGTTATCCGATGGTACTGACATGATTAAAATGTAACACCCAAGCCTATAGTCCATTTCTTGGGGATTGGATACCCATTGCCCGTTGAATAACCGTTGGCTTCCACAGCTTCCGGGTCTGGCACCGAAGACCAAGCTTTGACAGCCACATTATCCACCACCCCGTAAATGCGAAGCATTTTCAATTTAAGTTTCTTGATCATCGCCTGCGAAAACGTGTAGCTCAGCTGAATATTTTTCAAGCGTACAAAACTGGCATTTTCCACAAAAGTGCTATTGGCGATGTGCCAATTGTCTACCGTATTGCGAAACAAGTTTGGGTATTTGGTCTGATCCCCTTCTTTCATCCAGAAATCACTGGGTTTAAAATCTCCCGCGATCGCGGAGTTGGTTCCCCAGGTATTGTACAGGGCAGACGATCCCGCATCCTGCAATTTATCCGACAGGTAACCATTCCACAAGGAGCGTCCGAAAACAAAGCTCACCAAGGTAGACAAGCTAAAATTCTTGTAGGAGAACTGGTTGATAAATCCACCTACGAAGTCAGGATTTGGATTTCCCATATCAATTTTATCGTTGTAATCGATGATGTAGTCACCATTGACATCCCTTCGGCGCGGATCACCAGCCTGATAAAGGACCGATTGATTAAAATGAGCTATTCTTCTTCCCGTCAGCGGGTCGATAGGCACATCCGCATTGGTCGCATATACGCCGTCCACATCCCATACTTTAAATGGAAAAATAGGCTGACCAACATTCAAGGCACGTTGCATCCAAGGTGGTCCCACCTGTATTTCCTTTCCGCCGTCAGGAAGACTGGTCACATAATTTTTATTATAAGCCATATTGAAATTAGTGGTCCACTGGAATGCCGACTCAGGAGCCATATTGCGGGAGATGATCGTCATTTCCACGCCACTGTTTCGCACACTGATAAAATTGTTGGAGACCGTGCTATATCCCGAAGTAGCGGGCATCATCAGGTCATATACCAACTCTTTGGAATCGCGCACATAAAAATCAGCAGTCACCGTAACCCGATCGCGCAGCAGGTTCATATCGAATCCGGCATTAAACTGGGGCGAGCGCTCCCATCTGATGGTCGGTGATGTCGCCGCCGCCGCATAATTAGGCGATACCGCGGGCTTACCATTATACGAAAGTACCGAACCAGCGATACCATTTTCCAACACCGCTGANNCAAAAGTCAAACCCGTGTAGCGTGCGTAGTATGAGCCCGGATCACGCCCCGTTATCCCGTAGCTACCCCGTACTTTAAAAAAAGATATCGCATTTTTGATTCCCTGAAAGAAAGGTTCTTCCGAAAGCACCCAGCCGGCAGATATGGAAGGGAAAATCCCCCATCGGTTGTCCTTACTGTAGCGAGAAGACGCATCCATGCGGTAACTCGCAGAAAGCAGGTATTTATCCTTATAATCATATCCAAAGCGGCCGAACAGGGATACCCGCGATCGCTCGCTGATGGAAGTCGTCGCATATAGATCCGGTCCTGAGGGGATACCGGTTACGGTTTTCACATAATTGCCATTGTCGTTATAACCATACATATAGTTTTCGTTGGAAGTATTGCGTTCCATACCGGTACCCAAGNNCGGCACTAAAATTATGGGTATTCTGAATGCTCTTGATGTAATTAAAATAAGTTTCCCATTCCCAGCGCTTATTTTGATTCACCCAGTTCTGCGCAAAGTTTCTGTATCCCGTAAGCAATTGAGGACGAAACAGATCACGCGTATTGTTATTCACATTAAAAGAAAACTGCGAGCGCAAGGTCAGGCCATTGATCAAAAACTTTTTGAGTGTCCCGGCAAAGTTTCCATTCAGGCTAAAGGAGTTATCCCGATCCATCATTCCATCGTAGCGCCCCGTATAGATCTGTTGGTCTACGTCCGTTATCTGGTAGAAAGAAGAAGGAAATCCCCAGGTATTAAATGGATATTTCTGATCGTCTCCCGAACCATGTTTCGCTTTTGTAAACCCTGCGAACAAGTTGGTCTCAAACTGGAAATTGTCGGTAGGATTGGCCTGCAACATCAGGCGTGGCGTCAGGTTTTCATTTTCAAAGCCCATCATTACCCCTTGCTCATAATAACGCTGCGCCGAGAAACGATATAAAAATTTCTCCATGGTGGCTCCGATACTCACATTCACATTGTTGATATTGGCCGACTGCAGAAAAAGCCCCTGCCAATCGGTATTATTGTTAAATGCCGGATTTAAACTATCCGTCAACATGGGGCTAATCGATCCATTGTTAAACCAGTCATACGATCCCCCCTGATACAGCAAATTCATTTTCAGCCTGAGCTCCGCAGCTCCCACGGTAATGGGCTTCATCGCCGGACGGCTGGAGACCCCGTTGTATGCGGAGATCCGTATTTCGGGTTTACCATGCGCCGGGCGTTTGGTTTTGATGATAATGACCCCATTTGCGGCACGAGCGCCATAAATAGCCGATGCCGAAGCGTCTTTCAGGATATCGACAGATTCAATATCATTGGGATTAATGGCCTGCAGCGGGCTTGCGTTACCGTAGGCAGAGCGGATATCACTCACATCGTAGATAATATTGTCGATCACATACAGCGGTGCCTGCAACTGGTTGTCTGCTAATCCCAAGTTGCTTGTTCCACGAATATTAACGATGTTATTGGTCCCAGGTTCACCCGAAGTACTCAACACCGTTAGTCCGGCAACACGGCCCTGTAACATGGCATCAAAAGTCGCATAAGGCGTATTTTCAAAATCCTTACCTTTTACGGTAGAAATAGCCCCCGTCGTCTTTCGACGCTGCACATCCTGATAGCCCATGACGACCACCTCATCCAGTCCCGTCCCATCTTCCTTCATGGTGATCTGAAGCGTATTTTCGCCATCGCGCAGCTGTTTTTCCTGCCGCACATAACCAACGGAACTAAAAATCAAGGTTGGATTTGCCGATTTAAGCTGCAAGCTGAATTTCCCATCAGCATCTGTCTTTGAAGCATTCCTGATGCCTTTCTCTAAAATACTCAGATCAGACAGCGGCGTACCCTTTTCGTCTTTAACGATCCCCGTGACCGTTCTCTGTTGTTGCGCATACAGCTGTTGACATACGAACAGCAGCAACATAAAAATACCCGTTAAGCATTTTTTTGGAAGATTTTCATGCATAGTCATAATTTCGTTAAGCAGGTTTCAGTTTAACACACTATCATTTAAACATTTACCTCGTCAGACAAATGCGTTCCCGTTCTTTAGAAAAGGGATGTTCCAGCATGTTAAAAATTGATTAGTTATACTTTCTGTAACAAAAATAGTACTTCGAAATAGCGGTTTTCGGTCAGATCTTATCCACTCATTCTAGCATTTTAACAAAAGAAAAAGAAGCTTTCGGGCGCGGTATAGGGTTTCGAAAAATGGCATTAAACAGCTATTCCGTCTAACCATAACAGCGGTATTTACCTGCAATAGTTAGACGGATATAATGAGAGCGGAAAATGGACAGGAAAATGGGGAACTTCTAAAACACCTCGCTAATCGTATAGATAGTTTCTGTAGTTTCGGACATATATTTTAGGCGATATTCCCAAGATATTCCGAAAAACGCGATTGAAGTTAGTGATACTATTGAAGCCAGCATCATACGCTATTAAAGATATCGAATCGTGCCTACCTAGACCCAATAATTTACAAGCTTCCCGGATACGCAATTCATTCAGATAGGCTACAAATGTCTTTCCGGTACAATTTTTAAAATATCGGCAAAAGGCATGCGGCGTAAGGTTTGCCTTTTCAGCTATCTCATCCAAGCTGATATCCTCTTTAAAATGCTCTTCCAAAAATTTACATAATTTTTCAATGCGGAAAGGTTTCGTTAACTCGTTTTTGGGCGATTGTACGCCAGAAAGTGGCTCCAGTTCAGCGAATACCTTACTCAGTGATTTTAACAAGTAGAAAAAATTCACGAGTTGATCCAGGAAGTCAGACTTTTGCAGTATTTCAATCAGATAACTTACCTGTGCCAGGTGTTTCGTCGGAACTTTAAATCCCCGCTGACATTTATTCAGAAAATCGAGCAGATTTCGAAGTTCGGGCATCATTGACATCGGAGACAATGCGCCATTTGTACTAAAAAAGCAAGAAACAGACCGCACAAATCCGCCTGCGATAAAACTTTTAAAAACATGGGCCTGATTTGCTCCCAGAAGAAAAATGTCACCGGGTTGAAAATCATGTACATTATCGTCAACGAATAGTTGGCCGATACCCTCTTTAATCCAAATTAATTGGTATTCTTCGTGACGATGCATATACGGATAAAATTTATCCAGTACATCTTCTTGAATATAAATAGATCTATCCTGAGGAGCAGGAACTTTAAATTGANNCTGGCTTCATAACAATTTAGATTTAAATAAATGTCTATATGACATTAAATATACATCAGCCAATCTAGTCTTACAATACCGAAATAGAAGTGGTTAAAATTAGGCTATAATAAGTTATAATATGCACAGGAATAGGAGCAAATTAGCACATGCTTTTTACTGGATCCAGTAATTTTATATTACAAACAACTAATAGCAAACCTATTGAGCACTGTAACAACATTATTTCCCCCTGTTCAATACATTTCGGATATAAATCAATAATTCCGAACAGACATAGACCATAAACACAAATATCAGGATGATTTGCGCGGCATCATTCCAAAAAGCTAATTTATCTATCATATTACGGTCTATTTTTAAGTTTAACACTATTTCTCGCAATCTTAACACAGAAATAAATGATCAAAATTATATGAAGGAGCAGGCTGGCAGGTGTTAGTATAACTCCATAACCAGCCTCGTACCTGACTTCTGTATTCATTCGTGGATTATCTACACCTATTCCACCGTAGGGTATAGCTGTTTTATAATTATAATTTTTTAGATGAACTAGCGAATCATAGTATTTAACATACTGCAATGAATCAGAATTTTCAGTTTCTTTTATATCCATTTTTTAAGAAATTACCTCCGTTCACAATTAAATTGTTGTAGCTTCCTTATTTTTTCAATTTCCATAAACAGTCCATGGTACTCATATATGTTTTACAATAACTGGAAATACCCAAATTAAAAAATGAAGCGGTTTTTTATGGCTTTTTTTTACTGAAGCAAATTTATAACTTTATTTGCTAAGAAAATTACAGATACGCAAATGAAAAATTTCGAAAGAAACGGTAACGAGTACAAAATGAAACCCCAGTTAGGCACCTATGTTCCTTTGGTCGCTATATTTTCCATTATGGCAATTGTAGGTTTTGTCAAAATGCCGGAGTCTTCTTTTAAATGGTGGATGCTGGGTATTGTTGTCATTTTAATGATTTCCCTGCTGAGAGCTTATTTTATCATTGATATGGACAGACGGGAAATGCGCGTACGCAAAGGGCTTTTTGGCAAAGAGGTGACCTTTCCGCTGGAAAGCATACAAGGTTTTACGATCCACAAACTCAAACAATACGGCTTTATCACCGTCAGCGTATCGCTTCTTGCACGTTATCGAAATGAAAACGGCAAGGAAAAAAAAGCACAGCTGGCACAAAGCTACTTTACAAAACCAATACAGCGAATCTACGATGAGATAGAAGAGATTATTGGTGAAGGTTGAATTTTAAAATCAATGATACTATTTTTTAATTATTTTATTCTTTGCGGCATTTTCAACGACGTGGAATCTTCTTCGATCTCGTAAATAATCTTCAGGATGCCCCCTTTATCTAGACATTTCTCTGTCCTGGATATTTCTGGCTCCAATTCCAAGATTTCAAATAATTTATAAGACTCTAAACCATACAATTCTGGTAAATTACCATGCTCAATATGTTCTAAATAATAAATTACACTGCAAATCTCTCTTTTATGATGTTTTGCAAAATCGGACATCGATACTTGAAATAACTTCTTAAAATCTTGTTGTATACCCACATTATCAGCGATAAAAAAAGAAGCGATATACATTTTGATAGCCTTTTGGTCTTGCTTACTTGCTATTACCCTATCACTGATTACGATATTAACATCCTTATCAATTTTGTTATATTCAATACCGACATCTCCTTCCCCATCTTTTAGAACATAAACCTCTTTTTGATTTTGCCCTAACAAAAACAAAAAACTACTTATTAAAATCAGGACTTTCATCTCTCTTATAACCGTTATTAAGAATAATATCTTTCGTTATTTATACGAACTCGATTGCTCAACTCCACACATCCGTTGCCTTTACTATCTGTTATCTTCACACCTTGATATTCATCTACACTATTCTTTGGTTCAAAACCGAGTCATCCGCCCAGTAAGTATCTTTATCTTGGCCAACAAGATACCTTTTACATCCTAAAATGTTTTGCTACCTCGCTCCCAACTCTTCGGCCAGCGACTGTAAGTTTTGGTCAGCTTCTTCAAATCGGTTGAGTTCAATCTCGGCGGACTCAGTAACAGTTTCGAGCAGGGCACGTCCCTCCTTAAATTCGACATAAGCCATGACGGTATCGCCACCCCACATCCAATCGAAAATCAGGGCGAAACCTTCCAAAGCATAGCCCTCCAGCTGTTTTAAAAGAGCCAACATCGGCAAGATTTCTTGATAGTTTTCACTGAAATTCAGCACGGTGAATGTCCACCGTTGTTTTTCCTCGTCATAATGCTCCTTAGCACCATAAAATCGGTCCTTGAGCAGATTGTCGAATACTTCACGAATGTGTGCTTGAGAATAACGTGGAATAACGTCCAAAGCTGTTTTACCATACATTTGCCGGCTCGCCCACCATCGCGACCAGTTATCATCATTGTTGGGGGAAATTGGCTGTACAGCAAAAAACTCGTCCAATCTCACTTTTTCTATTTGAATGCTTATGTAAAGGCTATCCAGTTCCATACGATCTTTTTAAATTATTCTTTTCCTTTATTAAACGCTACCTTCCTGACAGTTTAATCTTTCCATCGCCATCGAAATCCGTATTATCCATCACTCTTTTTAGATTCAACTGCTTCAATGATAAGCCTTCCTGCAATGTCAAGTCCGTCGCTTTTACCCTAAATAATGGATAAGATAAGGGTTTTTCGCCCCATTCGAGTACAAAATGGTATCCATCCACGATCTTTTGATAATCATCGGTCTTAATGATCAAAATATTGTGAAAGGTTTGCTCTGGTCTAGCAGCATCGCTATCTTTAGAAATGCCTCTTGCTTTGTAGGTGGCGACAAACTTATAATAGTGATATTTGCCATTTACCGGATTAAACACCAATTCTCTACTGTTATTTTCCTTGATCAGGTCCGCAAACGAATTTTCAAAATCATCCAGCATTTTATAGTTAAAATCTGTATTGATCTTATTTGTGACCAATATATAGTTTTTTTCATCTTTGGTCGCTGGATTGTCTTTCGCTTGATTTTGCGCAGCGGCCGAATAGCAAGAGAACCAGCCCAAGAGTAGTACTATTAAATATCTCATGAATCTAATTTATTAAAATTTGAGGAGTATTTCCGGAGCTGGCCAGCAAACATTGTTTTTTCCCATCTGTAGGTGACACAAACGGTGTACTTTTACACTATTCCAACAAAGAGCTCCAATCGCTTATCGCGTAAGAAATATCCCAAGCCAGTTAATCATTTTTACAGCGGGAAATTGAACCTAATCCTTCTCAAACCAACGCTTAAAGTCCGCAGCATGATAACGGCTGACCAATATATCTTCTTGCTGCTCAAAATCAGGTTTCAGTTCGATCGCCAATATACCATTGTCTAAAGCACGATATTCTTTGATGATATTCCGATTAACGATATAACGCCTGTACATCAGGTAATATTGATCATGGTCTAGTACTTTCATCAATGTTTCGAGGCTATAGTTGTGCGTATACTCCTTGCTACTCGTCAAGGTCAGGAGCTTTTTATCATTTGCCGAACTTTTGATAAATGCAATGCCGTCAAGTGCGACATAGTTATCTTCATAACCATACTTTACGCCGAGACAAGGCGCGAGCTTGACTGAATCGGAAAGGTTCTCGCCCCTCTCGTCCTCCAATTTCGACTGTAATGCTTCATAGGTGAAAATCATTTCCTTGAGAGCAGTCCGCTCAATTTCTGCCTCTAGGTATTGATCTTTGACAAATCGGGCAAATCGCATGACGTAGATCACTAGAAATAGTAGATTCAAAATGAAAATAAACAAAAACAGAAACCTAAATTCGTTGCGCATGTAAGGAATGAGCGCACCCCAACCTTTTGCATTTAAGGGTAAAAATACCAGCATCACACAAAGCACGGTAAGCAAGGCAGGCAGTATCACTCCATAGCCAATTTGCCTAATCAGACGAGGATTAAAGTCCGTCAACCAGGATAGTCTCCTATCCATATAGCGATTAAAAAAATGTGCTCCCCAGAGGACACACATAACGATCAGCGAAGAAAGAAACCAATAGAGATAAAATTTTGGCGCTGAATACCGCGCATCAAAAACAAGAAACTTGCTTGGTGAATAGAAAAAGTTACCCAACAGAATAGCCAAAAATAGTTGGAGCCTGATCGGTAAGTAGTTGACGTGAACCTCGGAATGAAATGTCTCAATAAGTTTTTTAGTTTGCATAAAGTTATATTGGTTAAGGCAAACTAAAATAACTAATTTCTCAAATAATAAATTAAAATAGCGCTGCAGGATTCCGTCAAAATTTACGGAATCCTGCTTTATTTTCCTTTCCAATCTGGATATATACCACCATTCGTGCAATAATTTCATTTTTACCTAAGACAAAAAAGACCGCGTTAAACGGCCTCCAAGCGACATTCTAGCATAATCACGCTTACCATTCGTCTGTTTTTCCAACATTTTACCTTGTCTTCAACGAAAGACCTTATTAATTTTATAATAACGCAATTAATTATTGGATAAACAGCTACATCCAGGCCATTTGACAAAAGCCAAACGACTATAGACCAATAAAAAATGATTATGAGAAAACTAAGAATAACCTACGGAAGGTCCTTCCAAAGCACTCCAATAGAACAATGTTTCTATTGCGAACGCCATTTGAGCAGCCATCACAACTGGACCAACCTTCAGCGATGCAATGACCTATTACGTCCATCGACGAAAATGAGCGGAAATAAGATTAGCGTTATTGTATGCCACACCTGTAAAAGAGCTAAATTGCAACTTGAACCCGAAGAGTTTATCGAAAAACTGCGAGCGTGCTTTGAAACGCAACAGGACTTTAAGCATATTGATGCATCGCGGATCCAGATGGTTATCAAAAATCTTACTTCTATCTTAGATTACCTCGAACCAAATCTCAACGGGCGGAATCTCACGGTAGCCAAGAGAACGGACTTGGAAAAGCCAATATTGAAATATCAGGTTGTGACCAGCGTTCAATCTATCCAATCAAATACTACGCTGACCTGCTATTATTGCAATAGACCATTGGACGCCTCACGGAAAGATGCCAGCCTTCATATCACCCGGGATCATGTACGTCCTATTTCCAAACACCCCGAATCGAGACAAATTGTATTCAGTTGTCACCTATGCAACAACAGCAAGGCGAATGATGAGCCGGAGATTTTTCTTGCAAAACTAAAAATTGCCCATTATCATAAACAGAACTATAAAAAAATACCCTATCATCTACTGAGCACCATGATTGTTAGCCTACAGGATTTGATCAGTAAGTCCCTCAAATCTTTTGCCCCATACCCAGTCCTAGACATCCTGCATCACTACGACCTTTCGCTTCTACGGAAGCAGCTTCATCGCAAACAGAGACAGCTTTGGCTCGAACAGATTGATGATTACGCCCTGCTGGAATTACTCTTGCTGTGCCTCGGCGCTCAAAACAAGCGATCAAGTGAGGGCTTGGCTCATGATGCTGCCTTTTTCAATATCACGCTCTGGCAAGAGCGACTGGAACTGGCATTGGAAATCGGATGGATATCGGCGTTCTACCGCATCGATACGATCGATTTTCACGCGCTGATGCAGGAGCAGGAATTTGATCAATTTTATATTTTAAACGATCGGGGCCGTGCGGCCTTACAGCTAGAGGCAATCTGTAGTCAACAAGAAAATAGGTAAACATGATCCGATCATTAAATCAATTGGAAGACGCAATCAATGCGTATGGCTTACTTCAAGATAGCGGATCGGGAAGCTCCATCCCTAGCGATGAATCCATTGTGATCGCTTGCGAAGCCCTGATCCGCNNATCGGAACAACTCTATATCAGCCATGCAAAATCAGGTATGGCCCGGGAGTCATTCCGACGCTATTACAGCAAATTCAGGCTCCTTTTCGATAAATTATATAGGTACAAATCCTATCAGCCAGATAACACCATTACAAGACTTCACGAAAGTATCTGGCAGAGTATTCAACATTTTAAAGAACATATGAATCCACTGGAAGAGCTCTCCTTATACGATCAGCAGCTATTCAAGGAGAGTAGTCTCAAAAAACTCGCTAAGCTATCTATGGATTTAAACACCAAGCAACTAGACGAGGAATATGTTTTAGAAATTCAATATGGACTGGACAGTTTATTTGACGAACATAAACTGCCCCGGTTGTTATTTTATCATTGTGAATGGCTTAACACCTTCCTTTCGGCACTGGAAAACATCGCTCAGGATCAACGGGACAAGCACTATGCCAAGCGTTTTATTGAGCTATTGATCCGCTACAATTTTAATTATCTCGGCCTGCGCAACCGCTGGCATGAGCAGCTTGAACGGAAACTCGCCCCCCTTTCAAAATGGGATCAAATATCCTCGCTATTGCTGCTGGAAAAGGAGATCACACGCTACCGCCCCCTCCCCATGAGCAATTATGATATTGATCAGCCCAATCTCAAGACGATGATGAATGAATATATTTGGGCTGAACTGGATTATCTTGAAAAAATCTCGAAACTAGAATCACAGGAAAAAGATACGCGTCAGGAGCTCTCTGCTTCTTCCAATGGAATCCACATGACACTCACAGGAGAAGGAATCACCTGCCTGTTCCACTATTCCAGCAAAGTCGGTCTTTTTAAGGACAAGCATAAGAGTGACGCCGCAGTAGGGGTAGCGCAGCATATTGTCACCAATCGAGGTAACCATATTACCGCCAATCAGCTGGCTAAATTCAACAAATTTGAACATATATTCAGCCTTTATCTCGTCGAAGATAAGCTCAAAGAAATGCTTTATTTCATAAAAAAAGACATTGAAGAAGTTGAACTAAGAAAATAATTTAAAATAAATACCCGCTCTATAACCCTAAAAATGGCGTTTTTAGAAGAACTTGGGGGATTCCAGCTTATCCCCCTATTACACTTCCCTCCCTGATAACCTCCTAATGGCGAAAACCTTCCTTTAGGCCATCGTGAGTCCGATATACTCTCCATCTGTATCATTAGAAAAAACAACTATCTCTTATCCCCTATTCTATTTTCGACAATCCCTCAAGGCATTTTAAATGCCGATTTCTTTGAAAATTCCTTCTAGAAAGAATTGAGCGATGTTGTTCTTCCTTTGCTTTCAGACTTACACAGTATAAACAATGAAAGCGAAAAAGATTATATATCAGATTATCCTTATTACACTGATGGCTCTTTGGATCCCAATCAGTCTAGATAAGTTTATCAACTACGATTTATTCAAGTCTGCAATGATACAGCAGCCTTTTAGTGATCAGCTGGGTAAGTACTTAGCCTATATCTTGCCAGCACTTGAGCTTGCAGTGGGATTACTTTTTATCCTACCAAAGACAAGGTTATGGGCATTTAGCTTGTCTTCGCTGTTGATGGTAGTCTTTGTTGCCTACGTAAGCTTAGCTGTCCTAAAAGTATGGGGAAAAATTCCCTGCGGTTGCGGGCTGGTCTTCCATCAATTGGGCTGGGTAGCCCATCTCTGGCTGAATATCGGATTTTTACTCATTAGCCTGCTCGGCTTAGCGCTTGAGCTATATTTTCATAAAAATGAAACTCCTAAAAGTCGAATCGTAAAAAATAGTGCTAACAACGATGTCAACGGTGGACAATCGGTCAATGAAACAAAGGTTCCAGTGAAACTGAAAACCAGTCCTAGGTTACAAAAAGAATAGTGTACCAGATCAACAGCGGAACTTGGATTCAAGGCTAATCCGGGTGAAGGGCGCGTCTGCCAAAAGACACTTATGGTATTCCAGCGCTGTTGTCGACGGCTACGTACAGAAAACCGACGCATCGAAGGGATAAAAAAGAAATTTAAAAAACTTAAAAATTAAAAACATGAAAAATTTAAATAGTTATGCAATGGCCATTATTGCTTTGGTAATTGCAGCAGGAAGTACAACATTAATGTCATTTAAAAAACTAGAAAAAAAGCAAACCGACGTGACGCTTTTCTTCGATGGTAACCCAGCGATAGAAAGCCAAGTGAAGGACCCCAGCAATTGGGCAGAAGATAATCCGGGTTCGACTTGTTCTGGCACCCTAAAAGCATGTTCGATGGACGTAAATCCAACGGATTTACAAGGTGCGACCGGAAGCAGAACACTAAATCCATCTCGAATTATTTTGGGCGCTTCCAATACCGGAACGACTTCGAATCCGACTTATGTACCCAATAAAGCAGGAGGGTCAAGCACTAACAGCATTGCACCACATAACCAAAATTAAAATAAGAGCTCTTAAAACACACTATATCTGCTAATTTCAATCCCCAAAGTTATATCATAAGTACATGGTATAACTTTGGGGATATTGTATTAATTATTGTCTTATCCAAACACTGCTATTGCGGATTTTGCTGTATTCCTGTTCTTTCAACAATATCAGTCGGAATAGGCAATGCATAACGGTTACTGTTTGGTTCAAGTTCTAGAACTCCTTCTGGTATCGATCTTCTCAAAACGATATTTCGTCCCTCTATATTTAAGCGTTTCACATCCATCCAG
Source organism: Sphingobacterium sp. UBA6711 (assembly GCA_002454415.1). Classification (GTDB taxonomy): domain Bacteria; phylum Bacteroidota; class Bacteroidia; order Sphingobacteriales; family Sphingobacteriaceae; genus Sphingobacterium. Next base: position 56,821 of record DKIT01000095.1, read on the forward strand.
CGCAAGCCACGAAATAACAGCTCTTTTCGCCGCTCCTCCAGCACTTTATCCAGCGCCTCCTGTAGTCCGAGTCCAGTCAATTCAGTATATTTTCCTGTTATATAACGATGGCGCATCAGTTCATTCAGATCGGCAAGTCCCTCTTTTACTCTTCCATTCCGCACATAAGATTCCGCTCTCATCAGCAGGATCTCTGCTGTTGTGATGCCTGTAAAGAAATCTGTAGCTCCTGCGTAGCTTCCTCTAAATTGATAATATCCATCGGCACCTTTGGCAAAGAAAAGTTTCAATCGCAGATCATCCTTATTGTACGATTTGAACACAACTGTATCTACCAAAGCATTATAATAATTCATTGCTGGAACGGTATTGCTCATCTGACTAAAAAAGATTGTTTCGGCGTTATACCGTGCTAAGGGAAACTGAACACTCGCATCCAATGTATTAAAATCCATTAGCTTACTTGAAATCATCCAGGCGGAATCGGCATAAACTTCAGATTTATCATAACGTCCCATCGACAGATATGTTCGAGCCAACAGCCCATATGCCGCAGCCTTAGAAGGGCGCAATGCGTGCTCTGATTGTTTCGGCAGCAAGGGTATCGATAATTCCAGATCATGGATAATGCTATTATAACACTCGGCTATAGACGAACGCGTAGACGGTTTATAAGGATCAGTATCCACACGAAGTACAATACCGGGATAAATATCCATTTTACTCTCTTCATATCCCTTGGCATAAGTCCATAAAATGTTCAGATACGCATAAGACCTATAAAAATATGCGGCACCCGCCAGCTGGTCCCATGTTCGTTTATTAGCATCATTGCGTTCAATATTTTTTAGGTTATCAAGTACAATGTTACTATGATATACCGTTAGATAACTTGTTGCCCATTCATTGGGATAATTGTTATTAACGATACGCCACGTATATGTCTCTTTGGACCTAAAATCGATTGCCGAATAGGCTGGAGACGGCAAAAAATAATTATCCGCAGAAGCCTCTCCGAGCGGATTTGTATTGATATTCATCACATTCATATTATCCAGTATTCGCTGCATCGCCTCGAAATTATCAGGTGTAGCCAATCCACCATTCGACTTAACGTCTAGATAATCTTTGCAGGATATTAAAATGAAAAAAATCAACATATAGATTATTCTAAATCTCAACATAATAAAAAAATTAAAATTTCACAGATGCGCCAAACGTAAACGTTACAGGTGGCTTAACTTTGTCCTGATACAAGGGGTCTATTTTTTCTTTATTGGAAGCCCAAAGTAATCCAAGGTTGGAAACATTTGAAAAACATTCCAATTTGACTTTTCCAATATTATCTCTGTACGACAGGCGCACATATTCCAGCCGGATATGATCAGCCCGAAGTATATTTTTTTCAGATAATTGATAGAAATTCTCCTCCAATTGATCAGCTGGATACTGTAGTACGGGTACAGTAGTATTTAATTCATCTCCCGGTTGTTTCCACCTCTTTTCGAAATCTGCATAGGCCTTACCGCTAGAAAACAGCTGGGTATAACTGGTTGTGTTTTTCATAAAATAGTAATCACCATAAAACGAAGCGTTTACCGCTAGCATCCAATTCTTAAAAGAAAATTTGTTAATAATTGATCCGAAGACTTGAGGTTTAGACGATCCTTTAAAAACAATATTTCCATTTTCACTGAGATCAATGGGCTGGTTTCTAATAGCCGTGTAGTCAGTACTTGGAGTCCCATTTAGATAACCTTGCGTATGTCCATCCGCATTCAGTCCTGCAGTCCTAAATCCCGCAATTCCATATAAAGGATAATCCGGAACAGGAGTTATCGACGTTCCTACATCCAGAAAGCTGCTCACGCTCATTTCATTGGCAGGATAATACTCTCGCGTTTTACTTTTATTCCATGCTGCATTGAATGTTGTCGACCATGAAAATTTTCCTCTAATGTTATCTGTTTCGATAATCAGATCCGTTCCCTGTCCGGCCATGCTCGCAACATTTTTGGTAATAAAAGACAGATAACCCCAAGTCGTATAATCGTAACCTGTCATGCCATAAAGGTCGGTTCCATGCTTTCGGTAATGATCGATAGAACCGCGGATGCGATCATTAAAAAATGAAAGGTCCAATCCCACATTAAAGGTTTTGATCTTTTCCCATCGCAGATAAGGATCATTCAACTGCGATATTATCAATCCGCTATAAGGTGAATAATTAAACTGCATCGATGAAGCTACGGGCAGGGCCGTTTTTCGGAGGTCCACATTACCGCTAGATCCGTACGAAACGCGCAATTTTAAACGATCCGCTCCAACAAGTTTATTCCATTGTTCAGGTAAATAAACATAAGTACCCATAGACCAAAAAGGAGACCATTTGTCATTGGCAGCCACACCGAAAACATTTGCGGCATCTCGTCTTACGCTAGCGGTTGCCCCCACCCTTTTATTATATTCTACATTCCAATTGCTGTATACAGACACAAATCTATTTACTGTACTCAACAATTCAGGTTTACCGGGAATTATGCTCGTGCTATAATTAATCCCTATCGNNTAAAGCGTACTAGACTCCCCATCCGCTTTGCTTTCTCTAACTTCGGCTCCGACGATACCTGAAAGTTCGAACTTTTCCCAAACCTTATTGACGTTGATTTGCCCCCTCCAATTATACGACCTGATTTTTGCTACATTTTTCAACAAAATATCTCCCATAGGAATGGGATAATTCATTCGGTCTGTAGTTTCATCATAGTTTGCATAAGAGTTTATCAGCGACCGGGTATAATAACTTTCTATACCATTCCGTACATTATCTGATGAAGCCTGATTCTGAATCTGATAAGACATCACCAAGTCTAGGAAAGGCAATACCTTATACGATAGCTGCGCATGACCAATGTATTCATTTAATGAAGTTCTATTTTCAATATGTTTATAATCTTCATAGGGTATATAATTCCACGACAGAAGTTTACCCGGCAGGTAATTGTCCGTGTATATTTTATCATATGTGGTTTCAATAGGCAGGCCATTTCCATTTTCATCGACCAAATCCATATAGGGCGTTCGCACATTTCGGTATCTAAACCCCTCAAAGGCCGGTTTGCCAGCATGATTATTTACATTGGTGTACTTAAATCCTATATCAAGATGAAGCTTGGGCAAGAGCATAATACGGTCGTTAAAATCAATATTGACCTTGCTGTTTTTCGCGCCATATTGATTTTTATCATAGGTATACCCTACCGCCAAATGAAATTTATTTTTTTCAGTACCGTTTGCCAGCGACAATGCATATTGGTCCAATAGGGGATGCTCCATGAAATATTTCATGTAGTCGCTTCGACTATCTATATTTTTAAGCATTGTCAAACGCTGGTCAAGCAATTCGCTGTCTATCTTTCCTGTCTTATGTTTCTGGAGCAGGCTGACCACTGGTGTAAGCGCATTAAAAGGTGAGCGCTTTATATTGCGATCGTAATATCCCTTATTGAAAAGCATTTTCTCTATCTCAATAAACTCCCCTGCCGGCATTTGATATACATCATAGAGATCAGGTTTTTGCGCAAATTGAATTGATTTGCTAAAAGTTACATTTATAAGCCCATCAGTGCCCTTTGCACTTTTACTTTTAATAACCAGTACTCCGTTACCAGCGCGTGCTCCCCAAATCGCACTTGCCGCCGCATCTTTGAGAATCGTAATGCTTTCAATATTATTGGGATCTATATTCTGTATCGTACCTTCATAGATAAAACCATCCAATACAATCAGCGGATCCCTGACCCCATCAATGGTACTGAGTCCCCGAATTGAAAAATTCAGCTTTTGATTATCCGATGCCTGCAACTGGTTATCAAAGAATACCGCGTTGGCAACGTGATTAAGCCTGTCCAAAATATTGCTGCCCACATTTTGGTTAAGCTGCGACTCACTGAGGACCTGAGCCGATCCCGAAAGCTGATCCGCCCTTAACGTCTGGTATCCCGGCTGCACCTGGACTTCTTCGCACGCTATCGATATGGCATCCAAGCCAATGGACAGGCGGCTATCTGAGCCATCTACAAAAACCATCCTGTCTTTATATCCGATAAAATGAAAATATAGGGAATCAGGGGAAGTAATAGTTCGGATTTCAAATTCTCCGCCCGAGCTTGTCTTAATTTTTTTTTGTGTGGACTTTGAGGTTATCGTTACCCCTGCAATTCCTTTCCCTGTTGTCTGATCATATACTCTTCCTTTTTGCAGCTGACCATAACACAGAAGGCAGAGAAGATTTAATACCAATAATATAATGCTATTTTTCATCGTGCTGATCATGGTTTTTTAAATGTAATGGTGGGAATGTCCTTTTCAACTCTTTTTAACTGGATACCTTTTGTGACAAGAAAACCCTGAATAGATTTTATATCAGCCCAGTCAAGTTTCTTTGGTACCTCTATTTCAAAAAGGTTTGATTTTACAGTTGTCAGATCATTTATTGGCAGTTGAAAGCGCGAATATATTTTTGACTTCAATTCTTCAAATGTGATGTACTTATTATTGCCTTTTTTATTGAAGAAGCGAACAGATTCATTTATCTTTTTTTCATCCACGACTTCGAGTTGCCAATAAGAAGCTTTCTCTATTGTCCTTATTGGAGCCACCTTGAAATTCGCTAGAAGACAATAACGTAACCTTTGGAGAATATCTTCATTGGTAAGCGTATCCGATGAAGATACTTCAAAACAAAAGGCATCATTACGAAGCGCAAGGTTATTAAGTGCTTTATATACGGGATTAGCTATTGTTGAATCAACGCTAATCGCCCAACTTGGCACATCACGAAAAAGAGACGAAAATGCGTTGACATAAAGCTGTTTGAGCGGTATGTTTACGGTTCGATAGAGGTACGTCTTATCATTTTTGTGGAAGGTACCATAGTCAGGGTCTAAGCCATCGATATATCCCGTAAATATCTCTTCTACGACAGGATTTGCAGCTTGATGCAGATCGATCTGCTCCCTGAGCGGGATGTTTACCTGAAATCCAATTCTATCATTTTTTAGTNNCGGTTTGTCATGTAACACCTGGTCAATTGCGTCAGAAGTAAGCCCTTGCGCATAGGTACTTCCAATATATTTACCATCGTAGATCCATACTATATGTGGAATAGAAACATGTGCAAAAAATCTTTCAAGAACCGAATCTCTAAAAATATATTCCATTTTAGATAGTTCAACATTCGTCCTTGACTTAAATTTTTCAAAGACTTTTACAATCCGTTCATGTGAATCTTTGGAACTTAAACTATTCACTTTCAGGAATACCGTATTATCTTTATATCTAGCTTCTAACGATCTCACATGCTCCATACTCTCTATACAGCTGCCACACCATGAGGCCCAAAAATCCAATATGATCAACCTCTTATTACGATAATCGCTGAGCTTTATTGTTTTTTGACCGTTGGGATTATTAATCACATCAAGTGGGGTATCCCATAGCAATTGAGGAATTTCGTCGCCAACCTTTAAAGCCCGGATCTGAGATAGCCCATCGGCCCCGCTGTCCTTGCGGGGCGTCTGAGCCGATAAACTAAACATAGAAACCATAAGAGCTAATAAAGCAAGAGCTCTGATACTCTTCAATACCTCAAAAAAATACTTAGATGATTGGAAAACTAAACATAAACATGTCAAAACCATGCGATATGTGCGCTTATTATCTGTAACGAATGAAAAGCGATTTAAGTACCGCTGAGCGATGAGCTCTACCGAATCAATCAAAGTATTGGCTCGAACCCCCAAAACCCCACAGACTGTCTTAAAACACCCCAAAACAGATTGTTTCAATTCCGCTCCATGAGGCAGTTCAGCATCTTCCACCTGCCCAAAATTTTTCTTTTGTTGTGTGGACCTTGTGCAATCCTTTAGTCGACCTTGTGCATAACAAGGGCTTAGCAAGGGTGAACCTTGGGTGGCACTATAGTCGATCTTGTGTGTTTCTTGTGTCAAGCTATAGTCGACCACTATCCGGCCAATACCTGACCAACTTCTGCCTTTCT